>CAYTGR010000009.1:66301-83370 GCA_964437445.1 uncultured Anaerolineales bacterium | reverse complement strand
TTGACGAGAATATTGACATGGTCGGGGCCAAAGCGGTCACCGACCGCTATAACATCGCGCTTGGCGGCAACATCCCGCTCACCACGCGGATGTTGTTGGGCACCCAGCTGGACAACATGAAATACGTGGTGGACCTGTTGGAGCAGCTGGATCACCGCAACCTGATCATCTCACCCGGCTGTGACATGCCCTACGACACACCCGTGGAAAACGCGATCGGTGTTTTGCAGGCAGTCCGCAACCCGGAGAGCGCCCGGCAGATGGTCGCGCACTACCAGGCCCCGGACCTGGCCGTGGCGGTGACGTTACCTGACTATGCTCACCTGCCCCGTCCGCTGCTGGAGGTCTTTACGCTGGATTCCGACACCTGCGCGGCGTGCGGTTATATGCTCAGCGCGGCCCAACGCGCTGTTGCTGAGCTTGGGGGGCGGGTGGACCTGGTGGAGCATAAGTTCACCCGGCCGGAAACCATCGCCCGTGTCAGGCAGCTGGGGATCAAGAACCTGCCCAGCATCCTGATCAACGGCGAACTCAAGTTCTCCTCCATCATCCCCAGCCAGCGGGAGTTATTAGCGGAGCTGGAGAAGGCGCTGAAGTAGCAGAACCTCAGGCGGAGCGACTATGCCCCTGCATCTGGTCGTGGTTTTCTGGGCAGTGGTAAAACCACGGCGATCATCGGCGCGGCGCAACAGCTCATGGCGCGGGGCCAGCGCGTCGGCGTGGTGACCAACGTCTGCCGTTGCCGCTTTTCACCCGGCTTTTCCCACTCTCCCTCACTGCCTGGCTACTGACGAAGGGGCGTAAACTTATCTACGCCGCTTCGGGGAACCAATCGCCGTGTTTTAACGTCTAAGAAAAGTGCCTTGCTACGTGGATACCAGGGACAAGGAGCACGGGTGATGAACTCTGGACTGCTGATGAAAGGGTGGGTGCGGCTTGGCACGTTGCTGGTGTTGCTGGCCGGCGTGCTGAGCCCTGTGGGCTGGTCAGCAGTGGCCGCCCAGTCCGCCGGCGTGACGATGGGCGTTACCCCGTTGCTCGGCGGGCACGTCAAGTACGGTGAGTGGCTCCCGTTGCGTATCAGCCTCAACAACGCCGGCGGTGATCTGGAGGCCGAAGTCCGCACGGAGATCGCCGGGACCGCCGGGCTGGCGATCTACGCGGTGCCGGTGTCACTGCCGGCCGGCGCGCGGAAGGAAGTGATCCTCTATGTGCCGCCGCCCTCTTTTGCGCAGGAATTTGAGACCCGGCTGGTCAGCGGGGACCAGGTGCTGGTCAGTACCAGGTTTTCTGTGATTACCCACCCGCAGAATAGCTACCTCATTGGCCTCTTGACCGAAGATCCCCAGGCGTTGCAGGCGTTGAATGCGTTAGCGTTGCGCCAGCGGGGCCTCGTTCAGGCTTTCAGGCTCTCCCTGGCCGATTTGCCGGAGCGGGCCGAGGCGCTGCGCTCGCTGGATTGCCTGATTGTGAACGACGTGGACACCACCGCGCTCAAGCCGGCGCAGGTGGAGGCGCTGCAAGTCTGGATCGCGCAGGGGGGGCGGCTGGTCCTGGGCGGTGGCGCGGGGGCGGCGCGGACGCTGACCGGCCTGCCCGAAGCGTTGCGGCCGGTGGAGCTCGCCGCGCCGACGGAACTGGCGGCCCTGCCGGCGCTGGCCGATTTCACCGGCGAGCCGGTTCAGGTGCCCGGCCCCTTTGTGGCGACCCTGCCGGCCTCGCTGCGGGGGCACGCGCTGCTTCGCCAGGACGGCCAGCCGTTGCTGGTCCAGGAGAGCCAGGGCGCGGGCTGGATCACTTACCTGGCGTTGGATCCGACGACCAGCCCCTTTGACGCCTGGGCCGGCATCCTTTTGTTTTGGCAGAAGCTCCTGGAGCCGGGCTCGGCGCTACCTTCTAATACGCCCATTGACATCCCCCAGCGGTCCTTAGAGGCCGAGCAGATGAGCTACGCGCTCCAAAACTTGCCTTCGCTGGCTCCCCCGTCGGTGCGCTGGTTGGCGATCCTGCTGGGGATTTACGTGCTGCTTGTCGGGCCGGTCAATTACCTGCTGCTGCGCCGCCTGCGCCGCCTGGAATGGGCCTGGTTGACCATCCCGGCGCTGACGCTGGCCTTCTCGGCCGGGGCGTTTGGGGCCGGTTACCGGCTGCGGGGCAGCGACCTTATCATCCACCAGATTTCCGTCATTCCGCTGACAGAAGGAGGGACGGTTTACCCGGTCCGTACTTACGTTGGCCTCTTTTCGCCGTCGCGCGAGAGCTATCAGGTGCAGGTGGACGGCGATCCGCTTATCAGCCCGATGTCGGTTTACGCCCCCTGGATGAATGCGGCCCCCCTGGACACAGGAATCGGCGCTCTGAACGTCCTGCAGGGCGACCCGGCGCTCGTCCGAGGCCTGACGGTCAACCAGTGGGCGATGCAAACGTTTGAGGCCGAGACGCTCTGGCCAGCGGGAGATCAGACGGTGGAAACCGACCTTTATCTGGAGGGGAACTGGCTGCGCGGGACGCTACGTAACGGGCTGGATTACCCTCTGGAGGGGATCGTCGTGCTGGCGGGCAACCGGTTTGTCCAGCTGGGCGAGCTGGCGGCCGGCGCGGAGCGGACCGTGGATGAGCCGCTGGCCGGCAGCACCACAGGTAGCTCTATCCCGTGGGCGCTGTTTGAACTGCCGTCCAACATGCCAGCGCCGGCGTCCGCCTCTGACGCCGAGCGCCGGCGGATGCTGCGCCAGAGCATTCTGGAATCCTATTTCCACACGAATTGGGGCCAGCCGCAGGTGCCTGAGGGATTGCTGCTGCTGGCCTGGACCGAGCTCAGCCCGTTGAACGTGCAGGTAGCTGGACTACTGCGTGCTGCGCCGCTACAGACCACGCTAATCGTCAAATCGTTGCCGTTGCCGATGCGGGAGGGACGCGTCGTGCTCGCGCCGGGGCTCATCCCAGGGCGAATAATGGGGTCCCAGGGAGATGGCGGGGATTGCGGGGGGGGGCGGTTTTACGTTTCCCGCGGCAGTGTAACGATGGAATATATCCTGCCGGCGCAGGTGCGCGGGTTGACCCCCACCGGCCTGACCGTGCTGGCCGCGCCGATGGATGTCACGATGAATCCCTCTCTGCCGACGATTCAGCTCTACGATTGGGCGGCCCGTACCTGGGTATCAGTAAAAGGCATCACGGCGGGCGTTTCTCTGCCGGTGGCCGACCCCGCCCGTTTTGTGGACGCCGCGACCGGCCTGGTCCGCCTTCAGGCAGTACGTGACGACAGCATAGGCTCGTGTTACCAGCTGGACGTGGGGGTGGAGGGAGTGCTCCCATGAATGATTACATCCTGGAAACGCGCAATCTGACCAAGCGTTACAAGCCCGGCGCGCGGCCGGCGCTGGACAACTTGAATTTGCAGGTGTCGCGCGGGGCGCTCTTTGGTTTCATCGGGCCGAACGGGGCCGGCAAGACGACGACCCTGCGGATGCTGGCCGGCCTCTTAGAGCCGACCGCCGGTGAGATCTGGATTGCCGGTCGCTCTATCAAAGAAGATCCACGCGCGATCCACAACACCATCGGCTACATGCCCGATTTCTTCGGCCTCTACCAGGAGATGACCGCCTGGGAGTACCTGGATTTCTTTGCCCGTTGCCACGAGCTGTCACCCCAGCGCCGCCGTACCGTCGTGCTGGAGTTGCTGGAGCTGGTGGGGCTGGCCGACAAGCGCGACGCCGACGTGGGACATCTCTCGCGGGGGATGCAGCAGCGGCTCTGCCTGGCCCACGCGCTGGTCCACGACCCGCAGGTGTTGTTGCTGGACGAGCCGGCCTCCGGCCTGGATCCCCGCGCCCGGGTGGAGATGCGCGAACTGTTGAAGGAGCTCTCCGCGATGGGCAAGACGATCCTCCTCAGCTCACACATCTTGAGCGAACTGGCCGACACCTGCACCGAGGTCGGAATCATCCAGCAGGGGCGGATGGTCGCCAGCGGCCCCCTGGAGGCGTTGCGCCAGCAGGCGCAGCCGGGGCGGATGCTCCGCCTGCACGTCCTCTCCGACGCCGAACTGGCGTTGGCCGCGCTGCAGGCGTTCCCCGGCGTGAGCAACGTGCTGCGGCTGGAAACTAACGGCACCCCCGGCGGTGCCTGGCTGGAGGGTTATCTGGCGGGGGACCTCCACGCGGCTTCTGAGTTGCTGGCCTTCCTGGTGCAGCGTGGCGTGGTCCTGGCGGAATTCCGCGAGGTGGGCAACGAATTGGAAGAGCTCTTCCTGCAACTTACCGCCGAGGAGAGCAGTCCAGAATGATGCGCCGCCTGCCCTCCTGCGCTTTCATAAAAAACCTACCGCCTGCCAATGGGCGGGGGAGCCAGGAAACTCAGCGGTGGAAAATGCCGTGGAAAATGCCATGGTAGGGAACCGACACGCAAAGATGGATATGAAGGATATGGAGGAACTATGACCTCCCAGACGGAACACGCAACACGTAACCCTGCTACTGCACGGCTTTGGGCGCGCTATTTACGAGTGAATCCCATCATCATCAAAGAGGTCCGGGCGCAGATGCGAGGCCCGCGCGCTTTTCTCATCCTTACCGGTTACCTGGTGGTGTTGGGCTTGCTGGCCTACGGGCTTTACCGGGTCACGCTGATCGCGGCCAACCAGCGTTATGGGTCGACCACCCCGCTGCAAACTGCCTACATTGGGCAGGCGCTCTTCATCGGCTTGGCGTTCCTGGAGCTGTTGTTTGTCTGTTTTATCACTCCGGCGCTGACCGCCGGCGCCATCAGCGGGGAGTACGAGCGCGGCACTTACGACATGCTTTTGGCGACGCCACTGCGGCCGGCCGCCATTCTTTGGGGCAAGCTGTTGCCCGCCATGACCTACGTGTTGTTGCTCATCCTGGCTGCAATCCCGCTTTTCAGCATTGTCTTTATCTTTGGCGGCGTTGTGATCCGCGACCTGATCCAAACGGTGGGGCTGCTAGGGCTGACCGGCCTGGCTTACGGCTCATTGGGGATCTTCTTCTCGGCGTTGACCCACCGGACGGGACGGGCCACCGTTTTGACCTATCTGGTGGTCATCACCTTGATCTTTGGCAGCTTTTTCATCTGGTTGGTGACCGGGGCCATTTACAACCAGACCCCGCCGCTGCAAGTGCTCTACGTTAACCCTTTGAGCGCGCTGGCCTCCGGGATCATGACGCCGGAGATCAGCAGCGATTATTATGGCTACGGCGGTTTCAGTTCGTTCACCGGGCTGCTGTCGTTGCTCTCCGGCGGCCCGACGATTCTGGGCACGGCGACGGGCCAGCTCATCGCCCGGCCGCTCTGGCAATATACTACCGCGCTCTACGTCGCATTGACGGCGCTCTTGCAGCTGCTCACCATCCAGCTGGTCAAGCCGGTGCGCCGCTGGCGGATCGGCTGGCGTGGGCTGATAGCAACGCTACTGGTGTTGGCGCTGATTGCCGCCGGGCTCTATGTTGCGTTTGGCACGCACCTGGGCTCCACCGGCTGGCTGGGCCTGGTGACGCCCACCCCGGCGGACGTAATTATGTTTGCGCCAACCCCGCTCCCTGGAGCTGCGATGCCGGTCATGACCGCCACCCCCTGGGATCTGTCTGGGTTGCCCACCCCAACTCCGCTGCCCACAGCGTTGGCGTTGACGCCCACCCCGGACCTGCCTCCTAAGACGCCGTTCCCCACGCCTACACCGACCCCGACGCCGGTCCCCTTCACGCCCTTTGATACGGCGACGGCCCTGCCCTGGATCGCCGATTACCTGGCGCTGAACCTGCTCCCCTCTGAAATTCCCGCCTTTTGCGATGTGGAAGTTTTATCCAGCGAGCCGCAAACGACCGAGGCGCAGCTCTATCTGTGGGCCTACTGTCGCGCTTACTCGGTCCAGGAGGGGGCGCTGGTTCCCGGCCTGGGCTTCAGCGCGCCGGTGGGTGTGGTCGCCAGCTGGTCCCCCGACCGGGGGTGGTACGTCCGGGGGCACTGGACCGGTAGTGTGCGCGATCTGCTCTCGCCGGGACTCCAGCTCCAGGTGCAGCAGCGGCCCTACGACGAGGTGGCCGGCGAAGCGCGGTTGCGCGAGCGAGCAGAGCAATCAGGTCTCTTGGGAGTACCGCCGGCGACCGTCAGTTCGCCATAACAGCTTACTGCCAGCCAGCTGCTGGGACGCGGGGAGTTGGTGGATTTGTTGACTCGTTGATTCGCTGATTCGTTTTGCAGGGAGACCCATGGCTGAGTCCGACGAACTGTTGTTGTTGCTCCGCCCCTTACGGCGGTGGCTGCGCTGGGCCGACGGGCTGTACCTTGCGGCGCGGACGCTCTGGTGGCCGCTGCTGGCGGCAGTCCTGGTCTACACGGCGGCCCGATTGTTCCCACTGCCCTATTATCACCGCCTGGCCTGGGGTCTGCTGGCGCTTTGGGCTCCGGCGGTGCTCGCCTACAGCCTGTTGCGACCGCTGCCGCTGGCCCGCGTCGCCCGCCGCGTGGACACTGCGCTCGGCTTGCGTGACCGGTTGGGCACCGCTTTAGACCTGAGCGCCCGGCCTGACGCGGCGGCCCGTTTTGAGCCGGCTCTGGTCGCCCGCCAACAGGTCGACGCTCTGACCACGGCCCGCCATTTGGAGGCCCGGCGTGATCTGCCTTTGCACTGGCCGCGCCGGGCGCTCTGGCGCGCGGCCGGTTGTCTCGTCGCGGCGTTGTTGCTGGCGCTGCTGCCCAACTCCATGGACGCGGTGCTCCGGGAGCGGGCGGCCGTCGCCGCCGAGGCGGAAAAGCAGGCCGCCGCCCTGGAAAAGCAGGCGCAGGAACTGGAAGCGGATACCTCACTGGATCCCGCTGAGAAAGAAGCGCTGCTGCGCCAACTGCGTGACATGGCCGAACGCTTGCGCCAAAACCCCGGCAATCGGGAGGACGCTTTGGCCGACCTGGCCCGACTCCAGGAACAACTGCGCGCTCAACTGGATCCCCAATCCGCTGCCCGGCAGGCCGCGCTGGAGGGGTTAGGGGCGGACCTGGCAGCGCTGGCCGGCGCTACCGACCGGACACCCACGCCGGAGGAAGCCGCCCAGCTGTTGCAGGAGCTCGCCACGCAAGCCGGTTCACGCTCGCCGGAAGAGCAGGCGGCATTGGCGGGAGCCTTAGAGGCCGCGGCCCAGCGTCTCGCCGGGAGCGATGCTGAGCTGGCCGGGGCGTTGAGCCAGCTTGCGCAGCGTGTGCGGGCCGGCGAGGGCGCGGCCCCGAGCGGCCAGGCAGCAGCGCAGCAGGCGGCCCGGGCGCTCCAACAGGCCGCGAGCGCCGCTGCGCAGCAACAGGCGCTCGCGCAGGCGCTCAACACCGCCCAAGGCGCGGCGCGAGCGCTGGCCCGCGCGGGCCAGGGGCAGCAGGCCGGTCAGGGGCAGGGGCAAGGCCAGGGTCAAGGGCAGGGGCAAGGGCAAGGCCAGGGCCAGGGTCAAGGGCAGGGGCAGGGGCAAGGCCAGGGCCAGGGTCAAGGGCAGGGGCAGAGTCAAGGGCAGGGACAGAGTCAGAATCAGGGCCAGGGTCAAGGGCAGGGGCAGAGTCAAGGGCAGGGACAGAGTCAGAATCAGGGCCAGGGTCAAGGGCAGGGGCAGGGACAACAGGTCGGTGGCGGGGGCGGGACGAGCGCCCGCACGCTGCCGCCCGGCGTCCGCACCGGCCGGGCCGGCACCCCTACCGATCCCAACAAATCGTACACCACCGGTGAGCTGGATACCGTCGTCGCGCCGTTGCAGCAGGGAGCGCCCGGCGAGCCGGATTTCCTGCCGGGGCGCGAGACCGGCCAGGGGCAGGAGCTCAGCCGCGAGAACCAGACCCCGCTGCCGGGCAGCCGGGGTGCGGCTACCGTCCCCTACGCTGAGGTTTACACGAGCTATGCCACCGCGGCCGCCCAATCCCTGGAGCGTGAATATATCCCCGCCGGGTTGAAGACCTACGTGCGCAATTACTTCACGCGGTTGGAGCCATAGTTTCCCCGCTCAATCCCATCCTCTGAAAGGACTCCTCATGCCCGATGAATTTATTTTTGAGAACGTTGTTCAGCATTACGGGTTGGCCCCTAAACAACAACGTCTGGTGGGCCGCCATAACGTCCGGCGCTGGATCGGTGGCCTGATTGGGACGGGCAGAAAGTGGCAATACATCTACCAGCCGGGCGATTGTCTCCTGCTCCGCGCGGCTGAGAGGACCCGGGCCGGCTCCATCAATTTCCAGTGTGCCCCCAACGGTGAACTGATTTGCTTCCAGGCCCCGGTGCCGCTGACCGGTTATGAATATCTGGAGGCGGGGATTATCTTTCCTGAAGCCCAGAAGCGGGGACTTTTCATTTACCCGCCCGGTGAGTATCAGGACATGTACATTGACATCCCTTTTCTGACAGGACAGGCTGGCCAGCCAGTGGTGGTGGAGTTCATTGAACCGGTCAGCCTGGTCAGCCTGGCGGTGATCCCCACCATGCCCTATTTGCTGCACGTTTTCCGTGAGCATGAGGAGAATGTCGTTACCTACCGCAATCTGCGGGTGCCGGTGGATTTCTATTCCGACCGGGCCGACATCCGGCAGGTTGTTTTTGGACATGCGCTGCCGCTCATTGCCATTGAGGAGATTTATTTTGAACGGTAGGGGCCGTGCCAGGGGACGATACAGGTTATCCCCATCCCGTTGGAAGTGCTGGCTCTGGTGGCCGGAGGAATGATTGCTTTGAGCGGTGAGCAGGAAACAGGAACTTCTACCTGCTGCTCTCTGCTCTCTGCTCACTACTTAACTGGTTTCTATTTTCAAAGGAGTTGGGATGGACGCCGAAACTTTTGCTACTACCGCGCATGCAATTGAGGCCGAGGTGAGCAAACTGATCGTCGGCCAGCGCGAGCTGATCCGCCAGACGCTTATCACGCTGCTGGCCGGCGGCAACGCGCTGCTGGAAGGGGTGCCCGGCCTGGGCAAAACGATGCTCGTGCGCAGTCTGGCGCAGGCCGTGACCTGCCCCTTCAGCCGCATCCAGTTCACGCCTGACCTGATGCCCGCCGACATCGTCGGCACCAACATCATCGCCGAGGACGAACAGGGCCGTCGCCGCTTCCAGTTTGAGCCGGGGCCGATCTTCGCCAGCCTCGTCCTGGCCGATGAGATCAACCGCGCGACGCCCAAGACCCAATCGGCGATGCTGGAGGCAATGCAGGAGCACAGCGTCACCGTTGCCAAACAGACCCGCCGGCTGCCGGAGCCTTTCTTCGTCCTGGCGACGCAGAATCCGCTGGAAATGGAGGGCACCTATCCGTTGCCGGAGGCGCAACTGGACCGCTTCTTCTTCAAATTGAACGTGGATTACCCTTCCGTGGACGAACTCGTGGAGATCGCGGACCGCACGACCGGCGTGGAGCTGCCGCAGCCGCAGCCCGTCGCCGACGGCGAGACGATCCGCGCGATGCAGCAGCTCGCGCGCGGCGTCCCCATTGCCCGCCACGTCACCGAAGCGGCAGCCTGCCTGGTCCGCGCCACGCTCCCCTACGACGAGACCGCGCCAGAGATGGTCAGGCAGTACGTCAATTACGGTTCCAGCCCGCGCGGAATGCAGGCCTTGATCCTGGCCGGGAAGATCATTGCCCTGCTGGATGGCCGCTATAACGTCGCCGTGGACGATCTCCGCGCCGCCGCGTTGCCGACGTTGCGCCACCGGCTCATCCTCAACTTTGCGGCTCAGGCGGAGCGGGTGACGACGGACACTATTGTGCAGGCGACGGTGGCGCAGGTGCTGGAGCGGTGGGAGTGAAACGTGAAGCGTGAGGCGTGAAGCGTGAAGCGCGAGGCGTGATGAGAGGCTTAACCCATCCTGGTGTTTCACGTTTGACGTTTGACAGGTAGCATTCCCTTTGAGCATTTTTTAAGCAAGGAAGCTCTATGTTGCTTGATCCCGCTTTTCTCGCCCAACTGGACCGGCTCACGCTGGTGAGCCGGCGGTTGCGCGCCGGGCAGATCCAGGGGGAGCGGCGCAGTCCGAATCGCGGCGGGAGCGTGGAGTTCGCCGATTTTCGCACCTACGCGCCGGGCGACGACTTCCGCCAGATTGACTGGAACGCCTACGCCCGGCTGGAGCGGCTTTTTCTGAAGCTTTTCGTCGCCGAAGAAGACCTTACCGTCCACCTTCTGCTGGATGCCAGCCGCAGCATGGCCTTTGGCGAGCCGCCCAAATGGGAGTACGCCCGCCGCTTAGCGGCCGCGCTCGGCTACGTGGCGCTCGTCGGCCTGGATCGGGTCACCGGTGCGGCGCTCAACGACGGCGCGGCGGCGCCCGCCGGGCTGCGGCCGGCTCTGTTCCGTGGCAAGCGGCAGGCCCTGGCCTGGTTTGACTGGTTGACCGCGTTGCAACCGGCCGGCGAGCTCCATCCGGAGGCCGCGCTGCGCGCCTACCTGGCCCGCGCGGCCCGGCCCGGTCCGCTCCTCGTCATCAGTGACCTGCTCGGCCCGGGGTGGGAGGCCGGGCTGCGCGCCCTTGCGGGTCACGGCTATGAGGTTACCGTGCTGCACCTGCTCGCCCCGCAGGAGGTCAACCCCGCGCTGGAGGGCGACCTGCGGCTGGTGGACAGCGAGAGCGCCGCCACCGTGGAGATCACCGCCGACTACGACCTGCTCCGGCGCTACCAGGCGCGCCTTCAGGCGTGGCAGGAGCAGCTCGCTCAAACCTGCGCAGCGCTCAATGCGCACTATGTCTTTATTGAGACGTCACAGCCGCTGGAGGAATTAGTGCTGGCGTATTTGCGGCGGTATGAGGTTCTAAAGTAGACAGTAAACGGTAGACGGTAGATAGGGAAAACACCTCTGTGGAGAGAGAACCATGAGCCAGATAGAGAATTTTCAACAGCTGGAGGTATGGCAGCAAGCGCATCAACTGGTGCTGGCGATTTATCGGCTGACGCAATCCTTTCCCCCGGAGGAGAGATATGGACTAATTTCCCAAATACGGCGCGCGGTGGTTTCCGTTCCGGCCAACATCGCTGAGGGGTTCAAGCGTCGTGGTCAGGCAGAGAAAATCCGCTTTTACAACATTGCCGAAGCCTCTTTGGAAGAAACCAAATACTACCTGATCCTGGCCCGCGATCTGGGATATGCAGCTGATACCGGCTCCCTGTTTGATGACGCTGAGAGTGTCAGTCGTTTATTGTATCGGCTTATCCAATCTATTGAAAATCGGCGGTCAGCGGCATGACCTCGATCCCCTCTTCCCTGTTTACCGCCTACTGTCTACCGTCTACTCTTGACGAGGCCCCATGAATTTTCTGACGCCACTTGCTTTTGCGCTGGCTGCCCTGTTGCCGGTCATCGTTGCGCTCTACTTCCTGAAGTTGCGGCGCGAGGAGCGGACCGTCGCCAGCGTCTACCTCTGGCGCGAACTGGTGCGCGATACCGCAGCCAACGCGCCGTGGCAGCGCCTCCGCGCGAACTGGTTGCTGGTGTTGCAATTGCTCTTCCTCATCGCGTTGATTATCGCGCTGGCCCGTCCCTTTATTTGGACCCAGGCAGCCACCGGCAGCCATTTGATCCTGGTGATGGATACCTCCGCGAGTATGGCCGCGACCGACGTTGCGCCCGACCGGCTCGGGGCGGCGGTGGGGCAGGCCCGCCGCCTGGCCGCTGACCTGCCCGCCGACGTGCCGGTGACACTCATCGTTGCCGGCAGCACGACCGAGGTGCTCCTCTCCGGCAGCACGGACCGGGGGACGTTAGAGCGCACGTTAGCGCTGCTCCGTCCCGGCCCGGGCGGGGCGGACCTGGCGACCGCGCTGGAGCTGGCCGCTGCCGTCGCCGCCGGCGAGCCGGAAGCGGAGATCGTGGTGCTCTCGGACGGCGGCGCGCGCCTGCCGGAGCGGCTGAGCGCCGCCGCTGTGGTGCGTTATCTCCCCATTGGCACCTCCGGCGAGAACCAGGCGCTCAGCGCCCTCTCGTTGGATCCGGCTGCCGCCGGGCAGGGGCTGACCGCGTTTGTCCGCGTCACCCAATACGGCGCTGCCGAGGTGCAGCGTCGTCTCCTGCTCTACCAACCAGGGGGTGAGCTCCTCGCCGTGCGCGACCTGACGCTGCCGGCCGGACAGTCCGTCGGTGTCACTTTCCCCGACCTGCCGCCGGAGCTGGCCGCCGTCGAGGCCCGGCTGGAGGGCACGGACGCCCTGGCAGCCGACGATCGCGCCTGGGCCGTCGCTCCGCTCATCGCCGGCGCACAGATCCAGCTCGTCGGCCCCGGCAATCGCTTCCTGGAGACGGCGCTCGCCCTGCTGCCGGGCGTAGAGGTCACGACGCTCACGCTGGAGGACTACGAAAAGGCGAGTCAGCAAATCAACGAATCAACGAATCAGCACGGCGCGAACTGGCTCACGATTTTTGACACCGTCCTGCCGTCCGACGGCACCTATCCGCCGGGAGCGCTGCTGTTCATCGGGCCGCTGCGCTCCACGGAGTTTTTCTCCGTCACTGGCGAACTGACGCAGCCGGCGCCGCTGCCGGCCAGCGCCACCGAGCCGCTGCTCCAATATGTGGACCTGCGTGACGTGGTCATCGTCCGGGCGGCGGAACTCCCGCTGCCGGCCTGGGGCCGGCCAGTGATTGTCGCTGAGGGCGGCGCGACCACCCCGCTGTTGATTGCCGGGGAACTGGCCGGCCGCCGGCTGGCCGTGCTGGCCTTTGACCCGCGCCAGTCGGATTTACCATTGCGGGTGGCTTTCCCGCTGCTGCTGGCCAATCTGGTGGATTTCCTGGCCCCTGGCGCGACCGGCGCGCTGCCGGAGACGGTCACGCCGGGGCAGCCGGTGAGCATCCCGCTGCCGCCGCAGGCCGACGCAGCACTCATCACCAGCCCTGACGGTGCGACCGCCCGCATCGCCGCCGACCGGGGGTCTGCGCTCTTTGCCGGGACCGCCACGCCGGGCCTTTACACCGTGGCCTGGACGGAGCCGGATGATGCGACTCTCCAGCCCTACGGGCAGTTTGCCGTCAACGCTTTCAGCGCGCAGGAGTCGGAGATCGCGCCGCGCGCGACGTTGCCCATTGCCGGTAACGCCGGGACGTCCGTCGTTGCCGCGCGCCCGGTGCGCCAGGAATGGTGGCGTCCGCTCGCCTGGGCCGCGCTGATTTTGCTGCTGGTGGAGTGGTTGGTGCAATACCGCGGCACGTTAGCGTGGCTGGTTGGGAGAGTCAGAGAACAGACTTCAAACGCTCCATGGGGTTGACAGCGCAGTACAGCTCGGAGTACAATGAAGTTAAGGACATGTTCGGATCAGGAGGTAAAACGATGACCGTGACCATAGATTATCGGCAACAATTGTTACAGGAACTCAACGGTTTATCACCGCTGGAAATAGAAAAGATTTATCATATGGTAGTGTTCATCAAGCAGGAATTTCTGGCTGTCGATGAGGCGCGTTATACTACTCCTGGCTGGATTCAGGCCGAACAAGAGGCGACGGAAGCTTATATCCAGGGGCATACTCATCGGTTTAGTTCTGTCCGTGAGCTGGCCGAGTACATAGAATCTCAGCCTGATGAACCAGCCAAGTAGCACCTATGGAACTGGTCACGTCACCGCAATTTGAAAAGAGCATGAGGCGGCTTGACCCCCAATTGAGAGAATTGGTTTACCGCAAACTGGAACTGTTCCTGCAGAACAAGGGACACCCCTCGTTACGTTACAAAACAGTGCAGACCTTGAAGCATCTCCAGCCGCCGGTCCGAGAGATCTCCATCACCATGAGCATTCGCATCACTTTGCAGGAATTCCCGGATCATATTTACCTGCGTAACATTGGTGGACACGATATTTTACCCTGAAATGCAGCTATCATTTACGCATCCTGCTGTACTTTGGGCGCTGCTGGTCTTCCTGCCGCTCCTGACGTTGCCGCTGCTCGGCCGCCGGGCGCAGCCCGTGCGGGGCGGGTGGTCTGCGGTCCGTGGCCTGGGGGCTTCTCTCCTCCGTCAACGGTGGGCGGCGGTGCTCCTGCGCGCGCTCGTCGGCCTCGGCCTGATCCTGGGGCTCTCCGGCGCGCAACTTGTCCGCCCGGTGGATGACCTCACCGTCGTCTTCGTGCTGGACCTTTCCGATAGCGTCTCCGCCGCCGAGCAGGCCCGCGCCGAACAGTTCATTCGCGACGCGGTCGCCGGGATGCCGGCCGGCGCGCGCGCGGCCATCGTTGCCTTCGGCGAGGACGCGTTGGTGGAACGGCTCGCCTCTGAGGCGCACGAGCTGCCGCCCATCGCCTCTGTCCCGCGCTCAGGGCGCACCGACATCGGCGCCGCACTCCGCTTGGGGCTGGCACTCTTCCCGGAGGAGAGCCAGAAGCGGTTGGTGCTCCTTTCCGACGGCCTCCAAAACGTCGGCGACGCCCGTCGCCAGGCGGACCTGGCCGCTTTGCGCGGCGTGGAGCTCGCCGTCGTCCCGTTGCTGGCCCCCCCTGCCGAACAGGAGGCCTACCTCGTCGACCTGGAGGTCCCTGCCACGGTCCGGCAAGGGCAAACGTTTGCGGTCACGGCGGTCATTGAGAGCACGGTGGCCCAGGAGGCGACGCTCCACCTGCTGGGCGATGGCCAGCTGCTCGCCAGTCGCTCCGTGGCTCTGGAACCGGGGCGCAACCGGGTGGAGCTGGCGCTCACCGCCGGAGAGACCGGGTTCCACCGTTACCGCGCGGAGTTAACCCCGGCGCTGGATACCCTCCCGCAGAACAACCTCGCCTCCGGGTTCGCTACCGTCTACGGGCCGCCGCGCGTCCTCCTGGCGGAGGGGAGCTCCGGCGAGGCCGCCGCGCTCCGGGCGGCGCTGGAATCCACCGGCATGGAAGTGACCGTGCTCCCGCCCGCGCATCTGCCCACCGACCTGGCCACCTTGAGCAGCTACGATGCCGTCGTCCTGGTCGATGTGCCGGCCGAGGCGCTGCCCGCCGAGACGATGGCTGCGCTTCCCGTGCTGGTGCGCGACCTGGGGCGCGGCCTGGTGATGATCGGCGGCGAGCAGGGATACGGCGCGGGTGGCTACCTCCGCACGCCGTTGGAGGCCGCGTTGCCGGTGGACATGGACGTGCGCAGTCGCACCCAGGAGCCGAACATCGCCATTGTCTTTGCTGTGGACAAATCCGGTAGCATGGGGCGCTGTCACTGCGACAATCCCAGCGCGCTGCCGGGCCAGTACGCCCGCGTGGAGACCGGGCTGCCGAAGGTGGATATCGCCAAAGACGCCATCCTGCAAGCGACGCAGGCGTTAGGACGGCTGGATTATCTGGGCATTGTTGCCTTCAATGAAAATGCGTTATGGGCCTTGCGGCTGCAGCAACTGGCCGACGCGCCCGCCATCCAGGCCGCCATTGGCAGCATTCAAGCCGAAGGGCAGACCAACCTTTTCGCCGGCCTCTCGGAGGCCGAGCAGGCACTGGTGAACACCGACGCCCGCGTCCGGCACATCATTCTGCTCACCGACGGCTGGTCGCGTTCCGGCCAATATGACGAACTGACCCGCCGGCTGGCCGAGGAGGGGATCACGCTCTCGGTCGTCGCCGCCGGGGAAGGCTCCGCCGAATATCTCAAGGGGCTGGCCGAGCAGGGCGGCGGGCGCTACTACGCCGCGCCCGCTATGCAGGATGTGCCGCAGATCTTCCTCAAGGAGACCATCCAGGCGGTCGGCCAGTATCTCATTGAGGAGCCGTTCTACCCGCTGGCGGCGGCCCCCACGGCTGTCCTGCGTGGGCTGGACCCGGCGACGCTGCCCGCGCTCCTGGGCTACAACGGCACGACGCCGAAAGCTACTGCGCAGGTGCCGCTGGTCAGCCCGCGCGGCGACCCGGTCCTCGCGCAGTGGCAATATGGGCTGGGCCGCGCCGTCGCCTGGACCTCTGACCTCACGGGGCGCTGGGCCGCCGATTGGGTCACCTGGCAGCGCTTCAACGCCTTTGCCGCGCAGCTGGTCGGCTGGACGCTGCCGGAGCCGGCGGATGAGCACCTGCAGGCCACCGTCACGCAGGACGGGGCCGACGTGCACCTCCAGGTCACGGCGACCGACGCGCAGGGCAATCCGCGCGACCTGCTCCAGACCGAGGCCACCCTGGTCGGGCCGGAGCTGCTCACGCAGACGGTGCGGCTGGAGCAGACGGCCGCGGGCCGCTACGAAGGGAGCTCCGTCGTCGCCGAGCCGGGAACCTATCTGGTGCAGATCGTTCAGCGCGACGCGAGCGGCGCACCCGTGGCCCAACGGACGACCGGCCTGGTGGTCCCCTATTCGCCGGAATACCGGCGGACCGGCGGCGGGGAAACGCTGCTGGCCGAGCTGGCCCAGACGACCGGCGGCGCGGCGCTGGTCACGCCGGCGGCCGCGTTCACGCCGACCGCCGTCCCGGCGCAGCGCGCGCAGCCCCTGTGGCCCGCGCTGTTGCTGCTCGCGGCGTTGCTCTTCCCGGCGGACGTGGCGGCGCGGCGGTTGCGTCTCACCCGCGCGGATTGGGTGCGGTTGGTGCAGTGGTTCCGGCGGCGTGGTGGCCTGACGGCCCAGAGACGCCAGGAGCCGGCGGTGTGGGGTGAATTGTTTGCGGCGCGGGAGCGCGCGCGGCAGCGCGGCGCGCGGCCCCCTGTCCCGGCGCCGGGGCAACCGGGAAAAGAAGCGTGGGGGGAAAAGAGAGCCGCAGCTCAGAGGAGCCGGGAGGCAGAAAAACTGCCGGCGACCCCGCCGCCCGCAGAGGAAGATCAAGAGACGCTGGCCCGCCTGCGCGAAGCGCGGGAGCGGGCGCGGCGACGGCGATAACGGGAACGGGGGCGCAGCCAGGCGCCCCCGTTGTGTTCAGCCAGAAAGTGAGCTCAGAAGGTGTCTATTGGATCGGTTGCAGTGTCCCACCTCCCTTCAAAGTGTAGGTTGCGCCACCTAACGCCGGGCAGGCAGCCGGGTCATAATAGACGGTATGGCCGTTGCCGATGATGTTGGTGATGGTCGTGCCGGAAATCCCGGCCGGATCGGTTAGGCTGGTCAGGTACGAATCTGCGGTCACCGTCCAGGTGCTGGTGGCATCCAACGTCAGGCTGAGCGCCTGAGCCGT
>CAYTGR010000009.1:58601-66201 GCA_964437445.1 uncultured Anaerolineales bacterium | reverse complement strand
GTGGAGTTGGTCACGAAGAAGAGCGGGCCGCTGGCGGAGGTGTAGGCGAGCGTGCCCCCGGTCATCGTGAAGACGCCCCGGGTCCCCTCCGCGTCACCCGACATGCTTTGGTAGATCATCACCCCCCATTTGTCGGCCATGCTGGAGGTCAGGGTCGTGTTCGTCAGGTCAATGGAGTTGGCCCCTTCAATCACGGCGGCCTCGGCCCCGCTGGCGGTAATCGTGGCCTCCGAGACCCTGATATCGCCGGTGGAATAGATGCCCGGCGAGTCCTGCCCGGTGGTGGTCACAATACCTCCGGTGACATTGATCGTGCCGCCGCCCCGATCCGTGGCAATCGCGCCGGAGTTTTTCCCGGCGGTGGTCATATCCACATCGGTGAGGGTCATCACACCGCCGTTGGTCGCCATCACGCCGTGACCGCCCCCGCCGGTCGCTGTGATGGTGACGTTGGATAAGGTTACCGACGACCCGTTCCCTGTCGCAAAAGCGCCGTTAGCGCCACTCCCGCTGGTCTCAATCGTGCTGTCGGAGAGCGTGATCTGGCCGGCGTTGGCGGCCAGCACGGCCGCGTTAAGGCCGTAAAAACTGCTATTGTCATTGGAAGAGGTGTTGCCACTGGTCTTGATCGTCGCACCCGTCATGACCAGGACCCCGCCATCGGTCACATAGACGGCGGACTGGTCGGTCTCGGTCGCCACATAGGTTTTGCCGGTCTCGGTGGCGGTCTCGCCTTTCAGGGTGTACACCGCCAGCGTGTCGCCGGTGTTGAGGGCCGCCAGGGCAGGTTGCGGGAGGGCCGAGGTCGCCTGGCCAGTGCTGATGGCCTCCAACTGTTGCAGCAAGGCCGTGATCAATTCCGGCATGATCATGCCGCCCCCGGCCCGTTGCCCGCCGGGAGGCGTGCCGGTGTCACCGCTCCCGGGCTGCTGCCCGCCGGGGCCACCTGCCGGGGGTGTGCCCTGGGGAGGCTGGTTACCGCCCCCGGCGTTATTGCCAGGACCTTGCGGCCCGCCTGGGGTAAGGCCCAGCGTTTGCATGAGGGTCAGCGCGCTGTCCTGGGTAAGTTGCAGCGCGGCAATGGCCTGGAGCTGTGCCGGCGTCATGGCGGCCGAAATCTGGGCGATCAGCGTGTCCAGTTGCGCCTGAGTGGCGGCGCTGTCGTTAGCAGCTGGCGGGGTCGCGTCGCCGGCGGATTGACCGGGAGCACCTGGGGCCGGCATCATGCTCTGGCTGAGCGTTTGGAATTCCTGCCAGAGCGGCAGCAACGTGCTGGCCTGTTCCGGGGTGACTGCAAGGTCGCCGGTGAGTTGCAGCGTCCCCAACAACAGCTGTAATTCAACGGAAGCGGCGTTTTCGTAGTCCGTGTTGAGATTAGCGGTAGTGGCGACTGCCTGAGTTGCATTGGCCAGCGGGGCAGGGGTGGCGTTCTGCCCTGCTGGTGTAGCAACGCCGCCGCTGGGGGTTGGCGATTCCCCGCTGCAGGCCGAGAGCGCCACCATGCCAAGGATCAAAACGGCGAGAAGAAATTCTTTCATTTTACCTCTTTGGGTCTTCATACGATCCTCCTGTTTTGTGATCCAGTCGTTAGGGCTGGTACTCAAGATTCTAAAATTTCAGGCTGTGAAAAAGCTGAGAGAAGGCCAAGAGAAAACTGTGAATTTGTAGCGCTGGGTTTGGCCGTCCTGAATTGTCCGATTTTTATCGCCAAGACCTTGACAAAACCTGATAATTGCTTATAATATTAAATATAAAGATATAGTTTATATATCAAATATACCATTAGGAAGAAAGGAACGAGCCATGACATACCAGTTACCGCCTTTACCTTACGCCTATGAGGCGTTGGAACCTTATATTGACGCGCAGACGATGCACCTGCATCACGATAAACACCACCAGGTCTACCTGGATAATCTCAACAAGGCCGTGGCCGGGACCGAGTGGGAAGCGCTGGAGGTGGCCGAGCTGCTCAAGCGGCTGGATCAGGTCCCCGAGGCCATCCGCACGGTCGTGCGCAACCATGGCGGCGGGCACGCCAATCACGCCCTGTTCTGGGAGGTGATGGCTCCACCGACCGGCGGTGTACCCACCGGCGAGCTGGCCGCCGCGTTAGAGTCGGCCTTTGGCGGGTTTGAGGCCTTCAAGGAGAAGTTCCACCAGGTCGCCCTTGGCCAGTTTGGCAGCGGTTGGGGGTGGTTGGTGATCAAGCCCGATGGCCGGCTGGACCTTTACAGCCTCCCGAATCAAGATAGTCCCTATTCCCGTGGCGATTGGCCCATCTTGGGGATAGATGTCTGGGAGCACGCTTATTATCTCAAGTACCAGAACCGCCGGGCGGAGTACATCACTAACTGGTGGAACGTGGTCAACTGGCCTTACGTGGCCCATCTCTTTGCGACCCACAAAAAGTAAGCGGCCCTCGCCGCACGGGTGATCCATCCCGCCGCTCCCCAATTCACGATCCTGGGGAGCGGCGCGTTTTTGCGCCATGGCTCAGGTGGGTGGTGGGGATACGGCCTTTTCTTTGCAATTGTGCCGCCGGATAAAATCAGTTATAATTGCCAACGCGACAGACAAGGAGTTGATGCTATGGAGCCATCTTACTGGAACGACCAACCCATTTTGACGACCGAGCAGGACCGCTTTGACTTCGCCGATTACGCCGAGGCGCTCAGTCGCATTGTCCTCACCGGTAGCACCCCGTTGACGATCGGCATTTTCGGCCCCTGGGGGTACGGCAAGACCAGTCTGATGCGGCTGATCGCTGCCAGCTTGACCGGGCGGCGCACGGCCGGCCACCGGCTGGCCCGGATCATCTGGTTCAACGCCTGGCAGTACGAGCGCGATCAGGGCGCGATGTGGCGCTCGCTGTTGCTGCGTGTGCTGGAGGAGCTCAAGACCCTGGACCTGGCACCGGAGGATTTGCGTCAGATAGAGGATTGGGCGGCCCGTCTCTACACCGACGTGAACCGTAAGGAGCGGGGGGCGCTGCAAATTGATTGGCCGCAGCTGGGCAAGGGCCTCTTGCGCTTGAGCCTTTCGCTGGTCCCCTCTCCTACGACGTTGCTGGAACTGCTCAAAGTGGCGGACAGTCAGACGAAAACGTTGGAAGACCTGGCCAAGGCCTTCACCCACGCGGAGGTGCAGATCTATCGCCGCCAGCTGACCTTGTTGGAGGAATTTCAGTCGGGCTTTGCGCAGCTGGTCAAAAAGTATGTCACGGACCGCAATGGGCTGCTGGTGATCTTTGTGGATGACCTGGATCGCTGCCTGCCTGACCGGGCGTTGGAGGTGCTGGAGACGATCAAACTCTTCCTGGATGTGCCCGGCTGCGCTTTTTTCCTGGCGGCCGATCAGGAGCGGGTGGAGAGCGTGGTGCGCGGTCGCTACGGTGAGCAGCAGCACGGGGCCGGCCAGAGTTATTTAGAGAAGCTGGTCCAGTTACCCTTTTATCTGCCGCCCCTGGAGGTGCAGCAGATGGGGCGCTTTGTGGCCGAAGTGGCCCCGGACCTGCCGCGCGATGTGCGGCGCGTTTTCGCCGCCGGACTGGCGCCCAATCCCCGGATGATCAAGCGCGTGCTCAACATTTTCCGCCTCTTGCAGGAGCTGGCGGTGCATCGTCTCTCGCGCGGCACGATGGAGCCGTTGGATCTCACGTTGCTGGCCAAGATGGTGGTGATTCAGGCCCGTTACCGCGAGCTCTACCATGATTTACTGGAATATCCTAACCTGATCCAGGAGTTGGAAGTGCGGGCCGTCAACCGGGAGGAGGAATTGCCCACGCTGGCCGGGACCGAGGCGCCGCCGTTGGTGGCTAAATATAGTAGCCTGCGCCCACTCATGCGGATGCTGCGGATCGGAACGCTGTTTGCCAGCCTTACCACCGTTCAGATTGGCGCTTACCTGCACCTGACACTTTCCACCGGCCAGGAAGCGTTGGGGGAGAGTGACCCCTTCCAGCGGCTCTGGGATGACTTGTGCAGCAACGATCTGACTCGCATCCGAGCCGGAGTGGGGGTGGTACGGCAGCAGGGGGCCAGCCGCAAGTATGCCGCCGCGTTGGCGTTGCTCGTTACCGGTGAGCGGGCCGCGCCGTTGCGCCAGCGGATCTCGGCGGCCCGGGCGCTGGGTTATCTGGGAGACCCCCGCGACTTTGAAGCGGTCGTGGAAATCCCCGGCGGCGAATTCCTCTATGGGGAACAGGCCCGCCCCCGTTACCTGCGCGGCTATCGGATCGGCCGTTATCTGGTGACCAACGCTCAATACGCTCGCTTTATCCAGGCGCATCCCCAAATCCCTGTTCCTTATGTGAATGAGGATTGGGCCCGCCCTTACAACTGGGATCCAGAGCAGCGAGGCTATCCGGAAGGCCGGGATAATATGCCGGTCACGCTGGTGACCTGGGAAGAAGCTCAGGCCTACTGCCTCTGGGTGGGGGGGCGGCTGCCGACGGAGGAGGAGTGGGAACGCGCCGCCCGGGGCGACAACGGGCGCACTTTCCCCTGGGGCGAAACGGCCGATCCGGCATATGCCAATACCCGAGAGAGCGGTATCGGCAGCGTCACGCCGGTCGGCATCTACCTGGAAGGGGTCAGCCCTTACGGCTTGTTGGACGTGGCTGGCAACATTTGGGAATGGACCGAGAGCGACTTCACACCGGGGACTAAAGTGATCCGGGGGGGCGCCTGGAATTTCCCGCTGGAGGCGGCCCGCACTTTTATCCGGGAACGTAGCCGTCCTGAAAATCGTTCCAACTGCATTGGATTTCGCGTTGCTTTTGCGATTCCCGGCTCAGCACAAGCGGCTGCACTTGACGCTGGTGGTTTTCACCCCTATAATGATGATGATTCACAACTATAAAGAGCTGATCATCTTCTGATGAGTCGGAGTCGGCGGGAGGTGTGAAAGGTGGAAAGCCGAAAAGTGGAAGGCCGGGTGTTGGTGATTGAAGATGATGCCGGGAACCGCGCCTTGCTGCGGGAGCACATGGAGGCGATTGATATTGCGGTGACGGAGGCCGAAACCGGGGCGGCCGGGATAGACCTGGCGGCCCGACTGTTGCCGCAAGGGGTGGTGATCAGTACCACGTTGCCGGATATGCCCGGCGCCCAGGTGGTGGCGCGACTACGTGGTCACAGCCGGACCAGGCACATCTATCTACTGCTCCTGGCTGACCGCAACGAGCGCGGGGAGCGCCTGAGTGGGTTGGAGGTAGGGGCCAACGACTTTGTCCCGTCGCCGTATGACCCCGACGAGCTGGCGCTGCGTGTTCGCAATGCCCTCCGGCGGGCCAACACCTCCAATCGCACGGACCCGGTCACCGGACTGCCCGCCGGCGAACTGATCCAGGACCAGCTACGCCAGCTGCTCAAAGCCCCGGAGGGTTCCTGGGCGCTGTTGCGGGTGCGGGTGCTCTACATCAACCCTTTCCGGGAGTTGCACGGTTTCATGGCGGCCGAAGAGCTCCTGCGCGGTGTGACTCACCTTCTGGCTGAGGCGCTCAGCCGGGATACGGTGAAGGACGATTTCTTGGGCTATGGTGGCAAGGATGACTTCATTGTGGTCACTGAACAGGACCGCGTGCCCGAGTTGGAAACGGAGGTGCTCCGCCAATTTGAACAAGAGGTAGGATCGCATTACGATTTCCGCGAGCGCGAGCGTGGTTACATTGTGATCGGCGAAGAGAAGGTGCCGCTGGCCCGGCTACGTTTCCAGCGGGTCACCCCGGCCGATGGGCCCTTCTACGACATCCGTTCCCTGAGCGAGGCATTGGTGGGATAGCGATCCGGCGGGCCTCGCGCTAAGAGCTGGCCTCATGACACCTTTAGTTGTGTTCGCAGCGGCCTGGGCTGTCGGCATTGTGCTGGCCCAGGCCGCTTTGTTTTCCCCGGTCTGGTTTTTGCTGACGCTTCCCGTGGCGCTGGTGCTTTTCTATGGCTGGCGCCAGGCGTGGTGGTGCCGGCGGGTGCTCTGGGCGCTGGCTGGACTGCTCCTGGGCGCCGGGCGGCTGGTGATAGCGCAGCCGGCCCTGGGACCGGACCAGGCCGCTTATTACGCTAACGGTAGAACCGTCACGCTCACCGGGGTGGTGACAGGCGAACCCGACCGGCGGCCCCGAACCACTTACCTGCGCGTGGCGGCCGAACAACTGGCCGCCTCGGATGTGCTCACGCGCCCCGTGCAGGGCCGGGTGCTGGTGCAGATTCCTGTTTACACGGCGGCGGATTACGGAGATCGCATCCAGGTGGTGGGGCGGCTGGAGGAGCCGCCGGTGCTGCAGGACTTTGATTATCGGGCCTACCTGGCCCAGCGCGGCATCCATGCGGTGGTCCGCCAGGCCGAGGTGACGGTACTGGCCGGGCACCAGGCCAGCCGGCTATGGGAAGCGCTCTACCGTTTCAAAGCGCGGGCCCTGGCGGTGGTCTTGACGATGCTGCCTGAGCCCGAGGCCTCGCTCCTGTCTGGCATCCTGCTGGGCGTGGAAAGCGGCATCCCGGCCGCGGTTACCGAAGCGTTTGCCACCACCGGGACCAGCCACATTGTCGCCATCTCCGGCTTCAACCTGACGATTGTGGCCGGGATTTTCCTGGCGCTGGCGCACCGGCTGGTCGGCCGGCGCTGGGAAGCGCCGGTAGCGCTGGCCGGCATCTGGCTCTACACGGCGCTGGTCGGGGCTGGCGCAGCGGTGGTCCGCGCCGCGCTCATGGGCAGCGTGGCGATCCTGGCACGCCGCGAGGAGCGCCGGGTCCACGGGCCGACCTCGCTGGCCACGGCGGCGCTGGTCATGCTGGCGGCCAATCCCTGGACGTTGTGGGACGGCGGCTTTCAGCTCAGCGTGGCGGCGACCGCCGGCTTGATCCTGTACACCGAGCCGCTGACCCAGGGGTTCCGCCGCGTCCTGACGCGGTTGACCGACCCGGCCCGGGCCGAGCGGATCGTCGGCTGGCTCAGCGATGCTTTGATTGTCACGTTAGCGGCCCAGGTGACCACGACGCCGATCCTGGTGGCGCTGTTCCACCGGCTGTCGGTGGTGACGTTGTTGACCAACCTGCTGATCCTGCCGGTGCAGCCTTTTGTCATGATCTGGGGTGGGCTGGCCTTGATTGCCGGGCTGCTCTGGTTGCCCGCTGGTCAATTCCTGAGCGCCATTGCCTGGGTTTTCCTCCACTATACGATTCAGGTCGTGCAGTGGACGGCCCGCTGGCCTAACGCCTCAGTGCCGATCCAGCAGGCCGGGCCGCTCCTGGTGTGGGGTTATTACGCGCTACTGGCGGCCGCCACCGGCTGGTGGTCCACAACGCGCGAGCGGCGGCAGCAGGTCTGGGCGGGGGTGCGCCGCGTGGCGACCTGGCAGGCAGCCGGCGGGCTGGCGCTGGTGGTGCTGGCGGGGTTCTACGTGACCACGCTCCCCGATGGCCGGCTGCACTGTACTTTCCTGGATGTCGGCCAGGGGGATGCCATCTTTATCCAGACCCCCACCGGTCATCAGGTGTTGATTGATGGCGGACCTGATCCGGCCCGGTTGCTGACGGCCTTGGGCCGGGTCATGCCGTTCTGGGATCGCCGGCTGGACCTGGTGATCCTGACCGCGCCGCAG
>CAYTGR010000009.1:0-58501 GCA_964437445.1 uncultured Anaerolineales bacterium | reverse complement strand
GGTCATGCCGTTCTGGGATCGCCGGCTGGACCTGGTGATCCTGACCGCGCCGCAGTCGGAGCGGGTGGCCGGCCTGGTCCCAGTGCTGGAACGTTACACGGTGGATTGGGTGCTCACTGCGCCGGAGAGTGGCGGCAGTGACTTCTACGCGCGGTGGAGCGAGTTGCTGGCGGCGCGCCCACCGGGGACGGTGGGGGTACTGTGGGCCGGGGCCGCCTGGCCGCTGGATCAGGGTGTGACGCTGCACGTCTTCTGGCCCGCCGCCGCAGAGTCTCCCGGCCCGCTGGTGTTGCGGCTGGAATATGGCGCGACCTCCATTTTGCTTCCCGGCGCGGCCACTACGGTGGTGGAAACGGCTCTCGTGCAACGTGAGGCGACGGCGTTGCGGAGTACCGTCCTGGCACTGCCCCGTCACGGGACGAAGACTTCATCTACCCCGGCTTTTTTGCAGGCAGTGGCTCCAGAGCAGGTGATCATCACGGTGGGGGCGGATAACCCGGCCGGGGATCCGGCCACGGTCGTGTTGGCGCGGGTCATGGATAAGCCGGTTTATCGTACCGATCAACACGGGGCGGTGACGGTCATTTCTGACGGGCGCACCCTCACAGTGCGGCCGGAGCGGCCGGGCAATCCATAGGAGTCACGCATGATGGCCTCGCCCACCACGAAATGCGAATGACAAATGGCGATTAAGAAAACGAAAACTCCGTGTTTTGCGCCCTCAGCGGTCAAAACTGGCTTGCATGGGAGTTGTGAATGAGCAGGCAAGGCGGGTGGTGGGCTTTCCGGGTGGGGATAGGAATGCTGATATTGATGGCGGCCGTTGCCTGCCGCGGGGCTTCCCGGCCGGCTACCCCGGACGCTGTCCTGGCTCCGCGCTTGCAGGAGCTCCAACAACAGGGCCGACTGACGGTGGGAACGGCTCTGACCGCGCCCTTTGAATTTCACGATCCAGAGACCGGGGCTTTGGTCGGTTTTGATGTAGAAATTGCCAGGGCGATAGCAGCGCGGCTCGGGGTGCCGGTTGAGTGGAAAGAGATGGCCTTTGCCGACCTGTTGCCGACGCTGGAAAAGGGCGAGGTGGACCTGGTGATCGCGGCCATGTATATCACCCCGGAACGCCAACAGCGGGTCGCTATGTCCGATCCGTACCTCGGCACCGGCCTGATCATGGTGGTGCGGGCCACCGAGACCGGCATCAACACGGTGGATGATCTGGCGGGACGGGTGGTAGGCGTCAAAGAAGGGGCCACCGGGGCTCGTTTTGCCCGCCACTTGCAGGATCAGGGAATGGCATTTACAATTCAAGAGTACGCTGATACGCGCGACTCGTTGGAAGATTTGAGTCGCGGGTTTGCAGATGTCGTGTTGAACGACAAAATTAACTCCATGGAATATATCAGGACTCATCGCGACTTAAAAATAGTGGGCGACATCTTGGAACCGGCCGATTTGGGGATAGCAGTACGCCAGGGGGATACCGAGCTCCTGGCGCTGGTGAATGAGGTCTTGCAAAGCCTGCGCGATGCCGGAACGCTGGAGAAGCTCTACGCTCAATGGATTGCCGGTCCTCGTTAAAGCAGGACCGCTGCTCGCGCAGGTGGACCGACAGGCTTATACCGGTGGGGTCGGGTGGCGATGAAGGGAACTGGGGAACGATGACTGTTTTACCACGGAGCCGGCGATTGGCCTGGCGCTTGACGCTCTTGTTCGTGTTGGCGGCGATGCTGCCATTGCTGTTGGGGGGCTTGCTGGCCTCTAACAGCAGCTTTTCCATCGGGCGGCGGGATGCTAACGTCCGCCAGCAGCTGGCCGCCTCGTTAGGCCAGCACCTGATCGCCAATTACCTGGACGATATTCTGTCGGAGCTGCGGGTGGCGGCCGTATTGTCCGGCCAGACCCCGCTCCAGCCCGCCTTGCCTTTGAGGACCCTCTGTCAGGATCGGCAGGGCCGCTATTTTGACCTGGTCGTGACCGATGAGCAGGGCCAGGAGCGGGCCCATTTGGTGGAATGCCAGCCCGTCGCCGCCGAACAGTTGGGCCAGCGGGCCTCGGACGAGCCGTTTTTCCGTGCCAAACGGGGTGAGACGTTCATCGGCACCGTTTCCTTTGCGGTGAACGGCGAACCGCTGGTACGGGTCTCCGAGCGCGTGGAGACGGCCACCGGACCGCACATCATCATCGCTCAGGTCAACCTGGCGGATTTGTGGCAGCTGTTGAGCGACCTGGACATCGGCGAGGGGGGGTACATCTACATCGTGGACCGGCGCGGCACCCTCATCGGGTATAAGGACCTGGCGCTGGTCAGACAAAACCGCACCTTGACGACTCTGCCCACGGTTGCCGCGTTGTTGAATCAGCAGCAAGGGGTGGCCGCCGAGCTGTATGTGGGCCTGCTGGGAGAAGAGGTGATGGGCACCTCCGCCTTTGTTCCCGGTCCCCAGTGGGGAATTGTGGTAGAACAACCGGCCGCGCTCCTCTTTGCGGCCCAGAACCGGCTGATCTTTAATCTGGCCCTTTTGATCGCTGCGGTGGGGATAGGCGGCGTGGCCGTGGCGCTGTGGACCAGCCGCCCTATCGTTATGTCCATTCGCGCCCTGGTGGAGGGGGCGGACGCCATTGCCCAGGGTGATTTTTCGCGGACTTTACCCGTCAAATCCCGTGATGAGATTGGGACGGTGAGTGAAGCCTTCAACCTGATGACCGCCCGCCTGCGCGAACTGATCTCCAGCCTGGAACAGCGGGTGGCCGAGCTGGCCCGGGCGGAGGCGGCTCTGCGCCGTCAACTGCAAGAGCTCAGCGTCCTCCACGCCATTGCTGTGGCCGGGGCCGAAGCGACCGACGAGGCAGCTTTGGTCCGCCGGGCGGTGGAGATCATTGGCGGGGGGCTCTACGAAGGAAATTTTGGCGTTCTCCTGCTGGACGAAGCCGCAGGTGTACTGCGGCTGCAGGACTCACGCCTGCCCCCTGTTCATAGCCACCTGATCCCCTTGGGGGAAGGGCTGACCGGCCAGGTGGCACTGACAGGGCAGCCGCTGCGGATAGATGATGTGAGCCAGGAATCGGCTTACCTCAAACTGAATTCCACGACCCGCTCTGAGCTCTGTGTGCCGTTGAAGGTGGGGGAGCGGATCTTGGGGGTGCTCAACGCCGAAAGCCCCCGGCTGGCGGCCTTCAGCGCGGCGGATGAACGGCTGTTGGTTACCTTTGCCGGTCAGCTGGCGACGGCGATTGACCGCCTGCGGGCCGATGCCGCGCAGCGGCGGCGGATGCGCCAGCTGACCACGATTTACGACGTCGGGCGGCGGGTGACCTCCATCCTGACGCTGGAAAAACTACTCCCTGAAGTGGCGCATCTGATCGCCGAGGCCATGCAGCTCTACAACGTGGAAATTGCCCTGGTGGAGCAAGATCGCCTGGTCTTCCGGGCCGGTTGTGGCGGATATATGGCTGAGACGGGTTTTCAGAGCGGGCCCTCCCAGCGGCTGGGCGAAGGGATTACCGGTCGGGTGGCCAGCACCGGCGAGCCGTTACAGGTGACGGATGTGAGCGCCTGCGCCGATTATGTCCCGGTGGCGGCGTTGCCAGACGTGCGCTCTGAGGCGGCCGTGCCGTTGCGGATCAGCGGGCAGGTCATCGGTGTCCTGGACATCAAAAGCGACCGGGTGGCGGGAATCTCGGCCGATGACATCGCCACGTTGGAAATCATGGCTGATCAGGTGGCCGTGGCAGTGCAGACGGCGCAGCTGTTTGAGGAGCTGCAACGTCAGACGCGGGAGCTGGCGGCTCTCTACAACGCCGCCATCGCCACCAGCAATGTGTTGGAAACCGACCTGCTTTTGCAACGGCTCTATGATCAGGTTCAGCAACTCTTCAAGCCCGATGCTTTCTTTGTTTCTCTCTATGAGGCTGAGACCGCCACGGTCACCCTGGCGCTGGCGGCGGAGGCGGGCAAGCTACGGTCTGATGGGGTTAACGTCCACCAGCCCCTGGCCGAAAGTGGGCTGATGGGCTGGTTGATCCGCAACCGCCGGCCGCTGCTGGTGGGCGATCTGGCGGCCGAGCCGGTCCCGGCCGAGCCACTGGCGCTCCAGAGCCAGGCGCGGTCCTGTCTGGGAGTGCCCTTGATCGTCCGTGGCCGCCTGGTGGGAGCGGTGGCCATGTATGCCGCTCAACCCCACGCTTTCAATGATATGCACAGCCGCTTTTTGGAGTCCCTGGCAAGCCAGGTCGCTATCGCCTTGGAGAACGCCCGGCTCTTTCAATCCACTGTAGAAGCTGCCCAGCGGCAGGCGATTCTGCATTGGGCCAGTCAGGAGATCGCCAGTGCCGGCCTGGATTTGCAACGCATCTACGTCGCCATTTATCAATCTACCGTCCAGCTGATGCCGAGTGAGGCTTTTGTGCTTTCCATTTTGGACGAACGCCGGGGGGACGTGGCGGTGGTTTACCATGTGGACCGCAGCGGGGTGGTGCCCGCCCGCCATATTCCCCTGGAGGGGACCATGAGCGGCTACGTGATTACGCACGGCCAATCATTTATGTCCGGCAACGAAGCGCAGGAACCAACCGTCCCGGGGATCCATTTTGGCTCCTCAGAACATGTCGTTTCGGTGTTGGCCGTGCCGCTGCGGATGCGTGACAGGACCTTTGGGATGCTGTCGGCTCAGAGTTACCAACCCAATGCTTATACGACGGATGATCTGCACCTGTTGGAACTGTTGGCCGCTTACGCTGCGGCGGCTCTGGAGAACGCCCGGTTATTTGAGGCGCTGCGACGCCAGTTGCAGGAGCTCTCGGTGTTACATGCGGTCGCCCAAGCCGGCGCTGAGGCTACCGATGAAGATGCTTTGATTGAGCGCGCGACGCAGCTGATCGGGGAGACTTTGTATCCAGACAACTTTGGGGTCATCCTGTTGGACGAGACGGCTCACCAGCTCAAGATGCATCCTTCTTACCGGGGATTGGAAGCCTTTGGGCCGCGCCTGGTGCTCGCGGTAGGCCAGGGCGTGAGCGGCAAGGTAGTGGAGAGCGGGCGGCCCCGGCGCTTGGCCGATGTGACCCAGGAAGCTGCCTACATCGCCATGGATCATAGTATGCGTTCCGAACTGTGCGTCCCCTTGCGCGCCGGTGAGCAGATTATCGGTGTGGTCAACGCCGAGAGCGCGCAGCTGGATGCCTATAGCGAGGCTGATGAGCGGCTGCTGGCGACCTTCGCTGGACAGCTGGGGACAGCGATTGCCAGGGTCAGGCTCTTTGCCGAAATCGCCGAGGCGTTGGGGCGGGAACAGCGTTTGAACGAGGTTGCCCGGATCATCAGCAGCGCCTTAGATCTGCCTGTCCTGTTATCCAATGTGGTGCGGCTGGCCACGGAACTGGTCCGGGCTGACCTCAGCGGTTTGGCTCTGGTGACCCCTGACCAACCGGAGTTACATTATGTTAGCGTATGGAACCTGCCTGAAGCGGTAGCCCGTTCATCCCTCTTGCCCGGGCAGGGGTTGGTATGGCGGGTTTTCAACACGGGCCAATCCATCTTCCGGTGCGACTATGATGAACGTTCGGCCAGAATGCTGCACAAGGAGTTAGGGGCCTCGTCTTGCCTGATCGTGCCGGTGCTGGCAGGGGAGGAGCGCATTGGCGCACTGGCGTTGGGGAGCCGCAGCCCCGGCCATCGGTTTACCGAGCGTGACCTGGCGCTGGCCGAATCGGTGGGGCGGCAGGCCGGTGTTGCCATCCAAAATGCCCGGCTCTTTGCTGAAGCCCAGCAGCGCACTGCCGAACTGACCACGGCCCTGGAAAAGCTGCAGGAGTTGGATCGCCTGAAGAGTGAGTTTATCCAGAATGTCTCGCACGAGCTGCGCACGCCTTTAGCGATCATCCGTGGCTATGCCGAGCTGCTGGAGGCCGACGAGCTGGGTGAGCTCAAACCGGAACAGCGTGAACCGGTGACGATTATCGTCCGCCGGGTGCAAATGCTCACCAAAATGGTGGGGGATCTGACCGCCATTCTGGAAGCCGAGACGCAGCGGATGCATTACGAAGTCCTGGATATGGTGGACCTGGTCCGGGCGCTGGCAGAAGATTTCCGGGTGAATGCCGAAAAGGTGGGGCTCCAGCTGGTGACCGAGATGGCCGCCGATTTACCGCCCATCTGGGGCGATCCGGCCCACCTCCGGCGGGTGGTGGATAACCTGGTTGGCAACGCCCTCAAGTTCACGCCGGCTGGCGGCACGGTGACGCTACGATTGAGCCAGGTTGGAGCCAACCTGGTGTTGGAGGTGGCTGATACAGGGATTGGCATTCCCCAGGACAAGCTGGAGCGCGTCTTTGAGCGCTTCTATCAGGTAGATGGCAGCATGAGCCGGCGCTACGGTGGCACCGGGCTGGGCCTGGCACTGGTCAAAGAGATCGTCCAGGCCCACCACGGCACAGTGGCGGTGCGCAGCGTTCTGGGCCGCGGCACCACCTTCTCCGTCACGTTGCCGATCATGACCGGCTCAAATGCGCCGGCTTGAGTGACCGATATTTCGTATCGGAGTAGCCGGCCGTTCCTGACCGGTTCCGCGACGCGACATAGAAACCAGTTAAAGAGTGGGCAGAGAGCAGCGGGTAGCAGTTCCTGTTTCCTGCTCACCGCTCACTGCTCTCATCTTTCATCCTACTTTCATCCTACCGCTGGTGAATGCCGGTTCATGGGGAATTCCCCGAAAATCTGTCGGCTTCCCCGGCCCAAGTGTTTGCCCTCACCGGGTAGGCCTGACGCCGGCTCCCAACCCCCTTTTAACCTCATTTGCTTCTCTTCCCACTCACGCTATAATTTGGGGTGATGGACCAGCCCAGTTCGCGGAAAAAGATTCTCTGCATTGACGACACTCCGGAGGTGCGCCGTTTGGTGTTGCGGCTGCTGTCCGGCGATTATGTCGTGCTGGAAGCCACCGATGGTCTCCAGGGGATTGACACCGCGACAAAGCACCGGCCTGATCTCATTCTGGTGGACCTTCACATGCCGCACCTGACCGGTTACGAGGTAGCCACGCGCCTCAAGTCGCTCCTGCCCCAGGTCCCAATTGTGGCCTTGACCGCCGATGTAACGGCCAACGTCCGCGAGCGCGCGCTGGCTTCCGGCTGCGACGGCTATATATCCAAGCCCCTGGACGTGGACCGTTTCCCGGAGCAGATCGCTTCCTTTCTGGCGGGAGCCAGGGAGCAATTGCAGGATGAGAGCCACCGGCAGGCTTACCAACAGATGTTGGTCGCCCGGCTGGAGGAGAAAGTCCGTGAGCTGACCGAGGCGCTCAAACGCAACGCCGAGCTGAACGAGCAGAATTTTCAACTGCTCAAGAAGGCTCAGCGGCAGGCCCATTTGTTGGAGGCGGGAGCGCGGGTGGGGCGCAGCATTACCTCCATTCTCAACCTGGATTTGCTGCTGAAGGTCACGGTGGATACCATCTGCGACGAATTTGGCTTTTACTATGCCGGCATTTTCCTGCTGGATGAGACCGGCGAGTGGGCCATTTTGCGGGCCGGACGCGGTGAGGCCGGTGCGACGCTGTTGGAGCGGGGCCACCGCTTGCGGGTGGGCGGCCAGTCGTTGGTCGGGATGGCCGCCTGGTTAGGGAAAGCGCGCATCGCCCTGGATGTCGGGCAGGAACCGGCCCGCTTCAACAACCCTTTGTTGCCGTTGACCCGCTCCGAAGTCGCGTTGCCGCTTTTCATCGGTGGGGAGGTGATCGGGGCGCTGAGCGTGCAAAGCACGGAGGAAGCGGCTTTCAGCGAAGCTGACGTTGTGGCATTGCAGATGCTGGCCGACCAGCTTGCCGTGGCCATCAAAAACGCCCGGCTGTTGCAGGATTTAGAGGCCACCCATGCCGAGCTCGTGCGGACCAAGACGTTTGAGGCTATCGCCACTGCTACCGGCGAGGCCATTCACTGGGTGGGCAACAAAGCTGCGCCCGTTCCCGGCAGCGTGGCCCGCATCACCGAGGACGTGAGCCGCTATCTCTGGCTGGCAGCCGCGTTGTTGGCGGAAGCCCCGCCCGAACTCCGTGAGCACCGCTATGCTCAGGTGTTGCTGCAGGCTGCCGAAGCGTTAACAGCGCACGGCTTCTCTTCCGAGGCCACTCGCGCCGAACTGGAGCCGTTGCCGCTCAAGCGGCTACAGCGGCTGCTCAGCGTGGACTCTATCCTGGAGGATCTGCACATCATTGAACAGAGTGCGCGGGCCATTCTCAGCCTTAAAGAGGATTTAATTGGCCCGGCCCGCCAGTACCGGGTGGAAGATGTGGCCCTGGCGGAGCTGTTGCAGGAGACGGTGGCTGCCATGGGGATCCCTTCTTCCATCGTGACCACCGATTTTGCCCCGGAGGCGCTGCGCGTCCGCGCCGATGCCGTGCAGCTGGAGCGCGTTTTTATCAATCTGATCAAGAATGCCATGGAGGCGATGCACGAGGTTGAAGAAAAGCGTTTGCACTTGCGGGTCCGGCCGGCCGAACCGGGGTTTGTGGCGGCCGAAGTGGGCGATAACGGCTGCGGCATCCCGCCTGACCAGCTGGACAAAATCTGGATGGCCTTCTATACAACGAAAGGGGACCGGGGGGGGACCGGGTTGGGGTTGCCGGCCTGCGCCCAGATCATCGGTCAGTTGGGTGGCAAGATCATGGTGCATAGTCAGGTGGGGGTAGGGACCACGTTTGTGGTGATCTTGCCCCAGGTCAAGCCGTCGTAGTGCCTCATCGCCTGCCACCGGCTTTTAAAATCCGCTGAAAAATTACTCTTTGCTGAAAGGACAGTTCTTATGGTGAAGGATGCGATTAAGATTTTGCTGGTGGATGACGAACCCCTGGTCTTGCGCAGTATGGAGAAAACGTTACTGCGGGCGGGCTTTGACGTGGAAACTGCCGGCAGCGCCAGGGCCGGCCGATTTCGGTTTGAAGAGGCCCGTACCGATCAGGCCCCCTTTGACCTGGCGATCCTGGACCTGCACATGCCCAATCTCAACGACCAGGATGATCCCAACGCCGGCCTGCAGCTGCTCAGTGTCTTGCTGGCAGTGGAACCGACGCTGCCGGTCATCGTCCTTTCGGCCTTTGATGAGGTGAGCCGGGCCAAAGAGGCGGTCGCCCGGGGGGCGCGCGCGTACTTCGTCAAAGGGCGCGAGGCCGGTCTGGTGGAAATTGTCAACGAAATTTTCAATCCTTGATGGAGGAGAAGAACGATGCCGCAAAACACGACGATTGCTGAGCGCCGTGCCGCCCTGCTTCATGCCGGGGCCCAGGTGAGCCGGCGGGTCATTTCTATTTTGGATCCTGAGGAACTCTTGCAGCAGGTGGTGGATATCATCTGCGATGAATTTGGCTTTTATTACGCCGGGGTCTTCTTGCTGGATGAAACGAGGGAGTGGGCCGTCCTGCGGACCGGCCGGGGCGCGGCCGGCGCTCAGATGGTCGCTGCCGGCCACAAGCTGAAGGTCGGCGGGCTTTCCATGATCGGGGTGGCGACCGGGCAGCGGCGAGCACTCATCGCCCTGGATGTAGGCGAGGAGCCGGTCCACTTCAAAAACCCCTACCTGCCGTTGACCCGCTCTGAGATGGCACTGCCGCTCTGTGTGGGCGACCAGGTGATCGGCGCCCTGACGGTCCAGAGCACTGAAGAGGCCGCCTTCACCGAAGACGACATTACGGCCCTCCAGGCCATGGCCGATCAGCTGGCCATTGCGATTCACAACGCCCGGCTGTATGCGCAGAACCGCCAGCTGTTGGCCCAGGCCGAACGCCGGGCTCGCCTGCTGGCCGCTGCCGCTCAGGTGGGGCGCGACGTGACCTCCATCCTGGATTGGCACGCGCTGATTAACGAAACGGTAGACATCATCTGCGATGCTTACGGCTTTTATTACGCCGGGGTCTTCTTGCTGGATGAGCTGGGCGAGTGGGCCGTCCTGCGGGCCGGCCGGGGGGAGGCCGGAGCGCGGATGCTCATGGCCGGCCACAAGCTGAAGGTGGGTGGTATCTCCATGATCGGCACGGCGATCAGCCAGCGGCGGGCGCTCATCGCCCTGGACGTGGGGGAGGAACCGGTTCACTTCAAGAACCCTTACCTGCCCTTAACGCGCTCCGAGATGGCGCTGCCGCTCCTGGTGGGCGATCGGGTCATCGGCGCGCTGACGGTGCAGAGCGTTGAGGAAGCTGCGTTTAGTGAGGAAGATATCGCCTCATTGCAGGCCATGGCCGACCAGCTGGCGATTGCACTGGATAACGCCCGCCTGTTGCGCGACCTGGAGGTGGCGCACGCCGAGTTGCTCCGCACCAAGACCTTTGAGGCACTGGCGACGGCCACCCTGGAGGCCATTCACTGGATCGGCAACAAGGCGCTGCCGGTCTCGTCCAGTGTGGCGCGCTTACGCACCGATCTGGCCGCCCTGGCATCGGCCGACCCGGAACGGGTCGCCTCCATGCAGGAAGACCTCACCATGATTGAAGAGAGTGTCCGGCTGATCCTGGCCGTCCAGGAGCATCTGATTGGCCCCGCGCGGGAGCAACAACCGCGCCCGACGCTGGTAGAAGACGTGGTCAAGGATACGGTGGCCCGGTTGGGCCTGCCGGCCGGGTTGGTGCAGTACACCGTGGCGGAGAACACGCCCCTGGCCATTGCCGATAGCACCCAACTGGGCCGGGCGTGCGGCTACATCCTGCAGAACGCGGTGGAGGCTTTAGTGGGGGCGCCGCGCCAGGAGATCCGCGTGGAGATCGCCCCAACTAACGAGGGGCGCTTTGTGGATATTCGTATCATTGACACCGGTCCCGGCATTCCCGAAGCGGAGTTAGACAAGCTCTGGGCCGCCTTCCACAGCACCAAGGGGGCCACTCATGCGGGGCTGGGGCTCTCGGCTTGTGTGCAGATCCTCAGGCAGATTGACGGGCAGATCACGGCGCGCAACGTGCCAGGGGGTGGGGCCCTCTTTGAAATGCTCATTCCGGCCTTCAGCGGTGAGCTGCCCATGACCACGCTACCCCACGGCCGCTCCATTTTGCTGGTGGATGACGACGATGCCTGGAGTCGCTGGGCAGCGGCGACGCTCATCGGGGCCGGTAATCAGGTCGCGCGCGCGACCGAGGCGGTGGAGCCGGCAGCCTATGACCTTATTCTCGTAGACGATGCACTGGAAACCGCCGACAGCACGGCGCTCGTCAAGCAGCTAACGGCCGCCGGGGCAGGTGGCAAGCTGATCGTGGTGGCTTCCTACCTCCGGGTGGAGCGGACCACTGCCCTGCTCCAGCGCGGCGTGCGCGATGTCGTGCTCAAACCGTACACCCCGGCGGCGCTGGCGGGGTTGTTGAGGTAATCCCCTTCTGCTCCATTGTTTGAGAACAGGAAAAGGACTGATGGGGAAAATCGGAGGCAGGCGTTTGAGGCCCTGGTTAGAGGCTTGGCTAATCGGGGCTGTATTGCTGATTATCTTTTGCACCCAGCTGGCTGCAGTCCCGTTTTTTCCGGATGAAAGCCATTGGATTGGTTCCAGTGGTGTGTTCGAGGCGTTCTTTTCAGGTCAGTTGAGTTCTCCACTCTGGCGGGAATCGTATTGGACGCTCACGCAGCCTCCGTTGACACGCTATCTGATTGGCGTTGGCCGTCGGTTAGGAAGGTATACGGCTGCCGAGCTTAACGCGACCTGGGAGTTCTCATTGAGCGATGAGGAAAACCTGGCGCGCCACGCTTTACCCGAGTCCGGCCTGCTTTGGTGGTCCCGGTTGCCGATGGCAGTGATCGCCGCCGGGTGTGGACTGCTGCTGTTTGAGCTGATGCGCGCAGCTCGTAACCGGGTGGCCGCCTACACGTTGCTGGTCTTATATGCGGCCAATGGCTACCTGGCTTATACTCTGCGGCGCGCCATGGCCGAAGCCCCTTTGCTGTTATTCACGTTGCTGGCCGGCTGGGCCAGCGCCAAAGCTATCCAGTCCTGGCAGCGGACTGCTGCGATGCCTGCGGCGGCGGCCGCCCCGTCTGCCCGACGTTTTCCCGGCGTGGAACGGTGGTGGCTGTTGGCCGGACTTTTTTCTGGGCTGGCGGCGGCGGTCAAGTTGAACGGTGCATTGGCAGGAATGGCTGCCGGTGGGCTGGCCGTGTTAGCTCCCCTGCGGTACCGGGGAACGGTAGCCCGCCGCTCCCGGCTTGAGGTGCTGGAACGCTCGCTTCTCTGGGTGTTACTGGCTACCGGCGTGGCTTTCATGGTGGTTAATCCTTACCTTTACCCTGACCCGTTGGGCCGCACCGCCAGGATGTTGAAAATGCGGACCCAGGAAATGCAACAACAGTTGGTTGCATACCCCGAAACGCATAGTCAGGAAGGCGCGGCCCGGATCGCGCAAGTAGCAGAACGTGTTTTTCAGGACTATGCCACGTGGCGCTTCCCAGGGGCTCCCTTAGTGAACGGCGCTTTGTGTCTACTCGGCCTGGGATATTTATTGTGGACCACTTACCGATGGTGGCGAGGGGGGAGGCAGTTTTATCCCAGCATTGTCTCGGCGGCGATGGCATTGGGTTTAGTGGTTCCCATGTTGTTGAGCCCTTTGGATTGGGATCGGTATTACCTCTTTCCGGTGATTTTCAGTCTGTGGTGTATGGCCTTGGGGGTAGCGCAAGGGGTAGAAATAGTGGCTCGGATCCTGCTTCGCCGCGACCTGTGAAGTCAAGAAAATTCAGCTGGCGCCCAGGATTTTCATACTTCTTCCACGATGCTCTCTGGAGCGGTTGACTGCGGTGAAAGCGTGCTCGTGGGCGGCCAGCACCCTCTGGCTTAATGACATTGACATCGTGGTAGATTGAGAGGGATCACGGCCGGTGACAAGAGGAGAGACCTGTGGTCACACAACGTGGACCAATTGGGCTAAAAGGTAAAGCACCGCTGCTTGAAGTGATCCTGGTCATCGGCGGTGTCTTCTTACTGGCGGGGATGCGATGGGCCTTTCCAGAGCGCCCCCTGAATGTGGCGGGCCTGCACGCCTGGCTGGATAACGGGTTTGCGCTGGGACTGTGGGGCGGGCTGGTCCTGTTGGGTGGGGCGTTAGGCCGCCAAGTGCTCGCCCGCTTCACGCTGCCAGAGCTGACTTCCCTGGAGCGCTGGTTGCTGGCGTTGCCGCTGGGATGGGGCATCCTGGCCTATGGAGTCCTTGTCTTGGGGCTGGCAGGCTGGCTGCGACCTGTCAGCCTGTTGTTGTGGTTGTCGCTGGCGGCGGTATGGACCTGGCGGGAATGGAGTGCTGAGCTGGGGAAGATCCCGGCACGGATTACCGCCGCCGTTTCGGCCTTCCGGCGTTGGGGATTGGATGGCAAAGCTCTGGCCGTCATGGGCGGTGGAATGCTGGCTCTGGCCTTGTTTCAGGCGCTGGCGCCGCCCTGGGATTATGACGGTCTGATGTATCACCTGGCTGCCCCCCAACGCTTTTTGGCGGCTGGTCGCATTTATTTTCTGCCTGATCTCTGGCAGGCTAACGGCCCGTTCTTGCTGGAGATGCTCTTCACTCTCGGCCTGGCGTTGGGCAGCGACACCCTGGCCGGCCTGCTACACCTGACCTACGCCCTCATCCTGGTGCTGGCCACCTGGAGCTTAGGACGGCGATTTTGGAGCGTGACCCACGGTGCTGTAGCAGCGGCGTTGCTGCTGGGCGTGCCCATGCTGCCGTTGTGGGCGACTTGGGCCTACACCGACCTGGCCTGGGCCGTGTACGAGTTCGTGGCGGTCTATCTGCTCTGCCTCTGGTTGGCCAGGCCCCGGCGTGAGTTATTGGCGCTGGTGGGGATACTGGCCGGGCTGGCACTGGGTAACAAAGTGTTGGCCCTGGGCGGGACGGCCCTGTTGGGACTTTGGATCGTCTGGCAGAGCTGGCGTAACGACCGCCCCGCACTGCTGCGCAATGCCTGGTGGTTCGCGCTGCCGGCGCTACTGGCAGGCGCACCCTGGTATCTCAAGAGCTGGCTTTGGTCCGGCAACCCCATCTACCCCTTTGTTCTCACCACGCCCGGTTGGGACACTACCCGCCAGGAGCTTTTGCTGGCTTACCTGCACAGTTTCGGTGCTGGCCGGAGCGTCGTGGCTTACCTGTTGTTGCCGCTTAATTTCTACCTCCGCCGGCAACAGTTTGGGACTTTTTCCATTGAGATTCCCAATCCCCTCTTTTTTGCCGGCCTGGGGATATTATTCAAGCGAGACCGGAACCGGCTGAGTATCGGGTTAGCGTTGTACGCCGGCCTGTGGTTCTTGATCTGGGCCCAGGGTTCGCAACAGACACGCTTCCTGCTGCCTCTGTTCCCCGTAGTGGCGTTGCTTGCGGCAGACGTGCTGATCTCGCGTTCGGGTCGGGTGTCCCTGCTTTGGCGCGGTTTGCTGGCCGGCATGATGATGGCCACGCTTGCTTATCAGCTGGTCACATTGCGCCAAAACCAGTCGTGGCGAGTTGTTTTAGGGCAGGAAACGAAGAACGAATTTCTGGCCCGTAGTAATTTTGTCTTTCCGGCCCAGCAATTTATCCGGGAGACGTTACCGCCGGAGGCCCAGGTCTTGTTGTTGTGGAACGGCCAGAGCTATTATTGTGGTCTGCAATGCCGGCCGGATGCCGATCAGACGCAATGGACCCGGCTCTTTCTGTCCTATCATGCTGACCCGACGGCTATCGCCGCTGAATTGCACCGGCAGGGAGTGACTCATTTGTTCTTCAGCGCCGGTGACCTGGCGTGGCTGCTTTTATACCACGATCCGACCGGGCAGCAACGGGCCGCCTACCAATTTTTGCAGGGGACCTTCCTGCCGCAATGCACCAGGGAGGTTTACCGGGATGAAGTAGTTGTCATCGCGGAGCTAACCTGCGGCTTGAGCGACCATGAGTAGGAGGGGAGTGACGCCTCGGGCATCTTTAACTTACCGGGGCGGCCCAGCAAGGGCCGCCCCGGTGGCTGTGAGCGGAAAATAGTCCTCAGTCGGGCCGTCTGGCGTAGGGGCAGGCCACCAGGTGGTCCGGGCTGACCTCTACCAGGGGAGGCTGCTCGCTGGCGCAACTTTTGACGGCGATAGGGCAGCGGCCATAGTAGACACATCCCCGCAGCTCCGTCAGCGGCTGCGTTTCCTGCTCTACGCTGGTAGTGGCTGCTTCCCACTTCCGGTCCAGGCGGGGCACCGAAGCCATGAGCATTTGGGTATAGGGGTGCAGGGGAGCCGCGAAGATCTTCTCCGTGATCCCCATTTCCGTCACGCAGCCGTGATAGAGAATCACGGCCCTTTCGCTGATGTAGTTAGCCAGTGAAAGGTCGTGGGTGATGAAAAGAATGGAGAGGCCGCGCTTTTTCAGTTCGGCCAGCAGGTTGAGCACGTCAATGCGGGTAGAAGCGTCCAACATGCTGATGATTTCGTCCGCGACCAGGAACTCAATATCCAGCAGCAGGGCGCGGGCGATGAGGAAGCGCTGGAGCTGTCCGCCGCTCAACTGGTGAGGGTATTTGTTCAGGACATGTTCCGGGTTCAGGCCGACATCTCGCAGGGTCTTTTCTACTTTTTGCTGCCACTCGCCAGCGTCCACCTGCGGGTAAAACTCATCGTGCACGATTTGGAAGATGCGGTCGGCCTTGAAAATCGGATTGTAGGAACTGAACGGGTCCTGGAAGATGCCCTGCACCTTGCGGTAATATTCTTTGAGGGCGGTCCCCCGGAGGGTGGCAATATCCACACCGTTCAATGAAATCGTCCCCGAAGTGATGGAAATCAGGCGCAGAATCATCTTGCCGATGGTGCTTTTACCGCTGCCGCTCTCGCCAATCAGCGCGGCGACTTCCCCATCCTGGACCGTGAAGCTAACTCCGTTGACGGCATGGAGCTCCTTGCCGCCGAAGGTACCCACCTTATAGGTTTTGGAGACATTTTCAAGTTTAAGCATGGCGTTCAGTCTCCTTCCAGCAAGCAATGAAATGACCGGGTTCAACTTCAATCAAGGGCGGGACCTCGTTGCATTTTTCAAAAGCCACCGGACAGCGCGCCTTGAACCGGCAACCGGTGGGGGGGTCGAGGAGCAGCGGCGGCTTGCCCGGGATGCCGCTCAGTCTCCGGTCGGTGTATTTGACGCCGATTTCGGGCAGAGAGGAGATCAGCAGTTGGGTGTAGGGGTGGCGGGGAGCGTGGATAATGGTGGTGGTAGTCGCCTTCTCGGCCAGTTGCCCGGCATACATGATCAGGATGCTGTCGGCAATCTGGTAGAGGATGGAAATATCGTGGGTGATGACCATGGCGCTTTTGCAGCAACCCTGGTCACGGAATTCCACTAACATCTCGGCCACGGCTTTCTGGCTGGCGACATCCAGGGCCGAAGTGATCTCGTCGGCGATCAGCAGGGAAGGGTCCAGGAGTGAAGAGATGACCATCACCATGCGTTGCTTCATCCCGCCCGATAACTCAATGGGATACATCTTGAGCACTTCATGCGGCAATTTGACCAGGTCCAACCGGCGCTTTAGTTCCGGGAGCATGGCCTGATAATCCACTTTTTTGGCGGTCAGCAGTTCCTCAATCATCTTCCCAATTTTGCGGATAGGGTTCATGGCGTTCATCGCATACTGGGGGATGATGGAGATCCGGCTGAAGCGGAAGGCATCCATCTTGTCGGTATCCCAGATGGGGAGCGGCTCACCGTCCAGCGTCACTTGACCCGTCACATATTTCATGGGCGGGACCAGCAGAATCAAACCATGCCCCAGGGTGGTTTTGCCGCAGCCCGATTCGCCGGCCAGTCCCATGATTTCACCGTCCCCGATTGTGAACGTGGCATTTTCCAGCGCGTGCACATCACCGCGCAGCGTTTGATAGTAGAGGGTGAGATTTTCTACTTGCAAAGCCATGGCTACATCTCCCTCAACTTAGGATTGAAGACTTCGTCCAGGCCTACGTTCATGCTGTACAGCGCGCCGACGATGGCGGTGATCGCCAGGCCGGGTGGAATAAACCACCACCAGATCCCCAGTTGCAAAGCGCCCCAGAGGACCGCATATTGCATCATCAAGCCCAGCGAAATCGCGTTGGTTGGTCCCAGGCCGATGAAATCCAGCGTGGCCGCCGTGAGGATGGCGCCCCCGAATTGCAGGATGAATACCAGCAGCAAGTAAGACATCATGTTCGGGGCGATTTCCCGGAAGATGATTTGAGTGGCTTTCATCCCACTCATCCGGGCCAGGTCAACGAAATCCCGCGTGCGCAGGGAAAAGGTCTGGGCGCGGATGGCTCTGGCCACCCAGGGCCAAGCGGTGAACCCGATGAACAGGCATTCCGTCCAGACACTGCGTACCTTCAGGTAGGCCGCAACAATCAGCAGCACGGCCAGCGTGGGGATTACCAGCACGATGTTGGTCAGCGCGTTGAGCACTTCATCTACGAGACCCCCCCGATAACCGGCCGTAAAGCCAATCAGTATCCCCAGGAGCGTGCCTAACCCGCCGCCAATGAGGCCCACTACAAAGGTGGCGCGCAGGCCATTGACAAACTGGGAAAAGACATCCTGCCCGAAAAAGGTCGTGCCGAACCAGTACTTAGAAGAAGGGGCCTCCGCCCCCAGCGGATTGACAAACTTAAAGGGATCGTTTTGCGCCAACCATGGCCCTACCAGGCTCAGGATGAGGAAGAAAAGGATGATGGCTGACCCCACCAGGAGTTTTTTGTTGCGCAGACCAAAGTAGAGAAATTCGTTTTTCTTCTTCTGTGTGCTCATGCTGTCTCTCCTGTCATGCCGCGGCGGGTACGCGGGTCAACCAGCACGTAGATGACATCCAGGGTGAAATTCGCCAGCAGGACGCCGATGATGATGAACAGGAAACACCCCTGGATGAGAAAGTAGTCCTGATTCTGAATGGCTGCCAGGAGCAGATACCCGATGCCCGGATACGAAAATACCACTTCCGTGACCAGGGCGCCGGCTACCACAACGCCCAACTGCAGGGCCAGACCGGTAATTTGGGGGAGCACCGCATTGTTGAAGGCATACCGGCGGATCAACTTTTTGGGCGCCCCTAACGTGGTCAGGTAGTGGGAATAATCTGATTCCAGTTCATAAATAATCATATTGCGCATACCAATGGACCAGCCACCAAATCCAACCATGAAGATAGAGATGAAAGGCAAGAACCAGTGGTGCAGGGCGCTCAAAATGAATTTGAGAGAAAAAGTGGGCCGCAAAGAAAAAGCATAGGCGCCGGCAATCGGGAAAATCCCCAAAACAATGCCAAAGAGCCAGGCCAACAGAATGCCCAACCACATATAAGGTGTGGCCGTGAGCACGTAGGAAACAGGCGAAATGGTGTTGTCCAGCCATTTTGAGCGGGCGGCGAAGGCCCCGAATTTGTTGCCTGTATACCAGGCCAACAGAATGGCCGGGATGAGCAGCAGAAGATCGTAGGGGACGGCTCGCAAAAGCACTTGCTTCACCGGGGTAGGAAAGAGATACGTGCTGATCCCCAGGTCGCCTTTGAACAGGGCTTGCCAGAAATTGAGATATTGTTGCCAGATAGGGAGGTCCAGCCCAAACAAATGCGCATAGTAGTCATACATCATCTGAATAGCGCTGGGGTTGGAACTGACCGAGACCCGGGTCAACATGTTGCGGATCGGGTCGCCGGGCATAAAACGCGGAATCATCCAATCAATGGTTACCGCCAGAAAAAAAGTGAGCAGATAAATCACAATTTTCCGGCCAAAATATTTCTTCATAAGCGCTCCTCGGTGTCACGAGTCATTACTACTTTACAGTGCCGCCCCTCCCGACCTGAGCAGCCCAGGAGGGGCGGCTTGACTTAACCTGATGTTAGAGGGTTAGGGCGTTACCGGCTTCAGATTGAGGAGCGTTTGCAGGCCGCCCATCTGCCAGTACCCGGACCAGGTGGTCGGCAGGGACACCGCGTTGTTCTCACTGGGCCAGTTCGTCCAGGAGGACTCACTGAACTGCGCCCACAGGCCGTTATACCAGAGCGGGATCATGGGCATGTCGGTCAGCATCAGTTCCTGGATCTTGGAGCAAGCGGCCTTCATACCCGCCTCATCGTCGGTCGGCACTTTAGCCAGGGCATCCACCAGGTCAAACATCTGCTGGTTGGCGTAGCGGCCGAAGTTACCGCTTTGCATTTGCTCCTGAATCGGGTGCCGGAACAACAGGTTGTACAGCGTCCAGGGCGTATTGCTCATTTGCGCCCAGTTGTTCAGGGTCATATCAAACGTGCCGCCCTGCAGCGCCGTGTTCCAGGCGCCGTAATCGGGGTAGGCCGACTTGATGTTGATCCCGGCGGCCTGAGCGCTGGTGGCGATGATGTCAATCGCGGCCATCCAGTCGGTCCAACCGCTCGGGCAGGTGACCTCCAGTTCAATCTTGGAGCCATCGGGAGCTTCCACAAACCCATCGCCGTTTACATCCTTGTAGCCGGCATCGGCCAGGATTTGCTTGGCTTTGGCCGTGTCAAAAGTGTACCCCAGTTTCGCCAGCACGGCCTGATCTTCGTACTTGCTCAGGGTGGGCAGCAAACCAGAGGGGCTGGCGGCCTTGACCAGATTGGCATACGCAACATTGACGATGGAAGGCACGTCAATGGCGAAGGCCAGCGCCTTGCGGAAGGCGGCATCGTCCATCGGTTTCTTGGTGGTGTTCAGGAACAGCACGGCGGTGTTGGCCGAGAGCATGTAAGGGGGCTGGGCATAGAAGGTCTTGACATAGCCCTTATCGGCCAGTGTCGCAATACCCGGCAGGAAGTTGTTGCTCAGATCCAGTTCGCCTTTGATGACCATGCCCAGAGCGACGTTGTTGCTGGAGGTGCGGATGTCCACGATATACTTGGGCGCGGGCTTGCCGAAGACGCTGATGCCCCACCAGTTGTCGTTGCGCACCCAGACGTTGCGGTCTTCAGCGTTGGTCAGGTACATATAGGCCCCAGAGCCGACCGGTTTCTCATTGGCGCCGACGGTCACTTCTTCCTCGGTCCGGCCTTCCCACAGGTGCTTGGGAACGATGGGCAGGTTGAACAGATAGTTGTCCCATTCCTGGTAGAGCGGATCTTGCAGGGTGAATTTCAGGTGCGTATCATCCACGGCTTCGACGCTCTTCAGACCGGTGTTGGTCCAGAGGGGCGCGAACCAGAGGGCGCTGTACTTCTGCCCCAGTTCAAAGGTGAACTTGACATCATCGGCCGTCAACGGCTTGCCATCGCTCCAGGTCAGGCCCTTGCGCAGCACGACTTCATAGGTGGTGGCGTCGGTCCATTTGCCGCTCTCCGCCAGCCAGGGGATAAACTTGCCGGTCAGCGGATCGTAGTTGAAGAGGAACTCGTAGACGAAGCCGATGCTGCCGGTGGTGTTGGCCAGCGAGCCGGGCTGGAAGGGATTCCAGGTGGAAGCCGGACCCCAGGCCGCGCCGCTCACATAGATGGTCTCATTGCGCGGGTATTCGGTGGGGGTGGCGGGAGCCTCGGTCGGGGCCGGGGTGGAGGGAGCCTCAGTCGTAGCGGGCGCTTCGGTCTTGGCCGGAGCTTGCGTGGTGGCCGGGGCTTCAGTGGTAGCCGGGGCTGCGGTCGGGGTAGTCCCGCAGGCTGTCAGCAGCAGGCTGAAGACAGCCAGGATAGACAGAACAGTCAATGCGCGTTTCATTTCTCCTTACTCCTTTTGGTTTATGGGAATGATGGAAAATAAGCTTAGACCTTATTTGATCGGCACAGTGAATTGTGTATCACCTCCTTCCACACTTATCCGTCACGAATTTTTGCTATCCCCAAGAATCAAGCGGTCCCAGGAGCGCTCCCGGCGCGGCCTAAAAAAAGCCACTCCTGCCTATCGCTCTTGAGACGCACACCAGACTTGTGAATGCCCTCTGAGAGTTGGGAGCTTTTATGCACTTTCTAAGCTGCGATCCCTTCTCTTCTGCAAAAACGGAGCATGATAATTTAATGAGAGCGCTCCCGGCGCAACGTAAAAAACAATCCCCTCTACGAGGTTTTTTTTATTGTCTCTGGACGCCCCCGCAAGATTCGCGGACAATGAGTTCCGTATCCATGATAATCCGGCGTGGCGGGTTGACGCCATTTTCCAGCAGGTCTATCAGGAGCTCAACCGCTTTGACGCCGAATTGAACGACCGGCTGTCGAACGGTGGTCAACTTAATGTCTGACAAAACCGCGATGGGCAGATCATCAAACCCGATAAAGGCAATGTCTTGTGGAATCTTCAGGCCGGCATCGCGCGCTGCCCGCATGGCCCCGATAGCCATAATGTCAGAGGCCGCAAAGATCGCGTTCGGCCTGGCGCTCAACAAGCGCGTCATGGCTTCATAGCCCCCCACCTCGGTAAAATCACCCTCGGTAATCAGGGCCTGATCAATTTCCAGCCCACTTTCCGTCAAAGCTTTCAGATAGCCGGCCTTGCGATCCAGGCCAACGGTGCTATTGGCCGGGCCGGCAATGGTCCCGATGCGTTGGTATCCCAACCGGACCAGGTAACTCACGGCGTTGTAGGCGGCTTTGACGTTATCAATATCAATATAACTCACCCCTTCGCCCTGGAATGGGCGACCGATAATGACCAACGGCATGTTGGAATCAATTAAGCGTCCCACAATCCACTGGTCGCCGTGGTGACCGGCCTGGACCAAAACCCCATCTACCAGACCACTGCGGGCGACACGCGGAAAGATCTTCTTCTCGTCCTCTTTGGTGCCGCCAAGAAAGAACGCTAAGGTATAATCGTATTGGTTACACCCCTGGGCGACCCCTTTGACCAGGTGGGGAAAGTAGGGGTCGGTAAAAAAGAAACTCACGCTATGGGGCAATACCAGGCCAATCGTCCCTGACCGTTGTGAGGCCAACGCGCGTGCTGCCGCATGAGGGTGATAGCCGGTATTCTGAATGATTTCCAGCACATGTTTCCGCACATCTTCACGCACATCAGGATGGTTGTTCACCACTCGCGAGACAGTGGAGCGAGAGACGCCGGCCTGTCTTGCGACGTCTTCCAGCGTCAGCTCGGTTACATAGTGTCCTGCCTTGGAGTGATTGCGCTTGTCCATGTTATATGCTATAATATCTGGGAGCGCTCCCAATTGATGGCTTAAAAAAAACGGATTTTTTCCGTTTCGTTACCGGTACTTATTATACCAGATTTTCTGGTACAAGTCAACTACTTTGTGATAAAAAAACAAATTTTCTTATCAGGAGGTTTACCATGATGAATTCACCCCTCTCTCATTTGCCCTGGGAAGAGCGACCTGCGGGCTGTTCTGATGTGGTCTGGCGGTACAGTGCTAACCCGATTATTCCTCGTAATTTGATTCCCTCGTCCAACAGTATTTTCAATAGCGCCGTCGTACCGTTTCAAGGCCATTTTGCCGGTGTCTTTCGCTGCGATAACAAAAAACGCGACATGAACCTGCATCGCGGTTTCAGCCAGAACGGCATAGATTGGCAGCTGGATAACGATCCGATTGTGTGGCAGTGTGACGATCCTGAAATCGGCCGCTTCCAATATCGCTATGATCCGCGCGTGGTCTGGCTGGAGGACCGTTATTATGTGACCTGGTGCAATGGCTATCATGGCCCGACCATCGGCATCGGCTACACCTTTGATTTCAACGACTTTTATTTCCTTGAAAATGCCTTCTTGCCGTTTAACCGCAATGGTGTATTATTCCCCCGGCGGATCCATGACCGGTACTTTATGCTCAGCCGGCCCAGCGATAACGGCCACACCCCCTTTGGGGATATTTATGTCAGCCAAAGCCCGGACCTGGTCCATTGGGGGCAGCACCGTTTTGTGATGGGGGTTAAAGGGGGATGGCAGAGCACGAAAATTGGCGCCGGGCCGATTCCGATTGAGACCCCTGAAGGGTGGCTGTTGTTTTACCACGGGGTACTGACTTCCTGCAACGGCTTCGTTTACAGCTTTGGCGCGGCTCTGCTTGACCTGGATCAGCCCTGGAAGGTGATTTATCGGGGGGGGCCCTACCTTCTTTCCCCGCAGACTTACTATGAATGTGTTGGCGACGTGCCGAACGTGGCGTTCCCCTGTGCGGCGCTCTATGATGCAGACACGGGACGAATCGCCATCTATTACGGCGGCGCCGATACCGTGACTGCCCTGGCGTTTGCCTATCTTGACGAAGTGCTGGATTTTGTGAAGACGACGTCGGAGCTTTAGGGTCCGCCATGTCCCTGGTGTTTGCCGGTGGTGGGATGGGCATGGCGGACTGAAGTTCGCGTTCCACGGGCAACTGACCGGGTGACTAAGCGACGATTGAACTCTCTTCAGGGAGGCACGCATGAGAACTGTGATTGTTACCCCCGACGCGCCGCAGGCCATCGGCCCTTATTCACAGGGCATCCAGGCCGGCGGCCTGGTTTTCACTGCCGGCCAGCTGGGGCTGGACCCTGCTACCATGCAGTTTGCCGGGCCGGATGTCGCCACCCAGGCCCGGCAGGCGCTGTGCAACCTCCGGGCCATCTTAGAGGCCGCCGGCAGTGGGCTGGACCGGGTGGTCAAAACCACTGTCTTCCTGGCCGATATGGCCGATTTCCAGATTGTCAACGCCGTTTACGCCGAGTTTTTCCCCGGCGCACCGCCGGCGCGCTCGGCCGTGCAGGTCGCCGCGCTGCCCCGGGGCGGCTTGGTGGAGATTGAAGCGATTGCGCTGGCCGGGGAAGGTTAAAAGACCTCGCTGAAAAAAGTCTCACGCCAGGACGCCGGGTACCCTCTGGTGACAAGAAAACCCGTGCGGGCCTTGCGCCTTAGCGTGAGCTGGCGGGCTGTTTGCAGTCAGCTCGTGGGTGGGGTGCTGCCAGTGGGGTAATATAACTCAAATTGCCACCTGCACTGCCAGGAGACCACGGACGACTGACCACAGACCCCGGCGGTTAAAATAGAGTGGTCTGCGGTCTTGTGGTCAGTGGTCAAAAGAGAAAATGCCCCCTGCCAACGATAAGGTAGCAACTTGGGTTAATATAACCACCGGTAACGGGCGTAATGCTCCGTGATTCGCTCTACGTAGGTGCGCGTCTCCTGGAAGCCGATCAGCTCCACGAACAGATCGGTATCCTGACCGGCGGCTTCCCACCAGCGAGCGGCGTTGCCGGGGCCGCCGTTGTAGCCGGCCATCGCTACGAAGAGGTTGCCGTTGAAGCGGTCTCGCTGCTGGGCCAGGTACCAGGTGCCGAAGCGGACGCTGACCAGCGGGCGGTAGAGGTCCGCCGTCTCGTAATCCGGGGGCCAGCCAAGCGCCGTCGCGATTTGCTGCCCCGTCTCCGGGATCACCTGCATGAGGCCATGGGCCGCCGCGTAGGAAGTCGCCGCGCCTTCAAAGAGGCTCTCCTGCCGTAGAAGGGCGTAGGTGAAGAGCGGCGGCAGCGCAAATTCGGCGGCCTCTTTCTCCACCAGCTCCGCGTAATAGGTGGGGTAATTCAGGCAGCCGAGGAAGCGCGGCACCTGGCTGAAATCGGTCGCCGGGGAGAGCCGGATGACTGTCCCGGCGGCGAGGATGGAGGAGCGATAGAGCCCGAGGTCGCGAAAGTAGAGCGCCAGCCGGTATTGGGTCAGGGCCTCGGCGGCGGTGGCGGCACGCAGGGCCTCCAATTCGGTGCGGCCGTCGTCAAAGTAGCCCAGCTGCAAGAGCAACGTCCCCCGTTGCAGGCGCGGGTCGGCCTGGAGCTCCGGCGAGAGCGTGGCCAGGGTGGCCGTCTGGGTGATCCCCAACCAGCCGGCCAGCCAGGTCTCGGTGGCCTGCTGCTCCTCCAGAGTCCCACAAGGGCGCGGCGCGCTATAATCGTTGAACGGGGTCTGTCCGGCCAGCAGCTCGGCCGCGCGCAGCCCGTAGTAATCCCACGGTGCGGCCCTTACCACCTGCGTCAGCGCCTCGGTCGCGCTGAGGGTGGCCCCGGTCTGTAAAAAGGTCTTGCCCAACCAGTAGCCGGCGGCGGCGGCCCGCTCGTGGGCCGGGTACCAGCTCGTCAAATCCAGCCAGGCGGCCTGCGCCTCCGGTAACAGACCGGCGCGGTAGTCATCCAGCCCGGCGCGGAACCGGGCCTCCGGCGCGCCCTCGTCGTTGGGATAGCGCGCGGCTAAGTCCAGGAAGCCGGCGGCGGCCCCCGCCAGGTCCCCTTGCTGCTCCAGCAACTCGGCGGCCGCCCAGAGCGCTCCCGCGGCGCGGGGATGTTCCGGCAGCGCTTCCGGCAGCGCCCGGTAGGCAGTGATGGCCTCGTCCACCCGGCCTAACGCCGCGAGGGCCTGCCCCTTGCGGTAGAGCGCGCTGCCCCAATAGTCGTCACCGGGATGGGTCTTTAGCAGGCTGTCAAATTCCTTCAACGCCAGTTCGGGGCTGCCGGCCTCCAGATAGGACAGCCCCGCGTAGTAATGCGCCTCGCCGGTATGATCCGGCGTGGCCTGCAAGTAGCGGTAAAAAGCTTCCACGGCGGGACCGTAGGCCTCGGCGTAGTAATCAATCTTGCCGCGCAGTAAGTCATCTACCGGCTGAGCCGCTTCCACCAGCGACTTCAGGGCCTCGTAGCCGTAAGTTTGATCCGGGTAAGCCAGGGTGATCTCTTGCAGCCGCCGGTAAGCCTCAGTGCTGTCGCCGGCCAGGAGCGCGGTCTGCGCGGCCTGGTAGCCGATCCGGGCGCGGTAGCCGGGGATCTGTGCGAGCGCCAGAATGGCGTCATACTCGGCCAGCGCTTCGGTGTAGGAGAGCAGCCCGGTGTAAGCCAGCGCGCGCTTTTCGTGCAGGAAGACCTGTTGGTCGGTGCGCCCGGCGGCCGCCAGCGCAGCGCCATAGGCTTCCACTGCGCCGGTGTCCCGGCCGGCGGCGCGTTCAGCGTCGCCTAACCATTCGTTGATGTAAGCTGCCAGCGTCGGGTAAGCGGTGAGCGCTATGCGGTATTCGTCGGCGGCCCCGGCGGGATCGCTGGCAGCGGTCAACGCCTTGGCCAGCAGGAGGTGCGCTTCACCGGCGGCGGGATCGGCCGGCGCGGCCGCCAGATAGGCGCGGAGCAGGTCCACGGCTTCACTGGCGACCCCGCGCGCCAGCAACGTCCGCCCCAGGCCCAGGACGGCCTGCCTGCGCTCCTCCGGCGCCAGCGGGGCCGCCGTGGCCTGCCGGAAGCGCGCTTCGGCGGCTTCGTAATCGCCGAGAGCGTAGGCCTGCTCGGCCTCGGCCAGCAACACGCCGGGCACAGGCGTTGGGGTCGGCGTTGGCGGGAGGGTGGCGGTTGGTGCCGGCGTCGCGGTGGGCGACAGAGGGAGGGAGGCCATCGTGGTCTCAGCCGGCGAAGGGGTCACAGGTTGTGCCAGGCCGGCGCAGCCTGCCAGCAGGATCAATAACCAGAGTAACCACCAGGTTCGTTTTAACATGGGAGGGATTATGCCTGAAATTGCCCAGAGAGCAACCCGCGCGGGTCTTGCCAATTGGCTTAAACGGGCTATAATAACTTTTGGAATAGGGGTCATATAGGGAGGATGATGTATGCCGCTATACGAATATCAATGCAAAACGTGTGGGCTGCGGTTTGAGCGGCGCCAGTCCTTTTCCGATGCTCCGATCACGGAGTGCCCGGATTGTGGAGGGCAGGTGATCCGCCTGATCCAGCCGGCCGGCATTATTTTCAAAGGATCCGGCTTTTACGTTACCGATCACCGGAGCGCGTCGCCGACGGCCACTCCGGGTACTCGCAAAGAGGACAAGGAGCATACGGCCGCTGCTGCCAGCTCCAAAGAACCGAGTGAGGCTAAAGCTCCCGCTACCAGCGCGGGCGAGAGCAAGTGAGCCGTCGTGGCACCTCCTTTCGTGCAGTGCGGGGCGGATGTAGATCCGCCCCGCACTGTTTTTACGTTGGGAACGGGACTTAAAGCAAGCGGCGGCGGCGCTGCAGCCGGGCTTTGATCTGGGGGAGCGCTGCCAGCGTCGCGGCCTCGCCGGCCATGATCCCGGCCGGGATGGTCTCGGTGTCTAAGAGACCCATGTCGCCCACCGCCGGGCGGATGACGACGGTGGGCTGCTCCATCGCCAGCCGGCGTTCTGCCAGCTCAATCGTGGTGATCATGCTGGCTTTGGAGTAGAGCCGGATGGCGTCACGCCAGGGGAAAAGCTCCATGAGTGGCTTGCCGCCGCCTAAGGCTGGCAGCGCCACGACGCCGCCGATTTCGGTGTGAGGGCGGGAGCGGTTGCTGTTGATGTTGACGGCGATGATCTCGGTGGCCCCGAGCTGGCGCACGGCATTGACCGGGACCGGGTTGAGAATGCCGCCATCCACCAACACGCGCCCCAGGAGCCGTACCGGTGGGAAGAGGCCCGGCACCGCGCCCGTCGCCAGGATCGCCTCCACGGCCGGTCCGGTGGTGATGATGACTTCCTCACCGTGGTCTACGTCCACGGCCACGACGGCGCAGGGGCGCGCCAGCTGCTCCAGGCGCACTTCGCCGAGGACTTCTTCCAATCGCGGCCGGATCCGTTCCAGCGAGAAGAGCGCCCGCCGTTCCGGGTCCAGTTTCAACAGGTCGGGGTCTAGCTGCGACATCAGTGTGCCGATCTGGTCGGGCGTGTGCCCGGCGGCGTAGAGAACGGCGACCACCCCGCCTATGCTGGTGCCGGCAATCGGGCCGAGGGGGATCCCTTCACGTTCCAGCACTCGCAGCACGCCGATGTGCGCCGCTCCGCGCGCCCCGCCGCCCCCTAAGGCTAATCCAAACGTCACTGGTGTTTTGGCCGGCATAGTCACCTCCTTTGAAAATAGCGCTTTGCTTGTAGTCAGGCGCTTTAGCGCCGTCCAACGCGCTGAAGCGCGTTACTACGAGCCAATTTTCATCCCACGGCTGGTGAACGCCTTCTGAAAGGATGAAGGCGGAAGGATGAAATCTCCCTTGAAAATAGCGCTTGGCTTGTAGTCAGGCGCTTTAGCGCTGTCCAACGCGCTAATGAAATTTGACAAATAAATTCGGATATCCTTATTTGCGAAGCCTATCCCATATTTGGGCTAATTTGATGGTGGTGACATAGGATGCCCCATATTTGGCGGTAGCTCTTCAGAGCAAAATATCCGGATTATTTAGTTAAACTTCATAAGCGCGTTACTACGAGCCAATTTGCATTCCACCGCTGGTGGACGCCAGTCCACGGTGAATTCCTTAAAAACACTGAACCAAAAAACACTGAACCACTGAGACGACGCTGGCTGCTGCAACGCTAACCCGAGCTGGACGATTCCACCGGGATTTCGTAGGGTGGGGTCATCAGGCGCTCCAGATAAGCGATCTCCACCCGGCGGCGTGTCTGGATGCCCGCGCGCTTGCGGCGCAGCCGGGGCAGGGCGGCCAGACCGGCCAGCTGGCCGCGCAGGGTGGCGCGGGCGGCCGCCCCACGCCAGGCCCGGAGCGCCGTCCAGGCGATCCGCAGCTGGGCGGCAATGACTCGTCCCCTGTAACGGTGCCAGAGGTCGGCCGGGTAATTCTTGACTAACAGGTAGAGCCGGTTGCGCCCGTCGTAGAAAGAGGCCGTCGTCCCGCCGCCGGTGGCGCTCAATTTGTGGTAAACGATGGCTGGCGGGGCAAAGAGGCAGCGCCAACCCGCCAGCTGCGCCCGCCAGGCCAGGTCCACGTCCTCGCAGGAGAAAAAGAAGTCTTCGTCCAGCGGCCCGAGCTCGTCTAACAGCGCCCGGCGATACGCTGCGCTCCCGCCACACGCGCTGAAGACGTAGGCTTCGTGGTCGTATTGGCCGGTGTCCTGTTCCCAGACCCCCCGGTTATGCGGCAAACCGTCCAGGCTGACGTAATCGCCCGCCGTGTGGAAGGTGTCGCGCCGGTCAAAAAGGCGCATTTTGGAGGCCACCAATCCGACTTCCGGGTGGCGGGCAAAGGCGGCGGCCAGCTCCTCCAGCCAGCGCGGATCGGCCTCCGTGTCGTTGTTCAACAGCACGCAAAACTCGCCCCGCGCGGCGCGCAAACCGGCGTTGCAGGCCCCGGTGAAGCCGAGGTTGCGGCCCAGGGGCAAGACCTGCGCTTCAGGATAGCCGGCCAACAGCGTCAGGGAACCGTCGGTGGAGCCGTTATCGGGGATCAGCAGCTCAAAGTCGCGCCAGGTCTGGCGGCGCAGGCTCTCCAGACAGGTGGGCAGGTGTTGCGCGCCGTTCCAATTGGGCACAATGACCGAAAACAAGGGTTGGGCCGCGGACAAGGGAAAAGACTCTTTTCTGTTAATGCGGATAGGTGGTCAGAAACTCAGCTAACGCGGCCTGCCAGGGCCGCAGGGTAATGCCCAGCGCCGCCGCCGCGTTGTTGGCCAGCGGGGCGTAGGGCGGCGGGGTACTGTCGCGCTTGAACTCCGCCAGCGTGACCGGCTCCACCGGAATCTGCCCCCGGCCGCTGCGCTGCAGGATCTCGCGCGCGAATTCGTAGCGTGAGGCAACACCCGCATTGACCAGGTGGTAGACACCGTAAGCGTGGGTCTGGATCAGCGCGGCCAGCGCTGCGGCCAGGTCCACCACATAGGTGGGCGAGCCGACCTCGTCGGCAACCACGCGCAGGCTGCCGCGTTCATCGGCCAGGCGGAGAATGCGGTGGGGGAAGTTCCGTCCACCGGGTGCATAGAGCCAGGCCGTGCGGACGACGTAGCTGCGCGGGGTCAGGTGGAGGGTGTACCATTCTCCGGCCAGCTTGGAGCGCCCATAGGCGTTGATGGGATGGGTGGTGGCCCATTCGTGATACGGCTCGGTTGCCTGCCCGTCAAAGACCTCGTTGGTGCTGATGGTGAGCAGCTCGGCGCCCAGCTCGGCGGCGGTCAGGGCCACGTTTTGAGTCCCCAGGCCGTTGACACGGTAGGCTTCGGCGGGATTGCGGGCACAACCGTCCACATCGGTCATGGCCGCGGCATGGAGGATCAGGTCGGGCCGGAACTGTTGCGCCGTGGCCCGGAAGCTGGCCCGGTCGGTGATGTCACCTTCCGGGTAGTCTACCCCCAACAAGTCGTGTGCCGCGAGCACGGGCAGCAATGCCTGGCCCAGCTGGCCCCGGTGGCCGGTCAATAGAATTCTCATCCTGATGATTTCTCCTTGTGAAAATCGGGGTTAGGGATTAGGAAGTCGCGGTTACCTTGCGCTTTTTAATTTTCAGGACTCTGTGTAACGCTTAACCTCGTAGAACTGTAGTGATGTCTTCAGGCGTTCCTGCGCTTTAGCGCCGTCTTAGCCGCGCTGAAGCGCGGCACTACGAACCTAATTTTCATCTCCCTGCTGGTGAACGCCAGTTCAGGGGGAATGCCCTTGACGACATCTCCCAAGTATAACGTCAATCAGGCTGGGGGGCAAATGGACTTGCCGGTCCATGGGCTTGCTCTTGCTTCTTGCACAGGTGGTATATAATACAGAGCAAAGAGCTGATTATAACGCAGCGCCAGCAGCGTTTTTTATAGCGTGTCCCAAGGGTAGCGGTTAAGTCACGATTATAATTATAAGGATACGGCCATGGCAAACAGTTTGGAACGGTTCACAGCAGCAGCCCGCGAGGTTTTTGGCTTTGCCCACATGGAGGCGACGCGGATGCACCATGCCTCCATTGGGCCGGAGCATGTGCTTTTGGGCCTGCTTATGGAAAGCGAGGGGCTGGCCGGGCGGATCCTGCGGGACGCGGGGATGCGGCCCCAGCAGGTACAGCGCACGGTGGAACGGCTCTCCAACGCGCTGCCGCTTCGCGCCGCCGAGCCGGAATTGCTGCCCAGCACCCAGATGCTGATTGAAGTGGCCGTGGATGAGGCCAAACGGCGCAACAGCTCCGTGGTGGATACCCATCACTTGCTGCTGGCTTTGTTGCGGCAGCAGGAAGGGCTGGTGCTGGCTATTCTGGCGCAGTTTGGGTTGACGGCTGATCTGTTGCGGCGGCGGATTGAGCAATTTGCTCCGGTCCCGGCGGCCCAGCCGGCGGCCCCTTCCCGTCCTGAGCCCCGGCGTGGCAGCCAGCCTTCCCTGCTGGATCAACTGGCGGTGGATCTGACCGAGCTGGCCCGGCAGGGGCGGCTGGATCCGGTCATCGGCCGCCAGAAGGAGATTGAGCGCGTCATTCAGATTTTAGCGCGCCGAACCAAGAACAATCCGGCCTTGATCGGGCAGCCCGGCGTGGGCAAAACGGCCATCGTGGAGGGGCTGGCGCAGCGGATCGTCGCTGGAGAAGTGCCGGGGCCAATTCTGGGTAAACGGGTGATCCAGCTGGATATGGGGTCGCTGGTGGCCGGCACGATGTACCGCGGCCAGTTTGAGGAGCGGTTGAAGCGGGTGGTGGATGAACTGCGCGGTTCCAGCACCATCACATTTATTGATGAAATTCACATGATCGTCGGGGCCGGGTCGGCTGGCTCCTCTATGGATGCTGCCAATATCCTCAAACCGGCGCTGGCGCGGGGCGAGCTCCAGTGTATCGGCGCGACGACGTTGGAGGAATACCGCAAGCACATTGAGTCTGATGCGGCGTTGGAGCGCCGGTTCCAACCGGTAATGGTGGACGAGCCCAGCGTTGAGGAGACCATCGCCATCTTGCAGGGCATCAAATACGCCTACGAGCAGCACCACAAGGTGCAGATTGAGGACGCAGCGCTGGAGGCGGCGGCCCGGCTCTCGGCCCGTTACGTGACCGAACGCTATCTGCCCGACAAGGCGATTGACGCGATTGACGAGGCGGCCTCGCGCGTGCGGATGTACAAGTCGCCGTTGGCCCGCCGGCTGCGGGAGACCTTTGAGCAGCTGCAGGCGGTCCGTCTCCGGCGCGCCCGGCTCCTGGCCGAGGGTCGTCCCAGCCGCGAGGCGGAGCCGTTGCTGGCCCAGGAGCAGACGCTGGAGGCCGAAATGGCCCATCTGCGCCAGCTGCAGGAGCGCGAAGAGGGGCTGATCGTGGAGGCCGCGGACATCGCGGAGATCATCGCCATGTGGACGGGCATCCCCTTAAACCAGGTCGCGCAGGCGGAATCCCGGCGGCTGCTGGAGATGGAGAGTGAGCTGCGCAAGCGCGTCGTCGGCCAGGAGGAGGCCATCACCACCATCGCCCGCGCTGTGCGCCGCGCCCGCGCCGGCCTGAAGGATCCGCGCCGGCCTATCGGCTCGTTCATCTTCCTCGGGCCGACCGGGGTGGGCAAGACTGAGCTCGCCAAAGCGCTGGCGGAGTTTCTGTTCGGCAGCGAAGAGGCCCTGATTCAGCTGGATATGTCGGAATTTATGGAGCGGCATACCGTGGCCCGTCTGGTCGGTGCGCCGCCGGGCTACGTGGGCTACGAAGATGCCGGCCAGCTGACCGAGGCGGTACGCCGGCGGCCCTATTCCATTGTCGTCTTTGACGAGATTGAAAAGGCCCACCCGGATGCTTTCAACATGCTGTTGCAGGTGATGGAGGAGGGGGCGCTTTCGGACGCCCGGGGTCACAAAGTGGATTTCCGCAATACCCTGCTCATTATGACCTCCAACCTGGGTGCGGAAGAAATCCGCCGCAGTACGTTTGGGTTTGTCCCAGCGGCCCTGACCGACTCCCAGGTTTCCTACGACGAGATGCGCCGTAAACTGCTGGAGGAACTGCGTAAGCTCTTCCGGCCGGAATTTCTCAATCGGGTGGACGGCATCATCGTTTTCCGCGCGCTGGGGCCGGACCAATTGCGGGCGATTGTGCACCTGGAAGTGGATAAGGTCCGCCTCCGCCTGCAAGACCAGGAGCTCAATCTGGCGTTGACCGATGCCGGCCAGGACTGGCTGGCGGCTCAGGGCTACAGTGAGCTCTACGGCGCGCGTCCGTTGCGGCGGCTGATCCAGCAGGAGATAGAGACGCCGCTTTCCGAGGCGCTGTTGGCGGGAGAATTTCATCCCGGCGACACGGTGACCGTGGATGCCGACGCTACCGGGCTGGTGCTGCGTCGCGCTGAAGAGGTAGCGCCGGTAGCAGGGGGGTGAGCCGGGCGTTGTGAGCAGGAAGCAGTGAGCAGGATTTACTGCTCACTGCTCACTATTCACTTTTTCCTGGCGGCTCCTGGCAACTCAGCGACAAGGACTAAGGATATGCGACGACTGATGCGTGAAATGGCTTTTCGGTTGGCTCGCCGTGACCTGGCGCTCTTTTTGGATGAGCATGAGGACGATCTGCTGCAGATTTTCCGGGAAGAGATGCAGCGGCTGGATGACGAGCTGCCGGAGGAGCGACTCTTCATTGACCTGAAGCTGGTGCCGCTGGGGGAGATGATGGTCAAGGCGGTGTTGCACGCCCTGCACCGTTTCTTGACCGAGGACCGCTTCGGCAGCGTGCCGGAAGCGGCCCCAGATGAGGAGCCGTAGCCGGTTTTTTTTCAATCGGTTTAAGGATTGCCGATCAACGAAAAGCAGGTGCCATGTTCTACTTTTTGATTTTCGGTACGGTGGATTTTGTGCTCTTTGCTTACTTCTATGCTACCTTCAACCAGCATACGAACTGGGCCCCTTATTTTGTCCTTCTCGGTGCGTTGACGCTGTTGACGTTCCTCAACTACGGCGTGGACAAGGGCTTGTCCAAAATTGGCAGATTGCGCATCCCAGAGCTGCTGCTGAACGTGATGACGGCGTTGGGTGGCTTTCTCGGTGCCTGGATGGGGATGGGGCTGTTCAATCACAAAACCAACTCCAGGCAACATCGCACGATGTGGATTGTCCTGGTGGTGAGCACGCTGGTCCACGCGTTGTTCATCTACCGTTACATTGCGTCCTGAATCTGCTATGGCCGTAGCCACGGCTTCTCCCCACCGACGAAACTGCCGGTTCATCCCCACGGTTGAAATAGAGGCGCAGTTCTGGGCGCGGGGCCTGGTGCGGGTGGCCGGCCTGGATGAGGTCGGGCGGGGCTGCTGGGCCGGCCCGGTCTGCGCGGCAGCAGTGATGCTCCCGCCGGACCCGGCGGTGCTGGCGGCCCTGGCGGGCGTCCGCGATTCCAAGCAGCTGACGCCCCGGCAGCGCGCCACGCTGGCGCTGCGCGTTCGGGAAGTCGCGTTATCCGTAGGGGTGGGGCGCGCCGAGGCCGCCGAGATTGACTCCCTGGGTATCGTCCCGGCGACGCGGCTGGCGATGCGCCGCGCGCTGGCAGCCGGTTCCCTGCCGGCTCAGGCGCTCATCATAGATGCGCTCCCCCTGCCGGAAAGCGCTTTGCCTCAGGCGGTCTTCCCTTATGCCGATGCCCGCTCGCTTTCGGTGGCGGCCGCCAGCATCGTGGCTAAGGTTTATCGCGATACCTGGATGGCCGAGGTGGCCGAAAGCCAATACCCCGGTTATGGCTTTGCCCGGCACAAAGGCTACGGGACGGCTGAACATCGCGCGGCATTAGAGCAGGCCGGACCTTGCCCGCTGCACCGGTATACCTTTCAACCGGTGGCGGCGCGTTGCCAGGGACGATAGCTGCCCTTATTTCTGTTCGTGCTCGGCACGCAGTTCGCGGCTCAGCCGCAGGCGGAAACGCGCCAGGTCGCGGAAGGCCCGCAGGATCACGCGGGGATTAGCGCCGGTGGCAGCACCCTTCTGCCGGGGCAGATGCGTTACCGGGACTTCGGCGATGCGGTAATGGCGCGCCCGGGCGCCGGCCAGAAATTCGGTATCAATCATTGCGCCGTTGGAGACAATGGTGACGTGCTCCAGAATTTCGCGGCGGAAGAGCTTGAAGCCGCAATCAATATCGTGGCAGAGGAAGCCAAAGAGCAATCGCACCACGGTGTTCCAGCCGAAAGCGTTGACTTTGCGAATGAAGGGGTCCTGACGGTCCACGCGCCAGCCGCAGATAATATCGGCCTCGTTGATTTTAGCCAGGAACCGCTCAATTTCGCTGAAGACAAACTGGTTATCGGCCGGCACGAAGGTGATCCATTCCTTCGTCGCGGCCGCAAACCCGGCCTTCAGCGCGCCGCCATAGCCCCGGTTGGGATAATGCTCTACCAGTTTGAAATAGGGGATTCGCTGGGCCAGCTCCCGGCCGATCTCGCCGGTGCGATCCTTGCTGCCATCGTTCACCAGGATAATTTCGTATTCCATTCCCAACCGTTCAGCCACTTCAGAGACGGTGGTGACGGCGCGTTCTGCGTTTGCCTCTTCGTTGTAGGCCGGTAACACGATGGAAAGTGTGGGCATTCGTTTGACCTCCTGACATGATGAGAATTCAGCAGGCTAAGTTTAACACAGTTCTGAAAAAATCGTAGTAACCTTGAGGGGATGGCGATGACACTACCTGTTTTGCTCTTGCTGGTTATCCTGGTGGCGGCCCTGGTCCTCTTTTCGTTTGAGTGGATACCGCCCGACGTGACGGCTTTGGGGGTCTTGCTGGCCCTCATCGTGCTGCGCCTGGTCCCGCCGGAGCAGGCCTTTGCCGGCTTTGGCAGCGATACGGTCATGTTGTTGCTGGGGCTGCTGATTATCACGGCTGCGCTGATGCAGACCGGGATTGTGGAGGTGGTCAGCCGCCAGCTCTTGCAAGTGACCGGCAACCACCCGGAGCGGCTGTTGCCGGCCACGATGATCGCGGTGGGGCTGTTGAGCGCCTTGATCAACAATACGGCCGCGGCGGCTTTCTTTTTGCCGGTGATCCTGGGTCTCAGCCGGCGCGCCAACCTGAACGCGGCGCGCTTGCTGATGCCGATGGCCTTTGCGGCGATCTTGGCCAGCTCCGTGACCCTGATCAGCACCTCCACCAACGTGGTGGTGAGCGGCCTGATGCAGCAGGCCGGCCTGCCGCCCATAGGCATGTTGGAACTGACCCCCGTGGGGCTACCCATTCTGGTGGCGGGGGTGCTCTATATGCAATTCGCCGGGCAACGGTTGCTTCCACAGCGGGCTGTAGCCCCCACGCTGACCGAGAGCTTTGGCCTGCGCTCCTATCTGGCAGAGCTGCGGATTGTCCCTGGCTCCAACCTGGCCGGGCGCACCCTGGCGCAGGCGGCTCTGGGCCGGGATTACGACCTGATTGTGCTGGCGGTTATCCGGCAGGGGGAGCGCCGGCTGGATCCGCCCGCCGAGACCCGGTTGCAGGTGGGGGATGCGCTGCTGGTGGAGGGGTCTTCGGCGGCGATCTTGCGGGTCAGGGATGTGACCGGGCTGGAACTCCAGGCCGATGCTCGCTTTTCCGATGGGGATTTGCAGGGAGCCGGGATGCGGTTGGCCGAGGTGGTACTGTTGCCGCGCTCACCGTTCATCGGCCACACCCCCAAAGAGTTGCAAATGCGCGAGCGTTACCACTTGCAGGTGCTGGCGATTAACCGGCGCACCGGCACCGTCCGCTGTAAGATTGCGGAGACACGCTTGCAGATGGGGGATGTGCTGCTGGTGCAGGGCGATGAAAAGCAGATTGCGGCGCTGCAAACTGAAAACGTGTTGGATGTGTTGGGCGTGCTCAACCCCCGGCGCTTCAACCGCCGTCAGGCCATCCTGGTGGCGGGAATTTTTGCCGGGGCGTTGCTGCTGGGCGCGCTGAAGGTACTCGCCTTGCCGGTGGCCATGTTGGCTGGCGCGCTGTTGGTCTTCCTGACGCGCTGTATCACCCCGGAGGAGGCTTACCGGCAGGTGGATTGGAAGGTCTTGATCCTCATCGGCAGCATGTTGGGGCTGGGGGTGGCGATGCAGACGACCGGTACGGCGGAGTTCCTGGCTGATGGGCTGGCTGCCCTGGTGGGGACCTGGCATCCGCGCTGGCTGTTGACCGGCTTCTTTGTGCTGACCGTGCTGTTGACGCAACCGATGTCTAACCAGGCGGCGGCGGCGGTGGTGGTGCCGGTAGCGTTGGAGACGGCAGCGCGGTTGGGGTGGAATCCGCGCCCCTTTGCTATCATGATCGCCATCGCCGCCAGCACCTCCTATCTGACGCCCCTGGAGCCGGCCTGTCTGATGGTGTACGGGCCGGGGCACTATCGTTTCCGGGATTTCTTGCGCGTGGGTGGCTTGCTAACGGGGGTGGTCTATCTGCTGGCGCTGATCCTGGTGCCGCTCCTGTGGCCGCTGAGCTGACGGCGCTGAAGCGCCTGACGACGAACACGAGAAAGAGCGCGCTTCAGTCTTGCTCACGCTGAAGCGCGCTCTGGAGCTAGGGCCGGCAACCGCGCTTACTTCTTCGCTGCCGGTTTCTTGGGGAAGCGACTGAGCACGACTACCGGCACGGGCAGCTGGACTTTATCGCCCGCTTTGAGCTGATCCAGCGCTTTGGGCGCGCGGCGCGGCGTGACCAGGGCGAAGAGCTGGGTCCCCTCGGCGTGGTATTCTTTGTCCAGATAAGCCTGGCCCAAGAGGAAGCCGTCAATGTCCACCGCGCAGCTGAGGACCTGTCCGACCACTTTCCCCTTGGCATCTACCAGCCGGTCCAGCTGTTCTGGCTTGGGCAGCCCCTTCTCCGGGATGCGGAAGCGGGTCACTTCGGCCTTGCGTTTCGCCTCGCGGGCGATGAACGGCTCGCGGCCCACGAAGAACGGTTTGTAGGTCTTGACATAGGTGCCAAACCCGGCGTCGGCCATCGTCAGATTGAGCGGCCCGGCCATCTCGTGGCCGTAGAGCGGCAACCCGGCCTCGGTGCGGAGGCTGTCGCGCGCGGCCAGCCCGCAGGGTTTGATGCCGAACGGCTCGCCCGCCTTGAGCAGCGCCCACCAGAAGTCGGCTAAGCGGTCGGGGTGCACGAAGAGCTCGTAGGCCACCCGCTCGCCGGTGTAGCCGGTGCGGCTGACGATCACATCAAAGCCGCCTAAAGTCACCTGGCAGATGCCGGCCCAGGGTAGCGCCTTGACCTGCCCCAGGTCGCCGGCGCTGCCGCCCAGCGCCAGCAGGATGTCCTTAGACTTCGGCCCTTGCAGCGCCAGTTCGGCGCGCATGTCGGCCCCGGCCGCCGGGTCGCGCAGGTCGCGCAGCGTGACGCCGGCGCCGCTCCACTTGACCCAGGGGCGATGGGGATCTATCATCACCTCACCCCGGGCCACGGCGTTGACCCAGGCCCAATCTTTATCGTTGTTGGAGGCGTTGACCACCACCAGGTAGCGCTCTGGGGCCAGCCGGTAGACCATCAGGTCATCCAGCGGGATACCTTCTACGTCAAAGAAGGCGGAGTATTGGGATTGGCCTACCTCCAGCAGGTTGATGTCGTTGACCATGACCAGGTTGAGGAAGGTGGCGGCTTCCGGCCCGCTGACTTCCCAGCAACCCATGTGGCTGACATCAAAGAGACCGGCGGCCTCGCGGACGACGCGGTGTTCTTCCAGCGCCCCGCTGTACCAGACGGGCATCTCCCAGCCGGCGAAAGGAACCATTCGGCCGCCCATCTCGCGGTGGACGGCGTTGAGGTGGGTCTTGCGCAGCGGGGCGTTCTCCGGCTCGCGCCATTCAAATTTGGGCAGCGCCGACCCGGCGGGCTCACGGTGTGACCAGGCGCCGATGAAGTAGGGCTTGGTAAACGGCCCGGTCTCGGGTTGCGGGGCGACGGCCGGGGTGGGCGCCGCGCCCAGGTCGCGCACCGCCTTGATGAAAGGCAGCCGTCCGTAGACGTCATCGGTGGCGACGTAGCCTTCTACCAGCGCCCGTAGCCAGGTAGCGACGCGGATGGCTTGCGCGGTCGGCAGGTCCAGCGTGTAGCGGTCGGCGGCGCAACGGGTGAGCAGCCCGGCAGCCATCACGGCGCCGTTGGCCTCCAGCAGGGTGATGGGGCGGCTGTCGCCGTCGGCCATGTCGGTCACAGAGGAGGGGGTGAGCCATTCCACAAAGGCGCGCGCTAAGCGGCCTTCCAGTTCCAGCCGCTCGTAGGCCGCCTGCCCTTGCGGGGCGTCGTTGATGAAATAGAAGTGCGGGTAGCCGCTCCGCTGGGGAGGCTGAGGGTCAAAGCGGGCGGCCAGGGCCGCGATCTCCACTTTGACCGCTTCCAGCACGTCAAAATCCACGCGGGCGCGATATTCCAGCCCGTCGCGGGTGACCAGTTTGTAGGGCTGGGTGGCCTTGAGCAGTCGGGCGACGGCCTGCGCGATCTGCGCCATCTCCGGTTCTTTCATCCCGCGCTGCGTGATCCAGGGGGTGCCAAAGCGGACACCCGAAGGGTAGGCGGCGGTGGTATCGCCGGGGATGGTGTTGCGGTTGGCGACGATGCCCGCCAGTTCCAGCAGCCGGGCGGCGGCATCGCCCATCAACGGCGTGCCATCGGGCCCTTTGATCGGCTTGCAATCTATCAGCACCATGTGCGTATCGGTGCCGCCGTAGGCCACGCGGATACCGGCCTGTGCCAGCGCGGCGGCGAAAGCCTGGGCATTGGCGACGGTCTGCTGTTGCAGCGCGCGGAACTGTTCGGTGCGCGCCAGGTGGGCGGCGACGGCGATGCCGGCGATGGTCTCCATGTGCGGGCCGCCCTGGAAGCCGGGGAAGACCGCGCGGTCAAACTTCTTCGCCAGCGCCGCGTCGGTGGTGAGGATGACGGCGCCGCGCGGGCCGTCAAAGGTCTTGTGGGTGGTGAAGGTGATGGCGTCGGCAATGCCGACCGGGCTGGGGTAGACGCCCGCGATCACCAGGCCGGCGACATGGGCGATGTCGGCCAGCAGGTAGGCGCCGACCTCTTTGGCGATGGCCTTCAGCCGCTCCCAATCGGGTGCCCAGGGATAGGAAGTGTAGCCGCCGATGATCAGTTTGGGCTTGTGCTCCAGCGCCAGGGCGCGGATGGCCTCGTAATCCAGCCGCTCGGTTTTCTCGTCCACAGAATAGTAGACGACGTTGTAGGTTTTACCGGAGTAGGCGACCTTGCTGCCGTGGCTGAGGTGGCCGCCGACGTGGAGTGCCATCGCCAGCATGGTATCGCCGGGCTGGAGCAGGGCATACTGCACGGCGGTGTTGGCCGGCGCGCCGGAGAGCGTTTGCACGTTGACGAAGAGCTTTTCGGCGGGGAATTTGGAGGTGGCGAAGGCTTCGGCCACGCGACGGCGGGCCAGCGGTTCCAGGATGTCCACGTAGTCCATCCCCTTGTAGTAGCGGGGATCGGAGTAGCGCCGGTAGTGGCCCAGCCGTTCTTCGTAATCCAGGAGTGCCGCCGGTGTCATCGTGCGGGTTTCCTCGTCGGGGTAGCCCTCGGCGTAGAGGTGCGAGAAGACAGACCCGACCGCTTCATGGACGGCCGGGGAGGCCAGCGATTCAGAGGGGATCATGATCAGCCGCCGGGCCTGCCGTTCGGCCTCGTAGCCGATGAGCGCGGCCAGGTCGGGGTCCAATTGGGCTAAAGGTTCACGGAAGAGAAAATCGTCCATTCAGAGCTCCTTTCGTAGTGCAATAACCGGTCTTTCACCGGAGAGTTTAGCGTGACGACCACCGGGTTAGCGTGTAGCTATCGGGTGTCTAAGGGTATTGTACTCTTGAGCAGGCGAAAGGGCAAGAGAAAATCCTCACGAAGTATGAAGGCATCCGCCATGCCACGGCTGGACAATTTGACCAAACCATGCTACTTTACTTAAAGCCGCCGGGTGGTTGGCAAAGGGATTAAATCTGGCTTCAGGGGGAAGAGGTCGCTTGAGCCCGGAAACCCAACGCCGGTTGAGCACATTAGTGTTGATCGCGAGCCTGGGGATTCTGATCTGGCTCGTCCTTTACGCCGCTTACACCGGCTTCTACGATTGGTTGGACGGCCAGAAGCCATACCTGATGTCCGGACGCATCGCCGGGTTTGACATCCCGCCCCTGACGCCGACGCTCACGCCCTTGCCGACACCCGCGCCCTCGCCAACCCCCACTCCCCTGCCCGAAGTGCAACCGTTGCCGGCCATCCGCATTATCATTCCCAAGATTGGGGTCAACGCGAAGATCATCGAGATCAGTATCATCCAGACCGGCAGCGGGGAAAACACGCGCTATCTCTGGGAAACGCCCGCCTATGCCGTGGGCCACCATGAGGGCAGCGCTGACCCCGGGGAACCGGGCAACATCGTGCTTAGCGGGCACAACAATACGCTGGGAGAGGTCTTCCGCGACCTGAACCAGCTGGAGCCCGGCGACGAGATCTATCTCTACACGCTGGACAAGGAATTCAAGTATGTGGTGCAGGCTAAAGATCTGGTGCTGGCCGTCGGGGCCAGCGAGGCCGACCGGGCCAGGCACGCCGCCTACGTGGCCCGCACGCCGGATGAGACGTTGACATTGGTTTCCTGCTGGCCCTACGCGACCTATACTCACCGGATCTACGTCGTCGCCAAACCCGCCAAATAGCGCAGCGTTACCCTGCCCCGAACAGCTGCCCCTCTTTCAGTCGCATGAAGAGCACCGGCGTGGCCCAGTCTGGATCGCCTGCATTCCAGGCCAGGAGCCGGGCCTGGTTGAGCGCCCGATCCACGCTCCCGTGTTCTAACAAGGAGCAATAAAAATCATGGGCCAGCCGGCGGGCCAACGCCATGGAAACGCGATCCTGCATGGCAATCACCGCCGGGATGCCCAGCTGCACTAAGCGGGGAGCCAGCCCCACGAAGGGGTTGCCTCGCATTGGATCGCGGTGCGCGCTTTCGCAGGCTGCCAGGAAGACCAGCCGTAGCTGCGAGCCGGTTGAATTCAACAGCGTTGCCAGTTGCTCGTCCTTAACCGGAGCGGAGTTGCCGGCTTCATTCTCAAAGATGAGCATAGCTTGCTGGCGTTGGCGGCTGAACGTGCCGTGCCCCACGAAGTGCAGCACATGGTACCCCGCGCCCTGCGAAAGCAAGCGGATGAGTGCCTCGGTGCTGGTGACGCCATCCTGGATGCGGTAGCCCGCCCCTGCCAATTGGGCCCGCACGGCATCGGAGAGGCCAGTCCGCCCCGGCAGTAGCGTGACCTGGAGCTGCCCGCTCTGCTGGAGATCGCCCCAGGCTTCCACCAGGGTCGTGATTTCCTGCTCTACGTTCAGGGTAGCGAGGTTCAACTGGCTGAGATTGGCGGGGTTGGCGACTGCCAATAACAGCCGGATGGGCCGTTCGGCGATGGGGGACGGTTCCGGTTTTTCCAGATCAATGTAGCGTGAAAAGGGCAGCTCGGCGGAGGCTGCCACCGGCACCGCGGCTCCCTGGACCCGGTGATGTAAGCGTTCCCAGGCCAGGGCGTGCAGCTCGGCCGCGTCGTCATCCACCCAGAGCCGGAGCCGCAACCGCCCGCCGGTTTGGGTCTCTGCGCAGGTCGTCGCTTTGTCGTAGGCGCGGAGGATTGGCCCTGTGAACAAGGTGTCATACAGGATCAGGCCATACTCCTGCGGGTCGTTCTCCGCGGCTTGTAGCCGCGCTTCATCCAGCTGAAAAGCACTGTCCTCAAAATGGCTGCCGTCCTTGAGCCAAGCTTCCACCGGATAAACCTGGGTGGTTAAATCCTGGGGGCCGATGCGAATTTGCAGCTCAAAATGTGTCAGGGGCTGGCCGCTTCCCGCCCCAAGACGGCCGGCGGTAGCGGGTGGGGGGACGTTGGCCGCAAACCAGCGGCGGAACAGCTCCCCGGTGACGGCGTAGCCGGTGGCGCCGGCCTGGGGCACGGTCTGGATCATGCCATGAAATAGCAGCGTGTCTAAGGCGCGATCTACGGCGGCCGGGTCGCGCCACACGGCAGGGTCTCCCAGCCTCTGCCTGGCGATGGCCTCTTTGATCTGCGGCCAGGCCAGCGGCTGGCCGGCGGCCAGCACTGCATAGATGGGCTCTGCTCCCTGGGCGGCTAAGGTCTGGGCGCAGGCGTGGAACCAGCGCCCGGTGGCGCTCAGCTCGTCCAGGCTGGCAGAGGCAATTTGTTCTATCAGTTCCGCGGTGAGCGGCTCGGCGTGAGCGGTCTGAGCCGCCAATTCTCCCAGGAAGTGGCGCAGCAGGTAGGGGTGACCGCCGGTGTAGCGCCAGATCGTTTGGCTGAGCGCCGGCTGGTCTGTGAGCGCCGGCAGCGTGGCGAGCAGGGCCTCAACGGCCTCTGCCGGTAGCACCGTGAGGTGATAGCGTTGCAGCTGATCGCGGCGGGCAAAGCGGGTCTCGGCCAGGCGGTTGTAGAGCGGTACGCCGCCGGTCAGGACAATGTCCAGCTGGCGGGTGACCGAGGTGATGTAAGTCAGGTTGGAAAAGAGCGTGACCAGATGGTTGAACAGCTCGGCGGCAAAAGGCGCTGCGGCCAGTCCGTCGGCATTATCCAACAGCAGCGCGAACCGTTTACCCTGGACTTTAGATTGCGGATTCTGGGCGATGAAGCCGAAGGCCTGCTTGAAATCCAGTAACGTGGCGCGGGGATCCTGGAACAGACGCGCCGTTTCCTCGGGCGCGATGTAGCAGATGCCCAATTGGCTGCGCATCTCCTGGAAGATCAGCTTGAAGAAGTCGGGGGGCGAAGCTAACGCGCCGACCTGCTCGGCCAGGTCAATCAGCACCGGCAACGAACGCTGGTTTACAATCAGGTCTTGTTGGATGCTGTTCAGCAACACCGTTTTGCCGCTCTGTGGCCCGCCCAACAGCGCATAGAACCGCCCGCCCTCCTGCGAGGTCAAAAAGTCGCGGCAGGTCTGTTTTAATTGCCCCAGGCGGCACTGGATCCAGGGGCGACAGAATTCTAAATCGTAGCCAGCATCCGTCATGATTGCCAACGTCCTTCCGCTGATCAAGGTGGCGCAAACTTTCGTTTGCGTCTTAGAGGGCAAACTGAAGTTGGCCCCGTTTTACTCCGTTGTTGAATTTGTCATGGCAATGCTTCTGAAGCTGCGCGGAGCCAGGCCGTGAACAAAGCCGCCAGGGTCGGCGCCGTTTCCAGGAAGGCGCGCAGGCCGGGATCATCGGTGAGCTGGCGCGCCTGGTCCTCGCCGGTCAAGGTGGACCAGGTGCGCAACGTGGCTTGCTGTGCCGGAACCCACCACCGCCAGAGGTCTGCGAAGTAGTCCTCCCGCACCGGTCTGTAATCGGGTAGCGCCGCTTCAACCCTCGCCGCCGTGATCGTCACAGGTTCCGCCGGCGAACGGTCCGGTAGCTGCCGCAATAGCGCGCTGCCCAGCTGGCGCAGGAGCCGGGGATGACCGCCGGTTTCCCGGTAGAGCGCCGCCAGCCCTTCGGGTGTGAATTCCAGGCCTAACTGAATGCCTGATGTAGTCAGCAGCTCGGCACTCTCTTTCTCATCCAAAGGCCCCAACGACTGCCAGGTCGCGCCCGTCACGATGGAATCCTGCCAGGTCACGACCAGCGCCAGACCGGGGTGTGACCCGGCTAAATGGCGCAGCCGTGCCAGGGCCTGATAGGGCTCGGGGTTGCCCGCTGAAGCGCCATCCAGCAGCAGCCCAATGCGGGGAATACTGCGGGCCGGAACTGCTGACAGCAAGGCTGCCAGCCGTGTCTCAAAGGCCCCGGGCGGGGTTTCCACAAAGATGTTGTACTTCAGCCGCAGATCGCTGCTCAGGTCGGCGAGGAGCTGCTCCTGGAAAAGCGCCTCACCCTGCCAGCCGTAGGCGAGGTCGGCGTAGGCGACTACCGGGCCGGGCAACGTCTCTTTCAAGTGCCAGAGGAATGAAGTCTTCCCCACGCCCGGCAGTCCCCATAGATCCACGCAGGGAGTTTGACTCCAGGCGGTTGCCAGGGCGGCCCTGGCCGGTTGCCGGCCATAGAAGTCCAGCGGATCCACGATGGGGGTACGGATGTCGTAAAGATCGGCCTTGCCGCGCTCTTGCTGGACCAGCAGGTCCAGATCACGCAGCGCGGAGTGCTCTCGCAACGCGCTGCGGATGGTACAGGCACTCAGCAAAATCAACCGTACCTGGTTTTGCCAGGTGCGGAGCCGTTGGAGCGCCTCAAGGGTGGGGAGTTCGGTGACCACGACGAAGGCCAGCGGGACCAGTTCCGGGGCGGACGCGCGGAGCTCGCGGCAGAGCGCTTCCACCTCGGCGGCCTGGAGCTGCCCCTCCGCCCGGACCCAGGCGTGCAGGCGGGGGTAATCCCGGTACAAGGGGCGGCGTGGGAGGAGCACAAACTTGGTCAGATGGCGGGGGAAGTCCTGGCCCACCTCAAACCCGGCCTCCTCAAAGAAGCGCGCCACCTCGGCCAACAGGCGATTTTCTTCGCGCACATTCTCAATCAGCGCTTCGCGGCCGGGTTGGAACTCCACGGCGGCCACCCGCTGTAAGCCCGGCGCGACATAGCGGAAGGTTTCGTCCTCTTCCTTCAGGAGACCCAGGTCCTGCAGGTCTTTGAGCGCTTCCACCAGTTGCGAGTGCGAGGCCGGGGCACCGAGCGCGCGCAGCTGCTCCCAGATTTCTACCAGGCTGAAGCTGGGCCGGTCCACGGCGGTGAGGATCACCTTCTCCAGCGGTTTGAGCCGATTTTGGAAGCGTGGGCTCCACAGCCGGCGCAACAGATCGGGATGGAGGGCGACCCCGGCGATCTGGGCAGGTGAAAGGTCATAAGTCCAGTGGAGATAGCCATAGCCGTAAGGCATCACCACGAGCAGGAACAGGCCGAGGAGAGCGAGCAGCCACCCGTTCAGCACGTCACCGGGCAGCCAGGGCAACCTGACTTGCCCCCGGTAAAGCGCGCCGCCGGCCGACAGCGCGAAAATCCGCTGCGGATCGTAAGGGTCGCGCACTAACGCCGCCGGCCGCTCCGCGAGCGCGCCGGCGTTGGCCCAGCGTTGACCATGGTTCAGGCTCACCAGGACGCCAAAGGTCGGAGTCAAGACTGCGCTGGGGGCAAACTCAGCGGCCACAGTGGTGGTGAGGAGGCCCACGTAGGCCACCTCCGGGTGACGGGGGTCAACGGTTAGCGTGCCGGCTGCCCCTGGGTAGAGAAGCTGCCACCCGGCGCTATCCCGGCCGGCAGTTCCATACAGGCCGTATTCGGTCAGGGCGTACAATTGCGGCCCGCCTCCCTGCCACCAGCGCCGCGCGGAGTGCGCCAGGCTCTGGATATAGCGCGGCGTCTCTTCGGCCCCGGTCAGAACGTCCGAGGCCCACAGCACGGGTTGCCAGTGTTGTCCCCCGTCGCTGCTGCGGCGCAACCCCTCTCCCCACACGCTGGCATAGATGGTCTGCTCCTGGATCAGCACTGCCGGCACCAGGCCCGTCTCCGGTTTCAGGACGGAGGCGACGATCTCCTGCCGCTGGCCGGTCTCAAAGCGCCACAGGCCCTCTGGCGTCCCGGCGTATACGATGTCGCCGTCCGGGGCGGTGTGGTTTACGGCCAGCGCCAGGATGGAAATGGCTCCGGTGGGGGGTGGTTCCTCAGATTCAGGGGAGGGCGTCGCCGGCTCCGGGGTTGCCGCCGCTTTGACTGAGGCTGCGCCGAGGGGCTGCCATTGGCTCCCGTCGGTGCTGACGAAAAGCCCGGCCCCCGTCCCGGCATATAGCGTTTGCCCGTCGGAACCCACGGCTAATGTCTGAACCATCAGCCCCGGACCGGTCAGACCCTGGCTGCGCCGTTCCCAGTGCCGACCGCCGTCCGGGCTGGCGTAGATACCGTTGCTGTCGGTGGCGACGTAGAGGGTGCCGGGAGCCGGCCCGCGCACCACTGCGGCCCGCAGCCGGAGCGGGAGGTTGGCCGGCAACCCCAGGGCTTGCCAGGCCTCCGACGTGCCATCCTGGCCGGTGGTGTCGCGGAAGAGGCCGCTGCCCCAGGTGCCGGCGTAGAGCGCGCCGGTGCGCGGATCACGGCTCAGGGTCAGGGCGCTGTAAGGGAAAGCCGCCGGCTGCCATTCACCCTGGCCTGCTCGTTTGAAGGTTCCGCCGGAGCGCAGCCCGGCGAAGAGCGTGCCATCGGGCGTCAGCAGCAACGACCAGACGAAAGCCTCTGGCGGCAGTCCGTCGTTCCAGGCCGACCAGTGCGCTCCGCCGTCGGAACTGCGGTAGACGCCAGCGCCCCACGTCCCGGCGTACAGGACGGCCGGCTGCGCCGGGTCCAGGACGAGGGCGTTGACCGCGCGGGCCGTTGCGCTTTCCAGACCGACGTTTTGGGGTTGCCAGGAGAGTCCGCCGTCGTTGCTCTTGAAGATACCGGCTTGCAGCGTCGCGGCGTAGACTGTCTGGGTGTAGGTGGGGTGGATCACCAGGGCGCGCACTGAGCGGTTGGCCCCTTTCAGTGCAACCGGCTGCCAGGCCGGCCCGTCTTCGCCCATGACCTGCTTGAAGACGCCCCCTTGCGTGCCGGCAAACAGATCGGTCCCGTTATCGGCCAGGACCCGGACATATCGCCGGCTGTTGACGAGTTGCTCGCTGTCGGCCGGATCGCCGCTCCAAACGTCCATGAACTCCGGGGCCCAGGATGCTCCGCCGTCGGTGCTGGCGTAGAGGCCCTCACCGCCCCAGGTCGCCGCGTAGAGCGTGCCAGGGTGGGCGCGGCTGAGCAGGAGGTCCCGCACGTCCAGCGCATGTTCCACGCCCGTACGCGCGCCTTCCAGGCTTTGCAACCCGGCATTCTGGGGTTGCCAGGTCAGGCCGCCGTCGGTGCTCTTGTAGACGCCTCCGGCATTGAGGCCGGCGTAGAGCGTCTCCGGTGTGGTGGGATCTACTGTTACCGTCCACACGTAGCTCCCCGCCGGCCCCGCCACCGGTTCCCAGGTGAGGTTCACCGGCCGCGTCAGCTGGTACGCGGTGACGGTCAGACTCAACAGGAGCACCGTCCCCAGAATCCGCCAGAGATGCCGGGGGCGTAACAGGATGGGAGATGGCCTCATCACACTCTCAGAGGGGCCGTGCCGTGCGGCGGTCCCCTCAGGAATGGCTCAGACGACGCCGGATCCACAGGCTCCAGGTCAAGCCGCCGACGGCCAATAGCCCCAACAGGCCCAGCAGGACCGTCTGCGCCAGCGGCACCCCGGTCTGTTCGGCGATTTCCTGCCCGCAGCTGCCGCGGCCGACGTATTTTTGGGTGGTCGTCTGATATTCCCAGATAAACCCTCCTGCCCGGCACTCGTTGCAGATGTTCCAGGCTTCGTTGATTGTCGCGGCTGGATTATCCCGGCTGCCTTTGACCGCGGCCGCGTTGGTCACGGGGCCGCCAAAATAAACTTTGTTTTGGGGCGGGCAACCGGGTTCTGCCGCGACCGGTAGCGCCAGCGCCAACAGCAGTATGACCAGTCCGCCATAGAAAGCTAATTTTAGAATGCGGTTCATCGCGCCCTCCTTGATTCTAAACCCTGGCAATGCTTTTGTAATGTTGTGTTGGATGCTAAGCTTTGATTGTTCTCGGGTGCACCTCCTTGACCATAGCGTGAGCAGTTCGTATTTTTGCAGTGCAGTCGCTTTTACTTCCTTATCGTCATCGTCACCTGTGTAGCAAGGGAATCGGGCGCTTGCTCAGGGCAGACTCCACAGTTCCTTCAAGTAGGCTTCCGCCTGAGCGTGGAGGGCGGGATCGGAAGTCAAACCTAAGGCGCGCTCAAAGGCAATCACGGCGAGGGCCGGGGAGGAGGTGCTTTTGTAGACCAGTCCCAGATAGAAGTGCGCCAGGGCATCCTGCGGATTTAATTCCACGGCTTGCTGGAAAGCCGCTTGGGCTGTGGTGAAATCCGCCTGTTCAAAGGCCACGATCCCCCATCCCACGTGAGCGGCCTCCAGGTCCGGCTTGAGCCAGAGCGCTTCCTTAAACTCTGCGACGGCCTGGTCTGGCTGGTGGAGATGGTAGTAGACCGCACCCAGATTGTGATGCGTCACGGCCAGTTTGGGGTTCAGCCGCAGCGCCTCGCGGTAGGCACGTCCGGCATTGAGCCAGTCCGCGCGGGCCAGGTAGCAATCACCAAGGTTCACGTAGACCTCTGGCGCGGCCTGAGTCAGCTCCGCGGCCCGCTGGAGCGCGGCCAGGGCCAGGTCGCTTTGATTCAACGTGGCCCAAACCACGCCTAAGTTATTCTGAATCACGTCTGAATGACGATCCAGGCGAGCCGCTTGTTCCAGGGCCACCAGGGCCTGCGCTGACGCTCCCCGTTGTTGCCAGAGGTAGCCCAGGGCGTTGTAGCTGAGCGCGTGCGCGGCATTCAGGGTCAGAGCGGTCTGGAAGCTGCGCAGGGCGCGGTCGCTGTGGCCTTGCCGGAGCTCAAGCTGGCCACGCGCATAAGCCAGGTCGGCCAGGAAGGCGCGCCCGCCTGGCGAACGGGCCAGCAGCACCAGCGCGAGCAGGCCCAGAGCCAGCCCCAGCCTCATCCAGAACCAGGTCGCGGGGGGCGACGGCACACGCTGGACCACCGGCCGCGGCCCGCTGCCGGCGGCGGCCCGGCTGGAGACCTGAAGGACACTCGGCAGGCGGGCCTGGAGGGTGGCGGCACTGATAGCGTGGTCACCCAGCGCCAAACGCTCGCCGGGGTGCAAAATCACCACGCGGGAACGTCCGCCCGGCGTTTGGTACAGGAGCTGAATTTCACCGGTTTCTACCAGGCAGGAAAAAGGGCCGCGCACCCCGCGCCGCAGGATAATTTCGCCCGCAGCGTAGGTTTGCCGTTGCACCGGTGGTGGCATGGCATGTCCCTTTCGCTATTTTCCCTCTTGCGCGCGCGTGATGACAAAATTTACATGGCACTTACAGGGCATTACAGGGCAAAGGAGATCATATCATCGGTGGTTGTTGATTTCGTGCCATTGTCAGCATCCGTGCTATTGTCATCAATCGTAGCCCTGACCGTTTCCAGGGTACGTAGGATGTCGGCCGGCAGGAAAACGTTCAGGTCAAACGCCGTTCGCTTAATGACCTCAATGCAGCTCAGAATGACCATGGTTTCGGGGGTGGCCTCACCATACCGGGCCGCCAGCTCTTTGAAGGTCTCCGCGGTCTTGTGCAGAATTTCGCGGCGGACGTCGGCCCGGGCCCGTTCCAGCGCCAGGGTACGCGCCATAGCGCCTTGGGCGAGCTCCGTCTGCATCACCCGGGTCCGTTCCGCGCGCCAGGCCTCAAACCAGCTATCAATGATCTTGCCCTGTAACTTTAAGTTGAGCAGGGCGACATTCAAGATTTTCACGCCAAACCGGGGCACCGAGCCGCGCAGGCTGGTCTCCAGCTGTTGGCGGACCAGCTCGCGCTGGGCCGGCTCAATCAGCTGATCCAGCGTGAAGCGGGCGAGGATGGAGCGCAGCGCTCCTTCAGTGTCGCCGATGACGACGCGCTTGGGCCAGTTCATGAAGCGGTCCGGTTCGGTCCGCCAGGCGTCCCGGATCCAGGTGCAGGTGGCCGCTTTGAAGATGGCCGCTTCCAGCGCGGCCGCCGAGTCGTCCTGGGCGTCGCCTATCTGGAACTGGATGTCGGCGTCGTACTCAATCGGAATACCGTCTTGCGTGATGGCGCTGACGGAAAAGACCCACCGTTGGGGGCGCAGGTCAATCACCGCCCAGACTTTCTCAAACGCTTCCAGCTCCAGGAATTTAGGCCCTGAAACGACTCTGGTCAGCTGTCCGGCCTTTTCCAGCACTACGGCGTTATACTGGTAAAGTACCAGGCCCGCTGGCCCGCCGATTTTCTGCGGCGCTGGTTTCCCGCCGGCCAGCGCTCCTTCTTTGACCATGACGAAAGGCAGAAAACTGGGCCGCTGGCCCACCCAGCGGTGAGTCAGAAATTCGGCTGCGCTTTCCCGGTTGATCCCATAGAAGGCGCTGATAAAACGGATGACCAGCTGCCGGGCCAGCCAGGCGGCCAGCGGGAGGGGAGTCAACGCCACGAACAACCAGAAGAGCAACCCTGGCGGCGTTAACATCCCACTCCAACGTTCCGGCCCGGCCAGCAGCAGCGCCAGCAGCGGCAAGAGCAACCCCAACGCCAGGAACGGCAGCCGCTTGCGCAGTCGCGCTTGTTCAAAGTCCAGGTAACGTTTGAGATTGAACATGGCTCTCCTTAAAGTCTGGCATTCAAAGTTAGTGGTTCGGGGGGCAGCTTAGCGCCCCCGGCGCATCAGGGCGCGCAGGAAGCCATAGGGGATTTCCGGTTGGCTGGGCTCGGAGGCCTCTTTGGGCGGGATGGCACCCAAAGACTCCACCAGTTGCAATGCCAACATGTCATCTTTCACAGTGCCCGCCTGGCTCAGAATCTGGGCCAGTTCTCTGATAATATCCAGTTGCACTTCGGGCCAGACTTTCTCTAACTGGCGAGTGATCTCGGCCTCAGTCAGACCGATCTCCATCTCAATGCGCTTTTTCCATTTGGCCTGCCAGTTGGCGATCCGCTGTTGTTCCACCGATTCGGGAGGTTTGATGTTGCTGAGCCCGCCGCCCACCAGGTCAATCCCCAGGGCCGGGAGCCGCTGGCGTAGCTGGCTGCGGAAAGCGTCGGCAATCTTGACGCGCGGATCACCGGGGGTGTGGAGTTCGTTGCAGGTATACTGGACGATGAGCTCTTTTAGCACGGCGGTACCCACCGGAACGACCCGTTCGTCCCAGGGAATGGGCTGGAGCTCTTCGCTGGCGACGCCCTGCGGGTCGCGCTGCCAGCGGTGTTCTACTATCGCCTGTTGGCTGATGACTTTGAGGATGGCTTCAGGGTCGTAGGGATAAGATTGCCCCAGCTGGGGTTCATGCCCGCCGTTTTGGATGCGATGGGGCATGAAAACCAGGGTTTTAGTGACGATGCCATCCTTGGTCTCCGCCTCCACGGTGGTGATCCGCAGCTGCGGGCGCAGGTCTACGGCGGTGTGGAATTGTTCATACTGGCGCGTGAAGTTCAGGCCAGGGGGCAGCAGCCGGTAGCGGTTGGCTTCATAGACCACGGCTACATGGTTGCAATCGTTAAGGATGATCCCCGGCCCGGACAGGAATTGCCCGAAGGGGTTGCCGGCCACGCGCGGTGGCGGAAAAGCCCGGTCTTTGTGGGCCTGGGTCTTCCAATCATCCACCAGGTAGAAAGGGTAGTTGGTGCCCAGGCCAAAGGTCAGCAAACTCTGGAAAATATCTCGCTGTTGGTCCGGTTCGGAGGGCAGGATGAGGCCGGCGTAGGTGTAAAGCAGGTAGAAAAAGAGTGCCAGCGCCGGCAGGGTGAGGAGGAGCAGGCCTATGCGCCCGGCTACCGCATAGCCGGCTACGCAGAACAGATAAAAGGTCAACCAGACGGCGAGGAAGGGCCAGACGCGCTTGATTTTGGCAAAGGTGGTGGTCAGCCAGGTGGTCAGACAGCCGACGCCGAGGGCCGCCAGCACGATCAGCAGGCCGCTCTGCGAGATCCCCAGCCAGCCTAAGCCAATGCCGAGGAGCACCGTGAAGGTGGGGATGGGCAGGATCCAGCTGTCGGTGAGCAGCCAGGCCCCCATGCGGCCGTTGAAGAAATAGCCGATCAAGGCACTCAAGACCAGGGTCCAGAGAGAGATCTCCATGACCAGTAGGGTCATCCCCACATAGTTAAAGGGGAGCCAATTGGCAGCCGGGATTTGGTGGAGGGGGAAAATGTCCCAGAGCTGCCAGGCTAATACCATGACTACCAGAAGCCCGACCAACGGCAGGATCGTGTACTCGGCCAGTGCCAGCGCGCCGCGCCACTTCTCCAATCTGAATCCCAGGATTAAGACCAATCCCAACGCCAGAACCAGCTCCACAAGCAGGACAAAGCCCATACCGGTGATCCTTTCTGTCAGAATGACGATTGGAAAGCCACTTTACTCCGTGAATGTTCTGACAACTTGATTATATGAGTGTTTATGAAAAAGTGCAATGACATGCCCACCTCAACAGCCCGCCGCGGCCGACAAAAAACCGCCCGGCAGAGAGCTGGCCGGGCGGTGGTGTTGGGGCGTCTATAACTTCTCTGAAATATAGAAACCAGTTAAGGGGTGAGCAGAGAGCAGCAGGCAGAAGTTTCTGTTTCCTGCTCACCGCTCACATTTTTATCCCACGGCTGGTGAACGCCGGTTTAGCGAGGCGCTTGAGCGCCGTCCAACGCGCTCAAGCGCCTCACTACCAATATTCACGTTACGAGCGTTTAACTGCCAGGAGCAGCGGTTGTCCTTCCACGGTGTCTTCCAACGTGGCATCGCCAACGGGGGCGTCCACGGCCTCTAAAGCGTCGGCCAGGACTTCCCCGGCGATGGTGGCGCGGAAGGCGGTGATGGCTTCGGCCAGGGACCCGGCGGCCCGGTACTGGACGACGATGCGGTCGGTGAGGGCGTAATCAGCCTCCTTGCGCAGGTCCTGCACCCGGCGGATGACCTCGCGCGCCAGTCCCTCGGCGAGCAACTCCGGCGTGAGCGTGGTATCCAGTGCGACGACGATGCCCCCTTCGCCGGCCACGCCATAGCCGGCGCGCGGCTGGCTCTGGATGAGCACCTCGTCGGGCATGAGAACCGCCTCACTGCCATCGGCCAGGGTTAGCGTGAGCGGCTCGCCCGCGTGCAGTTGGGCCACGGCGGCGGTGGCGTCCACCGCTTCCAGTGCCTTGCGCACCAGCGGGAAGCGCGCGCCGAATTTCGGCCCTAAGGTCTTGTTCACCGGCAACAGGCGGTAGGTGACCAGCTCGCTTTCGCGCTCCACAAAGGCGACCTCTTTGACGTTCAACTCATCGGCCAGCAGGTCCAGCAGCTGCGCCAGTTCGGCCCGGCGGCGCGGATCAGCAGCGATCAACGCGCGTGCGAGCGGCTGGCGCACCTTGAGGTTTTGCGTGGCGCGCACCGAGTGGCCCAACGCGGCCGCTTGCCGGACGGCGGCCATCGTCGCCACCAGCTCTTGCTCCTCGGCAGTCAGCGGGGCGGCGGTGGGCCAATCGCAGTGGTGGACACTGGCGGGCGCGCTCTCATCCACGGCCCGCACCAGATTCTGGTACATCGCCTCGGTGACGAAGGGAATGACCGGCGCCAGCAGCTTGGTGAAAGTCACCAGGACGGTGTAAAGCGTCCGGTAAGCAGCCTCTTTGTCGGCGTCGGCGGCGGCATCCAGCCCGCGTTTGAGCCAGAAACGGCGGCGGCTGCGGCGGATGTACCAGTTGCTCAGGTCATCTAAGAAGGCCTCGGCGGGCGTGGCGATATCCAGCGGGATGTAGGCTTCGTAACCGGCTGTCATGGCCGCGACGGTCTCCTTAAGGCGGGCAAGAATCCACTTATCCAACAAATTGCGTGTTGCGCATGGCGAATTCTCTGCTTCCATTCGCCATTCGCCATTTGCCATTTGCCATTCGCCATTCGCCATTTGCTCGCCATTCGCCATTCGCCATTCGGCTGGCGGCTGCCAATCATCTGTGCGGGCATAGTTCACCAGGAACGCATAGACATTCCACAGCGGGATGAGGAAGCGGCGGCGGGTCTCATCGGCTTTGGTGTAGCCGAAGAGCAGGTTGGCATCCAGTTTCTGGTTGAGATAGAGCCAGCGCATGGTATCTACGCCCATCTTTTCGGCGGCGTCGTCAAACCAGATGGCGTTCCCCCAGGATTTGTGCATGGGACGGCCATCCTCGGCCAGCAGCGTGGCGTAGCCGTGGATGATTTGGGTCGGTGCACGCCGCTCAAAGACGGTGCTCATGGTGATCAGGCTATAGAACCAGTTGCGGAACTGGCCGGGGAACGATTCGCTGATCCAGCTCGCCGGGAACCACTGCGCCCAGAAGTCGCGGTTGGTGCGATATTGGAGCGTGGAGTAGGCGACCGAGCCGGCATCCAGCCAGGGGTTGCCGACATCGGGGATGCGGGACATCACGCCGCCGCAGCGGGGACAGGCGATTTTTACCGCGTCCACGTAGGGGCGGTGGGGCGTGTGCCCGGCGAACTCCTCCCAGCCGGCGATGGCGCGGGCGTGGAGTTCATCTTCGTCGCCGATGACCTCGTGGTGGCCGCAGGCACATTCCCAGATCGGCAGGGCCAGCCCCCAGTACCGTTTCTTGGAGATCATCCAGTCGGACATGTTGCGCAGCCAGTCCAGCTCGCGCTCGTAGCCGAATTCGGGGATCCACCGGATCTCATCGGCCACATCCATGATCTGGTAGCGCAGGCTGCGCTCTTTCTCCTCCGGCGTGACTTCGGCGCGCGGCTTGTCGTAGAGCGGCCCCATGCTGATAAACCACTCATCCACCAGGCGGAAGACCAGCGGTGAGGCGCAGCGCCAGCAGACCGGGTAGCGGTGTGTGTAAGCATCCACCCGGTAGAGCAGGCCCTTGTCTTCCAGCGCGTGGAAGATGTCGTGGGCAACCTCGTGGACGTCGCGCCCGGCCAGCCAGCCGAACTCCGGCAGGAAGAGCCCTTCTTCCGTCAGCGGGGCCAGCGCCGCCAGCCCAAATTCCTTCCCCAGCTGGAAGTCCTCCGCACCGCAGCCGGGAGCGATGTGGACGATGCCGGTCCCTTCTTCCTCGCCGACGGCGTCCCAGGGGATGACGCGATGCTGGGCCGGGACGCCGGCCTGCTGCGCGGCGGACAGGTCGTCAAAGGGGCCGCTGTAAGTCCAGCTGACCAGGTCCGCGCCCTTGAGCCGGGCCACAATCTCATACTTGCCCTTCAACACGCGGGGCAGCGTCCCCTCGGAAAGGTAGTAGGTCCAGCCGTCGGCGGCCCGGACCTGGACGTAGGTCAGCGCCGGTCCGACGGCGGCGGCGACGTTGCTGGTCAGCGTCCACGGCGTGGTTGTCCAGACGAGCAGCGCCTCGCGCTCACGCCCCCGCAGCGGGAAGCGCAGCACGACCGAGTCGTGCGTCAACTCCTGGTAGCCCTCGGTGACGATCTCGTGCTGGCTGAGGCCGGTGGCACAACGGGAGCACCAGGGCATCACATCGCGCCCTTTGTAGAGCCACCCTTTTTGCCAGACCTTTTTGAGGAAAGACCAGATGGTGTAGTTGTTCTCGGTGGAAAAGGTGAAATAAGAGCCGCCGAGTTCCGGCAGGCCCAGCCGGCCGACGACCTGTTCCACGGTGCCGGTGACGGGGCCGGCTGGCCCGGCAACCGTTACCTGCTGCTGCGGGTCTTCCTGCAATTTGTCGGCGAGCCAGCGGAGCGTGGCGGGGTCGTTCCAGTCCATCCAGTAGCCCAGGCGGATAGATTGCTCAGTCTGGCGGGCGGCCTGGCGCAGGACGCGGGCCTTGCAATCCAGCACAAAACGGGCCAGCCCGTGGGCTTCAATCTCCCGCTTGGTCTTAAACCCCTTTTCTTTCTCCACTTCCACTTCTACCCAGAGGCCCTGGCAATCAAAGCCGTTTTGGTAGCGGAGCTGGTAGCCGCGCATCGCCCAAAAACGCTGCCAGAGGTCCTTGTAGGAACGGCCCCAGCCGTGATGGACACCCATGGGGTTGTTGGCGGTGATAGGGCCGTCAATGAAGGACCAGTGCGGTGCTGCGCGACGCAGCGCGCGTAGCGTCTCAAACGCGCGCGTCGTTCGCCAGAAGTCCAGCATGGCGTGCTCCTGGGCCACGAAATCTACTTGATTGCTGACAGGTTTGAACATTTTTCCTCCTTAAAACTTCCCCCAGGGATGTCTTTTCACTCTTGTCAAAAACCTGAATTCGGGCTATGATGTTTGAAAGAGAGGTTGGAGATGAGCGAATTAGTGTTGATCTTTCAAGGTACAGATTTGGTCATTCCTCGCGATAGTTTGCTGCGGTTAGGATTGCAACCTGGCGATCCCTTGATTATCAAACCCGAGCCGGCCGTGGCTGTTCCTGACCGGCTGGACGAGGTTCTAGAGCAGCTTTATGGCAGTTGGGGACCGGAGGATGAAGCTGCTTTTGATCAACAACGCGAAGCCATGTGGGCAACATGGAAACCACGTTCGTGGTAGTTGACATTGGATTGCCTGATATGCTCATTGCAGGCATCTGTTTGGCTCATGAGGTGCCTTTGGTGACTCGCAACCAGGTCCATTTTGCCCGTGTACCTGGTCTTAGCCTGGTTGATCCGGCTACCTTCAATTTTTAAGTTGCTTCTTTAATTGAGCTCATAGGCGGCAGCCACCAAAAAACCGCTCCCGTCCCACAGGGACGGGAGCGGTTGCTCTCGCGGTACCACCCTGGTTGCACTGCCACAGCAGCGCCTCTCTGGCGGCGGCGATCACCGCCGCGCCCCGTTAACGGGGGGCGAAGTCGGCTCCACTTACTGGGTTTGACCGTTCGGCGAGCAGCTCCGGAGGGATCTTCGGCGCGCGTCTGGCATCCGGCTCACACCCTCCCGGACTCGCTGAGGCCGCGCCTCGCGCTTACTCGTCTCCATCAACGCCATTAGCTGCGATTATGCCATAAGGAATTTAATTGTCAAGGTCAATTTTTCAGCCGCCGTGCTGATGGTTTTGGATAATTGGGAACTGCATTAAAATTAATTCATTTTAAGGGAGTTTATTTTAGTTTGCATATTGACAAAATTGATATTATGTGTTAAAATAATAACAGTTGAGGGTGAGTAAATTAAGCCGGAAACGGCGGGAGGAAAAAGATGAACGGGAACCTGTTTGAGATGCAGCAGATAGTGGCGAGCTACACGCAGGAAAAGCAGCAAGCGGCTCGGCAGACCCGCCTGATTCGGGCGGCTAAGGGGACCCGGCAAGGTCGCCGGTAATCGTCAAGGGATGATGGAGGTGCGTGGATGAACGCGGATTTATTTCTACGGCTGGCGGTGTTCTACGCACAGGAAAAGCAGCTGGAAGCGCAGCGAATGCGCCTGATCCGGGCGGCGCAGGTGACAAAAAAGGTCCCGTCGGTTCGGTAAGGAGCAGATCAGAACCAGGAGGTCAAGATGGACAGCCGGCAGCACATGGCGGTGGAAATTGTCAATGAAGCGTTGATCCAGGTGGGGCAACCCGAACCGCATCAGGGAGTGCGGGGACCGCGAAAGTAGCCTGAGGTCAGCCCCGCGCCGGTCACTTGGAGAGTGGCCGGCGCTTTTATTATCATGAAAGGCTCCAGGCCCTACACGCCATCAAACCCCAACCCGCGTTCGCGCAGGCTGACGTAGCGGTTGTGGCCGATGACGACATGGTCCAGCACGTCTACTTCAATCAGTTTGCCGGCCTCAACCAGGCGCCGCGTCAATGCCACATCTTCGGGGGAGGGGCTGGGATCGCCCGAAGGGTGGTTATGCGCGACAATCACCGCTGCGCAGTTGCGGCGAATCGCCCCTCTGAATACCTCCGCTATGCGTACCAGTGACGTATTGAGGCTCCCTTTGTACAGGATTTCCTGATCCAATACCCGGTTGCGGGTGTCCAGGTAAAGCACGACAAAGTGTTCTTGCTCTTTGTAGCCGATGAGTGGCATCAGGATATCAGCGGCATCAGAGGGCATCTTGATTTGAAAGCGTTCTTCGGGCGCGGCCGCCAACAAGCGCCGACCCAGTTCCAGGGCGGCCAGAAGTTGGGCGGCTTTGGCGGGGCCGAGGCCGTGTTCGGCCGTCAATTGGGCCACCTCGGCCCGGGCCAGCCCTCCCAGCCCGCCGTACTGCTTGAGCAGCCGGGTGGCCAGGGTCAGCACATTTTCGCCCGGCGTGCCGGTGCGCAAAATGATCGCCAGCAATTCGGTGGTAGCCAGCGCCTGCGGCCCGGCATGGGCCAGGCGCTCCCGGGGCCGTTCCTCGGAGGGCATCTCTTTGACGGTTAAATAGGTCATTGGGGCACCTCCTCTGAAAATAGCGTGAAAAGTTTGTAGTGAGGCGCTTTAGCGCCGTCTGAGCCACGCTGAAGCGCGGCACTACG
>CAYTGR010000008.1:105105-109452 GCA_964437445.1 uncultured Anaerolineales bacterium | reverse complement strand
ATGTGCGAGCAATTGCGTTCTCCGACTATCAAAATGACTCTTGCGTAAGTCCTATGAATATTTGTCCGTCCGCCCGAATGACTGTCTGCAAGTCCCCGGCAGCGTCATAAGAATAAGTGACAGTGCGACTAAGCGGATCGGTTACCTGAGTCAGCTGCCCGACAGCGTTATAAGCCAGGCGCAGTTGCCGCCCATCCGGGGCTGTCACCGCACCGATCTGGGTGTTAGTGTAAGTGAGTGTGGTAGCGTTGCCATAGCGATCTGTTATTCGTGCCAAAAGATAATTGTTCCCGCCATCAAAAGTATAGGCAACGCCATCACCACGAGTTGCTGTATAAACTGTCCCTTGTTGCACCAGCGTTGTGCGCACTCCTGGACCTGGAACAAAAGTACCATCGTTATTGACAGTAAAAGGAAGCTGCGAACCATGAGGGGCGACCAGTATCCACTGCGTATCCCCCGGGATCAAGCGCATATTGTAGTTGTGAGTCCAACCATAGCCAAGCGGGCTATTTTGAGCTGCCAGCAAGGCATTGTAAGAGCGCTCAAAAACCAAGTCTTGCTCTCCCAGAGTAGGGATATTAAAATCAACTTCTTGGTGGTTGAAGTTACCCGTGGCAGTATTAATGGGGATGGCAAAAGATTGCTGCGGGTTATTGGCTAAGCAAGGCGCTTCTGGGGCCAGGGTGCGTTCCGCTGGTGGTGGCAATGGCGGCAGTGTTAGGTCCAGCACTCGCGCTTGGCCGTCGTCGGGTTCAAGACCATAGAGGATAAATTGAGTGATGGTGATGCTCTCGCCTAACGCCACACCAGCAGTTTGGCACTCACCTTCGCCCCCATAACCAGCGAAACAATTTCCCAGATTGGATAACACGCCTATATTGCAATTGATGCAGCCGGGCTGCTGAAAATATACATATAGCGTGTAAAAGTGACCAAATGAGGCGGTAATGGGAACAGTCGGCAGCTGAAGCTGACCCTGGTAGATTTGGTTGGCTTGCAGCGGGGCATCCCAATCCACGACCAGGATGCGACCGGAGGCGGGCATGAGCGATTCACTCAATAGCAGTGTAATATAGATTTGCTCAGTTTGAGCGGTGAAAAGCCCAGTAGCACCGCTGGCCATTTCGCTAGTGCCGGTCCAATCATTTAGATATTCGGAACCGTTGCGCACCGTGAAAAGCCTTATTTTGCAATCAGTGCAACCAAGTTGTGAATAATAATACCAAACCTGATAGCGATGGCCAGGATTAACGAGCACTGAACTGTCAACTAAGTAATTTTGGTAGATCACTTTACCGTGCGGGCCGCTGAGGGTGGCTAATGGCCGAGCTATTGTGATAGACGGAGGAACGTTCAAACGGAGACCGTTTGTTCTCATGGTGGGCTTGGTCGCCCATGTCCCAAAAACCGTGGCTGCGGACACCGTTGTAACGGGTTGGCTGGTGTGGCTTGATTGCTTCTCGATATCAATGGGGGCAGATAAATGGGAGGAATGCCAAAGCACCGGCAACATAAGACCGGCGTAGGATGACTCAGCGTCCCGTCCTGGATTATTCTGAGCCGTCGCGGTTGCAGCTACGGGCTGCAGCAGCACAATCAAGCTAACCAGGCCGGCCATAATGGGATGCAACCAGCTGTTCCAGGGCCGCCGTGCTGCGGAACGTAGCTTTCCGCCTGTTCCATAACGATGATGTTTAAACTCGCTCCAATGAAATCGCATGACCTTCCTCCGGGTTTGAATGGATATCCCACCCTAAGGACTGGCTGGCACAGCCAAGCCCGCCGGAGTGTTGACCCCGGCGGGCTTTGTGGTATGCTGGGCTCGTCTGGGTGGGTAGTGCGCCTGGACCGTCCCCCGGGCTGGGGATCAGCGCCGGGGGTTTTTTATTGAGATTGGCCTGCTAAGCTACGCTCGCCCGGGAATCAAGGCAAGGCAGAGCGGGCCGGGCGGCCTGGGGTGGCAGGGCCAATCGTTTTTATCTTTTAAAAGAGCAGCTGGATTGTACCCCGCCCTGGTATTTTTGTCAAGTTGTATGGCCTGTCGGGCGTGAGATAAAGTTATAATTGAGTATAAAATTGACGCGCTCGGCAACTTTATCTAACAAGCGCTTGCCGGCGGCTGCTTCACCATGGTCAGGAAGGCAACTCTGAGGTTGCACGACTGAGAACCATTATACCCGCCACCGGCCCGGTTTGTCTATCCGTAAAACTACGTAATTTGGGGTGTAAAATCCCGTAATTTTGGGGGTAAAATCCCGTAATTTTGGGGGAAAAAATCTCACAGCGAGACTCAGCGGAGCTGGGGATAAGCCCCGGTCATGGAGAAGGGATGCTCCGGCGTGGTGAGGACCTGGCCGGGTGGGTGAGGGAGCCGCCCCGCGGCCGGCGTCGGGGTCCGGCCGCGGGGGGCGATAGGCAGGGGCCGAACTTACCCGGCCGGGGCCGGCGGGGCCGCCACCTGCACGTAGACGCGCTGCCCGGCACGACCGCCCAGCACGCGCGCGAACGCGCGTAGCGCCTGGATCGTGCGGCCCTGTTTGCCGATGAGGCGGCCGGTATCGGCGGGGGCGCAGCGCAGCTGCACCGTCAGGCGCTCGGCGGCCGGGTCGGGCAGCACTATGGCCTGGACGGCCGCCGGTTCGGTAACGATGATCCGCGCGATGGCGGCCAGCAGGCCGGGGATCTCCGCAGCAGTCAGTGTAGTATCTGTAGGGTACATGAGTTGCTCCTTGTTATCTCGTCGCAAAGTTATGTCGTACAACTAAGCCATAAAATAAGCATTGTAGGTCGTTTTCAGGGGCCAAAAGGGCCATGTGACCGGTCACAACCGCCCCTTAACGCCCCTGAAAAACGTCGCAAAATGTTTTCATCCTCGCCTAACACCGGTCAGTCGGCGCTCTTAGGCGGGTTTTCCGGGGCGTTATCCGTCACGTGGCCCGACTCCTCCGGGGGGAGGGGCGCGGCCGGCGGGCGTTCCCGGCGCGGCCGGCGCTCCGGCAACGGCACCGGCTCCCACTGCAACGCCACAATCTCCGTCTCGGAGCGCCGCAGTTTGACCTGGTCGCCGGCCGACCCCACCTGGGCCAGGAGCGCCGCCTGCGCGGCCGCGTCCAGGTCCACGGCGCGTTCCAGCGCCCGGCGCAGCGGCTCCTGGGTATCGCGTTGCTGCAAAAAGCCGGCGACCCGCACGGCGGCGCCCTTGCCGGGCAGCTCGGCCGGCTGCGCCAGGAAGTAGTTGAGGCGCACATTCACGCCGTCAAAGTTCTTCCCGTCGGGGTTGGCCGGCAGCCCGCGCTGGCGGCGCACCGCCAGGCGCAGAAACGTGTCGCCATCCAGCGTCCAGCGCCGCACCACGACGCCTTCCAATACCACTTGATTGTTGGTTCCAGTCTCCATCAGTTGGCTCCTTTGATTTAAGTTGATTTTCGGTTGTCAGTTACCGGTTGCTTTCATTGCATAGCCTTGCCGAGCCGAGCCTTTGCGGGGCGGCGCGTTGCGAGGCCAGACTTTGCCGTTGCCTGGCTACCGCGGGCGGCCCCGGAGGGTCGGCGTTTCACTGCGCAGCAGATACCATGCGGTGGCCGCGTCCAGGGTGGCGGTCTGCCCCTCACCGGCAAGCCAGGCGTGCCACAGCGCCTGCGCGGTGATGCGGGCCTGCGGGTGGAGCACAGCGTCCACCGGCACCGCAGCGGCGGCCTGGGCGCGCGTAACCAGGTGCGCCGCGGCCAGAGCCGGGGGGTCGGTCGTCAGCAGCACCTCCGCGCCGCCGTCCTGAAACGTCACCGTGGCGTGTGCCGCCGGGGTCGTGCGCAGCGTCACGGTATGCGGGGTACGCTCCGGCCCGCCATAGGCGCGCTGCACCAGTTGGGCAACGAGCGGCCGCCAGGCGTCAGGATCGGCGCGCAGTTGCTGCGCCAGGGTGGCCTGGTAGGCGGCCAGCGCGGCGGCTTGCTGTTGCTCCCGTTCCCACGCCTTTTGTTGCCGGTAGGTTCGTTCCAGCCGGCGCACCGCGCGTGTGACCGCGCCGTTAGACAACGTGATCGCCGCGCCCATCGTGAGCATGGCTATCACAAACAAGACGATGGCTAAACCCTCTACGAATGTCATGTTGATCCTTTCTGATCCGATCCGAATTGATAATAGCCAGGCTATACCTGGCTTTGCTGCTGCCGGGCGGCGCTTGGTATCCCAGTGCCACAGCGGCGCGCCGCTTTGCTTTGCTATGCCGCTGCTACTGCTGCACCTTGCCGGGCTAAGCCCCACGGAGCCATTGCTGCGTCGCCACGCCCGGCGTCGCGTCGCCGTAGCAACGCTACGCTAATCCATGCTATGCCGTTGCTGTGC
>CAYTGR010000008.1:65792-105005 GCA_964437445.1 uncultured Anaerolineales bacterium | reverse complement strand
GGCGTCGCGTCGCCGTAGCAACGCTACGCTAATCCATGCTATGCCGTTGCTGTGCTTCACAATGCATACCTGTACTGCGCTGTTGCTTTGCATGGCCGAGCTAGGCCGCTGCCATGCTTCGCTGCGCCTCGCCGCTGCAATGCACGACAAGGCCGGGCCACGCCCTTGCTTGCACCGCGCTTAGCGTTTGCGAATCCGCAGGTGGGCCCCTGAAACCACGCCGGCCTCGGCCAGCGTTTCGGTCGGCAGCAAGCTCCGTCCGGGCGGGTCGGCCTGCACCGTGTAGCCGGCCGGCCGGTCTGCCATAGCCGTCAGGTTAGCACCCCAGGCGTGAGGCTGCGCAGCATAGCCGGACAGCCGCCACCCCAAGTTGGTGGACAACACCGCCACTAGCTGCGCCACGGTGCAGGTGGCCGACACCGCCACGTCATACTCCGCGATGTCCGCATATTGGACAGAGATCAGCATCAGCATGGCGGCTTAGGCTCCTGACTCCGTCAGGCGCCTCACCCAAGCCGGCGTCTCAGCCGGCGGCAGCCAGGCGGCCTGCAAGGGCTGGCTCCGGCCCCGCCGGGTATAGAAGCCCTGGCCCGGCGGCAGCGGGCGTCCCGCTTCACCCGGCGGCAAGCGCACTCCCAGCACGGCCAGGTCGGCGGTTTCGCTGCTGCCTAGCACCACGCCGGTCTGGGTTTCGCGGAGCAGCTTACTCAGCGGATCGTAGGCGGTGGCAATGTCCGTCGTGACAGCGCCGGCCAGCACACTGAGCTGGAGCCCCCGGTGCCGGCGCAACAACTCGGCCAACGCCTGGAGCCGCCGGTCGCCGGCGCGCTGCCGTACCCCGGCCAGGTCGTCCAACACCAGCAGCAGGGTAGGCGAGGACGCGGGGGCCGGGTCCACGCCCCGCTGGCGCGCTACGTAGCGTTCATCCAACTGCGGCTGCAAGTCGGCCAGCAGCTCGTCCAGCGCCGCTTCGTCGGTGGCCCAGCGCGCCACGTGCGGGGCCGTGCGCAAGCCTTGCAGCCCGCTCATTTCGCCCAAGCCCACGACGTACCAGCGGCATTGCGCCGGCGACTGGCGGTAGGCCAGGGCCAGTAACCAGGCGCGGAGCAGCGCCGTCTTGCCGCTGGCATACGGGCCAGTAATAGTGAAGAAAGGCCCCTCGCTCAGACCCACCAGCACCGGCGCTAAGGTCTCCCGGTCCAGACCCAGGGGGACTGCCGGCGAGTCAGCCGAATCCCAGGCGGGCCGGCCGGGGTCCACCAGAACGGCCAGACCCAGCTGCGCCGGCAACTCCGGCAACACTGGGGCGCGCGGGCCGGGGGCCGCCGCCAGCGCCGCGACCAGGTTCAGGTCCGGTTGCGCCGTTTGAAATTCCAGGGGTGGGGCCCCGCGCACCAGGCCCCGCCCGCGCACGCCCCGCGCCGGGCGCAGGCTCCCGGGGCGGCCCACCACGGCCTGGTAATCGTTGGCTTCGTGCAGTGCCAGCGCCACGGCCTGCCCGGCGTTACCGACCAGGCGGGCCGGGATCTCGTTTACGGCGTGGGCGGTCAGCACCAGGTGCAACCCGGCGCGGCTCTCCCGGCTCAACTCGGCCAGCGTGTCGGCCAGGCGCGGGCTGGCCGCGGCCACCTCGGCGTAGCCATCCACGAGGACGACCAGCGCCGGAGCGGTTTCCCCGCTGAGCGTGGAAGTTGCCCCACTGGAAACGGAAGTTGCCCCCCCTGAAAGTGGAAGTTTGCTCCCCGGGGTGGCAGTTGACCGGGCCGTGACCGTTTGCCGCAGCCAGGCGGCCAGCCGGTGCAGCCGCTCCGGCTCCTCCGGCCGGATGAACGCTGCCACGTGCGGCAGGCCGGCCAGCGGAGCCAGGCCCCGCCCGACCAGGCAAAGCGTCACCTGACCCGGCGCGTGCTCCCCGGCCAGGCTCAGCGCCAACGTTTGCGCCAGGGTGGTCTTGCCCGTGCCCGGCGCGCCGTAGATGAGCAGGTGCGCCGTCAAATCCAGCCGCAACGGGCGTTGCTGCAAGTGCGCCGGATCGTCCACCAGGCCCACCGCGGGTGCCAGCGGCGCGGCGGCGGGCCAGGTTTGCCCGTCCCACCAGTCTGCTGGCTGCACGGCGGCCCAGGGCAGCGTCGCCGGGAGCGGCGGCAGCCAGGGCCCCGGCAGCGGGGTAATCCCGGCCTCCTCTGCTACCTGCCGGATGCGCGCTACGAGGGCCGGCAACTGGGTAGGCCCCGCGCCGGCCGGCGACGAGGATACCGGCGTGGCTGCCGTCGCCAGCGGGCGCCACGTGCCGTCCAGCGCCACCAACGCCACCTCCGGTGCCGTGGTTGGGCCGGTCTGGGCCTGGTACGGCGCGCCGCCGTAGGCCGCTTGCCACAGTTCGTAGACCTCGTGCTCGCCGACCTGTAGATAGGCACGGCCGGGCACCGTGATCAGCGCGGCGTCGGGCTTCTTCAGCACGGCCCGGCTGTGCTCGGTGTTAGCCAGTTTGAAAGCAACGCGAAACCGGGCGTTGCCCCAGATCTGATCGTTGACCACGCCCGCTGGCTGTTGTGTCGCCAGAATCAGATGCACGCCCAACGAACCGCCCACCCGGGCCGTGCTCACCAACTCCTGGATGAACTCCGGTTGTTCCTTGACCAATTCCGCGAATTCGTCGGCCACCAGGACCAGGTGGGGCAGCGGCGCGGTCACCTGGCCGGCACGCCAGAGGCGTTGGTAGTCGTAGAGGTTCCCCACGCCGGCGGCGTTGAAGATGGTTTGCCGCCGCTGCAACTCGGCCTTGAGGCTGAGCAAGGCCCGCTGCATCAAGCCCGGTTCCAGGTTAGTCAGCACGCCCAGCAGGTGCGGCAGGCCCTGGAGATCACGAACCATGTCGCCGCCCTTGTAGTCAATCGCCAAAATCGCCACGGCGTGGGGGTGATAACCGGTGGCCAACAGCGCCAGGAACGCGCTCAGGAACGTGGTTTTCCCGCTGCGGGTCATGCCGGCGACCAGGCCGTGCGGCCCGTGCCCGCGTTCGTGCAGGTCCAACTGGAGCGGCCGGCCGTCCTCGCGCACGCCCACCGGCACGGCCAGCGAGCGCACCGGATCGTGGTCGCGCCACCAGTCCAGGATGGGCAGCGCCTCCACCGTGGTGGTCTCCAGCGCGGCCAGCAGCGGCAGCGTCGCCGGGAGCCCTTGAGTCCCGGCCAGGGGGGGATGGCGGGCGGTCAGCGTGCGCGCCAGACGGTCGGCCGCCGCCGCAGTCAGCGCGTCCGGCGCGTAGGGCTGGCTGGTTTCGGCGGGACGGAGGAAACGCACCGGCCCCCGCTCGGCAGCGACCACGGCTCCGCAGTCGCGCGGGACCTCGGTCGGGGTCGGGCAGAGCACCAGACCATAAACGCCGACGGTAGGCCCGGCCGTCCAGAGCCAGCGCAAGATGGGCCCATTGGAAAGTTCGCGGAGCACCTGGTCATGGGCCAGCAGGAGCACCGTTGCCGGCCCGGGCCGGTCCCCCCGGCTGCGCAGCCGGTCGTAGGTAGCGGCCAGCAGCGCGCGCGCCTCGTCGGGTGTGGCCGCCAGCCGGCGTTGGCGGCCCTCGGCGTCCCAGACGTGGGGCAACCAGCGCAACCAGGCCCAGTCGGCGTGTTCGGACTCCGGGTAACAGGCCACCAGCCGGACGTCGTCGGGCGCGTGGGCCGTCGCCAGCTGCGCCAGCAGCGCGCGCGCCGTCGCCACCTGCGCGGCGCGCGGGCCGGTCAGAGCGAGGTGGCCCACGGCCGGCAGGCTGACCGTCACCGGCGCGTCGTGGATTTGCGCCAACTCGGCGGCTAACAAGCGCGCGGCCTGGAACAGCGGATCCTCGGTGAGCGCCTCCGGGGGCTGCGCCACGGTGACCGGGAAACCGGCCGGGACGAGTCCTACTCCCAGGCGGAGCGCGAGAAAATCCTCATCGCCGGGCGCGCGTTCCCACAAGCGGCGGTCGGCGTCGGCCAGCTCGGCGCGGGCCTGGCACTCGGCGGGGGTCGGGTGCGCGGCCAGCCAGGCGGTTCGCAGCTGCGTACTGAACAGCACCAGCTGGTGCCGTATCTGGGCCAGGTAGCGCCGGTAGCGCGCGTCGCGCTCGTGGAGCGCCGTGGCGTAGCGGCGGCGCTCGCGGAGGTAGCCGTAGACACCGCCGGCGACGGAGAGCAACATGATCGGTCCGGAGAGCAGCAGGAACTGCGCGTTGCCCGCGCCCAGCGTCAGCGCGAGTACCAGGCTCAGGCCAACGCCGCCCACGGGTAACAGTAGCGGTATCAGCGAGGAGTTAGGCGCCGCCGGCCGGGCCGGCGGCGCGGCGATCTCCACACTGTCCGTGCGAGCGTCGGGGCGCGGCAGCCAGCGGCGCGGCCCCCGTTGATAAGCGGTCGTTAAATCGGTCATCTCGGTCTCGGTTATTCAGGTTAAGGGCGGGCCCGGGATAGCCCGCTGTTTTTTTGTAGCGTAGCATCGCTAAGCAGTGCCAGGCCGACGCTATGCTAAGCCATGCTAGGCCGCCGCTATGCTAAGCCCTACTAATCTATGCTAAGCCGTCGCTTTGCTGCGCCTAGGCTTGGCAAAGCTCCGCTGCACGTCGCCATCTATACAGCGCATTGCCCCAGCAACGCTTCGCCCAGCTTTGCCCCGCCCCGCCCAGCAACGCCCTCGCGTCACGGCATGCCCGCGCGCAGCCCGTTCGCGGCTTTGACATCCGCCTGCTCCAGGTGCTCCGCGCCGGCCAGCAGCTGCTGCTCCAACAGGTACAGTTCGCTGAGCAGTGCCAGTTCCCAACGCACGGCGGCCTCCCAGCGCGTTTGCAGCGTTGCGACCGCCTGGCCGGAATTCTCCTGGAGCGCCGCCGCTGCCAGGGGCAGCAGCCGGTTGAACTGCTCCTCGACGTCGGCGCGCGCACGCTGGATAGATTGCGCGACGGCGCGCATCTGGGGTGGATCGGCCCGGATCAGGGTTGGCATCACGACCCCGCATCGGCCGCGGCAAAGCGGGCCGCCATCGTGGTGGCCCAGGCGGCAAACTCGTTGAGATACGCCACCAACGTCTCACGGGTCGCGCTGGTCACATCATGCCGCAGCTGGTAGAATCGCAGCGCCGCGTCCCCGGCCCAGGCGTCGTCCAGCGCGTTGAGCTGGACGGCCAGCGTAGCCAGGGTCGTGTCCACGCTGGCCGCGACCTGCGTCGCGGTTTGGCCCAGTTCCGCCAGTTGCTCGGAATCCACGGTGATGCGCATAACCTACCGCCCGTGGGTGCTGGAGCCGCCGCCGGCCGCCGCCGCCGCTGCGCGGTCGGCCTCCTCCATCAGGTTGGCCGCTTGCTCCATCCCATCAGCCAGCGTGACCACGGCGGTCTGGAGCGTGTACACGTCATGCACCGCCGCGTTGAGGTAGCCCATGAGGTCGGGGACGACCGCCGATTGCTGTCCGTCCAGTAACCCCTCTACCTGCCGGCGCAGGCCCTCCGCCTGCTCGGCCACCAGTTGGTCGGCCAGCCGGCGGCAGGTGGCCGCGGCCTGGCGAATTTGTCCCACCTCGGCGCGAATACCGCTCATATCGCTACCCTCCCATCGTTCCGCCGGCGACCGGCGTGTTGGCTTCATCCAGGCGGCCGGCGTAAAACCGGGCCGCGCGCGCCACCCGGCCGCAGGCTTCCTGGGCGCGCTGGCTCAGTCGCGGCAGGTTGCCGAACGCCTCCTGCGCCGCCGCACTGGCCTGCCCCTCCCAGACCCCGCTGAGTGCTCCGCCCTCGCGCTGGATAGCGGCGAGGCTTTCACCGATGGCGGCCGCGGCCTGGTCCAGCCGCGCCGCTACGTCGCGTAAAGCATCGGTATTGACGTTGATGTTTGCCATTAACCCTCCTGAAAGTTTTTTTCGTTTAAATCTGCTGCGCGTCGCTCAACTATGCCCTGCCATAGCATGGCCTACGTGACTATACCTTGCGTTGCCGTCGCCCTGCGGTACTGAACTGAGCCGTCGCACTACGACGCCAAACTCAGCCGCTGCTCAGTCAACGGGACACGGCCCCGGCCAGACCACGGCGAGGTACTCCCGGCCGTTTCGCCAGACCACGGCCGCACCTACCTGAATCGCCGCCGCCAGCCCCGGATAAGCGCCGGTCGCCATAGCCTAGCCCGGGGCCAGGGCCAGGCACGCCGTGCCGGGGGCGCAGGCGGCGCAGCCGGGCCAGTAGCGGCCCCAGTCGCCCCCGGCCGGGCCGACGGCGTAACGCAGCCCCGGCCACTGCGGCCACTGGTCAGTATCATGCAGTCGTGCCGCTTCGCCGGCCAGGTAGTACGCCTGTTCCTCCAGGTAAGCGTCGGGAGTCGCGTGCAAGCCGCGCTGCTCCCGCAGCCAGCCGTAGAACATAGTGCGCGCGGTGTCCGAACCATCGGCGTCTACGCCGAGCGCCAGGGCTACCGGCGTTGGTGTAGAGGTCGCCAGCCCGCGGGAAAGCGCCGCGCCGGCATAGGTCAGGCCGGGCAGGGCGCAGAGCTGCACTAACGCCAACCCCAACAACCCCAGTCCGATCCGGCTCAAAATTTTCGCCATCGCATTCTCGTTCGACCAGCTCAGCGGCTCCGGGCCGCCTGTTGGCGGGCTGTCACGGCACGGCTACCGAAGACGAAACCCACCAGTTCGCCAGTTTCGTTTTCTAAGACACTGGCGCCTACCTCCAGCCAGACTACGCGCCCGGCGGCCGCGCGGAAACGGAGCTCCATCCGCTGCACCTGCCGGGTCTCCACGAGCCGCCGCAGCAACAAGCCGGCCGAGGCGGCGGAATCCGGATGCACATAATCCAGGATGGAAGTGCCCACCCACTGTGAGGGCGTGTACCCTAACACGGTCTGGTGGGCCGGGCTGGCGTACTGCACGACTCCGTCCAGGTCGGTCTGCGCGACCAGGTCCAGCAGGGTGTCGGCGAGGCGCCGGAGTTGGGACTCCGATTCCTGGAGCGCCTGGTACCGGCGGGCGTTGACGATAGCCGCCGCCGCGTAGTCGGCCACCGCTTCCAGCAGCGGGAGGTCCGTGGTCCGGTAAGCATTGACCGTGTAGCTCTGCGCCTGGAGCACGCCGATGACTTGCTCGCCCTCGCCGGCACGCAACGGCACGTAGATGGCCGAGCGTGTCACGGGTCCAGGCGTGCCGAAGCGGTACGTCACTACCTGTTTCTGTTCCCCCAGATCGGCGATGATGAGACTACGCCCGGTGTGGATGACCTCGCTCTGCATTCCCTGGCCCGGCGGTTGCAGAGCCACGGGGGGATAGGCGCTCACCTCGTGCGCCATGCCGTCCTGCAGGGAAAAAGCGGCATGGAGCAACCGGGTTTCGGGATCAAACAGCGCCAGGATGAAAGCGTCACAGGAAATCAGGGCCGCGAGCTGCTCATAGATGACCCGGTAGAGCGCCGCCGGCTGCCAGGTGGACGCAACGGCCCGGGCGACCTGCGCGACGGCCTCCAGCTGCGCGGCCCGGCGGCGCTCGGCGTGGTAGAGGCGGGCGTTTTGCAACGCTACCGTCACCTGTTGGCCCAGGGCGGCCAGCAGTTCCAGGCTAAAAGCCTCGTGGCGCGGCGATTCCACCGCCAGCGCGCCGATGACTGTATCGCCCCAGACCAGCGGGATGGCGGCCAGGCTCTGGCTGTCCGCCACCAGGGGTTGTAACGCGGCCGGGGCCGCCGCCAGGTCGGTCAGGACGAGCAGTTGCCCGGAACGGCTGACCCATTCCACCACGGTGCCCTGCACTTCCGTTGGACTGAGTGGCCCCGTGCCGGCTTCCACCCGCAGGTCGTCACCGTCACGCACCAGGACCACCACCGTCGGCACGTGGCACAGGGCCGCCGTCTGTGCTACCACGCGCCGTAGACACTCGTCCAGGTCCAGGGTCAGGCTAGGCAGCAGCAAGATGTCACTCATCTTTTTCTTCTTCCCTGGCCGGCCTCGCTTGCCTGACCGCCATCTCGTGGACCACGGCGGCCTGATCTCCGGGAATCTCTAGCGCCAGCGCCAGTGGGGTTTGGTCGGGCCACAGGGGATATCCCCAGATAGCGGAGCGGGCGAGGCCACAATTGAGGTCCATGACCTCAGCTACCTCGTAGCGTGGCGGCAACGCGCCGGTGACCGGTCGCAGGCGCACAATGAACGGATAGTAGCCTATCCGCCGCTGGAGTTCGGCCAGCAACAGCACCGCCGCAAAGTTAAGCGCGGGCGGGACCACCAGTATTTCGCTGGTCCACCACTGTTCCGGCGTCAGCCCGACGGCGTCCGCCAACGCCGCGACCTGGGGCATGAAGGGCGCGGCCAAGTCCAGCTGCGTGGTGACCTGGCGCACCTCGTCCAACGGGCACACGAGCGCCGCCAGCTGGCCTCGCTGGTCAGCAGTCAACGGATGAGCAAAGTTCAGTAATATCATGGTTCTCCTCTGTTGTTGTGTTGTCTACGTAACTCCATTCGCGTCGCTTAACACTGCGTAGCTTGCCGCGCGCTGCCAGGCCGAGCACTGCCCTGCCGTTGCCGGGCCATGTCCTGCGCTGCCCTGCCGTTGCCGGGCCATGCCCTGCGCTGCCTTGCCGGTGCCCGGCCATGTCCTGCGCTGCCCTGCCGTTGCCAGGCCCTGTCTTGCGCGGCCCTGCCGTTGCTGCGCTCAACCTTGCGCTGCAACGCCGCGCCGTTGCTTTGCCAGGCCATGTCTTGCGCGGCCTTGCGATGCTGTGCTGTTGCCTCAGCGGTCCGGCACGTACCAGGTGTAGCGGCCCGGCGTCAACACGCGGTCGTCACGGCTGGACAGCGTTTTTTTGTCCAGATCCAGCGCCTGCATGTCGTAGGTACCGGCCGCCACGAAAAACCAGCGCCCACGGCCGGGCGATACGCACTCCACCTCGCCCAACAGATCGCTGCCGGCCAGGACGACGTAGCACACGTCGACAGCCCCCTGGTTGAGCAGGAGGATTTCCACCGTGTCGTTGCCCGGCCGTCCAACCACCAACTGCCCGCCCGGGCGCTGCCGGCGCGCCGTGGCTAACACCTGGTCAGAACAGTCGGCTACCAGCACGTCCGCCTGGTCGTAGGCCAACGCCACAGAACCCGTCGCGCCGGCCCGGATAGGGCCCTGAGCCACGTTGTCGCCCCAGGAATCGTCAGCGGCCGACGATACATGCACCGCGCAGATGTCGACGGTGGTTGCGTTGACGATTTGCAGCCCGGTGTCAGGCGGCGGGGTGTTGCCGCGCCCGATCTCCACCGTGGCCGGGTCGCCCCAGGCGGATGGCGTCGGCCTACCGCCCGAGCGTTCGTTAGCGCGGATCGTGTTCACCACGAGCAGCGCGCCCACGCTACTGCAACAGACCAGGATCACGAGGGCTACCACGAGCCCTACCACCGCCATGTTGCGTTTCATTTGTTCTCCTCTTGTTGTTGGCTAACTACTGCTGTGCTGCGCCCTGCCCAACAGCGCGCCACAAAACTATGCCGTCGCTCCGCCACTGCCAGGCTAACGTCCGCGGCCGGCCCGGTCGGCTTCTTCTAGCAGGTTGGCCGCCTGGTGCATCTGCGCCGAGAGTTCGTTTAGAATGTCGGCAGTTTGAGTCACATGGGCAGCATATAGCGCGAAGATGCGGTCGCATTCAGCATGCACCGCGGCGCTCCGGGTGGAACCCAGCAGCTCGTTGTGCTGCCGATCCACGGGGCCGTGGATCTCAGCGAGTCGCCCCACAGCGTTCGCCAGCGCGCTCGCTACATCGTGAATTTGTTGAATGTTCGCCTGAATCATCGGATCCTCCTATCCTCCTACTATCCCATGCGCGGCGTATCGGCCTCGGCAAAACGCGCCGCGAGGTCGCGGCAGGTTTGCGCATACGCCGTGCAAAACTCGTCAAACGCTCTGCGTTTGTTGAATACGATAGCGGCCGCGAACCGCTCCTGCGCCGCGGCAGCCGCGTCGCCGGCCCAGCTCCCCTGCAACCCATTCATCTGCTGTTGCAGCTCGTCGATAAGCGCGAGCAACTGCTCACGCTCCTGGAGCGCGGCCTGCGCGACCACCGCCAACTGCTCGAGATCCACCTGAATCACTGCCATAGTCAACCTCCTGTATGGAATTTAGAACGCTAAATTAGCCAACTGCACCGCTATCACCAAGCCGCTGACTGTTTATCTCGCCCCCCCGTAACTGTTGATTAACCGCTTGCACTCGCCCGACCTGGGTTGCCTGCTGACGTTGCGCTTCTACTACCCATTCCGTAGCCTCGCGCCGTTGGTGAGCGGCTTGCAACCGCTGGTTAGTGGCCCGCAGTTGCTGGAGCGTAACCGCCAAAGTGCGTTGCACGGTATGTAGCTCGTCTATCACGGAGCGCGTACCGCTGATCGTCACCAGGGTCAGTAGCACTGCGGTACACCAGGCGCTCATGAGCAGCGCCAGCCAAAACCCCTCAGACACGCTCCGCCTCCCACGCCTGGGCGAGCGCCCGCAGCGCCTGGGCGCGGCGGTCCAGCACGGCGCTCAGGCCGGTGACGAGGGCAAAGCCGAGGCCGCCCAGCACCAACGCCCAACCGCCGGTGCCCGCCGGGGGTTGCAGGCCCACGGCCACGAGCATCCCCGGCGCCAACCCCAAGGGCAGCGGCTCGGCCGCTGATTCGGCCGGGAGCACGACCAGGCTACCGTCGGCGCTGTAGCGCAGCGTCAGTTCAGTGCGCGTGGTGGCGCGCCAGCCCAGCCCGGGCCGGTTGCGCAGCTGCACCGTGTAATCGCCCACCTGGGGGACGGTGATCGTCACCACGCCGGTGGCGTCGGTCAGGTGCTCGCGCGGCCCGTTGGGCCCCAGCACCTGGACGCGCAGCCCGGCCAGGCCGCGCTCGGCCGGCGCGCACTCGGCGTTGGCATCCCCGTCGGCGCAGACCTGCACCGGGACGGCCAGCACCGGCACGGCCGGCGGGCTGGCGGGCTCCAGCGGGACCGGCGTTGCCGGCGGCGGCAGGGTGGGGGGCGGAGTCGCCGGCGTGGCGCTGGTCGTCGCCCGCGGCGTCGGCTGCGCGGTCGGGGTAGGCGTCGGTGTCCCCCGCGCCGGCGGGCGCAGCGTCGCTACCGGCGTGACCGTCGCCGTCGCCGTGGGCAGCGGCGTGCGGGTGGCCGCTGGCTGGCCTGGTGAGTCGGGCGGCGGCGGGGCACTGACGAGCACCGCCTGATCCACCGCCGTGGCCGTCCAGCCCGCCTGATCCTGGACCCAGAGCCGCACCGGATAAGTACCCAGGGGGAACAACGGCCCGCTATCCGCCCGGCCATTCCAGGGCAGCGACCCGGGTAAACTGATGCCCCCGGTCCAGGTGCGTGTCAGGCCCCGGCCGTTGGCTACCTCCACGCGCCAGGCGCGGAGGCCGCTGGCGGCGTCGGTGGCCGTGGGCCGGAGCAGCAGCAACTCGCCGCCCTCGGCGCAGAAGGTCCCGCCGACGATGCGCGCGGTGGGAGGCTGCGTATCCACCCGCACGGTTAGCGTCAGCGGCGCCGTGGGATTGCCGGCCTGGTCGGAGCCGGTGTACGGGAACGGCGTCGTGCCGTCGGTCACGGTGACGGGCCCGGTATAGGGCCAGCGCCCGATCAGCAGCCAGTCCGGGCCGGAGCCGGCGTCGGTGATGGCGAAGGAGACCGTCACCGGCGTGGTATACCAACCGCTGGGCGCAGGCAGGCCGCTCACCGCCGGCGTAATGGTCGGCGGGGTGGTGTCCACCCAGACGGTCAGCGTCTCCGGCGTTTCCGGGTTGCCGGCCACATCGCGGGCCGCGCACGCTACCTGGTGCTGGCCCTCGGCCAGTCGCAGCGGGGCGGTGTAGGTCAGCCAGGTCCCCCCGTCCACCTGGCAGCGGATGCCGGCGACGCCGGCGGTGGTATCGGTGGCCGTGACCGTGACCGTCACCGGCGAGCGCCACCAACCAGCCTGGCCCGGCGTACCGGTCGGGGTCAACGTGCTGTCCGGCGGGGTGGTGTCCACCCGCACCGGCAGGTTGTGAGTCGTCTCCACGTTGCCGGCCAGGTCAGTCGTGCCGTAGGCGACGGTATGCACGCCGTCCGGGCTGACACTGAAGGGGAGCGTGTAGGTCAGCCAGGGGCCGCCGTCTACCTGGTAGCGGGTCACGGCGACGCCGGCCGTGGCGTCGGTGGCGTTCAAAGTGACCGTCATCGGTGAGCGATACCAGCTTTGGTCCCCCGGCGTGCCGGCCAGGGTGGCCGTCGTGGCCGGCGGCGTGGTGTCCAGCGCCAGCGGCAGCGTGGCCGCCGGCCGCTGGTTGCCCGCCCGGTCGGTAGCGCGATAACTCAGCGTGTGCGAGCCGTCGCCGGTAACGGTTAGCGGGCCGCTGTAGGTGGACCAGGTCCCCCCGTCCAGGCGGTATTCCGTGGTATCTACGCCGGCGGTGGCGTCGCTGGCAGCAAGCGTCACCGTCACGACCGAGCGCCACCAACTGCCCTGCCCCGGCGTACCGGCCGGGGTCGCGGTCACAACCGGCGGTGTGGTATCAAGGCGCACGGTGAGACTGCCAGCGGTCTCCCCATTGCCGGCCGCGTCGGTGCTGCGATAACTCAGCGTATGCGTCCCGTCGCCGGTGACGGCCACCGGGCCGCTGTAGGTAGACCAGGTTCCCCCATCCAGACGGTATTCCGTGGTATCCACACCAGCGGTCGCGTCGCTGGCGGCGAGGCTCACGTTGACCACGCCCCGACACCAGCCGTTAGTTCCGGCCAGGGTGCAGGCCGGGGTCGCCGTGGTCGCCGGCGGCGTGGTATCTACCCGCACGGTCAGCGTGTTGGTCACGCCGTTGCCGGCCACATCGCGCCCCCGGTAGCCGACAGTGGACACCCCCTCGTTGAGCGTCAGGGGCGTGGCGTAGGCCGTCCAGGCCCCGCCGTTCAGTTGGTAGTCCAGGGCCGCCAGGCCGGAGTGCGCATCTACGCCGCTCACGGCCAGGCTGACCGCTGAGCGATACCAGCCGCCAGTACCGGCCGTGCCGGTCGGCGTAGCGGTAAGCACCGGCGGCAGCGCGTCAATCTGCACAGCGAGACTACCGGCGCTCTCAACATTCCCAGCCACGTCGGTGGAACGATACGCCACTGTGTGACTTCCGTTGCCCACCACCGTGAAAGCGGCGCTGTAGGGCGTCCAGGCTCCACCGTCGATGCGGTACTCCGTGCTGTCTACGCCGGCGGTCGCATCGCTGGCCGCCAGGCTGACACTGACGACACTCCGGCACCAACCCGCTGCGCCCGGCATAGCACAGGCGGGCGTGGCCGTCGTGGCCGGCGGTACCGTGTCAACGCGGACCGTCCGTGTTGTCGTACTGCTGTTGCCCGCCACGTCGGTAGCGCGGGCCGCTACGGTGTGCGTCCCGTCGCCGGTAACGTTAAACGCGCCGCTGTAGGGTGTCCAGGCTCCGCCATCCACGCGGTACTCGGTGCTGTCCAGACCGCTGCCGGTGTCGCCGGCTGTAACCGTGACGGCTACCGCCGAGCGATACCAACCCCCGGTGCCGGCCGTGCCCGCCGGCGTGGTAGTCACAGTCGGCGGCGTGCTATCAATCCGCAGGGTCAGGCTACCACCGGGCGGCTCTATATTCCCGGCCACGTCGGTGCTACGGTAGTCCACCGTGTGCGTTCCGTCGCCGGTGACGTTGACCGGGCCGGTGTAAGCAGACCAAGTCCCCCCGTCCAGGCGATACTCCGTGCTGTCTACACCGGCGGTCGCGTCGGACGCGGTCAGGCTAACGTTGATCGGCCCGCGACACCACCCGGCATTGCCGGCCAGCGTACAGGCCGGGGTCGCCGTGGTGACCGGCGGCGCGCCGTCGATACGGATAGTGCGGGTGCTGGTGGTCAGGTTGCCCGCCACGTCGGTGGCGCGGGCTTCCAGGGTATGCGTCCCGTCGCTACTGATGGCGACCGGCGCGGTGTAGGGCGTCCAGGCCCCGCCGTCCAGGCGATACTCGGTGCTGTCCAGACCGCTGCCGGTGTCGCCGGCCGTGACCGTGACGGCTACCGCCGAGCGATACCAACCCCCGCTCCCCAACGTCCCGGCCGGGGTGGTAGTCAGCGCCGGCGGCGTAGTGTCCAGGCGCAGCGTCAGCGTGCCGGCCGTTTCTACGTTGCCCGCCACGTCGGTGGAACGGTACTCTACGGTGTGCGTCCCGTCGCTGCTGACGGTGACCGGCGCGCTGTAGGTGGACCAGGCCCCGCCGTCCACGCGGTATTGCGTGTTGGACACCCCGCTCCGCGCATCGCTGGCGGAGAGCGTGACGGCCACGGCGGAGCGCCACCAGCCGCCGCTGCCGAGCGTCCCGGCGGGCGTCGCCGTGGTCGCCGGTGGGGTAGTATCAATGCGTAGCGTGAGCGTCTGCGCCGCCTGGTTGCCCAGCATGTCCGTAGCGCGATATTCCACGGCGTGATTGCCCTCGCTGGCGACATTGAACGCGCCCGCGTAGTTCGTCCAGGCCCCGCCGTCCACGCGGTATTGCACCGTCGCTACGCCGCTCCCGGCATCGGTCGCAGCCAGCGTGACGTTGACCGCCGAGCGATACCAGCCGCCGCCGAGCGTCCCGACCGGCGTCGCGGTCGTGGTCGGGGGCGTGTTGTCTACGTTGACCGTGAGCAACGCCGGCGTCTGAACGTTACCGGCCACGTCGGTGGCGCGACTGCCCACCTGGTGCGCCCTCTCGCTGCCGGCGGTGGTGTCCCAGGTAGCGGACCAGGTCGTCGTGCCGCCGGCCGCGTTCCAGGTAGTCCCGCCGTTGGTCGTGTAGGCCACGGCCGCGACGCCGGAGGTGGCGTCTGAGGCCGTGCCGTTCAGGGGCACCGTCCCGCGCACCCACTGCCCGGCGGTCAAGCCGGTCAGGATGGAGGCCGGAGCGACCGTATCCAGCAACTGGACGAGGCTCTGCTGGCTCTCTACGTTGCCGGCCACGTCCGCCGCACGGTAGTACAGCGTGGTGGAGCCCTCGTTGTTGATAGCCACGGGGGCGCTGTACGTTTGCCACAGGGCGGCCAGGCGATACTGGATCAGGCTCACGCCGCTGCCGGCGTCGGTGGCGCTCAGGGTCACGGCTACCGGCCCCTGCCGGCACCAGCCGCCGTTGCCGGGCAGCAGGCAGGCCGGTGTAGCGGAGGTGGTGGGGAGCGTGGTATCCACTTGGGCGAACTGGCTGCCGGTCGTGCTGTTCCCGGCCACGTCGGTGGGGCGGCATTCTATTGTATGGGCTCCCTCGCTGACGACGTTGAACGGGCCGGTGTACGTCGTCCAGGCTCCGCCGTCGATCCGGTACTCCATCAGAGCCAGGCCGGACCCGGCATCAGACGCGGCCAGCGTTACCACCAGGGGCGAAATGTACCACCCGCCGTACCCGACGGTACCGGCCAGGTTGAATACGGTGATGATCGGCGGAACCATATCGATGGGCACAACGACACTGCTGGCGGTTTCTGCGTTGCCGGCCCGGTCAGTGCTGCGGTAGTTGAGCGTGTGGTAACCGTTGCCGGCAACCGTGAACGGGCCGGAGTAGGTCTGCCAGGCTCCGCCATCAATTTGATACTGCGTGTTCGCTACGCCGGACCAGGCGTCGGTCGCGCTCAGCGTGACGGCCACGGCGGAGCGATACCAGCCGCCGCCGCCCAGGGTCCCGGCCAGGCTGGCCGTGGTGACCGGCGGGTCCTGGTCGCTCTCCAGGCGCACCCAGTCCACCACGAAATCGGTCCAGGAAGCAGTCCAGGGCATGGTGAAGGGATTGCCGAAGTAGAGGCTTTGAGGGAGTCGCGTGGCGGCCCCGGTCCCGATGACTGTCCCATCCAGGCGCAGCACATAGGTGCTGCCGCTGACCTCCAATTCCACGGTGTGCCAGTTCAGGTCCACCCCTAAGTTGGTGTCGTAGGTGTAGTGGATCGTATCGAACCCTTCTACGTGAAAGACCTGATTCACCGCGTTATGCACCTGGTGGATGGACAAAATGTCTTCCCGCCCGGGACTGTCAACACCCCACGGCACCCGGGCAGTAGAAAACGGGGCCGAACCCACGGCGAGGCTGGTGCCGAACAACGCCACCTCGGTGTAGCGGAAGCGCACCTGGTAGCGCCAGTAGGGCGTCACTCCGGTCACGGTGCGGCCCACCATGGGGAAGTCCACCTCGTCATTGGCCCGCAGCTGGAGCGCGCCGCTGGCGTTGAAGTTCACGTGGTTGGAACCGCCGACGCCCAGGCTCACAGTCCAGCCGGGACTGGAACCGGCGAAGTCGTCGTTGACCAGCGTGGCGGCCAGCACCGGCCCGGCCAGCAGCGCCAGCAGGATTAAAGTGATGGTGAGAGACCGTATTCGTCGCATGAGTTCACCTTTCTGGTAGTCGCGCTGTCCCGCACTGCGCGCCTTTACCGGGCGCCCGCTCCCCGCAGTACCAACGGCAGCCAGCGCCGGGCCGGGGCGGCCGCGACGACGAACTCTCCGCCGGCGCAGACCGGCACGACCAGGTAATCCTCTGGCGACTCCCCCCGGGGCGCGCAGGCGGCGTCCAGCCAGGCGGCGCCGTCCCAGCGGCGCAGCATCCAGGCGTATCCGGTGTCTAACAGGTGTACCGTGGCCGTCACCGGTTGCCCAAACGTCAGCGTGGGGTCAGTGTCCGCGGTCAACTCAAACGCCACCCCGCCCCACACGGTCTGGGGCGGGGTCGGGCCGTGGGCCGGGAAACCGGTCGTCAGGGTTAGCGTCGTCGTGGTTTGCACCGCCCCGGCCGGCACGGTCACGGTCACGTAGCCGGTGGTCAGCGTCACGGCACCGGTCAGCGTCACCGTGGCGGTGATCGGCTCCGCCGCGCGCACGCCCGCCGTTACCGGCCAGGCCGGCGGCGGGGGCGTGGCAGCCACCGCCGGTTCCACCAACACGACCAGCCACAAAACTACCAGCCCCAGGAGCAGGGCCAGGCCCCAACCCACGGTATTCAAATCGTCACGGTACTCAGCGTCGTTCATTTACCTCTCCGAGATTCGTCTTTGACCAACCACACCACGAAAAATGCCGTTATGCAGATCAACAGCGCCGCTACCAGTAACGGCAGCGCAATACAGGCCATGACACTCTCACTCATCGGGGCCTCCGGTTCATTATGATGCCTGTTGCCAGTAGCCCCAGGCCCGCCAGGACCAGCGGCTGCCCCCCGGCGCTGCCGGCCACTCGGATCAGTAGCAGGCCCATTCCGACCAACGCCGGGCCGGCCGTCAGCAGGACGCGAACGGCCATCGCTGACTCAACAGCGCCAGTAACTGGCGGATCCCCTGGCCAATCCAGGCTGCCGCCTCGGCCGTCTCCGGCCGGGCGAACTCCCAGACCAACCAGGACGGGCCGGGGAGCGGGGATTCCGCCTCCGGGGCGTAGGACCAGGCCAGCCCGCCGGTTGCGGTTTGCCAGACCGTCAAACGCGCCATTACGCCACCCCCTCCACGTCGTTGTCTTCAGTGGTAGTGGTCTGCCACTCCCGGAGCAGGCGCAGCACCCGCGCCGGCTCGCGGAAACCGAGCCAGGCCAACACCTGGGCCAGAGACAGGGCTTCGGTCGGGCCGTTTGGACCGCTCTGCCAGGTCAGCACCAGTTGCCGCCTGGCCGTCTCCTGCAACTCCTCCGGCAGCGTCAGCCACCAGGCACAGAACTGCCGCAGCTCGGCCGCCGTCCAGAGCACTACTCGCTGCTCGGTGCTGCGCGGATGGAGGCTGCGCCAGACCTGCACCAGGCGGTCCAGCGCGGCGGTTGTGGCTATGGAATCGTTCGTCACAGTTGCTCATTGCTCCCCGTGCCCCCCTGACCGGGCTGGTGGTCCGGTCAGGGGGAGACTGGTACTCTTACTCAGACTCGGACTCTGGCGCAGCCGGCGGCCGGCCATCCACCGATTGCAACTCCAGTTGCACCGTTACCCGATGGCAACCCCTCCCGTCAAACCACAGCCCCCATTCCACCTGCGTCACCCGCGCCCGGCACTCATGATCTATATCGTTATCGTCGGTATCCCACCAGATGATTGTGTCGCCCACGCGGGGGATGGGCATTCTGATGTACTCAGTAAAAAGCGGCTCTGGATCACGCTCCAAATAGAATTCAATGACCGGCAGCGACAACTGCCGCAATCGCTTGTGCCAGCGTCGTTTTCCCATGTTACTCCCCCTCTCCTACCAGCGGCGTCAACTCAAACGCGAACGTGCCGTAGCCACCGTTGCGCCACTGGCCCAGGCCCCGGTGCTTGCCGTAGGCCAACCACTCGCGCAGCACGCCCTGGCTGAGCTCGTCTCCCCAGACCTCCAGGGTGAACTCCAGCCGGGTGCCCACCGGGACGGTCTCCGACTTGGCCAACGCCACGCGCTCGCCTTGCGCCGTCTGCGCCCGCAGCGGGCGCTCCAGCGGCGTCAGGTCGGGGTCCGGCGGCAGTTCCAACCGGATTTGGCGCGGGGTGATGAACACGAGGCCATCAATCAGCTTTTTGAACGCCGTGAGACCGGCTGACTTGGTCCCCGGTACCCTTCTCAGCATACTACAGGCGTCTTTGAAAAAGCCCTTGAGCACATAGTTGTAGAGGATGCGCGTCCCGTCCTCCAGCGTGTGGAAGCCGGTCGCGCCGTTGGCCACCGCCGGCGCGGTCGCCAGTTCGTCGTCCACGTCGCCCATAGCCTTGCTGGCGATGTAGTCGCTGTACAGCGTCCCGCCCGCCACCGTCCCTAACATTTTCTCGGTCAGGGTCAGCACCACCCGATAGCGGCGCACCGCCGGGGTCTCCACAGTCGTAGTCTTAGCCATGTTTTTTCTCCTTGTCAGTTAAATAGGTTAGGAACAAAACCAACCGATGCTCTGCGGAGCGCCGGGCCATTGCTGAGCGGAGCGCGGCGGCGCCCGGCCATGGCTGATGCAGTGCCTAAAACAACGCCAGCCAGCCGGCGGCCAGACCGATTTCCATAACTACGCCCACACAGGCGAGCGGCACGGCCGCGGGCAGTTCGCCGGCCGGATCCCCGGGGCCGGCGACGAAGACCGTCTGCGCGGCCAGCATTTCAGTCACCACCGGGCGCAACCGGGCCAGCTCGCGCCGGGCCGCCAGGAACAGCAGCCCAAACACAACGCTGGTGATAGCGCCGGCCAACAGGCCGAACAGGCCGTAGCGCAGCGCCAGGATAGCCAGCAGCGCACTATCCGCGCCACCCCACCAGTTGAGCGCCAACGCCAGGATACCGGCGGTCAGGGCCAGCACCGGGGCCACCTCACCGGTGGCCCAACCCACCACGAACAACACCGGGAGCAGGGCCGTCAGCGTTTGCGGCCGCCCGGGCCAGGCAAACGTCACGCCGATCACCACCCACCAGAGCACTGAGTGCCCCCCGACGGCGGCCAGGCTCAGCAGCAGCAGCGGCCCCAGCGCGAGCGTGCGCCGGCGCAAATCCTGCCAGGCGGCGGTCAGGTACGCGCCGCTCAGGCCGGCCGCGCCAACCCACAGCAGCGCCGTCGCCGGACCCGGCTGGCGCAACCAGGCCGGGAGGTCCATCACGGCACTCCCGCCGGCTGAACTTCGATGACCGGCACGGGCACACTGCCCATACCAGGCCCCAGGCTGCCGCAGGGTTGGCCCTCCGGGGTCATACCGCCGCTGCGCACCAGGAACCAGGGGATCACCGGCTGGTAGCCCAGCTTGGACAGGTCGTACTTGGTCCACGGCTCAGTGACTTGGCGCCAGCGATACTCGCTACACACCGGGATACTGCCCCACCAGGCCGGGGCTGGGCAATAGGCCGGGCGATGGTCGCACTCCGACGCGCCCGGCACACCCCCCGGCGCACCCTCGCCGCGGCAGAAGCAATCGGACTGCCCCTGGGCGGTGCATTGCAGCTCGTCGTAGCGGAAGGTATACTCCGGGTACCACCAGGTCTGCAACTGCACCTGGTACGCCTCGGTATCCCAACAGGAGACCCGCTCGTCGCAGGAACAATCGCGGTCCTGACATTGGGGGTTCCAGGTCGGGCCGTTTTGCCCCAGGCCCCAGGAGGAGGTCTCAAACGTGTGCGCCACGCACCGGCCGGGCAGCGTCACGTCGCCGGTGCGGTCGGGGATGCGCCAGAGCAACTCCGCCGGGGGCGTAAACCCGAAAATCGCGCCCTTAGCCGGCGTCCAGCGCCGCCAGGCCGCGCCGATTTGGAAGTTAACCCGCGTCCCCGCGCCGGTCTGCCCGGTGGGCGCCGGGCAGGTCGGCAAGGTGTCCTGGGTATAGCTGGCACCGTAGTCCACGGCGCAGGGCAGCGCCCTGTTCTGCGAGAACGCCTCATTGTCCGGGGCCTGGATGAAGCACAGTTGGGTGCTCAGACCCACCAGCGACCGCGGCCAGGGATTGCGGCGCACCTCAGCAGGGGGAATCCAGACCGGCACGTCCAGGTTCCAGCCCGGCCAGCGGGTGTTACACACCTGGATGAGTTGCCCCCCGCTCACCGACGGCGGGGTGTTGCACGGCCAGTCCGGCGCCGGCGGCTGCGGCGGGCGCGGCGTGGGCGTGACCCGCTGGCATTCGCCCGGGTTGGCGCAGCGGGCAGCGATGACGTAGGAGACCTGGCCCACTTCCCACCAGGTAACCACCGCCCCGTCGGTACAACCGGGCATAATCGCATCGGCGTTGCCTACAATGCAGGTGGTGAGATAGCGCCCCCCCTGACAGGGCAGGGCCGGCGGACAGACCACGGTCGGCCGGGGGGCCGGCGTGGCCGGATTCCCCGGCTGACCGGGATTCCCCGGCTCACCCGGTTGCCCGGGCTGCCCTGGGTTGCCCGGCTGCCCCGGCCCGCCGCTCTCACCGCCCGGGCCGCCAATGCATGGGTTGAAGCAGGGCGGATTAACGTCACAGGCCCCGCAAGTGGGCGGCGGTCCCCCCGGCACCCCGCAATTGTCGCACGGCGGCGGCGGCGGCGCGACGGTGGGCGGCGGCGGTTCCTGGGCCTGGGTGGGAGCTGGTAGCAGTCCGAGGACTGCTACCAGCAGGACAACTAAGCCGGTTAAGGCTGCGGCGTAGCGGCGGCCGGCGTAGCCGGCAGCTCGGTGACGATAATCTGCGTAACGAGCCATGTACCCTCCTGAAAACTGAGCACGGCCTGCACCAACCGGAACGGATCAGGCACGGCGAAGCTGGGCGGGCGGATGATCGCCACCCCCTGCTGCTGCCACTGCGCGTAGTAGTGGGGATATTGCGCGGCTCCGGTCTGGCAGCGTTCCGGTTGCGCGGCGCAGAACGGAGCGTAGTAGGTCAGCGCCCCGGTACTGGTCACGGCCACCGCTGCGGTACAACGGTCGCCGGCGCAGTCCAGGTTGCGCGGGCCATAGGTGACCAACAGCCGGGTGTAGTGGTTGTACCCCTCATCACACCGCGCCAACCAGGCCTGATCCGTAGTGAGCTGCGGCGCGGTAGCGCGCAGCGCCTCCAGGTCAGGCGGATACAACGCCAGGTCGTCGCCCTGGTCGGGCAGCGAATCGCAGGCGTTGACCGCTGCCCGGAACGTCGTCCAGGCCGCCTCGGGCTCCGGAGTGGCAGTCGGAGCCGCCGTGGGCGCGACTGGGCCGGCCGTCGGCGTCGGCGGCAGCGCTACCGGCTGCCGGCGACCTCCGAACAGCGCGCGCCCGGCCAGGCCGAGCAGACTGACCCCGAGCACCACCAACACCGCTAACGCCAGCCAGCCAGCCGGCTTCACACGAACTTGGGACATTAGACACCTCCAGTAAGATAGGGATAACCTGGGTTACACCAGGTGACCGGCATCCGGGACTCCGGGTGGCGGTCACCTGGTGTAACCGGTGGGCTCACTGTCCCTCGCGGGCGATCCCCCAGGCGGGCCGTTCCACGGCGCGGACCGGGAGCCGCTGGGGGCCCACTCCAAAAATAGAAAGAAACACCGGCTGCACGTCCGTGTACGCCTGGACGCGGATGTAGCGCCCGTACAGAATGGCGACCCCGGTGACGTGCAACTCCGGGTCATTGCGCGCCGCATAGTTAGCGGCGACGTTAAGCGCGCCGGGGCGCAACACCAGCCGCCCGGACTGGGCAAAGACAGCCGGGTCAATCTCCGAAGCGGCCGCGACGGCCGCCGCTGAGGCGGCCCAGCGCGCGCGCATATACTGCTGCCAGAGCAGGCCGCCGTCAAACACCAGGCCGGTCAACGCCAGGAAGACCGGCAGCAGGATCACCACCCAGAGCAAGGCTTGACCGCGACGAGTAGAGTGTCTCAGCATCGGTACCTCTCAGCCTAACGGCAGGTAGAGCGCCAGCGCAAACGCCGCCAGCAGCAGCGCCAGCAGGATAATCTTGATGAGCAGGTTCTCCCACGGCGTATAGGGCGGCGGCACAGGTTTATCATCCAGGGCTCACCACCGGGATTTCCAGCGATAGGTGGGCAGGATTTGCTGCGCGCAGACGCGGGTCGGCACGAGCCGGTCGCCGTAGGGCACGGGCGGGCGCGGGATGGGATAGCAGACGCGCACCGTCACGTCGGTGGCGCGGCCCCAGGTCCCGCTCTGCACCTGCACCTGGGCCGTCTCCGGGTGCAGGCCGAAGCCGGTCAGCGTGTAACGCGCCGCCAGGTAGCCCTGCTGGGTGCCGCGCGTGGCGTTGAGCGAGGCGACCGCGTGGCGACCGGCGGACCAGGCCGCGGCTTGCACCGCCAGCTTGGCGTAGAACGCCTGGCCGAAGGCGATCACCCCGGCCACCAGCAGCAACAGCAGCGGCAAAACGAGGATGAACTCCACGTAAGCCTGACCGCGTACACGGCGACGGCGGATCATGGGCGCCTCCCCGGCTCAGCGGTCAGGGTATAGGCGCTGCCGACCCCCAGGCCGGGCTGCACCAGCACGTAGTAATCTCCCGGCGCGACCGGCAGAGACTCCCCGTTCGCCGCCGACTCGGCAGCGGCCAGGGGTCGGGCCGCCGGCTGAGCATAGAGGTACAGGTCCACATCGCCCAGGCCCTGGAGCGTCAGCGTCAGCGGCGCAGTCGCGGTCAGGCGATACCAGTCCTGGTCCAGGCCCCCCGCGAGCGCCCCGCGCACACAGCCGGTCAGGGGCTGCGCAGTGGTAGCCGTGTCGTTGCGCTCGCGCTCAGCGCCGCACCGGGGCGCGCTCTCGGCGCGCGCCAGACCACTGCCGGCCCACACCAGGAGGCCCAACAGGACGACCGTCAGCCCCAGACGTAGTTTTTTCATCCTTCCGCCTTCATCCTTCATCCTTTATTCAAAGCGGTCCGGAGGCCCCGGCTGGAACTGCTCCAGGCGAAAGAACGCCGAGGCAGGCAGCGTCAGATTCATAGAACCGCCCATGAGCGCCCCCAGGCCAGTGGGCCAGTGATAGGGGACGTTAGACTGCGCCCAGACGGCCCGGTAAGCCGGCTGCACCACCAACCGGAACTGCGCGCCGGCGTCCGTTTCCGCGGCCATCCGGCCCAGGCCGGTGCGCAGCACGGCGTGGTAGGTGGCGTAGCCGTACTCGGTGGAGCGCCCCACCGCCACCTGGCGCGCGGCCTCAAAGGTGGCGGTGGCCGTCACCTGCCGCGCCCACCAGAAGTAGGCGAACTCCCAGATCAGGAAGGTCAGCAGCAGCAGCCCTGGCAGGATCAGCACGAACTCCAGATAGCCCTGTCCCCGGCGTTGACGACGTATCATGCGGCCCCCCGCTTACGGCAACGCCTGAATGCGACCTTGCTGGCGTTCGTACACGTTGCCGACCAGGCGGATGGTGGCGACTACAATGGCGGCGATGACCAGCACCGCCCCCAGCAGCACCACGTACTCCACATACCCTTGTCCGTGACGATTTTCTTTCCGCAACATCGTGTCCTCCTTAAAGAATCAGAGAATCAGAGAATCAAGAATCAGAGAATCAGAGAATCAAGAATCAAGAATCAGCCAGTCTTCATCCTTCCGCCTTCATCCTTCCGCCTTCTCTGCTCACCCGCCGAGGATCCAGAGCATCTGCGCAGCGCCGGGGGCGATGAGGATGAGCGCGATGGCGATGATGGCAAAAAAGGCGGGGATGACCATCATAACGGCATTTTTGTACCCGCGCTCGGTGATGACCAGGCGGATGCGGGTGCGCGCCTCTACGGCCATCCGGCGCAGCGACACCGCCAGCCCGCCGCCGCCCATCTCGTAAGCCGCCTTGAGCCGCTCGGTGACGCGGGTGATTTCGGGCAGCCCGCCGCTGCGCGACCCGGCGCGGCCCAGCGCGGCGGTGAAGTCACCGTTCACCGCGTAATCGGCGGCCACCTGGCGGAACTCCCCGATCCAGGCCCCGCCGGGCCGCTCGGCCAACTCGCGGAGCGCCATCGGCAGCGCGAAGCCGCCGGAGATGAAGATCGCCAGGCGATCCAGGGCCGACGCGGCGTCCAGCGTCAACTGCTCGCGGCGTTGAGACTCCGCGTTTTTGAGCGTCTGGTCCGGCATCCGCCAGCCCAACGCGGCCAGGCCGAGCATAATCGGCAGGGCCAGGCCGCCCAGACCGCCGCCGCCCAAAATCAGGGTCATAACCAGCAGAAAAACCCCGGCCAGCCCGGCGAACAACGCGGCGGTGAAGGCCCGGTAGCCCAACACCGCTTCAGGCGTGGTGAAAGGCGGCGGGTAGCCGGCGCGGGCCAGACGCAGCGCCAGATCAGTGCGCTGCGCCGTCCAGTCCCGCCGGCCGATGCGCGCCAGGCGCTGCGCGGCGGGGGTGAAAAACGAGTCCAGGAGCCGGGGTAGCAGCGTCCGCTCGTCGGCGGCGGTGAGCGTCAGGCGCACCGGGCGCGGGAACAGCGCCTCCACGGCCAGGGCTACCCCGCTGGCCGCCACCAGCCCCAACAGCCAAAGCAGCGGTGTCATACCGGCACCTCCCGTAGCGTCGTCGTCACTTCTTTGACCTCCAACGTCAGCCCTTTGGTCGCCAGCCGGCGCGAGAGCACGTAGGCGAGGACCGAAAAGACCAGCGCCCCCAACAGCACCCCCTGGCCCAGCGCGGTAGAGTAGAAGCCCTGCTCGTAGCCCCGCATCCAGGGCAGGACCTTGAGCAGCAGGAAAAAGCCGACCGGCGCGAGGCTGACGATGGTCGCCTCAATGCGGGCCTGGCTCTGTTTGGCCGCGATCTCCTTGCGCAGCGCGGTCTGATCGCGGATCATCAGCTCCAGCCCCAGGAGCACCTCCCCGGCGTTGCCGCCCTGCTGTTGCTTGAGCGTCAGGGCCTCGGCGACCATACTAAGGTATGGGTCGCGCCGACGGGCCAGCACCGGCGCAAAAGCGTCGTCCAGTTCCTCACCCAGGTCGTGGCGGGTCCAGGCGTCGCGGAAGTCGGCGGCGGCTGGATCGGGGCCGTTCTCGATGGCGTTGAAAAAGGCGTCGCGCAGCGCCCCGGTGGCGGCAAAGCCTTCGCGGAGCAGCGAGACGACCTCGGCCAGGCTATCGGCATAGGCCTCGCGGAACTGATCGCGTTTGGCCTCTAACTGCTGCCAGAGCAGCAGCGGGGCCAGCACGGCACCGGCGGCGGCCAGCGCCGGCGCGCCCAGCGCCAGGCCAACCACCCCCATGACCAGCGCCACGCCGCCGATGGTGAGGGCGAACTCGGATGCCGCGATGGGCAACTCGGCCGCGTCCAGGCGGCGTTGCAACGCGGCCAGCGGGCCGCCGCCGGCGCGCTGGAGCCGGAGTGACGGCGGGAACACCAACCCGGCGTAGGCCAGGAAAATCCCCGCCGCGCCCAGCAGGGCCGGAATCAGTAGTGTAGTCTCCATGTCGTGCTCCTTTTTAGCCGTCAGCCCTCAGCCGTCAGCAAATCCAGAATCCAGAATCAGGCCGTCAGTTTTCAACTTGCCACTTTTAACTTGCCACTTGTCACTCTGCTACGTGCGGAAGAACCCCTGGGTCAGGGGCACCCCGCGTTCGTTCATCAACTCGGCGGCAAAGCGGGGGAAGTAGCCGGCGAAGCGCAGCCCGTGCCCGCTGTCGGCCAAGATGTTCTGTACGATTACTTTGCCCTCCTCCATCTGGCGGGAGGGCGCGATCTCGGCGATCTCGGTCACGAAGCGGCGCGGCACGCCGCCGACCGCCACCCGTTTGAGGTAGACGATGAGTTGGAAAGCGTCGGCGATCTGGCGCAGGATGGCGGCCGTCGGCACTTCCACGCCCCTCATCAGGTACATGGTTTCCATGCGCTGGATCACGTCGCGCGAGGAGTTGGCGTGGATGGTGAGCATCTGCCCATCGTGGCCGGTGTTGGCCGCGGAGAGCACGTCTACGATTTCCGCGCCGCGGGCCTCGCCGGTGATGATGCGGTCGGGGCGCATCCGCAGCGCCTCAATGACCAGGTCGGCAATCGAGAAAGCTTTGGCGCTCTCGGCCTGGTCGCGGGTCGTCATTTGGACCACATCCGGTTTATCGATTTGAATCTCCGGCGTGTCCTCCACGATGACGAAGCGGTCGTCGCTCTGCGCTTCGTTGCCCAGCGCGTTGAGGAAGTTGGTCTTGCCGCTCGCCGTGCCGCCGGCGATGACGAGATTCAATCGGGCGCGCACCGCCAGGCGGAGGAACTCCGCGGCCAGCGGCGTCAGGCTGCCCAGCGTCACCAGGTCGGCCAGCGTGCGGGCCACCAGCCGGTGGCGACGGATGGTCACAGCCACCGGGACGTTGACCGCCAGCGGCTCCATGATGGCGTGCAGGCGCGAGCCGTCGCGCATCCGGGCGTCCACTTTGGGATTGGCGCGGTTGAACTCGCGGCCGCGGGCCAGGCGTTGGACCAGGCTGCGCAACTCCTGCGTATCGCGGAAGCGCGCCCCGGTCAGCTCCTTGCCCCGTTGGGCGTGGATGATGAAAACCTGGTACGGGCCGTTGATGATAATCTCCTCGATGCCCTCGTCGGCCAGGTAGGGCGTGAGCGGGCCGTACCCGAAGATCTTGTCCATGAGTTCGGCCACCACCACCGCCGGCTCGGCCACCGGCTCGCCGGCGGCGCGCGCCTGGTGGAGCATAGCTTCCACCAACGGCCGGATGATAGCCTCGGCGGTCTGGAGATCGGCGTCGGATGGATCGTCAATCTGCGCCGGTGAAAGTTGCGCTGTGAGCCGGGAGCGCACCTCCTGGAGCACGGCAGCCAGCCGGTCGTCGCCCCGGTGCGCCTGCGCCGCGGCGCTCTGCAAGGCGGCGGCCGCCGGCGACTGGCGCGCGCCGGCGGGCGGCGCGCCGGGGGGAGCGAACGGTGGGCGGGCGCTCATCGGCGCTCCCCCACCAAGACGTCTTTGGCCTGGCTGAACAGACCGGGCTTTTTGACCGCCTTTTTGCGCAGCAGCGCCTCCAACGCCGGGTAGAACTGGGCGGCCAGCTGCACCACGCCTGCGGCGAACGGAACCAGGGTTTTCTCCAGGACGATGGGCTTTTGCGCATTGAGCGCCACCCGCACCGGGTCGGGGTCCCAGGGCAGCGGCTTGCCGATCAGGGTCACTTGGCCGCCCAGGAAGGCGTTAATATCCTTGAGCGAGAAGCCGAACTTCTCATCGTAGCCGTTGAGGACCAGGCGAAAACGTTGCAACGAGCCAAACGCCTTTGCCAGCGCCGGGAGCAGGTTTTGCAGGTCGGTGAGCGTGGTGCGCTCGGCGGTGGCGACCAGCAGCACCGTGTCGGCGTTGGACAGCGCCGCCCAGTGGATCCAGGCGTTGAAATCCGGGCCGGTGTCGATGATCCGAAACTCGTAGTACCCCCTTGCCTCGCGCAGCAGGTCGGTGAAAATATCCAGCGTCCGCGGCGGGTCCTCCACAAAGACCGGCAACCCGGCCATGTGCATCTGAGGGATGCCGGGCAGGAACGCCAGCTTGCCCCGGTAGGGGCGCACGGCCTCTTTGAGTGTCTGGGCGCGCACCTGAAAACGGCCGGTGCGGGTCCCGTCGGCCACCACGCGCTCGTACAGCGCGAACAGATTGGAAGAGGGGACGTCGGGAATATTAACCCCCATTAGCACGTGGGCGTTGGCGCGGCTCACGTCGGCGTCCACCAGCAGCGTGGGCCGCTGGGCCAGGACGCCGAAGGCGCAGGCCAGGTTCACCGCCAGGGTGCTTTTCCCGGCCCCGCCTTTGGGGGAGTAGACAGCGATGGTCTGCTGCTGCCAGCCGCCGCGATCCAGGATCGCCAGCGCGTCCTGGGCCGTGACCGGGGTGAACGAACGGGCGTTCCGCTCCGCCTGGGCGCGCTCCACCGTGCCGCGTACCAGGTCGGGCAGGCGGCCCACCTGGATGGCATCCACCGGGGTGGTGATGAAGGCCCCCATCCCGACCCGGCTGTACTCGGCGGCGTAGTTGGAGCCGGCGGGGAGCAACCCCAGGCTGGCGATGGGGTGCTCCTCGTTCAGGAGCAACTCATTGATCAGCCCCGGCGTCATACCCGGCAAGGTCGGCGAAAAGAGGACGCAGTCCACGGCCAGGGCGCGGGCCTGGTCGGCCAGCGCGGTGGCGTCGGCGGCCCAGGTGACGACGCGGATGCGCGCCGTTTCCAGGGCCTGCCCGATCAGTTGCAGGTCTTGATAGGCGCTGTGGCCTAAGATGACTTCCAGTTCTCCGGCGGCGTTGGTCATGGTACTCCCTAGGGCTGCGGCGTTAGCAGCTCCGGCCGGTCTTCAAAGAAGCGGTCTTCCAGGTCCGACCAGGTGACGCCGCGCGTGGCGGGCAGCGTCCCGGCCTGCCATTGCGGCACGGCGACGGCGGGCAGCACGCCCACCTGCACCTTGCCGTGCGCCAGGGCGAAGGCCAGCCACTCCACGGTCTCCCGGTGGACCACCACGTCCAGCCCGGTCACGTTGCCCTCAATGAAGCGCGGCTCGTTCTCCATCCCCGGCGCGCCGTAGTTGGGGTTCTCCTGCTGCTCGCGGTTGAGGCGGTAGACCAGGCCGTCCGCCAGCCATTTGGAGAGCGGCAGTTGCAGCGTTACCGTGGCCGTGAGCTCCGTCTCCGGCCCGATGACTTCCGGGAGCGGCGTGGGATTCGGGTCAGGCTCCGGCGTGGCGACCACCACATCGGTGACGAGTTGCTGCGCCTGCACCTGGCCGGCGGAGAAGAAGAGCGCCACGGCGTCGCCCGGGTAGACGGCCGGGATTTTGGCCGGGTCGACCGGGATACCCACGATGACCAGGTCCGGGTCGGTGAGCGCCACGGAGAGCCGGCGCACCTTCCCGGCGTTCTCGCCGGTGGCCAGCTGCTCGCGCAGCAGCGGTTGGCCCGGATGCAGCGGCTCCACGGCGACGACCGGCCCGGCCTGCACCAGCGCCGTCCACTCGTCGGCCAGAATGTACTTGGCGACCACGGCGCTGGAGAGCGACTGCGTGTCCGCCTGCACCAGGTCGGCCGTCAGGGGCGTGAAAGGGGCCACGTCGGCCACTACGATTGCCACGTCGTAGGTCGGCGGGCGGGTCAGCAAGCCCAACAGGATCACGCCGCCAAACGCGGCGGCCGCTAAAATCAAGCCCAGGATCATCTGTATTGAACGTTTCATACTTCTCCTTCGGTCATCTCGGTATCAGTCACGGTTGTTTTCTGCTGCGCCACGGCCAGCAACGTGTTCACCAGCCAGGCCGGCACAGTCAGGCGTTGCGCCCCGCAGACCGGGCAGTACTCCACCCCCGGTTGCTCCGTTAGCCAACGGTGCCAGCCCCACCGGCAGAACCGCGATTTAGCGCCGGCCATTAACATGCGGCCCTCCGCGCATCAGGGCGCGCACCCCGGTCGGCTCCGGGCGCGGCAGCCACTGCGCCGCCAGCGCCGCGGCCGCGGCCTTGAGGTCGCCCGAAACCACAGGCGCCCCGGGGTAGGCCCGTCGCAACCGGGCCACGTGCCAATCGGCAATAGGGTGACCGGCGCGGGTCACGATCAGTACGGTCGTGAGCAGTCCCCCCAGGTCCACCGGCGGCGTTAGCCCGCCGTCGGCCACCAGCGGCCAGCGTTGGCCCACCGCGGCCAGCAGTTGCCCCACGCGGGCTGGATTGAGCCGGCAGGCCGGCGTCCAGAGTAGCACCGGCCGGCGCAGCGCCAGGTCGTCCACGATTGCGGTCTGCGTCTGGCGCTGGTAGACGACGCTATCCAGCGGGTAGGTCCCGCGTTCCAGCCGGGCCGCGAGCGTTCCATCGGCCAGGTCCAGCGCCACGCTCGGTCCGCCGCGCTTGACCAGCTCGGCCACCAGCGTCGTCGTGCCGACGCCTCCTACGGCGCCCACCACCAAAATCAGCATGCTGACTTTCCCCCGTCCGTCTCCACCGGCAGATAGCGCCGGAGCTCCTCGGCGCGGAGCGGTTGCTCCACGCGCAGCCAGCGGACGTTGTACTCCCGCCGCTGGCGACCGCCGTCCACCAACACGGCGGCGAAGCCGGTCAATTCCGTTTCCGCCGGCAGACCCATGAAAATGACGCTGCCGTTGCTCAGGGTGGTCGGCTCCGCGCGGGGTTCCAGTTGCCGGTAGAGGTGCAAATCGCCGCGTTGGGCCGCGTCGCAGAGCGCCACGCGCAGCCCGCGGTCCGTCAGTAGTTGGGCCGCGGTCAGCACCGCCGTCGTGGTGCCGACGCCACCCCGCGCGCCCCAGAAGCCCAGGCGCACTTGTAAGGCGGCCGGGAGCGCCGGGATGACCGGGGCAGTGGGCGGGACTGAAGCAGGCGGCGTGGGCGGTGGCTGGGGCGGCGCGGACGCCGTAGTCGCGGGCCGGCCCGGCGGCGGGACCGGGGCGCTCCCGGGCTGCCACGCTTGCAGGGCCGCCACCGGATCGCCGCCGGCCGGCACCCGCACCACCGGGAGCGACAGGGGCGGCAGCGTCAAACGCGCCGGCGCGACCACCACCTGCGGTTGAAAGGCGGCGATGGCTTTGGGCAGCGCCGGCGGCGACCAGGCGGCGCCGACGACCCGCACGCCAGGCACGCCGCTCAGGGCGTCGTCCAGCGCCAACGCCTCGGCCTCCGTCTCCCCCACGGTCAGGACGGCCAGCGGCGTGGGACTCATCAGGGCACCTCCACAGTAGACGAAACCAGCGGCTCGGCCCCGGCGTCGGGCCGCAGCACCAGCTGCACCGGGTTGTGCCAGGCCGCCACGTCAAAGACGACCAGGCCGGTCACCCGCGCGCCCGGCGGGACGACCCCGTCCGGCAGCGTTGGCTGGCCTGCGGTATGCAGGATGAACTCGGCCTCCGCCGCGCGCGGAAATGACTGCCCGGCGGCGTCCTGGAGCGCCAGCTCGCCCAGGGCCAGGCGGAGCGGCGCGCGCCCGGTGTTGACCAGGGTGGTGGAGACCACCAGGAAGGTCCCGCCCAGGGGCGTCAACGTGAAAATGTCGGTGGCGACCAGGGGCAGCGCGGTGACGCCGCCGATTGCCAGTCGCGCGGCAGTGGGCGTCGGCGAGGCTACCAGCAGCGGGGAGACCCCCGGCCCCGGCCCCCGCGCCGGCACGCCGCAGGCCAGGAGCAATCCCAGGAGGAGCAGCAGCCCCCCTACCAGCAGCCCACCGCGATAGTTCATGGTAGTCCTCCGGCCAGCCGTTGGCTCTGCGCCCAGCTCTGGCGTTGGCGTTGCGTCAAGGCCGCGGCGTTGGTCAGCAGGTAGTCCAGCTGGGCGTTGTTGGGCGGTTGCACCAGGGCTAGATTCGGGAACTGCACGGCCACCGGCGCCGCGCCCGCGCCCTCCTCCAGCTCCTCTTTGGTCAATCGCTTGCGCTGCACCACCCCGACCCCCACCGGCAACGCCAGCAGCAGATCCTGGAGCTGGGTCACCTCATCCATAGCCGAGCTGCCCGGCCGGATGCCCACCGCGGCGGACGCCGCTTTGGCGTCGTCCAGCGTGTTCACCGCCTGCGCTATGACGATTTTGGCGGCGCTCACGATGGCCTCCGGTAGACCCAGCCAGTGCTGCGCCAGCGCCCAATAAACCAGCCCCAGTTTGCGGCCCCGGTCGGCCAGGCTATCCCACAGGCCCGCCGTTTTTTCCACTGCGGCTTCGGTCTCGGTGGGTTCGCGGCCGGACATAACCACGTGCGCCTCTTCAAAAACGACCAACTGAGGGCGCAGGTAGGACTGCCCCGCTTGCAGGGTGGCGCCGTAGAGCCCGGCGGCGTGCTGGTACATCGCCATGCCCAGCAGTCCAATGATGAACAGTTTGAGCTGTTCATCGTCGCCGAAATCGCCCTCGATCACCGTGACGCCATATGGCCAGAGCCACTGCGCCACCGGCGCATAACCAGGCTGGCCAAAGGCCGCGTAGTGAATCCCGCCGGGCAGGAACTCCTCCATTTTGTCCAGGATGCGCTTGAGGATGCCCGGTGAAATGCTATCCACCTGGCGTAGCTTCAACAACTCGGCCAGGACTTGCTGGCCCTGCGCATAGACTTCGCTCAACGTCAAGCGTTGCGAATACTCCGGGTGCGTGAACACGGCGTGGGCCGTGTAGAGCTCGCGCAGTACCCGCCGGAGCAGCGCCACGCCGCCGCCGCCAGTGGCGTAGGCCAGCGCCCAGCGTTTGGATAGGATACTGATCCAGGCCGCGGGGGTAATGTACGGCGACGGGATCGCCACGGGATTGAAGCCCAGGCCGTGAAAATGCGGGTTGGTCAGCGAGTAGAAGTGGAACTCGTCGTTGAGCACGAACTGCGCCAGCCGTCGCCATTCGCCGGTGGGATCCAGCACCGTGACACCGACCGCCGGCCGGCCGTCCGGCACTACCGTGTGCCAGCCGCCGGTGGTGGGTACCGGCTGCGGCTGCCCGGTGGCCGGATCCTCCCGCCAGCGGTTGAGCATTTGGCTGACCGTCCACAGCGCCGAGTTGGACTTGCCGGAGCCGGACGCCCCCACCGCCACCAGGTGCAGCAGGTCGTTCCGCGCTAGGCGATAGATACAGTCCGTAGTCTGCCCGGTGGTGGGCGAGATTTGCCGCCCCAGTTCTACCTCGCCGGGTTGGTTAGTCATCCCCAGGATGGAGGGCCAGGGCCGCTGGGTGGTGGAGACGCCCCCCTGGCCCTCTACCCGCACCGGGTGGACCAGCGGCGCGATCTCGTTGGTGGTCAGCCCCTGACCGTGCAGCAGATCGCCAAACACGCTGCCGCTGGGGCGGGGATCCAGGCTGAAGTGCAGCGCGTGCTGCCACAGCAGCTCATCCCCGGCGCGCACAAAAGCGGGGATAACGACGTCCTCCTCGCGCCAGGCGGCGAGGGCCGCCCCGGCCAGGCGCTCCAGGAGCCACTCATCAGGGGTCATCAGCACGGTCTGGCAGCGGAAGAAACCGGTGTCCAGGCCAATACGCAGCCGCTCTTTCTGCTGCTCCAGGGTGCGGGCGATGATCTCGCGCTGGGCATCCAGCGTCTGGCGCGTGACCGCCAATCCCGCATAGATACCGCCGCCCGTGGGACCGGTGAAGCCGCGCACCGTGGTGGTGCCGGTGCCGGCGAAAGACCCGGTTTCGCCGCTGACGCTGCCGGCGGCCCGGCGGCTGTAGCTCTCGCTCTCGGCCAGTTGCGCCTGGCGCATGGTCAGGTCGCCGCTCTCGGTTTGCTGGCGGGCGACCTGGCCGCTCTGGTCCGCGCTCCGATACCCGGTCTCGCGGCGGTCGGTAGCGCGGGTCAGGTCGCGGTCGGCGACGGTGGCATCCACCTGGCTCAAATGCCCGGCGCGGCTGCCGCTTTCGTCCATGACCCCGCTGACGGCCCGGTCGTAGGTCTGGACGCCGGCAGCGCGGTCCTGGGTAGTTTGCCGCCAGGCCGCGTCCTGCGCCACCTGGCTCGCCCAGGCGCGCGCCGAGTCGCGCTCGGTGTGGTGCTGGTCGGAATAGGACTCGCCGTAGGAGTAGGCGGTGTTGCTGCTGCGCGTGCCCCCGCCGGAACGGTACTCGCGGCCACTCCAACTCTGGTCCACGCCGCTCTGTTCCTGCCCGCGGCGCTGGTACTCGCTGTCCTGCGTGCGCGCGCCCCCGCCGACCTCCGCCCCCGTCGTGTGCTCCTGGGCGGTGGTTTCGCCGGCCGCGGTCATCCGTTCCTGTTGGCGACTCTCGGTGAGTGCCCCGCGCTCCCCGGTGGACTCGGAGCCGCGCACCTGCGCGCCGCCGAAAATCGGCACCATGGCGCCGCCCCGGGCCTCGCCTTCCACGGTTTTTTCGGCCACCGTCTGCATTTGCGCGCCGGAGCCCCGGACGTCGCTCTCGCCGCGGCGGGCGTACTGCTGCTCGCTGCCCTGCGTGCCGGCGCTGTACGCGGCTTGCTGATAGTGAGCCCCGCTCTGTTCCGCGCCGCCCCCCGCAAACGTGCGGGTGGTGGCTTCGTGGTACGCGCCGCCGTAGGTCGCGCTTTCGCCGAAGGTGTACGCCTGGGACTCGGCCCGGCTGCCGGCACCGGAGCGGTAGCCGCTGGTGGATTCATCGATACTGTCGTGGGCGTGCAGCGTGCCCTGCTCGCCGGTGTCGGTGTGGCGCGTACCGGTCTGAGTGGCGTCGCGCTGCGTGGTGTCGTGGACCACCCCGTGCTCCGCCCCGGCATACTCCCGGTGGGCCTGATACTGTTCGGCGTAGTCGCGCTCCAATGCCACGCGCGCGGTCTCGTGCTCGCTGACGTGTTCGTCCACGTGCGCGCCGGCGGCGTAGGCCGTGTCGGTGTGGCCCTGGAACTGCTCCTGGCTCTGCTGCTGCCGCTCCCACCCGGTCTGGCCGTGGGCCTGCTCGGCCTCCAGGCGGTGGGCCTGCTCCTCCAGGGCCGCGCGCTGCTCCACGTGGCTGATCCCGGTGGAGTGCGTCTCCTGGCGCAGCACACCGCTCACCGGGGTGACCAGCGTGCCCGGACTGAGGGAGATCGTCAGCCCCTCGCTGCCCTTCACCAGGGAGGCAAAGCGCGAGAGTTCCTGCGCGGTGCGCTCCAGCAGCGTGCGGATATCCAGGGCGGAGTAGGGCTCCAGGATCGTCTGGAGGACGAATGGCGCATCCTCCAAACCGGCGACGATGGTCTCCAGCTGCTCCTGGGCGTCGGCCGTGACCAGCTGGCCTACCCCGTCGCTGCCCACCGCGGCGCCGGTCGTGCGCCGCACCGGTTGGCCCAGGAAGGCGGCCGTATATGAACAGGCAAGCAGGTGCCGGTAGTAGGCGGTGGCCTCCTCGGTGGTGAGCGGGTTGATGACGGACTGGCGGTAGCGGCCGCGCAGGGCGGTGAGCAGCCGGGCGGAGGCGCGCTCGGCCTGCGCCACGGCAGCGTCCTGGTCGGCCGCCACGGCCCGCCCGCCGTACAACTGCATCAGCCCCCGCTCCGGGACGTTGGCTAACGAGTAGATAGCCGTGGCGTTGGCCTGCCCCTGGGGATCGTACAGCGTGCTGATGACGTCGTCGGTCAAATCCAGGTGCGAGCGCAGCTGGCGCGCCGGGCGGCGCAGCACGCGGAAAAAGGCGGGGGCCCAGGCGACGTAGCGCCCGCCGGCCAGCGGCGCCACGTAGGCCCGCAGGTGCTCCTGGTCGGCGCTGAGCACCAGGTGCAGGCTATTGGCGTTTGAGGGCAGCCAGGACATCGGTGCTCCGCGCGCGGCCGCCGAAGAGCGGCCCGGACCGCTCCCAGAAGAGGAAGCGGAGGACGTAGATCAGGTAGCCCAGGTAGGTGGCGCCGGCCAGCCCCAGGGCCCAGAGCGCGGAACCGTAGAGGGTAGCACCGGCCGGGTCGGGGGTGTCGGCGGCGAGGAGGAGCAGGAGCCGGTAGCCGAGACAGAGCACCGAAGCGACCCCGATGAGGCCCAAGGAATAGTTGGTCGTCACGGGCCGGTCGTCGGGCTTGGCCCAGGCCAGGAGCGCCGCGGCCGGGCAGGCGGTGGCCAGCAGCCAGCGGTAGCCCTGGGGCAGTACCAGGAGCGCGATGAGATGAACCACGGCGATGATAATCAGCCGGGCATCGACAGACGGGCGTTCGGGTCCTAACATGGCGTTGGCTCCTGATCGGAAAAAACAAAAAAGGGGGAGAACCGGTTAGTACCGGTTCTCCCCCTTTGGTCTCCATCACTACGGCTGGCGCTGCGGCGGCGAAACTCCGCAGGCTTTTATGTCCCGCTGCAGGCGGGTCCGCTCTTTGGCGCGCTCGGCTGGCCGAGGCGGCTGGGGGCGGCGTGAATTTCCCCCGCGTTATGAGATTATACGGAAATTATACCCAGATCAACTTGACTGTTGAGATTATATTAGAAAGGTCGCTTTTTGTCAAGGGCCGGGTGGCCCGGTCGCCGGGCTTGATCTTGCTCAGGGGCGGGCTATGAGGATGGGATATGGGGCCGCTCCAGGGGCTTTTTTAGCCGGGCTTTTTATCCCGGGCCTTGAGGCCGTCAGGGAGCGGCTCAAAGCATCCAGGCTCTGTCCTAGGGGGAGAATGATAAGACCCTGCTCGTGGTCCGGGTGACGAATTGGGTTGTATACTAAGGATATGCCAGCGCACTGAAAAAAACGCCCGGTCATCATCTATGGCAGTTCGCTCTTCCCAGCCTCTGCGTCCCGGCGCTCAAGCCTTATTTTTTATGAAGGAGGATAACATGACCGAGAAACGTTGGGGGTCGTTGCTCGCCGGATGCCTCGGACTGGCCTGGGCGGCCGTCCTGCTCTGCGCAGTGAACCGGGGGGACCTTTCCCCGGCCCGGGCCGCGGCCCCCCTCCACGTCAAGCCGGGCGGCACCGGTGATTGCAGCACCTGGACGAACGCCTGCTCACTGCCAGCCGCGCTCACGGCGGCCACCAGCGGGGACGAGATCTGGGTGGCGGCCGGCACGCACACGCCCACCACCGACACCAACCGCGCCGCCACCTTCCAGCTCAAAACTGACGTGGCCGTCTACGGCGGCTTCGGCGGAATCACGGAGACCTTGCGCAGCCAGCGCGACCCGGCCGCCCACGTCACCCTCCTCAGCGGTGACCTGGGCATGACCGGCGTCCTCACGGATAACTCCTACCATGTGGTGAAAGGCGCCACCGGCGCCACCCTGGATGGCTTTGTCGTCACCGGCGGGTATGCCGATGGGAGCGATCCCGACAACAGCGGTGGCGGGATGTTCAACGACAATTACAGCAGCCCCACGCTGGCAAACGTGACCTTTATCAGCAACACGGCTACCTACGGCGGCGGGCTCTATAACCGCTTCCGCAGCAGCCCCACGCTGACAAACGTGACCTTTATCAGCAACACGGCTTCCACCGGCGGCGGGCTCTACAACCGCTTCAGTAGCAACCCCCTGCTGACGAATGTCGCCTTCATCAGCAACACGGCTTCCGCCGGCGGCGGGATCTACAACTGGAACAGCTGCAGCCCCACGCTGACGCACGTCAGCTTCATCAGCAACACGGCTACCTACGGCGGCGGGATAGCCAACTACAGCTACAGCAGTCCCGCGCTGACAGACGTGACCTTCACCGGCAACTCGGCCGGCGGCAGCGGCGGCGGGGGGATGTACAACGAGTACTACAGCAGCCCCCAGCTGACGAACGTGGCCTTCAGCGGCAACTCGGCGGCCGGCCCCGGCGGCGGCGGGATGTACAACGCCAGCAGCAGCCCCACCCTGACGCACGTCATCTTCATCAGCAACACGGCTACCTACGGTGGGGGGATGCACAACGACACCAGCAGCCCCACGTTGACGCACGTCACCTTCAGTGGCAACTCGGCGGCCTACGACGGCGGCGGGCTGGACAACTCCAACGGCAACCCCACGCTGACGCACGTTACCTTCAGCGGCAACTCGGCCACCAACGGCGGCGGAATGGCCAACCATACCAGCAGCCCCACGCTGATGAATGTTACCTTCAGCAGCAACACGACCACCTACGGCTCCGGCGGCGGGCTGTTCAACGACACCAGCAGCCCCACGCTGACGAACGTCACCTTCAGCGGCAACTCGGCGGCCTCTATCGGGGGCGGGATGTACAACTCCAGCAGCAGCCCGCGGCTGACGAACGTCACTTTCAGCGCCAACTCGGCGGCCGAAGGCGGTGGGCTGTTCAACTACACCAGCAGCCCCACGCTGCAAAACGTGCTCATCGCTCACAGCCTTGCCGGCGGCGATTGCCTTGGCTCCCTGAACGCCGACTCCCACCACAATCTGATCCAAGACGCGGCCAACGCCTGCGAGCTGACGGACGGCGCAGACGGCAACCTCATCGGCTACGACCCCTACCTGGGCGCGCCGGGCAATTATGGCGGGGGCACCCTAACCTTGCCCCTCCTGCCGGGTTCACGCGCGCTTGACGCGGGGGACGCCACCGCCTGCCCGGCCACCGACCAGCGCGACGTGGCGCGCCCGCAAGGGGCGGGCTGCGACATCGGCGCGTTTGAGTCGCGCGGCTTTAGCCTGACCTACAGCAGCGGATCGCCGCAAAGCGCCCTGATCAACACAGCTTTTGCTGTACCTCTGGCGCTCACCGTCACCAGCGCCTTCACTGAGCCGGTCCATGGCGGGCAAGTGCTCTTCACCGCCCCCGGCAGCGGCGCCAGCACCCACCCCCCCGTCTACACTGCCACCCTCAGCGGCGTTGCGGCCTCGCAGGCCGTCACTGCCAACCACACCGTGGGTGCCTACACCGTCACCGCCACCACGCGGGGCAACTGGGGAAGCGCCATCTCCTACCTGCTCACCAATACCTCCTCCACGCTGGCGGCCCCCCTCGTCACCGCGCCGCTCAGCGGCACCACGATCAACGATCCCACCCCCACCTTCACCGGCACCGCGGAAGCGGGCAACACCCTCACGGTCACCCTCCAGCCCAGCGGCCCCGTGCTCTGTGTGACTACCGCCGAGGGGAGCGGGAACTGGTCCTGCACCGCCACCAGCGCCCTATCCGCAGGCCGGCAGACTGTGGCCGTCGTCGCGGGAAATGGCGCGGGCAACCAGAGTGCCCCCACCCTCGTCACCTTCACCGTGGACACCCTCGCGCCCGCTGCGCCCACCGTCACCGCGCCCGTCAGCGGCACGCTCACCGCCGACCCCACCCCCACGTTCACCGGCACGGGTGAACCCGGCGGCACCGCGAAGGTCTACGACGACGGCAGCAACCTCCTCTGCACGGCCACCGTTGCCCCCAACGGCAGTTGGTCCTGCACGCCCGCCACGAACCTGCCGGAAGGCCCCACCACCTGCGCCGTCACCATCACCGACCCGGCGGGCAACCAGAGCGCCCCCACCCTCGTCACCTTCACCGTGGACACCCTCGCGCCCGCTGCGCCCACCG
>CAYTGR010000008.1:0-65692 GCA_964437445.1 uncultured Anaerolineales bacterium | reverse complement strand
CACCATCACCGACCCGGCGGGCAACCAGAGCGCCCCCACCCTCGTCACCTTCACCATCGCAATGTACCATCTCGGCGTGCCAGTCGTTCTCAGGAACTATCGGCCATAACTCGCGCCGCATCGGGAGCGCCAATTGCCAGCCGGCGCAACTCCAGTTTCATCACCGCCAAGCGACCCTGCCCCTCACCGAGGAGGGGCAGGGCTGTCTCATTCTCGGAACTGCGGTAAACTCCAGGCCCATTGCATACTCGGGAGGCTCCCGATACCCAGCCAACCCGTCCAACCGTTAACGCTCAAAGTTACCGCCGTGCCCGCGTGGTAGCCGCGCTGACAACAAATTCCGGCTGTCCGGCAAGCCCGTGGCCAACGTTAGCCCTTAGCTGCCCTGTTCGCCTTAGCCTGCGTCGCCCTGTTGGGTGACCGGCGGAGCCCCAAGGCGATGGCCGAAAGGCTGGCGGTTGGAACGCCAGGTAGTCGGCCACGGCCAGACCACTGGCGAAGTAGTCTATGGCATTACCAGTTTGGCGTCCCGGGAGGCCGACGCGGCGCAATGGCTCACCTGCACGCGCCACCCTGGGCGGATAGAAAACAAATCGCATTATGTCCGGTGAGTCCTTGACAACCGGCGTTGAGCACAGTTGCTTGCCGGAAAAATTATCCTATACTATGTATGTCTCACCCTGCAAAGCAAAACGGCCCCCGCTCCGGGAGGAGCGAGGGCCCCGCCAGGCGGTTACGGCGCCGTGGCAGAGGAGAGTATAGCACCTCAGCCCGCCGGCGCAACCCACCCGGCCGGGCGCTTGTTTCGTCACTAGCCTGAGGAGGTGGCTTATGTCTGAACCACCACATCAGCTCGGACGCTACGAACTCCTGGAGGAATTGGGCTGCGGCGGCTTCGCCGTGGTTTACCGGGCCCGAGATACGATCCTGGATCGCCGGTCGCGCTGAAGGTGTTACACCCCTACTGGACGGCCGACCCGAATAGTTAACAACTATCTGATTGCGCGACTATCAGGCTATTTTCAGGGAGAACTGCAATGAAGTCGACGTTTACGCGGGAAGAGATGTTGGACCGGCTGACCAAACGCTACAACCTGAGCGAGCTGCGCCGTCTCTGTTTTGAATTAAGCGTGCCCTATCAAGAGCTGGCCGGCGAGACGCTCTCTGGCAAGGCGATCTCGTTGATTGAGTGGCTGGAGCGCCGCGAGCGGTTGCCTGACCTGGCGGCCCGGCTCCAGCAAGTTGAGCTGGAGGACAAGCGCAAAGAAGTTGCTGAGTTGGGAGCTAATCTGCGCGGTTCTTTGACGTCAGAACCGGCTCATCTCTTCATCTGCTATCGGCGGAATGTTGCTCCGGACCAAAGATTGGCCCGCCACTTAGCCGATTTTTTGACTAACCAAGGCCACGATGTTTTCATTGACAACACCCTGCGTACCGGCGCGGCCTGGCTGGATGAGATAGACCGGCGAATCAAAGCCAGCGATTTTCTGGTCGTGCTGTTATCCAAAGAATCAGCCGACAGCGAGATGGTGCACGCCGAGATCAGACGCGCTTATGAGTACCGTAGATTGCAGGGACATCCCCACATCCTGCCGGTCCGTATCGCCTATGAGGGCCTTTTGCCTTATTCTATTGACGCTTTCCTGAACCCCCTCCAGTACGTCGTTTGGCAGACTGACGCGGATACTGAACGTGTAGCCCAGGACGTTCTGTCTGCGATTGAGGGCCGCCTGCCTGATCGCGAACCAATCCGGTTGCAACCGCTAATCGGTGAAGTTTTTACCTCCGATGGACGTATTGTCGCTACCGATATTCCTGTACACCGGCCGTTGCCGGAATGCGACCCGCGCCTCTTAGAAGAATTGGAGGCTCCAGGCGGAGCAGTCAAGCTTCACGACAGGTTCTACATTGAGCGTGCTGAGGACGCTCGCTTGAAACGTGAGATTGTGAAAGCTGGGACCACAACCACAATCCGTGCCGCTCGCCAGACTGGTAAGAGTTCACTCCTGGTACGGGGGATGCAACACGCCCGCCAGAGCGATATCCAGATTGTGCATCTCGATACGCAGCGGGTTGACCAGGGCCATCTGGAATCGCCCGATGTTTTTCTGTATTACCTGGCCGAGTTTGCTATCCGCAAGCTAGGGCTCGATACAGCGCAGTTGCGCAAACTGTGGGAAGGTTCTCTCGGTCCCCAGGATAAACTAACCTACTTGATGGAGGACTATATCTTCTCGGAATGCGGCCATCGCATTATTCTGGCCATTGACGAGGCAGACCGACTATTGCAGACCGATTGGCACGACAGTTTCTTCGGCCTGCTCCGCTCCTGGCACAACAATCGCGCCCTTGATGATCAATGGAACAAGCTCAACATCGTAATGGTTATTTCCACCGAACCCTATCTCCTCATCGCCGATGTCAAACAATCCCCTTTCAATGTGGGGCTTCGACTCTACTTGGAGGATTTTGACGCATCTCAGGTGCGCGATTTGAATCAACGACACGGCTCACCCGTGCAGGAAAAGGATTTCCCTCAATTAAGTAGTTTACTCGGTGGTCATCCTTACCTCACACGCCAGGCGCTTTATACGCTGGTGACCGAGAAAAAATCATGGGCCGATCTCATTCAAGTTGCAGTGGCCGACCACGGTCCTTTTGGGGATCACCTGCGACATTATTATTGGCGGCTGCGCGACGAACCTGACTTGAGGAAAGCGCTGAAAGAAATTATCCACTCCGGGCATTGTACGGACGAGAAATTGTTCTTCCGCCTGCTGCGCGCCGGGTTAGTAAAAGGCAGTGGCGACTGCTGCGCTTGCCGGTGTGATTTGTATCAGAGATATTTTGAAGGAAAACTGTGAAAAGCATTCCCGAAGCAACCGAAGATTTTTTCAAAGCCGGCGGCGCGTTGGATGCGGACGCGCCGAGTTACGTGGTGCGCCGGGCGGATGGTGAGCTGCTGCAGGCGGTGCAGTCGGGGCAGTACTGCAACGTGCTGACGGCGCGGCAGATGGGCAAGTCCAGCCTGATGGTACGCATCGTGCGTCGCCTGCAGGATGCGGGGGTGCGTACCGTGACGATTGACCTGACCGGCCTGGGCACCAGGCTCAGTCCCAGCGAGTGGTACTTCGGCCTGGTCAGCCGTTTCAAGCGGCAGTTAGGGCTACGGGTGGATGAGGCGGCCTGGTGGCGTGAGCGGGAGCAGCTCGGTGCCGTGCAGCGCTTCTCCGACTTTCTGCGTCAGGTGGTGCTGGAGGAGGTGGAGGCGCCGGTCGTCGTCTTCATTGACGAGATTGACTCCACGTTGAGTCTGCCTTTCACCGACGACTTCTTTGCCGCCATTCGCGCGGCCTACAACGCCCGCGCCAGCGACCCGGCCTACCAGCGTCTCACTTTCGTTCTGCTGGGAGTAGCCCGGCCCTCAGACCTGATCAAGGACCGCACGCGCTCGCCCTACAACATCGGGACCTCCATTGACCTGACGGATTTCACGTTGGCGGAGGCGCAGGTGCTGTTGGCGGGATTGGCAGCGGTGCATCCTGATCAGGCGGCGGGAATTCTGGCGCGGGTGCTCCACTGGACCGGCGGGCATCCCTATCTGACGCAGAAGGTCTGTGCTGAGGTGGTGACCCGGGGCGATCAGTGGTCCGACGAGCGGATTGATGAACTGGTAGAGCAGCTCTTCCTAGCAGCGGAGGCACGCAAGGAGACGAACCTGCAATTCATCCGCGACCAGCTGCGGGAGAGCGCAGAGCGGGCAGGAATGTTGCGGCTCTACCGCCGGGTATGGGCGGGCCAGCGGGTGGCGGATGAGGAACGGTCGGTGGCCAAGAGCCGCTTGAAACTGGCGGGGCTGGTCAAGCCGACGGCTGATGGCCGCTTGATAGTGCGCAACCGGATCTACGAGCGGGTCTTTGATCGGCAGTGGGTCAGGGAGACCATGCCGGTATCACCCGCGCAGCGCGTAGCGCTGGTGATGGCGGCAGTGGCGCTCCTGGCGGTTGCTGTGGTGGGGTATTTGATCTACCGGCAGCAAACTATGCCAGCTGAGATCAGAGCGGAGTTGTACCGGGAGAACTTCGCCAGTGCAACCAGCCCCGAGGTGCAGCTCAGCAACCTGGCGGGGCTGTTTGGCCTGGCGGGGTACGAGGACGAGGCGCGCGACCTGTTCTTCAGTCTGGAGGCGGCTCAGCGCCTGGCGCTGTTTGCGGGATTGGGGAATCCTTCGCAGGTGGGACCGGATGCGCTGGTGGTCGTGGCGGGGGTGTACCAGGACGCACGGCTGGAGAACAACGCAGAGAGCAACCGGCTTCTGCGGGCGATGGTCAGTGTGTTGCAGCCGGTGGAGGGAACTGAGGTATCGGGGGCCGAAGCAACGGCGATGGAGCTTGACTATTGGGTGACGGGGCGGGAGCAGGCCCTGGCGGGCGACTATGGTGCTGCGGTGGAGCAGTACACCCTGGCCTTGGGGCTGAACGAGGAGAATGTGGCCGTGTTGCTTGACCGCGGGCAAGCCTATGCCGCCCTGGGAGAGTACCAGGACGCTATGGCGGACTCGCAGGCGGTAATCAGGTTGGATCCGACCCGGGAGGAAGCGGTCCGACAATTTATTGAGCAGGACTCCAGTCTTTTTACGTATGTTGGCCTGCACCGCCCGGAGTATCCTGCTATTGCTGCCTGGTTCTCCCCCCTGACCCCTACCCCCACGCTAACTCCTACATCTACCCCAACACCAATCCCAACGTTAACGCTCACACCGACCTCTACGCCGACGCCTACACCCACCACCCCAACACCACGCTTGATCCAACCGATTGATACGCTGATGCGCACCACCGATGGGATGGTGATGGTCTATGTCCCGGCGGGGGAGTTTGAGATGGGGAGCAATGATGGTGAAAGCGATGAGCAAGAAGTGCATACTGTGGCGTTGAATGCTTTTTGGTTGGATCAGACGGAAGTGAATGTGGCGCAGTTCCGGCAATTTGTCCGGGCGACCCAGTACACAACCACGGCCGAACGTGAAGGCTGGGCGTATGTTTACGTGAAGAGTTCTGGGCGATTTGAAGAATTCAAAGGCGCTGATTGGCAGCACCCGTTTGGCCCGCAGGCAGCGGCCGTCGGGGATAACCATCCGGTCACGCAAGTGAGTTGGGATGATGCGGCAGCCTATTGTGAATGGGCGGGCGGGCAATTGCCGACGGAGGCGCAGTGGGAGTATGCGGCGCGGGGGCCAGAGAGCCGTATTTATCCGTGGGGCGACCAATGGCAGAACAACGTTGCCAATTGTGGTGAAAGTATTTGTAAGGATGGATTTGAATATACTGCGCCGGTGGGTAGTTTCCTGGAGGGGGCCAGCTGGGTGGGAGCACTGGACCTGGCGGGCAACGTCTGGGAATGGACAGCCGACTGGTATGGGGGGTCCTACGCGGCAGATCGGCAGGAGAATCCGACCGGGCCAACCGATGGGGATAGCCGGGTGATGCGCGGAGGCTCCTGGTATGCGGGTACGTCTAAGCTGTATTGCGCCAACCGTAGCAAGAACCTGCCGGCCGACCGGTTCGGTTTTCTAGGATTTCGGTGTGCTCGGACGGGTCCAGGGGGTTAAATCAATGTTTTCTGTCCGGCGAAATTTGGTTCTCTCCATACCCCCGGCTCCCTGCCGCTCCCGAGGCCGAGAGCGGCAGGGAGCCGCACTGTGCGTTTTGCTAGTCGCGATATCCTGCACTGAGATACCACCCATGAGTGATGATCGGATCGGCAAATATGAACTCCAGACAGAACTCGGCCGCGGCGGCTTTGCGGCAGTCTACCGTGCACGGGGTACGGCGCTGGATCGCGAGGGGCGCTCAAGGTGCTGCATCCCGGCTACACGGTGGACCCGGCCGTGGTGTAGCGCTTCCTGCACGAGGCGCGCCAAGCCGCCAGACTGCGCCACGCCAACATTATCTATGTCTATGGGGGCTATCGCTAACGGCCAGCCCTACATTGCCATGAAGTATCTGCCCGGTGAGGCGTTAGCCGCTGTAGATATGGATAATGTATCCACACAGGTTTGGTACAACATTCACGTAAGGACCTGTACGCCAGATGGTTGTCCTGGGAATGGTATGATGGAGGGTGTGAGCCATGGTACCAGCTGGACAGTTTCACGGCCTTTGGATCCAGGGTGCTACAGTTTTATAGTTCAAGCGTGGCGGGATCACGGCGCGGTCGCAGCGGGGCACTCCGGCATATTCACAGTGCTATAGAGATATCGCCAATCGAGGCGAGATCACTGCTCAAAGACGGGTCAATCCTGACAAAACAATGAGGAAAAGTGGAATGACCGATGCTCATTCAGCAAACCAGTTCTTTACCGTGGGAGGTACACTTTCTCTCAGTGTCGCCTATGTCACCCGCCCGACGGATGGACAGCTATTCCAGGCGACACTGTCGGGCGAATACTGCAACGTTCTCACCCCTCGCCAGATGGGCAAGTCCAGCCTCATGGTGCGGACCGCGGAGCGTTTGCGGAGCGAGGGGGTACGCACGGCAGTCATTGACCTGACCGACATCGGCACCGAATTGGACGCTGAAGCCTGGTACCTTGGTTTGGTCACACGCTTCAAGGAGCAACTCAACCTGGCCATAGATGAAAAAACCTGGTGGAATACGTATACCCAGCTGGGAGTAGTGCAGCGCTTCTCCGACTTCTTGCGGGACATCATTCTGGAGGAAACCACCGAACCGGTGGTGATCTTCATTGATGAGATTGACTCTACGCTGAGCCTGCCCTTCACCGACGATTTCTTTGCTGCCATCCGTGCCGCTTACAATGCCCGTGCCACCGACCCAACCTACAAGCGCCTGACCTTTGTCCTCTTGGGCGTGGCTCGCCCGGCCGACCTGATCAAGGATCGTTCCCGCACCCCTTACAACATCGGACTATCCATTGACCTCAAAGATTTCGGCCTGGAGGAGGCACGAACGCTGCTGCCCGGTTTGGAGACAGCAGCCATTTCCGCCGAGCGGGCTGAGGCGATTCTCAGGCGGGTGCTGTACTGGACAGGGGGGCATCCCTACCTGACGCAGAAAGTCTGTGCCGAGATCGCCGCCTCTGAGGATGGTCAGTGGACCGATGAGAGGATTGACCAGGTGGTCAAGCGCCTTTTCCTGTCTGACGAAGCCCGCCACGAGAGCAACCTGCAATACATCGGTGACCGCATCCAGGAAAGTCGCAGTCGGGAAAGGTTGTTGCACGTGTACCGCAAAGTGCTTTACGGCAAGCCTATCCCTGATGAAGAACGTGACTTGGTCAAGAGCCAGCTCAAATTGACCGGCCTGCTCAAGGTCACACCGCAGGGTCTATTGGCAGTGCGCAATCGTATCTATGAGGAGGCCTTCAATCAGCAATGGGTCAGGGAAGTTATGCCCACTTTCACCTCGACCCGAATCGCTGTCATTGCCTCGGTGACAGCCGTCATTGCCCTGGCCCTGGTGGGCTGGATGGTCTACCGTCAACAGAACAAAGAAGAGATCCTTGCCCAGACGTACACTGAGATGTTTCTGAGCACCGATAGCCCCGCTGTGCGCATCACTAACCTGGCGGGACTGTTGAGTCTGGGGGGGGAGTTTGCCGACGATGGGCGTGATCTATTCTTCAACCTGAGTGCCGATCGGCAATTGGCGATGTTCACCGAATTGAGCGCTCCCGAACAGGTAGGAGAAGAGCTGCAGACCGTCATCACCGGTATATACACCCATTTGGAAGACACCGATGAGCATACCGCGCTTCTGCAGGCAATGGCCGATGATTTGAACCAAATCAAAGATACCTATCCTGATTCACGTATTTTGTGCGGGGAGATTCACGCCTGGCTCCAGGGGCGCGAATATTTTCAGGGCGGTAACGACAAGAAGGCCATTGGTGCATACAATCAAGCGCTCAGTTACAATCCGAATGATCAAAATCCTGCCGCGCACTTGGACCGCGCCCTGGTTTATGCGCACGCCGGGCAACCCAGGGACGCATTGGCGGATCTGAACCGCGTGATTGAGCTGGACCCCGGCCGTCGGGGGCAGGTCGTTGAGCGAATTGAATCCGATCCTGCCCTGCGCGATCACTTGATGACCCACCCTGATGACTTCCCAAAACTGAGGGAGCTCATCAAGTGAATCTTACGCTGCTCACAGAAACCGTTCAAAGTATGAAAGATCGGGTTCTTGCATCGCTTGAATCTTTTGAGTCTACCTAACTCAATCTCGGTCTCTATCCCCAGTTTTGACGAGAACTACCCCGACCTGCTGCCGCCCAAACCGGTGTTCGGGACGCTGACCGAGACGGTGGCGCTGTTCCGGGCGGCCCAGGCGGCCGGGTTCTTGAACCTGCCCTACACCAATCTGACCTGGTGGGACGACGAAGCGCCCACTTTTCAGGGGCTGGTCCCGACGGCAACGGCGGTCCTGGACCGGGACGACAACCCGCTGTACGAATGCTACACCGGCTCGGCCGAGCCCCCGCCCTGCACGCCGGAAAACGCGGCGCGCGACTCGGCTTTCAACGCCGGCTTGCCCGCCTACCTGTGGCTGCACGGCGGCTACGTGGTCTCCCCCCACGGGGCGACGGTGCAGCAGCGCCTGGCGCAACTCATGCAACAAATGACCGGGGAACTCCCGGCGATCTCGTCTTTGAGGATCAAATCGGGGCGCGCGCGCTGGATTTTGACTCCAACCCGGCCGCCCCGCAGCCCACGACCTACCTTGCCGGCTGGCTGGAGCACACCCGCGTCTACTCCGCTCACCTGCTGATGACCGAAAGCGGCTACGACCGGCTGGCCGAGACCGAGCTGGGCTTTCACGGCAGCTATTGGCTCCCGCAGGTCAGCAGCGGCGCGGCGACGGCCTGGTGGGGGGCCGGGAACTGGCAGGTCTACCCCCTGACCGCTTTCCTGGTCCGGGACAAGGTGCTCTTCTACCAGCACAACCTGGCGCCGGAATCCTTCACCATCAACCTGGCCACCCTGCGTTGGAATCTCGTCACGGGGTATCTGCTCAGTTATGACTTGAACGCTTCCCCCTACGGCGGCGGTCTGGAGAGCCCCTGGCTGGACCTGGTCGCGGTCGTGCAGTCGGAGGTGCTCTCCCCCTATGCCGACGAGCTGGCGGTGGATTTCCGGTGGGTCGCGCCGGAGGTGTCGCTCACTGCCTTTGAGACCTTCAGTGTCACGGCGAACTGGAGTGCTGTCACCGCCTATGCGGTGGATTCACACCGGCTTTCACCGGGTGGGGTCTATGTGACCAACCAGCAGGACACCGTCGCGGGGCTGTTTGACAGCTACAACGGCGAACCGCTGTCGGGCACCGCCCATTTCATCGTGGAAAAGCGCACGGGGGACGCCCTCACCGTCTGGCAGCCTTGGGGGACGGCCACCAGCCTCACGCTCCGGCCCCGGCCCGGCTGGCCCGACCAGGCCCGCGTGCAGGTTTGCGCCTATGGGCGGGACGGCCAGTGTCTTGAGCGTCAGCTGATCACCGTCGTGGAGGAGGCGCTCCACTTCACCTACGCTCCGGTGGTCAATGGGGTGGAGGTGGCGTATTACCGGCTGGTCAGAGTCCCTCAGCGGCTCTATTTGCCGGTGGTGTTGGCCGATTGGTCTTGATAATGAATTAATGAAGAGGTAGTTGTCGCGCTTTGTGGAGTTGCACCTTTGCACCTAAACAGGGTTTCAAGGCACCGAGAGCTCTCAGTCATGCGCGACGACCTGTCTACGGGAGCCACGCCACATGGAGCAGGGAAATCCAGTTGAGGATGGGGGCGCTCATTTAGCACTCAGTTGTGCTGTGACAGCCGCAGCACCAATTCGTGGGCCGGCCCCAGATTCCGGTGGCGTAAACGCGCGCGGATGCGCAGACACTCCTCCGCCAATGGTAAGGCTGCTGCGCAGTCTCCCGTTGCTTCCAGCACCCGCGCCAGACCATAGAGCATGTCAGCTACCAGGTCCTCACGTCCTATCTCGCGAGCCAAGGAGAGTGCCTGCTCAAACCAGGGGCGGGCTGCCTGAAATTGTCCCCGTTCCAACGCCACCAAGCCCAGGTTACCGCTTCGGTTGGCGACCCCTTCCCAATGGTGGCGCTGTTCGTCAATCGCCAGAGCCCGGCGGTAGTATTCCTCGGCGCGGTCATATTGGCGTTGCATGAGCCAGAGTCGCCCTAAGTCATTCAAAACAATAGCGATCCCACCTTGATCGTCCAAAGTTTCGTACTGGGCTAATGCCGCGAGAAAATCATGTTCCGCGGCGACCAGCGCTCCTTGTTGGCGGGCAACCAGGCCCTGTTGCCGGAGTGCGTAGGCCTGTCCCCGCGGGTCAGCGGCCTGTTTCATCGCCGCAGTCATACGCGCGGCCCAGGTGGCCGCCAGGTCAGTTTCAGCGCGATTGTAGTGCAGGGTCGCCATGTTATAGGCCGCCCAACCGGCCGCCAACGTATCGCTCACAGCCTCGCTGGCTATATAAGCCCACTCCGCAAGCCGTAGGCGCTCGTCCCAGTAGCCCCGAAACATAAGGAACCGCATCAGGTCGCGCGACAGCGCTGTCAACAGGCGGGCGGCCTCCGCCTCTCGCAATTGGTTCGGTAGGCCGGTAAGTGCCCATAGCTCGCCCGCCGCTGCTTCCAGGTTGGCCCATTCCGCCTCCAGCTGTGCAAAAGTCTGGTAAGACCCGGTACTCCAGCCGCCGTACTTTTCCGCATAGGCGACCCAATACTGTAACGCCGCCCGGCGCGCGGCCGGATCTAAGCCCAGTGTCGGCACGCCGGGGAATGATTCGCCGTCTAGTGCCGCGCGCACAAAGGTGCGGGTGAGTGGATGCAAGCCGTAACGTCCACCGCCCACCGCATTGACCAGTGACGAAATCACCAGACGTTCTACTGCCGTTTCGGCTTCGCGGATGGTGCAGTTAACGATGCCCGCTAAGGTACTAACTTCAACCGGAGTGGCAAAGCCGGTTAGCGCGGAAAGGATAGCCTGATCAGTTGCCGGCAGCGCCTGCGCAGCATCCGCAAAGAGAAAACGATAAAGATTGCCGGCACGGTCGGCCTCACGCACGCGGGCGGCAGCCTGCGCGACACTCAACCCTTTGTCGGCCACAAAACCCAGCGCATATTGCAAGACCAGTGGGTTGCCGCCGGCTGCGTCATGCAAAGCGCGACGGCCAGCCATGCCAGCTGCTTGCAGCTCGGCGGCCACGCGCGGCGCCCGGCGGGCCAGGGCTTCCATCAGCAAAAACGACTCCTGCTCCGCGAGGCTGTCCAATCGCAAGGTCAGGGCGCTCTCGCCAGTGTGGCGGCGGCTGGTCAAGATGGCTTTATTCGCACCGGGCAAACGCCGCAAAAACTCGGAGATTTGGTCACGTTCTGTCTGGGTCAACGTTTCCAGATTGTCCCAAATCAGCAAGGCCCGCCGCCCGCGCAATTCATCCAGCAACAGCCATCGGCGCTCAGCTGGATCGCTGGTCTGGTTGGCGGCCGCGCAGTCCAGCAGACGGGCCGTCTCGCGCACAAAAGCATTCAGAGAAGTCAAAGCGAGGGTCTCTTGACGCACTCCTTCCGGAGAAAGCCAGGTGGTTTTGGCCGAAACAAAACAGTAGGCGTCAAACCAGGCGTATTCCCGTGCCTGATGGGCGGCTTCCAAGGCCAGGGCGGTTTTACCTATACCGCCCTGCCCATCTATCACGACTACCCACTCCCGCCCTTCAGGCGCTAATACCTCCAGACAGCGGGCCAATTCCTCCTGCCGACCCACGAAAATGGGGGCTCGGCCAGGCAAGTTATCGGGTACTCGCCCGCGTCCCTCCATCTGTGCCAGGCGTGCTGCCAGGCTGTTTACCTCTTTACGCTTTTCTTCCAATTCCAGCTGGAGCGGTACGGGGATGGTCAAAACAGTGTACCCGGCGGCCTGTGTTTCCAATAACCCCAAAATGTAATTGGCGCGGTCCAAGGCTGCCTGTACTACTTCCCGCTCATTCATATTACTCCCGTAGATTGCACGGTCATTTCTTAGTCTATCAATTTACTGCCTGAGCCGCCCATCTTCACTGTAGCACGGCTTGGGGCTCTGTCAAGGGATTCGGCCATTTTGCAAATGGCCGATTTGTTCCACTTACCGGGTAGTTCTATCATTGTATTACGGATGTAGTCGCAAGACCAGCGGCAAGTAAAGTGGGAACGACGGTAGCTGGGTACAACCGGCCGAACCAGCAACTACGCCACCACTCACGCCTTTCTCACTCCACAAGCCGCCTTCGTTGCATGCTTTGATGCTGATATAGTAGGTCTGCCCGGCCAGCAGCGTGAGGTTCGTACGGGTGATGGCAGTGGTAGTCGTGATAGTCCAGTTCACTACCTCCCCGCCACCGGCGGTAGTACCGATAGCATATCGGTATTGTGTGATGGCTGACTCCTGGTCGTGAGCCCGCCACTGTGCAGAAAGTGTATCCAACGTGGCTGTACTACAGGCTGCGACTGCCGGCGTGAGCGGCGGTGTGGTGTCGCCGATAGGGATGAGATAGTCCATCGTGAAGGTAGTGGCCGAGTTGGGCGCAATAGTGATGCCGTCCGTACCCTGTGCGCCAGCAACAGTGAGGTTATAGACACCACGCGAGATGAGAGTAGAAAAATCATAAGCAGCGCGGTAGCGGGTAGGGGCGGACCAGGTACCGCCGTAGAATTCTGCGTGAGCCCCTGTGAATGCTTCTACCGTTGCCAGATAGCCTATGCCGTTCCATCCCCCGATGGCATAAAGCCGGCCGTTGGCTGCCGCCGCAGCCAACGCCGAACGTGCAGTGTGCAGGGGAGCGAGGACCGTCCAGGTGTCCGTCGCCGGGTTGTAGGCCTCTACTGTTGCCAGCGGACCGTTGTTGTCCCCGCCAACAACATAGAGCTGACCGTCAGGCGCGACCGCCACCGCCAATGCCGAGCGTGGGGTGGGCATGGACGCACGAGCCCGCCAGGTATTCGTTGCCGGGTCATATTCCTCCACTGTTCCCAAGTAGCTTCCGTTGGTTCCCCCGATAGCATAAAGCTTGCCATTAGCTGCAGCTGCCGCGACCAACCCAAAGCGTGCGGTGGGCAGAGAAGCACGAGGCATCCAGGTGTCTGTCGCTGGATTGTAGGCTTCCACCGTCGTCACGGGGCAACCGCTGGAACCGCAGCCTCCGATGGCATAGAGCCAACCATTGGGTGCGGCTGCGACGGCTAATGCATAACGGGCAGTAGGCATAGGGGCGCGCGCCGCCCAGGTGTCTGTTGCCGGGTCATATTCTTCCACCGTTGCCAGGTGGTTTTCGTTGTATCCTCCGATAGCATAGATTTTACCGTTGAGCGCGGTTGCCACAGCCAATACGGAGCGCGCAGTAGGCATAGGCGTGCGGACCGCCCAGGTGTTTGTCACCGGGTTGTATTCTTCCACGGTTGTCAAAATGCTGCTGTTATTCCCGCCGATAGCATAGAGCCGGCCATTGGGCGCGGCGGCTACGGCCACCCACTCACGGGCTGTGGGCATTGGAGCGCGGAATGAGTCGATGAACGTCAGTTCTGGCGTGCTCTGCGTATCCATTTCGCGGCTGAACAGCACCTCAAATGTCACAGTTTCGATCCCTACCGGGCTCTCTGGCGTGAGCGTGACTGCCCGCATATAGGCGGGCGCGGTGGTGGAAGGTTGCGTCAGGACCGGGCTGTATAACACGGTGCCGATGGTGTAATTATCGTTGAAGTCGAAGATCCGCTGCTGAATTGCTGCCCCGTTGGTAGTGCCCCACCAGTTATTACGTGCATCTATGGCCAGCAGCGTAGTTTGCGACACCTGGTCTTCTACATCGTAAGCGCCAGGGTTGAACTCAAAGTTGTTGCCGGTGAGTGTCATTGCCGTTCCGGCTGTAAGCTTGACCGCGCTGCCGCCGATACCGGTGAAGGTGTTACTTAACACCGTCGTTGCTGCGCCGAGTTCCAGTCCTACGCCGGCAGTATTGGCGATAAGGTTATTCTGTGTCGTGCCGCCACTGGCCTGAATGCCATTGGCACAACCAACGACGCGGTTGTATTCCAAAATGGTATTGCCGCTGGCCTGGATGCCCCAGTCGGGCACGTTCTCGATATTGTTATTGCGCGCCACGCCACCGCCAATAGTGAGACTGCCGCCTCGTATCAGGTTGTTCAGCGCCAAGCCCTTACCGATGCTAATACCACCGCTGGTGACGGTGTTGGTCAAGGCCCAGCCATTGCCAAGACTAAGGTTGCCGTTAGCCCTGCTATCCGCGATCATGCCGCCGCCGTCGATGGTGATACTGCCATCGGCAGTGTTGCTCAACACTTCGGAATCGCCCGGCAGAGAGAGGCTGCCGTGCAGCGTACTGCGCAAAACATGGTAGCCATAATTCTCAGTGGGCGACATAAATTCCTCCACCGTCGCCCAAGTGCCATTGTTGTTATACCCCCCCATGGCATACAGCTGGCCGCTGGGGGCAGCCGCCACAGCCAGGGACCCGCGTACTGTCAGCATGGGGGTGCGGGCTGTCCAGATATCCGTTGCCGGGTTGTATTCTTCCACCGTTTTCAACCAACCGCTGTGACCATATCCCCCAATAGCATAGAGTCGGCCATTGGGCGCGGCCGCCACGGCCAGATACTCGCGTACAGTGGGCATGGGGGTGCGGGTCGTCCAGGTATCCGTTGCCGGGTCATATGCCTCCACCGTTGCCAGAGCCCCGCCGATGCGCGCTCCCCCGATGGCATACAGCCAGCCATCAGGCGCAGCCGCCGCGGCCAACCCTTCGCGCACGGTGGGCATGGAGGTGCGGGTTGTCCAGGTGTCTGTCGCCGGGTCGTATTCTTCCACTGTTGCCAGGTGGCTCCCATTGTATCCCCCGATGGCATAGAGCTTGCCGTTGGGGGCGGCCACCACGGCCAGATAGGCACGGGCCGTGGACATCGGGGCGCGAGTCGTCCAGGTATCTGTTAGCGGGTCGTAGGCCTCCACTGTCGCCAGAAAACCCCCACTGGATGACCCCCCGATGGCATAGAGCTGGCCGTTGGACGCGGTCGCTACAGCCAGATAGGCACGGGCCGTGGGCATCGGGGCGCGAGCTGTCCAGGTATCTGTCGTCGGGTCATATTCTTCCACTGTGTCCAGATGATTCCCACCGGATAATGATCCACCGATGGCATAGAGTTTACCGTTAGGCGCAGCTGCCGCAGCTAATCCCGCGCGCACAGTGGGCATCGATGTCCGGGTTATCCAAGTTCCTTGAACACTATCCACCTCGCTGCCTATGCTCACCTGCATGTCACCACTTAAGTTGCTCTCTTGCACCCACAATGATGTATCGCCACCAGCACAGACCATCCCACCGCCAGTCAATGTTACGTGCTCCAGGTACGGTGTGGCGTTCATGCAGCTAATGCCCTGTGTCGCGCTCTCAATCCAGGTGTAGCGCATGAGGTTGCCGCTCAGGTATGTCCCGCCGACCGTTGCTCGTGCATCTATACTGGAGTCATCAAACAAAAGACCTGCCCAGTCCCCATCGGTATGCGGCATAAAGCGGATGGGCTGCGCGGCCGTCCCGTCGGCAATCAACGCCCCACCCACATTGAGTGTATAGTTCCCGTTAAAGCGTACCTCTGTCCCTGCCTGGATTGTCAGCGTATAGCCTGGCGCGACACCGACATTACAATTGATGATGTATCGTTTGTCACTGGTCCACACCAGGTCCTCGGCAATCGTGCCGCAGAACGGCTCGTCGCCGCTGCGCGTGGTGATGGTCAGTGGGAGTGTTGTCGTGTACGCACCGCCGTTGGCCGTCACGGCGAGCGTGAAGGGGATGGTATGGTTGTAGCCCGCGCCCGCCGCCACTGTGAAAGTGTACACCGGGGTATTGGCCCCTGTGGCACCGGAGGCCAACGTGCCGTAGCTCGCCGTTGCTTGCTCCAGTGTTACAAAGGCGTCGGCGGTGGTCAGCGTCCCGGTCACACTTATGGCGTCCCACCAGTCGTTGCGCAACGTCGCGGTCAGCGCTACTGTGGTGCCCGGTGTCGGGCGACCCGCCGGATCACCGTTGACGCTCGTGCCGGCGAGCACCAGGGCCGGTCGCGGATCCTGCATTGCCTGCGCTGCGTTAACCCGCCCGGCTCCCAACTGCCCGGCGTAGGCTGGATTCAGCGTGTCCAGCGGATCGGCCGTCTGCACCAGCTGATTGCGCACCAACGCAGCACTCCAGCCAGGCTGTCGGCTGCGAATCAACGCCGCTACACCCGCCACAAAGGGAGCGGCCATGCTCGTGCCGGAGGCCGGGCCCCAATCGCCGCCCAGGTAGGTGGTGGTAATCTCCACTGCCGGCGCGTCAAGGTCCACCCATACACCGTAGTTGCTGGAGAGGGCTTTGGTATCCGTCCGGGTCGTGCCGGCGACTGCCAGCACCCTCTCATAGGCCGCCGGGTAGAATGGTGTGTTGACGCTATCATTGCCCGCGCCGCCAACCACCACTGCGCCCTGGCTCGTGGCATACTCCACTGCTTCGCGCAGCGCGTTGGAGTAGGCGTATCCGCCCAGGCTCAGGTTGATGACTTGCGCTCCCTTGTCGGCGGCATAACGCACCCCGGCGGCCACGTCTGAGTAGTTGGAAAGACCTGAATCGGCCATCACTTTGACCGGCATGATCCGACAGTGCCAGCAGACTCCAGCGCCACCCAAGCCATTATCCGTCACCGCCGCGAGGACTCCGGCCACTTGCGTTCCATGGCCGTAGCTGTCGGTGATGTCGTTGTCGTCGCTCACGAAGTTCCAGCCGTACACGTCATCCACGTAGCCGTTGTTGTCGTCGTCCACGCCGTTGCTGGGCACCTCGCCGGGGTTAACCCATAGGTTGGCAACGAGGTCGGAATGGGCAGTATCCATCCCGCTATCCACTACTGCGATGACCACCTGGGCCGTCCCCGTCACCATTTCCCAGGCGGCCGGCGCGGCGATCTGCACCAGGCCCCATTGCCCGGCATAGAGCGGGTCGTTGGGAGTCACAGCCGGGCGGGCGCGGTAATCCGGCTCGACCCATTCCAGATCAGGATTCGCCGCCAGGGCCGCTACTGCCGATAGCACCGTGGTCGCGGGAGCCAGGGCAAGCCGGTACACGCGCCCCAGCCCCGTTGCAGGCGCCCCCGCAAATACCGGCTGACTGCCACGCGCACCCACCTCCGCCAGGGCTGCATCCAACGCTGGCCGCGCCGCCTGTACTGTGCGGTTGGGTCTCGCTGTCAACACCACTCCGGTTCGCACTTTCACCAGCACCACTCCCGGCGCATACTCCGGCTGTCCAACAGCCGCCGGCATGGCTGCATTCGGCGCAGCCGTCGCCGCCACAACACTCACGCGGGAAACATACAAGGCAGACCATAGTCCCAACCCCAAGGTCGCCAGGATCAACCCGGCAATCCAGCCTCGCCAGTTCATGCTCCACCTCCGTTGAGAGAACCAGAAAGTGTCTCTGACGCAGCACAGGAATTGATCGCGGGGAATTCCAGGGCGGACCCCGCGGCCACGGTAAAACAGGCTCAGAATCAGTGTAGCACCCCCGGCCAAAACTGCAAATGGAAATAAGAATCACGGCGCGGCTTGCCCGTTTTAAATGCAACATTTGTTGCATGATGAAAATCTTCCCCGACTCATGAGGGCTGGGTAGGGTCTTAGTGCTTGCGGTGGAGGGTTAACGCCTTCACAGACTTGCCACACGCTGCAATCCGCCTATACTACTGAAAGTTGGGTCGGCTATTGCAACAAAAAACGTCGGCATGTCCTGCCTGGCCGGACGGCAGACGGATTGAGAGACCAACGATGCATTCACCGGCGAGCGAGAGCGGCAAGGGGTGTGCCCTGACGCAGCGCTGCCGCTGGCGCTAGTGGTGGTGGAACGTTAGGGGCAGGCGACGGCATAGGGTCAGCCAAAATTGCGGGCGAATTGCCTGATCGGCGCTCTCTCAGGCAGCCAGTGATGCCAATTCCAGGTGATTGGCGATTGTCTCACCGCAACGTGAACCTGGGCGGCGCCGTCTCCGCCGCGCGTGCCCGCCGGCGGCGTGGTGACCACCCGGCGGTCAACGCCAGCAGCGCGGCCACGCCCCCCAACGCCACCACGAACGGCCCGGCCTGCCACAAGGCCAGCCCCAGCACCACACAGCCGTCCCACCACAACAACCCCGCGCGCGTCAACCCTTCGGCCAGGCTCATGTCATCCCTCCCGCCTTGTACTTGAAATGATACTGCGCCGGCGCCGCCCCCGGATACTCCGCCGGCGGCTGACCGCCCCAGCGGTCCACCATGCCTGGCGACGGCAGCCAGTGGTCGGCCAGGTCCACCGCCGTCCAGATGACGGCGCAGCCGGCGGCCACCGCGGCGGGCTGGGCCTGCCGGTCGGCGGCGAGCTTGCGCAACGCGGTGCGGAGCGTCCGCGCCGCCGGTACGTTGGGGGCCACGTAGTAGACCGCGGCGAAGCCGGCGGCGGTATAGTCGGCCAGATTCTTCCAGACCTTGCTCTTGAGTTGTGGCGCGTTGTACAGGGCGCGTTCGCATTCCACCACCACGGTCGTCTCCGTGCCGCCGCGCGGGCGCAGCCGGACAATCAAATCCGGTTCGCTGGTGTCGTAGCGGCGCTGCCAGGGGGCGGGCAGCGGTTGGGCTGTGTCCCAGACCTCGGCGGTAAACGGAGTGCCCGGCACGTCGTTGCCGGCCAGGATGAGCGCGCGGGTGACGTTGATCAGCCACCAGGACTCCACCGACTTGTAGTATTGCAGGAATTGCGCCTCGGTCACAGCCGCCTGCCCGAACCGCTGCTGATGGTCGGCGCGGCCCGGGGCGGTGAGCCAGACCAGGCGAGGCGAGTAGTAGCCGGTCAGGCGGTCGGTGGCCGGCACGGTCTGGACGGTGAGCCAGCCGGCCTGTTCCAGCGCGGCGAGCGTCGCTTTGAACGCGGCCTCATCCTGGCCGGTCTCGGCTTGCCAGCGGCGGCGCACCGCCATCTGATCCGGCGTCTGGCCCAGCAGGCGTACCGCCGTGATGTGATGCGGGTCGGTGAGCGCCGGCGGGGTGGGGGCGACCGGCGCTGCCGGCGGCGCGGGTGCGGCTGTGACCGGCGGCGGGCCGGCGGCCAGCGGGACGGCAGCGCCCGTGCCGGGCATTTGGGCCAGAGCCCGGTACATCTGCTCGGCAAAGGCCAGCCGGTCAGTCTGTTGCGCCAGGGCCTGGGTATAGGCGGCCGGGAAGAGGGCGTTGAGATAGCGGCCCAGCAGGTCCTCGGCCTGGCGGCGGCGATACACCGCCGTGCTGAGCCGGGCGCGCAGCTGGGCCAGTTCGGTGCGCAGCAGGGTTAGTTCGGTTTGTTCCACGTACTCAGCGTCGGTCATGCGCCCAGACCTCCCGGCAGAGAGGATACCGTAGCCCGCTCACGGCCTGGTCCAGGTCCAGGCGCGCGGTGTCGGCCAGCGCCAGCGCCGCCTGCGCGGCCTGCAGCGCCGTGGCGTCCTGGTTACCCAGGTAGTCCAACAACTGCTCGGCAGCCAGCGCGTAGGTATCGCGGGTCTGGCCGATCCGTTCGCTCAGCAGCGCATAGAGCGCTGGCGGCTCGGCCAGGGGGATTTGCGCCAGCGCGCCGGCGAGGTCCGTTACCTGGCCGGCGCGCTGGAAGGCGGCGGCCATACTCGCCGGTGTAGCGGCGTCGGCCACGCGGTGGAGTTCCGGGGCGAGGCGAGCCATGGCCGCCAGCGCCGCCGCGCTCTGGTCCAGGAAGCGCTGCTGTTGCAGCCGGTACGGCGACAACGGGACCGGCCGCCCGGTCAGCCCGTCGCAGGGGGCGGTGAAATAGCCGGTCGTCAACGGTCCGATCAGGACCAGTACGGCGAGTAGTCCCATGCTCCAATGGCGCATTTTTCCTCCTGTGTTATACTGGTTCTTGCGTCAGTGCCGGCCGAGCCCGTTGCCCCGGGATAGCCCGGTTAAGCGGCGTCGGAGCACCGGAGCGCGTTGGCAAGGAGTCCGTCCTGGACTCCTTGTTTTTTGGGCCGCGGCGCCGGCACCCGGACAATCAGCGTCTCCGCCGGGGGTGTACCTGAGTACCTGTGCAATGTGCACTGTTGCAGTTTTCCCCATCGTCATTTATCCCAGAATAGTCTGGCGTTAACCGCGCTCGCGTACTGCGCCCCGGGGCGGCGCGGTCCTGACCGCAGCCTGACCCCGGCGGCGGGAGTCCGGCGCCGCCCCCCGGCTCAACGCGGCTTGAGGGTAGTCCGGGTCGGGGGTTCGTCGTCGTACCGTACCCCGTACTCCTCGCCGCGCACCACCCCCGGCGCCACCACGCTCACCAACGTCGCTTCCACGACGCCCGTGCCGCTCAGCCGGCCCTGGACCAACACTAAGTTGCCGCGCACCACCTGCCGCAACCGGGGCCCCAGCCGGGACGGCACCTGGATGCGCACCGGCGGCTCGTCCGCGGCGACTCGTACCTGGAGTTCGCCGGCCTGTAACGCGACCACCGGTCCCACCAGGTAGACTGCGCTGCCGCTGACCGGCGGCTGTGCGCCGGAGCGGCGGGGGGCGATGACCACAAACCGGGTATCGTCCGGCGCGCGCTGGAGCATGATCCAGGGGTCGCGCGCGAGGGCCGGTAACTCCGCCTGGGCGTCGCCCCCGGCCAGGGCGATCAATAGACGAATCAGGCGTTCCACCATCGTTGACGCCATACTGCCTGTCCACCAGCCTCCTACCCTCAAGTTTTCCCATATTCCACCTCGGTATGCTCAGATTGGCTTAGCGCCGGCTGTCCGCGCCGCCGCCCGGCACCGGCGCGCTGCCCGGGGTTCCCGCCGGGATGCACGGCGCGCTGGCCCGGGCGACGCGCCGGCGACCGATAACCCGGTCAGGGCGGGGCCGGGCCGGCTCCCTCAGGGGCGCGCCGGGGCCGGCCGCCTGGGCAGCGAGCCGGGGCATTGGACAGTCCAGTGACAAAGCGCTTTGCACAGGTACTCCGATAGCCCCCGGTGGAGACGCTGATTATCCCGGTACCGGAGCCGGGGCGCTGGCGGCAGCCCTCACCGGGCCGCTACGAATTGGATGCCCAGGGCCTGGCCGGTCAGCCGGTACAGGGTGCGCTGGATGACCGGGGCCAGCCGGTTTTCCAGCCACTCCACGGCGTATTGGTTTTTGACCTGCACGGTCAGCGTCGTGGCGTCGGCCAGGCCCACGCCGGCGGAATCGCGGAGCCAGGTATCAAACGTGGCGCGGGTCATTTGCAGCTCCAACTCGGCCAGCGTCCGGTGCCAGAGTTGCGCCACCGGCTGGGTCGTGCCGTCGGCCAGGGTGAGGGTCGGCTCCAGCTCCGCCGACGGCGGCGCAACTGCCGGAGCGGCCTGGTTCTCCACGTCGTCCTCCACGTCGTCCGCCCCGGTCGCGGCCTCGTCATCCGCCGTGACCGGGGCGGCGGCCGGGCGGTGCGGTGGCGATGGCTGCGCTTGCCACTGTTTGAGGATGGCGCGCACATAGCGGACCGGATGCGCCACGCTGCTGTCCACCGCTTGCAAGGCGGCCAGGGTCCAGTCCAGGCCGGTTTGCTCGACCCGGGCCGCGGCGGCAGCATAGTCGCGCGCCAACAGGAGTAAATCCTGGAGTTGGGCCGGGGTCAGCGGGAGGCCCCGGGCGGCGCAGAAATTTTGCAGGGTCGCCCAGTCGGCGTTGACTGGCCCCGACAGCACTGGGGCAGGCTCGGTGGAGGTTTGGTTCAGGGCCTGGGGGACGGAAACCGCCGGCTGAGCAGCCGGCTCCTCGGCAGGACCAGGTTGAACCGGCGGGGTGACCTCCGGCAGCACAACGAGCCGGGCCGGCGTAGCGCCGGGGGGCTGTTCGCGGACAATGGGGACCACGTAGCTAAATCGCCGGGGGCGTTGGCCGGCGGCTAACGCGCCGGCCACGCCGCGTTGGATCGCAGCTAAAATCTCTGCCGGCTGGTAGCCGGCGGCGCGCAGCTGGGCCAGGAGCGACCGGTCGCGCGCGGTGGGGTGATAAGCTTGCTGGCGCGCGGCGGCAAAAGCCTGGAAAATGGTGTTATCTTCTAGATTATCATCATCATCAACATCATCAGATTTTGTGCTGCTTTTTTCAGCACGGACCGTGCTGTTTTTTTCAGCACGGGTGGGGGTAATTGAGGTTGAAGGGGCAGCCGTGCTGTTTTTTTCAGCACGGACCGTGCTGCTTTTTTCAGCACGGCTAAGTGGAGTTGGCCCGGTCCGCACCGCCTGCCCGGCAGCCAATGAGAGCATAACCAAGCGCCCCAACTGATAGCGGCCGTCCAGGGTACGCGCCTGATAGGGAGCAGTGGTGATGGTGAGGAGGCCCTCGGCTTCCCATTCCTGGAGGGCCTTTTGCACCGTGGCCCGATAGAGCTGCAACTCGTTGGCCAGGGCCACATCGGTTACGAAGGTGGTCAGCTTGCCGGCGTCGTCCGGCGTCGCCAGCCCTAACTGGATGGCATGATCCAGTTCGACCCCCACCAGGGGGCGCAAATGCCGGGCCAGCGCCACCAGCACCTTGAGCGCGTTGCCGGAGAGCCGCTGGAGCAGCCCGTCCGTCACGGCTTCCGGGCCTAACTCCACCCGGATGTCCACGTAGCGGTCGGGCGCGCCCTGGGCGGTGGGTTCCAGGACGGACAGATGGACGACCCGGACACTGAGCGGAGTTCTGGGCATGGGGTTACCTCACTGTTAGCAACGGGATTTGTCCCCGGCCGGGCCGCTGGCGGGACCGCCCGTGGGCCGCGAGGTGGCAGCGCTGGCAAAGCGCCACCAGGTTATCCAGATCGTTGTGGCCCGGGTCGCCGTCCCGGTGATGAACGGTCAGGGTATACCCGTGATCGGGGTCGTGGACGTGCCCGCAGGCGGTACAGCGCCAGCCGGCGGCATCCTTGACCTGGCGGGCCCGGGCGTACCAATCGGGCGGGTAGCCGGCCGGCGGCCGGCCGTGGGGTTGCCGCCGGTCATACTCCGCCCAGGGGATGGTGCGCCAGAGGGTCGGGCGGCTGTAGTAGCGGCGCAGGTCCAGCACGGCCTGGACCGTCCAGCCGGCCGGGACGTACTCGGCCTCCTCCAGCCAGTCCAGTGGCTTATAGGCCATTGGCCAGGGGCAGGCCAGCGGCTGTGTGCGGTCGCCGATCACCTGCTCAGCGCGGGCGCTGGCCGCGGCCGGGGTGTCGTCCGGCGCGTAGCCGTAGAGGACGAAGACCTGGACCCGCGCCCAATTGACGCCGGCCTGGCGCAGGTCCCGCAGGGCCGCTTGCACCGCCGGCCAGTCGGCGGGGGTGTCGTAGGCGAAGCGCCAGCGCACCAGGCGCAGGCCGTGGTGAGCCAGGCGCGCCCGGAAGTCGGGGGTGTAGCGCCGGGCATCCAGCCCCTGGTTGAAGTCCAGGCGGCGCAGGCCGGCGGCGGCCAGGCGGGCCAGGACGTGCTCCTGGTGGGCCGGGGAGCAGGCCAGGAAGTTGTTGTCCAGGAGTTTGGCCGCCGGTTGCCAGCGGTCATCCGGCAACTCCACCAGGGGGCCTTCGGCGCGGGCCACCAGGCAGAAGCCACACCGGTTGACACAGCCCCGGCTGGTGCGGGTCAGGGTGGGCAGCGGCAGGTGCGCGCGCTCGCAGGGGTGGGGGCCGCGCCAGGGGGTCAGGCCGGTCTGCGTCTGCACCCAGGCCGCGTTGTGCTCCGCCGCCGGCCCGCCGAGCTGCAGCTCCGGGACACCGAGGGCCTGGGCGCGGTGGGCCACGCCGACCAGCACCGGCAGGTCCCAGGAGAAGAGCGCGGAGAGGTAGAGCGCGTCGGCCGCCAGCAGTTCCAGGTCGGTGGGCAGCGCCGGGCGCTCGTAGAGCTGGGTCGGCTCGCCCCGCCCTTTGAGCCAGGCGGTGAGCCGCTGCGCGCCCAGGTTGTAAGCGCGGGAGCCGTTGACGACCAGGGCGGTGCTCACGGAAGCGGTGCTCCGCCGGGAGCCCGGGTCACGTAGACCAGGTGGCCTTTGTTGAACAGAATCCGCAGCCCGGTTTCCTGGCGCAGCACCAGGTCGTAGCGGTCTACGCCCACCAGCGTGCCCTGGAAGAGCTTCAGCCCGCTGCCCGTTGGGGCACTGACGGCGATAGCCACCTGGACGACTTGTCCCTGCAGCTCGGCATAGAACTCGGCCGCGCTGAGCCCCCAGGTCTCCGCCGGTTTGTCTTTGCTCATCTTCCCCTCCTAAATCAATAGACAATTTTCTGACTAATCGCCAGAATCCCCTCAGACGGGCCGTTTTGCGTTACCCATAGTTGGATCAGGATAGCGCCGAAAGCGCCCGTCGTAGGGCCACATAGCGGGGTTGCCGCTAACTGGGCCGCTAACTGAGCCGCTAACACGCCGCTAACATGCCGCTAACACGCCGCTAACCCTGCCGCTAACGGCAGGGTGGCCCGCTGCTGAGAGTCGCGGATTTTGGTCACTCTGGCTACTCATGTTTCCCCTCTATCGCCGGTTCGTCCGGCCCTTGCCGGACCCCGTGGCCGTGGTGCTATTCTCCGGGTACAGTGTCATCCGCCCGGTTTTTAGCTGCGGCTGCAAAACCAGGTCGCCGCGCCGGAGAGCCGCCAGCCCGTATTCCAGCAGCGCCCGCGCTAACTCGCTGATGGTCACGCCGAGATCGGCTGCCACGGCCTTCAGCTCGCTTAACAGTGCGAGCGGCAAACCGCGAAAGCCGGTGACTTTGTTAGCCTGTTCCCACTCCCGGTTGCGCTTGGCCTGGCTGGGCTTGCGCACCAGCACTGAAGGGATGGCTAGCACCGGTTCGGCCGGTACGTCCGGTTCCGGTACGGCTGGTTCAGGTTCGTTCAGAGCCGCAAAGGGATCACGGGGCATAGTTCCTCCTGGTAAACGTCATTCACAGCCGCGCCAGCACGCTGAAAACGACCTGGGCGTATTCGGCGGCCGCCCGGTCCTCGGGACGATACTCAAAAATGGTCTGGCCCTCGGCGGCCGCCTCGCGGAGCACCGTCGCCCGATGGATCGGTGGTAATACGTTGTCTTGGCCCATCCGCTTGACCAGCGCCGCGAGGTTGGTCCGACTCTGTTTGGTGACCTCATCGTAGAACGTGGGCAGGATCACCGCCTGCCCGGCCCAGCCCCGCCGCTTTTGCAGCACGGTCAGCGTCTCCAACACGCCGGTCACGCCGTGCAGCGCCAGGAAGTCCAGCGCCGCCGGGATGATGACCAGGTCGGCTACCGCCAGCGCTGCTTCCTGCAAGCCGCCCACCGAGGGCGCGGTGTCAAAAAGGACGTAGTGGGGTTGGCCGTTGAAGGGCGCGACAAAGGTCGCCCGCACGGCGCTCGCCACGTCTTGCAACTCCGCGATCAGCACCGTCTGGGCAGTGGCAGTACGCTTGTCGCCCGGCACCAACCAGAGCCGCTCGCGGGCCTGGCCGGTCACGTTGCTGAGCTTCTCGCTGTTGACCAGGGCCCGGTAGACGCCCGGGGCCTGCTCCAGCCCCAGCGCGATGGCGCACTGGCCCTGGGGGTCCAGATCCACCATCAAGGCCGTTTTCCCCCGCAGCGCCAGGCCGTGGGCCAGGTTGACCACGGTGGTCGTTTTGCCCACCCCGCCTTTTTGGGACGCGACGGTGATTACCTGGGGGGGCATAGCGTTTCCTCCGTCGCCAGGTCAGCGCCCGGCGTCTGCTCCGCGAGATCAACACTCGGCGGCCGCTCAGCCCGCAGCCATTGCGCGGCCTTTACGGCCAGGGTGACGCCGGCGGTGAGCAGCACCAGGGTGACGCCGTAGCGCCCCGGCGCGGGCAGGCGGTGGCCGGCGACCAGCGCCGCCAGCGCCAGCAGGAGCGCCAGGGCCAGCGCCGGACGGGTCATGCGCCCGCCCCCTGGGCCGCCAACCAGGCGGCGCGCAGCTGGTCCAGCAGCCCCACCTCGGCGCGGATCATCAGCGCCAGGTTGCCGGCGGCCAGCAGCCAGGCCAGCGGGGTCTGGTCGTGCGCCAGCAGCACGATCACGGCCAGCGCGGATAACAACAGGAGCGCCAGTTGCCGGAGCCCGGTCCAGGCCGCCGCCGGCAAGCGGACGGCCACCCGATACTGCGCCGTGATGACGATGATGTCCATGTCAGTCTCCTGCTACGCCGTAGTGGCCGCCAGCACTTTGGTCCGGCCGTTGCGTTTGATGAGGCCAGCGGCTTCCAACTCGCCTAACATTTGGCCGACCCACTGGCGCGATTTGCCAATCGCCTGCGCGGCTTCTTCCTGGGTGGCCGTGGGGTGGTTGGCAAAAAATGCCAGGAGCGCCTGCCGGGCGGCGTCGGCCTGGGCCAGGCGGGTAGCATTCGCCAGCGCCAGGGCCTCTTCATCGTCTGCCACGGGGCCCAAACTGGCCGCCATTTTGGGCAAACTGGCGCTCTGGAGTGCCCGCCGTTCGCGCCGCAACGCGTCCAGCTGTGTATTCAGGTCGGCGATTTTGCTACCCAGCGTGTCAGCCGTCGCTGACATTTCTGTCAGCTGCGCCTGGCGCTCCGCCACCTGCGCGTCAGCGGCAGCGACTTGCTGCGCCATTTCCGCGCGCTTGCGCTCGGCGAGTTTCGCCAGGTCAGCCAGGGTAGCGATGGCGCGTTGGCGCTGGAAGTTGCTGCGTAATTGCCCCATCAACAATTCAAACGCCAGGAACAACGCCACCGGCGGCACTGCGCCGATGACTTGCGCCGTATAATTCCGTGGCGCGTGCAGGATGTTGAAGCCGATGGATAACGCGGTAAATAATCCCACGAGTGACCATTGATAGAGCGCCCGCTCGCCTAACAAACTGTTCCGCAACACAGCGAGCGACGCGACGATGAGAAAACCGTCCACCGTCAGCGGCCAGAGCCAGGTCAGATTGGCCGCGATGCCGTTGGCGCCGGCCAGCGCGCGCAGGGCGCTGTACGACAGCACAAAGGCGGCCCCGGTCAGGAATAAGACCAATAACGATGAGAGCCAGGTCAATAAGCGCAGCGTTTTCATCAATGCCTCCTGTTCAGTAGTCGGAGTTGGTTTTTTCCTGGAGCGGCGGATGGAGTAACCACCGCTCGTATTGTCGCGCCGCCACGAGTGCGGCTTGCGCATCACTGCCGGCGAACCGCTGGTAACGGAGTAACCGGTCCACCAGCCGCTCGGCGAATCTACGAATCTGGGGTTGCCAGGCGTCCACCAGGCGGGCGACCAATGCCTCGCGGATGTCCGCCTCGGTGCCCAGGCCAGGGTCAGGCACAACGCCAGGCATGGTGCTCATGCGCTCCCCCTCTGAAATCCCAGCGCCGCGAGCGCCGCGGACAACGTCACCCGCTCGCGGACAATCCCCGTCCCACCACACTCGGAGCAAGGAACCTCCTCGTCAGGCGGATAGTCGTAGCCTTGCTCTCGGAACCATTGCTCGTCCTCTCTACTGGTTGGATACACCTCCAAAGGGTGCTCCTGCCAGTACGCCGCCCAGGCCGGGTGCTGAACGACCCCCGTGCCCTGGCAATCCGGGCAGGGCTGCTCTGCTTCCACGTAGTACGTTACCATGCTACCTCCCCGCAAAGGTGATGATGGTTTCCAGCGGCGGCCCCGCCGGCCGGTCATCCGCTGGCGCGGTTGCGATCTCCGGCTCTACCTCCGGCTCCGGCTCCAGCGGCGGCTCGGTCACTGCCGGCACGCCCGGGGTCCCCCGCAACACCGCGAGGAAGACCACCAGCAGCAGCGCCAGCAGCAGTCCCAGCCCGCAGAGCGGGAACAGCACCACCGAGGCCGAGTTCCCCAGCGCCGCCGCCGGCCAGGCCCGCGCCGCCGGCACGGGCGTCGGGGTGGGCGTCGGGGTCGGCGTCGGCGGCGCCAGGCGGAGCGCCACCGCGTCGGCGAGGGTATTCCAGCCGCGCGCGAGCTCCGGCCCGGCCACCACGCCTACGCTGAGGGCGAAGACCACCACCGCCAGCACCGCGAACCGCGTCAACCGCCGGCCCCAGTCCACGTCACCCGCCTACCAAAGTCCAAACCCCGGGCCGGTGACCACCTCCGGCTCCGGCCGGCGTCCAGACGCCGGTCTGGTTGCCGCTGGCGGCGATGAGCAACAGCCAGCGTAGGGCGAAGTCCGCTTCCAGGGGATGGGGCTGCAAGGCCGCCAGCGGCCCTAGCACCTGGCGGGCCGCGGCCAGTACGGTGGATTGCCACTGCTCTGGCTGGGAGTACCGCGCGTGCCGCGCGCGCTGGAAGGCCAGCACCGCCTGGTGGAACGGCTGTGCCAGCGCCAGGTCAGCCCCCAGCACCACCAACAGGTCGGGATCGCTGGCGACCACCGGCTGATACTGCACGACGGCGAAGCGCCCCACCTGGCGCACCAGGGCCACGCTGGAAAGCGGGGTATGCAGCACTGCCGTGGCGACGTAGATCCAGAGCAGCTCCGCGTCCAGCGTCACCGGCTCCGGGGGGAGCAGGGTGGCCGGGTCCAGCCCGCGCTGATCCACGATGGCGAAGCCCTGGAACGCCGCCGCCATCTCGGCCCGGGTGACCGGGGCCAGGGCTGTGCCGGTGGCCGGCGCGGCCGTGAGCAGCGTCAGCCAATGCGTCGCCGCAGTCAGGTTTTGAGTCATGGCAGCCTCCTATTCCGGGTCGTACTCGTACTGGTAATCGGCCGTGGCCTGTTGACCGCCGTAGGCCAGGCCGCTCTGGGTGAAGACCGGGGGAGTCCCGCCGGGCAGCGCCGCGCCGCCGCCCAACACTACGTTGAGGCTGGGCGGCGGCTGCGGGCTGCGCGCCAGGCGGAGTTGCTGGGCGGTGCGCACCCGCACGTCGGCGGTAGCGGACGCCGCGTTCATCACCGTGCCGACGCTGGCCTGCACCGCCTGCGTCACCGTGGTCAGCCCCCGTTCCAGGCCGGCCAGGTGCGAGCGGGTCAGCGCGATCCCCAGGCCCAGGCCGGCCCCGAAGGCCACCGGCAGGCCCACACTGACCAGGCCGGCCCACAGCCGGGCGGTGGGCAGGTCCACGCGGCACAGCAGCCAGACCAGGGCCGCCAGCAGCCCCAGGGCGGTCAGCGCGATCAGCACCAGCAGGACCGTCAAGGCCAACTGCCGCAGCCGCTCCCCCAAAGTCTCCGGCGGTTGCGCGTACGTCGTGGTCATGGTTCCACCTCCTGGTCTCCCTTTTCAGTTAGAATTTTGGCTCTAACCGTTCGTTCTGGCATGGCTGTGTATCTGAAAAGACGTTTTACGCCTTTTCTGCCGGGAAACACATACATCCGACTGCCAGAACGAACGGTTAGAATCATTCCTGCTCCGCGGCGGCGCGCAGAAAGGCCGCCAGCAAATGCTTCAACGGCTCCTCGCCCCGCTTGTCCAAAGTCTGCAACATACCCATCTGGTCGCGGGCAATAGCCAGGAGCCGCATGACCTTTTCGGCTCCCGGCCGCGGCAACCCGGCCGCTTGTAAGGCCCGCTCCAGGTTCACCCGGCCCTGCCCCCGCGCCGCCACGAGCAAAGCCACGGCCAATTCCTCCCCGCTGTACTCCCAGCGCGGGCCGCCGCTGCCGCCGTCGCCGTCGCCCAGGCCGGCGGCCTCGGGATCAAACTCCGGCCACTCGGCTAAGGGCGGCGGTTGCCGCGGCGCGGCGTCGAAGTCCCGCTGATCCACCAGCGCGCCCTGCACGCGCTGAATGATGCCCGGGGTCTTAACGTAAGTGTCCCCATGCCCCAACAACCGGTGCGCCGGGGGCTGGTGCTCACCCAGCGCCACCGCCGAGGCATACTGGTCCACCACCCGCAGCGCGATCCGGCCGGGCAGGTTCGCTTTCATGATCGCCCCGTCGTCGCCGAAGACGTCGGTCTTCGGATTCTGGGTGGCCAGGATCGCGTGGGCTTTGGCGGTCCGCCCTTGCTGCAATACCCGGCGGAGCAGGGCTTGCAGCGCCTTGTCCGCGGTGAAGGTCTGGAACTCATCCACAATGAGGATGAGACGTGGGAACGCCTGATCGTCACGTAGCGCTCCGTCACCGTAGCGCGCCAGGGCGGCATAGCGTTGGGTCATTTGCTGATTGACCCAGCCCAGCGCCCCTTGGGCAGCGGGCAGGTCGGTCGCCAGCGGCCCGACCAGGCCGGCCAGGTTGCGCAGCGGTCCCAGGTCCGCCCCACCCTTGCCGTCCAACACCACCAGCCGGTTGGCCGGATCGCGGGCCAGTTGCAGGGCGGCCGCCCGCAAAGCGGTGGTCTTGCCGGAGCCGGTGGTGCCGGAGACCAACTGATGTGGAGTATCATCGTCCAGCGCTGCGACGACGGTGGCGCCCTCTTCGTTGAGGCCGACGGTCCAACGGCCACCGCGGAGCGGCTTGCGGTTCAGTTCGCGCAGCAGGATGCGGGCGATCTCCAGTTCCGGTCCCCAGCCGGCCTCCAGGCGGACGCGGTGGCCGGTCTGGTAGACCAGCGGTTCGCCGGGGTAGTCCCAGGCCAGGATCTGGCGGGCGTTAGCCGAGTCGTTGGCCGTCAACCAGGCCAGGAGCGCGCCGTTGTCAAAGCCGGCGTTGAGCCAGAGGGCGCCGGCGCGCGGGCCGTAGACGGCGCCCCATTCCAGGATCTGGAGCGGGGTGCCACGCTTAGCCGCGCCCGCGCCGGCGGCCAGCGCGCGGCGGAGCCGGTCGGCCGAGGTGGTCAGGGCCGCTTCGCGGCGGTGGGCCGGAGTCTGTGCCGTGGTCATGGTTGCACTCATCGCTGCCTCCTTAGGAATCGCGCCGATACCGCTGTTGTTGGGCCGGATGGCGCAGCCAACCCTTGATGCGCCCCAAGCGTTCGTAGACGCGCTGGCGCGTCAACCCGTAGCACTGACCAAGCTGTTCCAGGGTGGCCTGCCGGCGGCCCTGCTCGTCGTAGCGCCGACGGAGCAGCTCGGCATCCAGCGCATATTGCGCCAGCCCCTTCACCGGGCGCGCTGCGTAATCCGCCACTACCGCCCAGAGGGCGGCGTAGTCCACGGCATCGGCTGCCAGTTTCAATTCCTCGGCCAGCGTCGGCTCACCCAGGTAGTACAGGATCGGCAAGGTGCTCATGTTGAGCTTGATTCAGCCTTTTCCCCGGCGCGTTGTTCCGGCGCGCTGACCCACTGCACAGCCTGACCGAGCTCATGGCCCAGGGCGCGCAAGGCCGCTACCACCGCAGCCCAAGTAATGAGGGCCGGATGGCGACCGGGGTACAACGTCCCGGCCCACCGGTCAGCCCGCTGCTCGCCCCGGTAAATCATGTACCCGGCATACGCCGGACCGCGCCGGATGAGCTCCCGCAGGCTGTCGCCGGACCACAGCCCGCCGCGCGGCGCCGGCACCGGTGGCTCCGCGTTCAGGTCCCGAGCTATGTTTGAGAGGGATTCGCCGGCGCTCACAGCGTCAAAGAGCTGCCGGATGACGGCCGCCTGAGCCGGCTCTGGCTGCGTCAGCCAGCCGGTGACCGGCTGGCCGGCATACCCCACGGTGATCTGAGTGGTTTTGACGTAGCCGTAGGGCGGGGCACCGACGAAGAACCCGGCCTGGGCCAGCCTTTCCTTACCGCTACCATGGGACCAGATCATTCCCGCGACCTGGCGCATGGCCTGGGCCGTAGCCGAGGCTTGATGGTCATCCGGCCCATAGACGCCGTTGACCAGGCCGAGGTGCAGACTCGCTGCCAGCTCGGCTATCGACATAGCTACCAGCTGCCAGGGTGTGTTAGATGCGCCGCGCTTGGCCGTGATCTCAGCCTCACGCAGCCCGGCGCATTTGTCGGCCAGAATGCGCCGGCGCAACTTGACCTGGCGCACGCTGAGCAAGTCGGCCAGGCGGTGGGCGTGTTCAGTTTCGGTTTCTTGAAACATGTTTCTCCCTCGTGTCCATTTGGGGAGCCAACCGGGGCGGCGATCGGGATGGGCTGCCCGCCGCCCCGGCGGCTCGCCACTAACCGGCGCGGTCGCCGGCCAGCAGATCCTGGAGCAGGGTCTCAAATTGCCCCGGAGTGAGCGATCCCGCCGACTCCACCGGCGGCGCCAGCGGCCGCTCTGCCTGTTGCGCGGCGGCGACGACCTGCAGAGCCGCCAGGTGCGCCTCACACAACGGGGGGCGGGTGCCCGGTACGGCCGGGCGCGCGCAATAGCAGCGGCGGTGCTTAGCCATGCGTCCCCCGGCAGAGCGGGCAGAACCGGGCCGCATGTTTCCGCTGCTTGAGCCGCCGCTCCAGGACCCGGTCGCCCTCCCAGGTGGCCGCCACCTGGAAGCCGATCCCGGCCTGCGCCACCGCGGCCATGAGCCGGGCCCCATTCCCGGCCCGGTGCTCGGCCAGCCGCTGGGCCAGGTCGGTGGTCCAGCCGAGGTAGTGCTGCGCCGTGCCGTGGGCCTTGGCAACATCGCCAATGGGGCTGTCAAAGTGCAAGAGATACACAGTCCCGTCCATCATTCACCACCCGGCAAGCCAACGCAAGTTTCCGGTGTCACCACCCAATCAGCACCGCCCCCAGGCGCGGAAATGGCCTCAGGTCGCCATAGCGCAGCAATTACACAAAACAGTGAGCAATTCCACCACGGCTTTTAACACAAAAACCTCCCGCTTTGATTAGGCGGGAGGCGCACTTTCCAGGTTTTTGTGGTATACTAACAGGGCCTGGGGAGTTGCGTCTCTCTGGGTCACGTCCCCGGCTTGGTTGCACAAGCGCGGGGACATTTGATTACATGGCATGGCCGGCACACCCCGGCATAGCAGTCCCGGTCAGCCCACTGCTGTCCAATAAACACGGGCCATAAGAACGGTCTCTACCTCCCGATCTCATGGCCCGTTGTTCAAGACATTGTATTGCCAACTCCAGAGGGTAGAGTCCCCGGTATGCCCCCTTGCGGGAATGTCAAGGTACAGAGCGCTCAAAACTGACTCAAGTATACAACAAGTCCTAAAACTTGTCAATAGTTTTAGGACTTGTGAACACAAAAAAAGCGGGAAAATCTCCGCCTTTAAATTTCAGGTAAGCGCAGACTCGCTTTGTTTTGGAATTAAACGATGTCCCCTTTTGCCCTGTCGTTCTCTAAGATTTGCCAAGGCCTGGGCTTGACGATACGAAACATAGATGATTCTATTTGGACCCCTGCCAAGTTCAGACAACCAACCATGTTTGTACCACCACCAAACAATACCCGAATTGATTTGTAATTTTCTTGCAGCTTCGCTAATAGAAACCTTATCATCGGGTTCATTTGTAACTTGCATTTGCGCCGCCACCACCGCCACATCCTCATCCGCCACCGCAATTTCCCCGTTGATTTGTACTGCTCTAAGCATACCCGATTCCACGGCGCGCGTCAACGTCTCCGCGCTGACCTGGTAGCGCTGAGCAGCCTCAACCAACGAGGTATAGGTTGGCAGGTTCAGAACCATAGTCGCCTCCAGAAAACACCCGCGGCCCGGTTGGACACCGGGCCGCACAGGATTGGCGGTGGGCGGCCCGGGGGCCGCCAGCACAATCAGGCTGGGGCGGTAGGATTCGAACCTACGGTAAACAGATCCAAAGTCTGTCGCCTTACCACTTGGCCACGCCCCAAAAGTCAGGTTGCGCTTTGATTATACCACGCCTGCCTGGACATGCAACAACCAGGGTTACTATAACAACGGGGCGGTCGCTGTGACCGCCCCGTTTGGATTGCCGAAACTCGGAGTTTTTTATTGCTCGGTGACGGTCACGCTCTGTAACACATCGGCCGGCGGATCGCCGGATTCCATAGCCTGGGTGGCCAGCGACTGAGCCACTTCCAACCCTTCCGTCACCTGACCGATGAGTGCCAACCGCCCGCTCAAGGCGTTAGCGTCCGTGCCAAGAGTGATGAAAAACTGCCCGCCGGCGGTTATCCCAACCAGGCCAGGCCGGTCAAATACACTGTTGGTTTCCCCTGAACAATAGTAACCGGGATCACCGGCCCCGGTATTGGTAGGATCCCCCGTCACCGCCACATAGTTGGGCTGGACGAAGAAAAAGTTACCACCGTCGTACCATTTATTCTTGGCCAGGAAAATGAAATTGTTCACCTGGGTGGGAGCCGATTGAGGGAAGAGCTTGATCACAATTTTACCCTTGGAGGTTTGGAGAGTCGCCTGGTACGATTTGTTGACGTTCAGCGTTGTCTCCGGCGGCTCAGCAAACTGCAGTGACTTCAGCTGCTGCACCGTCGTTATGAAACCCTCCAGCCCGTCATAGCTAAGTCCACCCTGGTAAACGACCCCGTCAAAAATAAAACTGGGTGTACCGGGTAATCCAATCTGGACAGCCTCATCATAGCTCTGCTGTACCTTGTCTTTGAAAGCACCCTCCGTCAGGGCCTGCTTGAACTGAGATACATCCAGACTCAGCTGACCGGCATACTCTTCCAGTTTCTTATCAAACTCCTCCGCCGAAAGGCTGGTCCAATCTGCCTGATTTTGGAATAACAGGGCGTACATTTCCCAAAATTTTCCCTGCGCGCCAGCAGCTTCGGCGGCTTCGGCGGCCCGGAAAGCTTTGTCATGAATGCTGGTCAACGGGAAGTGTCGGTAGGCAAACTGTACTTCGGGATGGGCTTTCAGCAATTCTTCCACCAGCGGATACATCCCGCTACAACCAGGGCATTGAAAATCTGAATATTCAACAATCGTGATCTTGGCCTGATCAGCGCTGGCCCCTTTGACCCAATCCGTATCATCTAACGGGCGCAGTGGCAACGCACTGGAGACACATTCACCGGGTGCTTCCGGCGTATTGATGGTCACCGGTCCGGTAGGCACTGTGGCGGTAGGCGCAGCAGTGGCAGGCAATTGGGTAGGTGCCGTGGTCGGTGTTTGAGTCGCCGGTGGCTCAGCGGTCGGCTGCGGCCCGCAGGCGCTTAGAATTACCAGCATGGCCACCAATAGAGCCATGAACAATCCACCGTTTTTCTTCATCCTTAGTCTCCTTCTTTTTTCGTTAAAAAACATAGTAAAAATTATACCACCGACCGCCCGGAAAACAAGGGGTATCGCAGGGGAGGCTGGAATGCGGGGGGCACACGGGGCCGTCCACGCATAGATCACGAATGCACAAATACCTTGTCCCCCTGCCGGTTTGCTGACTCACTCAGGACGAGGCGGCCAAAAGGGGGGGCGCTCCATCCGCCATAGCGCATATCCCCCTATGATGACAACGACACTGCCCACCCCATACCCCTGCAAAATGGTCGCCTGGGTGACAAAGAGGGCAACCAATCCCAACAGAAAACCGGCAACATAGATGACCAATACCGCCTCACGGCGGGTTAGACCGGCATAGGTCAGCCGGTGCGACGTGTGATCTTTACCCGGTGTGGTCAAAGGGTTCAACCCACGCTTGAGACGTGAGATGGTCACAAGGCTGGTGTCGAAAATGGCAACTCCCATGACCAGGATAGGAATCATCCAGGTCACAAAGGTGACATTATCAGGAAACCGTAGCTTGATCCCAATTGCTGCCAGCACAAAACCCAGGAACAGGCTCCCGGAATCCCCCATGAAAATGGTGGCCGGGTTCCAGTTGTAGATCAAAAATCCCACACAGGCTGCCATCACCGCCACGGCCAGCGCGCCCACCAAATACTGGCCGCTGAAAGCGCACATCAGCGCGAAGTGGGCCGCGGCAATGGCCGCGACCCCGGCCGATAGCCCATCCATGTTGTCCAGTAGATTGAGCGCATTGGTGATTCCCACCACCCACAATACAGTAGCGGCGTAATTCAGCAACGGCAATCGCAGACTGGTGATGTAAACGCCACTGGCGATCAACAACGCGGTCGCGGCCAGCTGCCCCAACAGCTTAGTCCAGGCCCGGAGTGTAAACCGATCATCCCACAGGCCCAAAAAAGAGACGATGGCAGCGCCTATCAACGTCCCGGCCAGCTGGTTCAGGCCATACCGCTCCCCCAATATCAATGTGACGACCATGGTACTGAGAAAGATCGCTACGCCGCCCAACCGGGGAGTCGGCACGGTATGGACTTTACGGGTGGGGTCGGGCTGATCTACAGCAATCCGCAAGCCCAACTTGCGTGCTAAGGGCGTCCCCAACACCGCCAGAAAAAGCACTCCCACAAAAACAATCAGATAGGTCTGCATCACCACTCACCGAACGTTAAGGTTGTGGCGTGGGCTGCGGCGTTGGTTGAATAGATTGGCCCTGCAACGCATCTAGCAGCTGTTGTACGGTTGATTTCTGGTCGTCAGGCGCTAACGTCAAAGCCTGATTCGCCACCTGGAAGGCTTCAGAGCCGCGCCCCTGATTGGCGTACCCAATCGCTAACACCCGGTAAACGTCCCACAGCTCGGTCACATTGGCGCAATCCTCAACAGCTCGTTCCAATGTCGCCACCGATTCATTCCATAACCCCTGTTGGGCCTGCATCGTACCTAACACCCGGCGCACATTACAATTAATAGGCGAGATAGCCAGTGCCTCTTGATAAGCCGCCATCGCGCCGGCAACATCTCCCTGCGAGGAACGGACATCGCCCAGCAACATCCAGGTTTGATCAAAGCGGGAATCCAGCTCCAACGAGTGGGAAATCGTCTGTTGAAAGCTGAGACTATCTTGCAAATCAAAGGCGTAGAGGATGCCCTGCTCATTCCACAAGATCACGTTGTGCGGACTGAGAGTCAACGCGATTTTGTAGTTCTCCAGGGACTTTTGTAACCGTTCGGCGCGCAATGCCGAGTCCGTGGTTTGTCCCGCCCAGGAGCGGTAGAACCGCCCCAAATTGGCGCTGTGATCGGTGTTGAGCGGGTTGATTTCGCGCGCTTGTTGGAGCACCTCCTCGGTGCGAACCATCACCGCCTCGCGGGTCTGGGCATCTTCTACCATCTGCGCCAGTTCCAGGTAAGCCTTGCCCCGGAAAAGATAGTAGTAATCCTCACGGGGAGCCAGTTCAATCGCCTTTTCATAATGAGCAATGCCGATTTGTTTCTGCGCCGCGTTAGCAGCGTCGGCGTACACACTCCCCTGTTTGAAAACAATATCAGCACGGATCAAGTCGTAACAGCCATAGCGGATCAAAACACCGGCCATCAAGAGGGCCACTACCAGCACGCCGGCACTGATCGGGTCGCCCCACGGCTTGGGTTGCGGGGCTTCCCGCATTAGCAACAGGCCGTTTACTGCAACCAGCAGGAAAATGAACAGATAGTAATAGCCAAGAATATTGGCCAGCCGGACGGCTACAGCCACCACGTCAGGAATGGAGGTCACCGGAATGGAAACCAACCGGCCCTGGTGAGCAGCTAACAATGAACCGAATAACAGCCAGCCGAGCAGGGTGATACCCACGTAGGCCAGCACAGCCGTTCCCCAACGCTGACCACGCTGTTCGTCAAAGAGACCCTCACGGTCCAGCTCACTCAAGCCGATCATCCCAAACATGATCCAGGTGAAGATAAAGATCAACAGACCGCCGTAAGAGGTACGTTGTTGGACATAAAGCTGCGTCAGTGAATTCCAGAAAATCTTTCCGGCATCACTGAGTCGGCCAGGGTTGTTGATAAAGTCGTACGAAAGTGTCCCCAATAAGAAAGTACTCAAAAGACACAACGCCAACACAGCGTACAGCCACTGCTGGGTCGGTACGGGGAAGGGGACCGGTAACTCCTCATGGCGCTTGCGCCGCCGTTGCGGCTGCCCGGCAGCCGCCGGAGCGGACAATTCCTTGGCCGACTTGATGCTATTCTCGCCGGGGAGCCATTCCAACCCCAGGACGACCAGCAACCCGGCCAAAGCCCAGAAGGTGGTACGGGTGGAAGCAATCGCAATCCCGAAGTTGATTTCTACCAGATGGCCAATCACCGCCGCCAGAATTGCCACAATCAAGATCGTGTGCGGGTGCGGCTGGCTTTCGGCCGCCGCCTCGCGCCCGCGAATAGCCTCACGGAACCCTTCCAGGACCAAATAAACCACCGTCCCTACCAGGATACCCAACGGGACGGCCACTGCAAACAGGTAAAGACCGGCGACACGCCAGCCAATGAAGAAAAAGACCAGGAAAAAGAAAATGTCCAGACCCAGATAGATCAAAAGCTGCTGGCGACTTTTCAGCAACCCCAACCAACGGAAGCCCCAATAGAAGACGCTGCCGAAGACGAAAAGATAAGCCAGCAATCCCAGCAGGCCGGTATTGGCCAGCGAGTCCAGCGTCTCGTTGTGCGAACGGTCCGGCGAAGCGGTGCGGGATTCATAATGCCCCAGGTCCGGAGGGTAGAAATTATTGTAGGAGACGTACATGGATTCGGGGCCATATCCCACCAGTAAACGGATCGCATTGAACTTATCCGTGCTTCCATCAGGGAAAGTGATAGGCGCATGGGGCTTGATCAGCTCTATCGCCCCCTGCCAGATCAACGTGCGGACTTTACCGCTACCGCTCTCCAGCTCGGTAATATTCGCCAGCCGGTTCAAAGTGTGGACCTGCTGCGCGCGAGTCTGCAAAGGACCGGGAAGATTGATCGCCAGCAGCGCCATGGCCACTGACAGCCCCACGGCCCCCCAACCAATCCAGAGCCAGTGCCAACCCTTACGCTCCACAATAAAATAGAGCCAGGCTGCGCCAAACACCAGGGCCGCTAAAAAGCCCCCCAGGTAAAGCCCAACTTTCCCCTGGAATACCAGCACGCCAAGCGCAAGAATTGCCCCGGCCAGGAGCAGGGTTCCAACACCAAAAGCAATGCCCCGCGCTGTATCCATCAACCAGGAGCGACGTTCCATTTCCTTAGCCAGCGCCTGCCGCTGCAATATCAACAAGGCCAGCAAAGGGAACATGAACCCGGCCGCGATTAACCCCAAAATAGGGCCACGGCTTTGCGCATACCACCACCCCAACACCTCAACCGCCAGGACGAAGATATACCCTGAGGCCCGGAGGATATCACTCACCCGAGATTCTTCCCGCCCCAGAATATCGCGGAAGCTCTCCACAATGCGGGCCGCCGTGAGTGGAATAATCATGATCAGGTAGGCAGCCACAAAAATAGGATTGCCCATGTTGGAAGCCACGCGCGTTTGCACGTCGCCAGCCCAGGGCAGCGGATCCAACCCATTGTGTTGAATAATGCCGTAGAGTGCAATCGGTAAGCCGTTGAGGATCAGTACCGTGAGCAAGCGGCTCAGTTGAACCCGCGTTCGCAATCCAGATAGGATAGCAAAAAAGAGCACCAGGTACCCCATCAATGAGTAAAAGCCCTGCAAGCGCTGGTAGGAGCCAACAAAGCTGGTATACGGGACTAACGAGAAGATAGAGCTGATCAGATAGACTACCATCATCACCAGCGCCGGCAGCACCAGCGGCGTCCGCCACGAGAACGTAACGAGCTTTTCCTTGTGCAACAAGCCATCCAGCCAGCGCACCAGCCAAAGCACCGCCATGACCGTAGCCAACGCCCGCAACGTGGTCAGCTTATCCGGTTCAAAGACACGGCTAGAGTAAACGTTGAAAAAAACCGGGGTGATGGTCACCCCCAAGAGCCAGCCGGCCTCTAACGCCCGGTCACACCATAAACTAAGCCTGGATGAGTTCATCGCGGTGCTCCTCAAACCATGGGATTGTCATCTGTAGCCCTGCTACTAACGGCACCTGGGCCGAAAAGCCCAGCACTTCGCGCGCACGGGTCGGATCGGGTCGCCGACAGCGCGTTTCCTCAAAGGCCGGCCCGTAGACTTGTTCGTAAGGGATGCTTTTAATCTCACTGGAACTACCAATCAGCGTGCAAATCAGGCGGGCCAGTTCCAAAACAGTAGTTTCCTGGGCATAACCAATATTGAAGACCTGCCCTTCACCGGCCGGCGTTTCCATAGCTGCCATCGTCCCCCGCACTGTATCGGCCACAAACGTGAACGAGCGTGTCTGCTGCCCATCCGCGTAGACTGTCAACGGTTCCCCGATCAGCGCCTGCTTGATGAAGCGAGCAATCACGCTCCCATAACCGCGCGGATCCAATCGCGGCCCGTAGGCGTTGAAGTAGCGCACCATCACGGTGGGCAGCCCCAGCTGTCGCCTATAAGCCAGTGCCAGTTGCTCGTCCAGCAATTTGGAAAGCGCATAGGACCAGCGCGGAACACTGGTTGGACCAAGCACCGTCTCCTCATGTTCACACAGGGGGACGCGCGTTGATTTGCCGTAAGCCTCCGAACTGGAGGCCACCAGCACTTTACGCTGGTAGCGGGCCGCTGCAGCGAGGACCGTCTCGGTCCCCTGCACATTGACCAGCATGCCGCGTAGCGGATCCTCCACAACATACTTCACTCCCACCACTGCTGCCAGGTGGTAGATTGCATCGGCCTGAGCGACCAGGCGCTCTACCAACGGCGCATCCAGAACGGTGCCGCGCACCAGGCGGAAGTGAGGATGCTCTAATGAATGCTGAAGATTAGCCAGCTTGCCGGTAGAAAAATCATCCAAAACGGTCACAGTGTGACCGGCTGCCAGTAGCGTATCCACCAGATGCGAACCAATAAATCCGGCCCCACCAGTAACAAGATAATGCGACAATTCAGGTCCCCTACATTACTTGAAATAAAATAGTACCTTCACTGGAGTAAAAAAAGCGTATGGCTATTTCATCCTCCAGGTTCTGGCCAATCAAGCGCATCATACTCCACTCGCTTAAAAAAGGCAAGAGCCCAGAAACTTTCAAACCACTAACACGACCAACAAATCGTTAACATTGGTGCCGGTTGGACCGGTCAGCAGCAATGCTCCCACCGCCTCCAACAACGGGTAGGCATCATTGTTGGCCAACGCCGCGACCGGATCCAATCCCAACGAGCGCGCGGCACCAATTGTCGTACCATCTACCAGCGCTCCGGCGGCGTCGGTGGGACCATCGGTGCCATCGGTGGCCAGCGCCATCAACGCGACACCGGGTAACCCCTCCAACGCCAGCGCAGCCGCCAACGCCAGTTCCTGGTTGCGCCCACCGCGACCGTGCCCACGTACCGTCACCGTTGTCTCCCCGCCCCAGACCAGACAGGCCGGCGCTGGCAGCGGATCGCCGTGTTGGCGCACCCCTTTTGCCAGGGCGGCGGCCACACGCGCGACCTCGCGCGCTTCACCTTCCACAAACGTGGTCAGCAGCAAGGCCCGGTAGCCCAATTGCTCGGCCGCGGTCACCGCCGCCAGGGCCGCCAGTCGGTTGGAGCCAACCAGCGTATTAGTCACCCGGGCGAAGAGCGGATCACCGGGCTTGGGGGTCTCCGGCAGCATCCCCTCGCGCCCACGCTGCAAGTGAGCTCTCACGGCAGCCGGCAGCTGCGTCTGCACGCCCCGCTGTTCCAAGATCTGCCAGGCCATGGCGTAAGTAGTGGGGTCAGGTGCGGTAGGGCCAGAAGCAATGACGTCCAATGGATCGCCCACCACGTCGGAAAGGATGAGCGCCGCCACAGGCGCCGGCGCTACTAAGCGGGCCAGCTGTCCGCCCTTCAAGCGATCCAAATGCTTGCGGACCGCGTTGAGCTCGCCAATCGTAGCGCCGGCCCGCAACAGTTGATCGGTTGTGATTTGCAGATCGGCCAGGGTCAATCCCGCCACCGGGGCCGGCGTCAGCGCCGACGCCCCGCCCGAAAGCAACACCAGGACCCGATCACATTCGGTCGCCCCCCGCAGCAAATGGATGATGGCCTCGGCGCCCTGCAAACCGGCCGCATCCGGCACCGGATGGCCGGCTTCCATCACAGTGATTGACGCCGGTAACGAATAACCTTCCGCGTGACCATATTTGGTCACCACGACGCCAGCTGTTAGCCGGGTTCCCAACACGTCGGCCGCCGCCTGGGCCATGGGGGCTGCCGCCTTGCCGATGCTCACCAACCAGACCCGTTCCACCAGCGGCATTTCCCAACGGACATTGCCTACCTGCAAGTCTGTTTCATTTTCCCAGCGCATAAAACGTCGCACCGCCAGTCCAGGATCCACTGCCTGCAACGCCGCAATCCGAATTTGCGCCAGTTGTGCCGCCAATTCATTTTCCGCCATGCACCATCCTCCATACCACCAGCAACACTAACGTCGCTACCAGCAACCAAAGGCCAACGATGACCGCGGCGGCCACCCGGCTGACCGGAGATCCATCCTGGAACTGTGTCTGGGCTCGCGCCCGGCTCTCGGTCAGCACTTCCGGTGGAATCAGCTTCAACACCCAGGCAACCCCCAGCGGGACCAGCACCAGATCGTCCAGGTAGCCCAGCAGCGGAATAAAGTCCGGGATCAAATCCACGGGACTGAAAACATAACCGACCACTATCACCGCACATAATTTGGCGTACCAGGGCGTGCGTGGATCTTGATAGGCCAGGTAGAGAGCATAAGTCTCCGCCCTGAACTGCTGTGCGCGTGCTTTCCAGCCGGTCAAATCCAGTTGGCGTTTGCCCATCAGTCACCGGTCCATACTCGCGATCTTAGCGGCGCAGCACCGTCAGGGCTTGAGTGGCGGCCTCCTCCGATGTCGCCACCTGGCCCTGCAACAGGGCAGCCAGTCCCGCCTGCAACGCACGCCGCACCGGCTGCCCCACCTCAGGCGGCGGAGGCAGCTGGGCAACCATCAAAAGAGTCTCCAGGAGGCGCGCATCTTCCGGCGTGAGCGACCAATAAGTCAGCGCCTGGCGCTGAGCCGGTAACAACTGGGTCGCATTCGCCAGGGCGGCCGCCCGCTCCGGCGTCGTGAGCCAGCGCGCCAGCGTCAAGGCTGCTGCCTGGCGGGCCGGATCGCGCGTCACCAGCGCCAGCGTCCAGAGATGCGCCACGGCGGCCGGTTCCCCATCCCGAGTAGGCAACCAGGCAGCCTGGCTGTTGCGGGGCAGAGTTGCCCAGTAGGCCCCGGCTGGCAGTACACTCAAATTACCCTTGCCCTCCTGATAAGCCGACCAGCAATCTTCCGCATTTGTCAGCAAGGTTGCCTGTTCGGCATTCAGGATGCCGGAGTCTAACGCCGCGGCGAAGAAACGATAAAGTTCCTCCAAGTGCGCCCGGTCCAACACCGGCGCACCATTTTCATCCACCACTGTGTCTTCAGAACCAAGATAAATCGCCAACAACGCCTCATCGGCCAGGCCGTTGGGAGGTGCGGCCGGGAATAGAAAAGAATAGCTGCCGGTCAAGACGTCATTCCAGGTCAGCGGTGGCGCTGCATGTTTCTGCACACGGTAAACCGTTTGTGCAGTTTGCGCTAAGTAAGGGAAACCGTAGCTCTGATCCTCAATCCGCCCCCCGCTCCAGGCAAAGGGGAAAAAATCGGCCTCCTGGAGCGTCACCGTAGATGGCAGCGGTTGGATCAATTGATTGTGTACCGCCGATGACAAATCAGCCTCCCCCAACATGATCAAATCCGGCAATACAGTAGGGGCTGCGGCAGTAGCAGTACTAAGCAGGTGATAAATGCCCCCGGGGCCTTCACTTTTTTTGACCAGGACCTGGACCTGGATGCCCGGGTTGGCCTGAGTAAAAGCGTCCAGCTGAGTCAACAACAACGACGCCCCCCCGGTTTCTGCAAAAGGATTCACAACATCGGGCACCCAAAGCGTCAACGTCAGCAGACCCGGTTCCACAGTAAGGGGCTGAGGCGTCGGCGTCAAGGTCGGTGTCGGTAGAGAAGATAGAGGGGTAACAGGAGTTGCGGATGGCAACGGCGCACCGACAGTGCAACGGCTCAACAATAAAACTACCCAACTCACCCCCCAAAGCCAGGAACGTTTTTTCGTCACATTCACCTCTTAGAACTTTCAACGACCGCTGGTGTAAGCCTGTACAGCCAGATAAATCGGCTTAAGATGAAACTCAGGGGTCACAAATGTAAAGTAATCCTGATAATTGTGCAGCGGGGCCGGCGTGCGTAACATCCAAATTCCCACCATAGCACACCAGGGCCAATGTTCCTGCGCCCATTGGTAAGCCCCGATGGTATAAGCAACCCGTTGGGAGGGCGATACCGCCCAGGTCCAGCGGGGATGGTCGTCCCAGCCGCTTTCCGTCACGTAAATAGCTTTACCACCATCCCCGTAAGATTCCATCAGCGCGTGAAGCAATTCTACCCGCCGGAAGTTCAGCAATTCAGGGGCGGGATCCATCTCCGGCGGGAAGGCCCAACCATAAGCATGGGCCGCCAAACCATCAAAGTAAGGAGCGGCGCCGGCCTGATACATGCGTTCCAGATACAGCAGATCATTCATACCAGCCTGGCTGCCTTCCGGCTCCAGGGTGGGCGCTAACGCCCCGGCCAAGACTACAACCTCAGGGTTGGCCGCATGGGCTGCCGGATAAACCACGCGCAACAGCGCGGTATAAGCTTCCGGGTCTGCCGGACGATACCCCCACTCAAAGCTAAGATTGGGCTCGTTCCAGATGATGATGTGCTGAACCTGGCCCCGATAACGGGTTACGAAAGCAGCCACGAAGCGCGCAAAGGCCGCATAATGAGCTTCATCCAGATAAGTGAAGGTCGTTTCTTGCTCTTGAGGGTCCGGACGAGCCCAGGCCGGTACCATCCCCAGGCGGGCGATGACTGTGAGCCCCTGGTTGCGAGCATGAGCAATCACCATGTCACTGTGCGCCCAACCATAATCGCCCTCCCGGCCCTCAATGTAAGCCCACGGGAAGTATTCCACGATCCATGGCGCTCCCATCTCGCGGACCAACGCCAGGGAACGCTGTATTTTCCACTCCTCTACTTCATCGTTGAGGCGCGTGTGAATTCCCACCTTGGGGTTAAGAGTTTGCACCTGCTGTGGCGGCCCCATTACCACTAAGATGGCAGGAGCTTGCACGCCCCAAAGCAATAGCACGCCTGGGCCCCCCCATAACAACAACCGTCGCACCAGTGGCGCAACCCATTGTCCAAATTTTTGTAGAAAAAACTTCAGCCTGGCCATCCCGTATCCTTTAGGAGCATTATACACGGGCTGAGCCTCAATGCCAAAACAAACGCAAATTACTTTAGCTGAATCCAGCTCTGTTACCTTTTTCCTATTGTTTTCTTAGAAAAAACTGTTAAGCTAACAAGCATGGAAAACCCTGATTTGGCGCTTGGGAACCCAGAACGGTTCATCCAACGCTTAAATATCGCCTTACAGGAGCCGCTGCCCGGAGTCATCGCCCAAACCAAAATGGCACCTCAGGCACGCCGGATGCAACCGGAAGCGGGCGTTATGCCGCGCCAGGCTGCCGTTTTGCTCCCCTTGTATCCTGACCACAACACAATCCATCTTCTCTTTACCCACCGACCTGACCAGTTAGCCCATCATGCCGGGGAAATCAGCTTCCCCGGCGGAGGGGCCGAACCAGAAGATCCATCTTTGATCCACACGGCCTTGCGTGAAGCACGGGAAGAGCTGGGAATTCCTTCCACGGCGATCCAAATTCTGGGGGCGCTCACGCCGCTGTATATTCCCCCCAGCCAGAACCTCGTCCACCCCTTTGCGGGTTGGATCCCGACGCTCCCCCCCTTGCAACCTGATCCCCAAGAAGTGGATCAGGTCCTGGCTATTCCCCTTGACCATTTGTTACATCCGGAGGCCATCCAACATGAACATTGGTGGCTCCAGGGGCAGCTGCGTGAAATTCCCTGTTACCGCTACCGTGAGTTTTGTATTTGGGGAGCCACCGCCATGATGCTGAGTGAATTTTTTGAGGTGGTACAACGGTTATTGACAGGAACCGACTAACCTTATTGCGCCGTCCTACTCCCCTCCCCGCACCCTTCCAGGCGCTCTGGCAGGCTCTTAGCTCCTACCTCCCCTTGCCAGAGGTCCCCCCTGCATCGCTCCCGGTCCCCGCCATCCACCTCGAGCCATTGGAGGAACCCCTCTTGCTCTCACTCCAGGCTTTGCTGGGGGAAAACCGGGTCGCCTGTTCGCCAGAGTTGTTGCACGCTCACGCCGGCGGGGAGACTTATCCCGGTTTTGTACGCCGCTACCGGGAGGTGGCGGCCCCCTTAGCCGTCATTTTCCCGGAAAGTGAGCAAGAGATCGCCGCCCTCATGGAATGGGCCGGGGAACGAGAGCTCCAGCTCCTCCCCTGGGGAGGTGGCAACGACCCGTTCTGGCGCAAAGGCCAGGACAGCCCTTCGTTCGTGGTCGTAAACCTGGAACGAATGAACCGGCTGTTAGAAATCACCGCTACCCACCATCAAGTGAAAGTGCAGGCCGGCATCCGCTGGACGGAATTGGAAAAGCAACTGGAAGCGGCCGGGATGACGACCGGTCAAACGTTTGAGTCTCCCCTGACCACCGTCGGCGGCAGCGTCAGCAATGGAGTCATGGGGCTAAAAGCCCTCGGCTACGGCACCTTCCACGAAAATCTGACCAGAGTGCGAGCCATCACGCCCGCCGGCCTGCTGAATTTACACAAGCCGGCACCGGGCACCCCAGACTGGCGCGGGTTACTGCTGAGCAGTCACGGCCGGCATGGAATCATCACCGAACTCAATCTGCGCCTTTTCCCCCGGCCCACCGTCACCTATACCCAGGCAGCACTTTTTCCTTCCAGAGAAGAGGCTGTGGCAACTCTGCGCCAGGCCCTGGAGAGTAACCTCAAACCAACGTGGGCGCGTATCCTGGTGCCCCAAGAGGCCGCCTTGCTCACCCCACCCGAACGCCCGACACGGCGGCTTTCTCTCCTGCGGCGTGAAGAAGCCGCCGAAGGCGAGGTGCAGCTCACCATTGGCGTCGAAAGCTGCGAGGAGGCCATGATCGCCCGCTATCGCCAGCAATTTGAAACATTGATTCGTGACAGCAAGGGCCGGCTCGAGAGTGGCAACGGTATAACCGGACCGGGCGAGGAACCCTGGCGTCAAACGTTGGCGCTCTTACCTGCGCTGTGGGAGCGGGGGATTCTGGCCCATACATTGACCACAGCAGTTCCCTGGCCTGAAGCCGCCGAATTCTGCCGCAATTGGGAAGAAGCACTGCGGAGCATCAATGAAGCTACCGGTGGTGTGCCGGGCTTCGTCTTCACCACTTTATACGCTGCCGAGGAATATGCGCTTATCTACACGTTGCTGGTGGGGCAGCAGGCGGCCGGAGGACCGGAAGCTCTGCAAACACAATTAGAGGCCATCTACGAAGTGGCTCGCGGAACCACCTGGCAGCGAAACAGAACCGCCTTGGAATCCAATCTTCAGAACGACATCGCCAACGCCCTGACAGAGACGTTAGACCCTACTGGCGTGATGATCCGGTAAGCCATTGTCTGGTGACGGGGATACTTGACATCCCTCATTTGTCCACCCATTGGCCCATCAGGTCATAAGTCATCGCATCCACCACTTCAACAGTAGCCAGCCGATCAACAGGGGATTCCCCGTGAATTAACACCAGACCGTCAATCTCCGGCGCATCCCGATAGCTGCGCCCGATGGTCATTCCGTCCCCCACCCCTTCCAACAAAACCGGCAGTTGCTTGCCCACCAGGGACAGGTTCTGCTGTAAGGAGATCGGTTGCTGGGCCAGCATGAGCACTTCCCGGCGTGCCTCTTTAACCTCGGCGGGCACGTCATCCTCCCATTCAGCAGCCGGCGTGCCGCTTTCGTGGGAATAGGTGAAGACTCCCAACCGATCAAAGCGTATTGCCTTCACAAAATCCAGCAAGGTCTGGAACTCGGCTTCTGTTTCACCGGGAAAACCCACGATGAAAGTGGTCCGTAGCGCGACATCCGGCATCACCTGACGCAGACGTTCCAGCGTGCGTTGCACCTCTTCTACATCCGTTGGACGGCGCATCCGGCGCAAAACGGCCGGGTGAGCGTGCTGTAACGGGAGGTCAATGTAATGCAAAATCTGGGGATGGGACGCCATCACCTCCAACAAGCGCGGAGTGAGGTAACCGGGAAAAGCATAGAGCACCCGCAGCCAGGGTACATCGGGGACCGCTGCGACCAGCTGCTCCAATAAGGTTGCCAATCCTTCATTCAACCCCAGATCGTGGCCGTAGTAAGTGGAGTCCTGAGCGATCAGATTAATTTCCAGGACTCCCTGTTCCTGGAGCTGGCGAGCATCGGAGAGAATGGCCGCTATCGGGCGGCTGACACCCGGCCCTTTAATCAACGGGATGGCACAAAACGCGCACCGGCGACTACAGCCATCAGAAATCTTCAGAAAGGCGCTGGCCCCCTGGATAGCGTATCCCGGCGCGCCCGCCTCTTCCGGTAAAGCAATCGGGCGCTCCTCCACACAGGTTAGTGGCAACTGGCCCCGGCGCGCCAACAATTGCGCCACTACTGTGCCGATGCGGGGCCACGAGCGCGTCCCCAGCACCGCATCTATACCCGGCACGACCTCCAGCAAGGCAGCGGCCTCACGTTGAGCCCAACAACCTGCCGCGATGAGACATTGATCCGGACGACGTTGCGCGGCCAGTTCTTGCAAGGTTGCCAGCGATTCGGCCCGCGCTGGCGCGATAAAACCACAGGTATTGACAATGAGGATCTGAGCCTGGTCGGGGTACTCCGTGCCGACATAGCCGGCCTGGGTCAACAGGGAGGCCATCCCGTAAGAATCCACTGTATTTTTGGGACAGCCCAATGAGGCAACGTAAAAACGAGGGGCTTTACTCCGGCGCCCAACCGAACGGTGAGTCATGGACTTTGTAGGGCCATCTCACCGGTAGGGGACCAGCCCCGGCGCACCACCTGTCCCTCAGCCCCGAGAGCTCCCCAGTCATCGTTATTGACGTAAAGGTGAAAGGCACCGCCATTACCGGTCGCCACGGTGAGGGATTCCCTGGCCGCGAACTGGAGGGCTTGTCCAGGAGTCGCGATCCCCTCAAAAGCAACATTGGCATCGGCCGCAATGCGCACCCAGGCATGTTCCTGCGGTTCCAGACGGACCACGACGGTGCCATCAGCAGATGGGCGGAACGCGGTGCTGGACAGTGGCATTGTCACCGCCACCGAAGTGGCCGCCGGCGCATTGGGCGGCGTAGCAGGAGTAGCAACCGCTGGCTTGTTGAAAAACTGTAAGTAAATAAACCCACCCACCGCAATCACCAGGAAAAGGGCCATGCTGGCCAACAAGATGGGGAGCAAGCGGTTGGCCGTGGTCGGCCGTGCCGCGGCCACTTCCATTTCACCCTCGCCGGGCGGTGGGGGAAAAACAGCCGGGCGTTTCAGGATGGCATCCTGCGTATCCCCGGCGGTTGACCGCGGGCGCGGTTGCATTGGGCGGCCCTGGACTTCGGCTTCATACCGGGCCATAGCTTCCTCCACCGGCAATCCCAGAAACCGGGCATAATTGCGCAGGAAACCACGGGCCTGGATTTCTCCTGGCAGCGCACTGAAATCACCAACCTCCAACGCCTGGAGGTAGCGACTCCGGATGCGCAAAGCCTGCTCCACTTCATCCAGGGTCAGTTTACGTGCCTCGCGGGCACGCCGCAACCAAAGGCCCAATCCTTCGGCCATCAACCCTCCGCTTCTACAATGACCCGCACCTGGGCACGGACGCCACCTTCTATCTTGATGTCCACCAGATGACTACCCAGGTCACGGATCGGGTGCTCCAGCAAGATCTGCCGCTTATCAAAGGGTAATCCAATCAACCGCCCAATAGCTTCAGCAATGTCCGCTGAGGTAATAGAACCATAAAGGCGGCCGCTTTCGCCAGCTTTGACACGAAAATGCAGCGGTTCGGATTTCAAACGCGCGGCAATCCGTTGCGCCCGGTCGCGTTGGCGGGTTATTTGATCTTCTTTGGCTTTGTGCAGGTCCTGAGCGGCTTTCACGACCCCCTCGGTGGCGGGGACCGCCAGACCTCGGGGAATCAAATAGTTACGGCCATAGCCTTCCGAGACCTCTTTGATGTCATCGGCTCTACCCAGACCGGGCACATCACGTTTGAGGACTACTTTCATCCTTTGCCTCCTGGATTCACCCGTAACGTAATCATACCCCAAATTACAAAAACGGCAATGCAGCTATCAGAATACCGGCGGGCCTGTTTCACGTGAAACACAAAACCCAAGCAAGCGAGGCCGCAAACCACCGGCGGGGCGGTTGATGCCAATATAACAGCAGGAGAGCCCCGTGGCTCTCCTGCCCGTCATTGCGCAGCGCGGCCGGGCTATCTGGTCAATCTGGCCTGTAACCCCATCAAGGTCCGGGTGAACTTCTGGCTGGTAGTCGGATGTTCCAACAGGCCCAAGCCGGCCTGGTAGGTTGCTAATCCCTCCTGTCGCTGGCCGGCCTTGAAGAGCGCTGTGCCCAACGCCATCAAAGTATCTCCCTGGCGCTGCCGGTCGCCCAGTTCCTCAAACATCAGCGCAGCCCCACGCCAGGCATCCATGGCCTCTGTACGCTTACCCATCGCCGCGTAGATCGCCGCCAGGTTGCCCAGAGCCTGCGCCTGCCGTGATTTGTCGCCCAACCTGACGAAAACGCGCTGCGCCGCCTCAATGGATTCGGCCGCTTCCGGCCAGCGATTCTGTTTGCGCCGGATGATCCCAATGTTATTGAGCATCTCAGCAGCTTCAACTTCACGCCCCTCTTCTCCATAATGCTCCAGGGCCTCGCTGAAACGTAACACAGCCTCATCATACAGCCCTTCTTGAAACAGTCGCAACCCTTCTTTTTGTAATTCTTCAGCGGTGGGGTTGGTCATCCTTATCCTCCTTAAAAAAACAGATCTAATAGGTGATTTCCAACAGTCCTTCGGCGATCTGACGCAATGAGCCGGCCGGCATCTGCGAGAGCTTGATCGCCAGATCCAGGTAGCTCCGGTTGATGGGGCGTAGCACAAACTCCCGCATCTCAGCAGGCAATTCCCGGAAACGCTCAAACTCCTCCTGTAAACGGTGCCACGCCCCTACTTCGTTCTGGCTGTCCATAAAGAAATCCAAGGTTACCCCCAAAGCACGGGCAACCACCTCTAATTCAGCCATGGGCATCGGACGCTCCCCGTATTCATAGGCCGAGATGGCGGCAGCTGAACACCCCAATAGATCCGCCAGGTCCTGCTGTTGTAAATCGCGCTCTAAGCGAGCCTGGCGCAGGCGTGCCCCCACCAAACGGTGGCCCAATGGCAGGAATAACATGGGATCAGGCAGATGAGCAACCGCATCCTGAGTGGGAACCTCATTCTTGCGAAAATCTCGCAACGGACACTCCAGGTAACGCGCCAACAATTCCAGCTCCGGCAGCGAAATGGGCTTTTCCCCCTCTTCGTAAGCGGCAAACCGTCCCGTAGAAGTTCCCAACGCTGTAGCACATTCTTTGCGAGAGCGACGTGCCCGTTCCCGCGCCTGATGAATCAAAATCCCCAAAATCCGGTTGCGTAATTGAATGATCTCCAGGTCAGGCATTCGGCATCCTCCCAAATAGATCGCTGAGCTGCCGCGGCTTCAGGCAGGGGACCCTATGCCACTTTACCGCAAGCAGGTCCCTATTCGCTTTCACCCATTATAGCATATTCTCTCAGGAACAATACTTTATGACAGACAGGAATGGCGACATTTTGCTGCAAAAGGTCTCACGCCAAGCCACCAGGCAACCCTGAGTGAAGAAAACCTTGACGGGCTTTGCGCCCTGGCGTGAAATTTCAGGCTATTTGCAGCAAGCTCAATCTTGACTTGACAGGCCGGTAAATGATGATAAGATAGCCCCACAATTGAATACCCCGGTGGACACTCATCCAGAGAGGTGGAGGGACCGGCCCTGTGAAACCTCGGCAACCAGATTGGATGGAGCAAAGGGAGGGTGGCAGTTGCAATCAACCCAACACCCCCGTTGAACCAATCCAGGTGCTAATTCCGGCAGAACGACAACGTTCTGGAAGATGAGAGGTTGTCACTGCATAGTGTCAAGCCTCTTCATCACAGAAGAGGCTTTTTTTCTGGGAGGTCCAGGTCCGGGGGCAAAAATCCCATTTCTGAGGAGGTTATGATGTCTAAGCAGCGCAATATTGTTGTCACTGAGGCCACCGGCCAATACGTGGATGATCTCCCGGTAGAGATCGTGGAACGCAAGGGAATCGGACACCCCGACAGCCTCTGCGACGGCATTGCCGAACGGATCTCGGTGGAATACTCCCGCTGGTGCCAGGAAAACCTGGGATTTGTGCTGCACCACAATTTTGATAAGGTGCAACTGGTCGCCGGAGAGGCGGAAGCTTATTACGGTGGTGGGCAAATGATCCGCCCCATTCGCATCCAGATCGCCGGCCGGGGATTGCCCAGTTGGCAGGGCAAAAAGGTTCCCATGGACACGATCGCCATTGAAGCTGCCCGCCTGCACTTGCGGGAGACTATGCGGTACCTTGATCCTGTGAAGCATGTGGTCATTGATTCGTATGCCGGGCGCGGTGCGGAAGAGCTGCAGTACACAGTAGAGCACATTGTCGCCAACGACACCAGCTTCGGTGTCAGCCACTGGCCACGCTCCATCCTGGAACTGACAGTATTTGAGACGGCTCAATATATCAACTACGCGCTCATCAACGAATTCCCGGTTGGGGAAGATGTCAAGGTCATGGGCGCCCGCCACGGCGATCAGATCATCCTGACCGTGGCACTGCCGTTCATCTCCACCCAGGTGCACGATGCGGCAGAGTACCTGGAACTGCGCAACGCCGCCCAGGCAGCAATTCAGGCTTATGCCGATGGGTTAAATCCGCTGCACGTACAGGTGCATGTGAACACGGCGGACAATGTGGAAGCCGATGCCGTCTACCTGACACTGACCGGCACTTCGGCCGAGCAGGGTGATGATGGCGCGGTAGGGCGCGGCAATCGCGTGAACGGCGTCATCGCTCCGTTCCGGGCCACCAGTTTGGAGGCCGCCGCCGGCAAGAACCCGATTTCGCACGTGGGTAAGCTCTATAACCTGTTGGCGCTGGATACCGCCCGCGCCATCGTGGAGCAGGTGCCAGAAGTGCGCTCGGCCACGGTTTACCTGCTCTCGCAGATCGGACACCCGCTGGATGAACCGCTGGTAGCGACCGCGCAGCTTTTCTCCCAGGACGGAGCCCTCTCATCGGTCGTGCAGGCAGCGGTGGCAAAAGTCATTGAAGAACAATTAGAGAACATTCCGCAGCTGCGGCAGCGGATTCTCTGCCGCGAGATTTCCATCTGCTAAAACTGCCAGGATTACCAGGGACCTGCTCCAGACGCTATTGCGTCGCCCATGTAACACCTGACCGGCCTGTACAGGCCGGTCAGGTGTTTTTGTTCCCCAGTATGCTTCTCGTTAAAACCCGGTGGAAAGACGCGCGGGTTTTCCACCCGCTACAGGGCCCCCAGGGAAAGGGGTAGATCGTTTCCCGCCCCCCTACTATTGGGAGCGCTTACCGTCAAGCAACCGTAAATTGGGGTCCCCCTGTGGAAAAATGTGCTTTTTTGGTGGAAAAATGGACCCTTTTGGGGAAAAGTCGGCTCCCCTCAGGTTGGCAAAAACGGGGGACCGTTTCACTCTTTTGCACCACCCCCAGTATCTTGGAGCTGACCGGCGGAGAGAACCAACCGGTGGGGTGTCCAGTGCCAGGAAGTTAAGGCTGCCAGCCCTTAGCAATAAGCAAATTCAACCCGCAACCTGCAAAGACTGCCCTTTCCCCAGATTTTCCCCACCGGCAATAGGCCATGGACCCGAAGATATAGTAGGAGACCACATCCAAGCCACCAGTAATAGGGGGGATATGGGGTTTTCCCCACAATCCGCCGCTCTATGACCACTACAACCTTACAACTTATCCAACCAATTAATAATTGCTCAGAGCGCCAGACTGAAATCTACTACCCGCTCATCCAGTGTGAACTGATAACGGGTTTGACGAACCACAGTTGGCTGGGCCTGCAAAAAATTCTCCAGTGCTGTCTGTTCTTCCCTATCCAGCCAGGTGGGCAAGTCGGAAGTGGCTTTGAAGCCGGCAATGAGTGCCAGGTCGCGTAGCAGGGTCTGCTGGTATGGATTCAGCAGGTTGTAGCGAGTACGGAAAAAGACAACGTCGGGGTCGGTATGGCACAGCGGGCGCAACCAGAGCCGGTGGAGCGAGGTACGGATAGCATTCAAGGCCCCCGGCGCAGAAGTGTCGTGCAGTAAGCAGCTCCGATCTTCGTTGTCCCAGTAGGGGGCGACGTCAGGCCCGATGCGCAGGCCATCTGCCAACCCCAGGCTGGGCAGGACCGGAGCGCCGCAGGCCAGCAGGTAGGTCTCTGGCCCCATTACCTCCCGGATGAGAGCCACTGCCTGGCGGTAAGCCTCCTCACGTGGCAGGTCGTGGTAGCGCACACCGGGCAGCGCGCCGGCGTAGAGAAAATCCAGTTTCAAATAGGTGTAACCCCAGTCCAACACGCGCCGGATAGTCTCTTCCAGCCAGATTCTGACGCGCGGATGGGTGGTATCCAGGGCGTAAAATCCGCCCCAGTTATCGCCGGCGGGAACAGGATGGTTGTTCTCATCGCGCAGGATCCAATCCGGATGTTCGCGGTAGAGTGCCGAGGTGGGACGCGCGATGAATGGCGCCAGCCAAAGTCCCGGTGTCAACCCGGCTTCCTGGATCCGGTTGGCCAACCCGGCCATCCCGGCCGGGAATTTGGGGTTGGCTTCCCAATCCCCCATATCTAATTGCCAGCCATCGTCCACCTGGAAGACGTCAAATGGCAGGCCCTGAAGGCTGTGTAGCGTGGCTAATAGCGATTCCTCACTGATGTGATTGTAGAAACTGTACCAGCTACACCAGACCCGTGGCGCAGGAGCTTGTCCACGCCGCCCCAGGTAGTCACCCAGCAGGGCAGCATAGTGTGTGAACAAGTCCGTTTCTGCGCCGTAGCCCAGAAACCAGGGGCCTGCGGTACCTGAGTAGCTGCCACGCAAAAGATCGGCGTCGGCTGCCACACGCGCGCCAGGGGCCAGCGCGCCAAGCAGCAGGAGGTTGCCGTCTGGCGCTTCCAGCGCCCCTACACCATTCCCACTATGAATAGACTGCGTGAAGGCCACCGGATCATCTATTTGTGGCCAACGGGTAGACGGTTGGGGGGGCGTTGGGGGAGTTGCCAGCTCCACCCAGGTGGTGGGACTCCATGAGTGCCAACCCTGCCGGTAGAAACGGGTTGCGCCAAAGGGGTGCAGGAACCGTAATTCCGCGCCGGTGAGTAAATATCCGCCGGGGATAGGTTCAGCTGTGGTCACTCGCGCGGGGAGTGATAGCGTTCCCAATTTTAACAGTAGTTCCATGGGAAGAATTCTCCTTAAACAGAAATAGTCAATGGGTTCTCAGGCCATCGCTATTCATGGTTTTATTTGCGTTAACAGAGCCAGAAACTCTTCGGGGTGGTCGCAGGTGGTCAGGTGGGTGCGGAAAGCTGCTTCCAGGGGTAATCCGCGGAGGTAGCGCACGGCGTGTTTGCGGAACTTGACCAGTCCTCGTTGCGGACCGTAGAAGGCTATCATCTCCGCCAGATGGTATTCCATGACAGCTCGCCGTTCGGCCCAGGGAACGTCGTTCAAATCGCGCCGTTGAAAGAGCCAGGGATTGCCGATGGCGGCACGGGCCACCATCACGCCGTCACAATGGGTGTGGCGCTTCAGTCGCTCAATGTCGGCAATGCAATGGACGTCCCCGTTGCCCAGCACCGGCACGGTGACGGCCTGTTTCACCTCAGCGATGGCGTCCCAGTTGGCTGGCTCGGCGTAGGATTGCGCACGAGTGCGTCCATGCACGGCGATCAACGCTGCGCCATTTTCCTCCAAAGCGCGAGCCACCGTCAGGTAAGTGAGAGCGTGGCGGTCTGGTCCCAGGCGGATTTTGGCGGTGACCGGGATAGAAACCGCGTGAACGAGGCGGGCCATAATACGCCCGATCTTTGCGGGGTCGCCGAGCAAACTGGCCCCGGCCCCTTTGCCGAAAACTTTAGCCACGGAGCAGCCCAGGTTCAGGTCCAGGAGGTCGGGGTTAAGGGGGAGCAGGCGACGGGCAGCCGCTTCCAGCTGGTCTTCGTCATGGCCGAATAGCTGGAAGACGACAGGCCGCTCCGCCGGGTCAAATGCCAGCATGGACAGGGTCCGTGGGCTCTGGTAGAGGATCCCATCGGCCGAGACGAGCTCGGTATAGCTCATGGCTGAGCCGAACCGGCGGCAGAGGCTCCGGTAGGGCTGGTCAGAAAAGCCCGCCATCGGCGCGAGTACCAGATCGCCGTAGATCGGCAGATCGCGCACCCAAAAAGCCGGCTTGGGCTGCCCGGCGCTGTCAGCGCCGGTAGATGCTGTTGCTGGGCCGGAGGGCAGTATTCCCATCAAGGTGACTTTACGCTTCGCCGATGTGGGAGACGCGCTGGCGCACCAGCCACGGCGGGATCAGGGCGCAGGCCACGCCCAGTACGCCGCCCAGGATGAGGCCAAGCGCCTGGCCCAGCAGGACGGATTGTTTCAGCAGCGTCAACCCCAACGGTGGGCCGAAGAACAATCCCAGTGAGAATGTCAGGTAAACCAGGCTCGCCAGGGCGCCCAGACAACCGCTGTTGCCGCTTACCATCCGGCGGGGATCATCCCAATCCAGTTTGGCCCCCAGTACCCCGAAGGCCAGGTTGATTCCGGTGGTGCCGGCGCTGCTCAGTGCTATGACCGGGAGTCCATACAGCAGCATGTCACCGGGATTGCCATGCAGTACCGATATCACAAGCAAGAAAAGCCCACTGAGTCCCAGGGTGGGGAGGTAAGCCACCAGGTACTTGGCCAGCAACAGTTTCCCGGTGCTGAGCGGCGCGCTCTTGAGCAGCCAGTACTGTTTCCCTTCTTGCGAAAAGCCCATCAATGCCAGGCGCGAGATTAACGACCAGCTCATGAAGATCCACAGCATCAAGGCACTGTAGGTCTTGAGGTAGTGCAAACTTTGCATGAAGATGGCCGGCATCTCCCCTTGCCCGCCCGGCACGTCAGTGCCACGGCCGATGGCGAGGACGTAGATAAAGGCCAGGATCAGCGCGCTGATGAGCTGCGAGAGGTTCCGCAGATCACGCCGGAGGACCAGCAGGTCTTTGACGACAATGCCGCGCACCGGCGCGGGGAGCAACCGTTCGGCCAGGATGGCCGGCCAGGACCGGTGCTCGGCTGCCGCCGGCCGGCTCACACGGGCCGGGCGTTTTTTCTGAGTGCCGACCTGCAGGCGGGCCCAACCGGTGTAGTAGAGTCGCTCGGCGGTGATCAGGGCCAGGGCAAAAGCTCCGCCGGAAAGCACTAACGTCAAGCCGGTGAGGAGTAACCCGGTTCCCCATTGCCCGGTCCCCAGGGCGACCAGGCCACGACCAGGCCAGGCCAGCGGGAGCCAGGGGGTGTTGAAGCGCGCTAAGGTTTGGGTTGCTTGCAGAGCTTGCGATTCGGAGACGTCAACAAAACGGCCCCATTGGCCGGCCTGCGAACAGATCAACGAGAGAATCCCGCCGAAAAATCCCAGCACTTCGGCAACGCGCCGCGCCGGGAAGAGCCGGACCACTCCCATGACCAGGAGAGCAGCCAATCCGGCGGCGGCCAGGGCCAGAGCGATCAGGATGAGCACCAGCAGGGGGTAGTACAGCACGTTGTAACCGCTGGCGGCGCCCAAGCCGAAGAGCAGCGGCAATCCTAACAGACTGATCAACCCCAGGTTGGGTAAAATTGCCTGGACCAGCTTGGCGATGAAGACCGCGCGGATGGGCACCGGAGCCGCCAGCAAAAAATCTATGTCGCCGGAGAGATAAAGCGCCTGCAGCAAGACGCCGAAGCTGGTCAGCAAAATGCCCACAAATGCGCCCCCCAAGGCCAGCACGGGGAGACCGTCGCGCAAGGCTCTCAGATCTACGTAAACGGCCACCTGGGGGGATTGGAGCGCCCGCAACAGGAGCCAGCTCAAGACAAAGGCGCCGACAAAGAGGCCTAACAACAGCAACCAGATGACCACGTACCCGACTTTGCGCGCCGGTTTGGCCCGCAGGAAGCCGCTGAAATAGATCACCCAGCGCAGACGCAGCAGTTTCCACACGTAACGCGCCAGGGAGCTACCGGGTTGGATAGCGGATGGTTGATTCATTGTTTGAGCCCTCGTCAGGCCAGCACGGCGGCGATCTCGGCGTATTCTGCTCCACCGGTCAATTGCAGGAAGATATCTTCCAGGCTGGTTTCCCCTTTGCCGGTGCCGAGTGCCCGCAATTCGTCCATGGTGCCTACGGCCACCAGTTCGCCCCGGTTGATGATACCAATCCGGTCGCACATCCGCTCGGCAATTTCCAGGATGTGAGTGGAGAGAAAGACGGCCGCTCCCCGGTCGGCCATTTGCCGCAGGATGTCCTTGATCAGCCGGGCCGATTTGGGATCCAGCCCCACGGTCGGTTCGTCCAGGACAAGCACTTTGGGGTCGTGCATCAACGCGGCGGCAACGGAGATTTTCTGGCGCATGCCGTGGCTGTAGGAGTCAATTGTGTCGTCGCCGGCCGCGGCCAGGTCAAAAAGGCGCAGCAGTTCCTCTATGCGGCGCGCTGCTTGCCGGCGATCCAGCTCGTAGAGGTCGCCGACGAAGCGCAACAATTCGCGCCCGGAGAGTTTGAGGTATAGATTGGGCTCGTCAGGGACATAGCCGCTGGCCGCTTTGGCTTGCAGCGGTTGCGCCTGAACGTCGTAGCCTGCGACCCTGACCATCCCGGAGGTTGGCTGGAGCAGGCCCACGATCATTTTGATCGTGGTGGATTTGCCCGCACCGTTGGGACCGAGGAAGCCGAAAACTTCGCCCCCGTGGACCTCAAAGGTGACGTTGTTGACGGCAGTTTTATCGCCGAACTTTTTGCTCAACATTTGAGTTTCAATTAAAGGAATCGCGTCGGCCACAGTTTTTTCTCCCTGCGAAAGCAAGCGTTGAAGTCCAAAAGCGGCTTCTCTGCATCAACCCTATAATGATAACGCAAGTGGACCCTTGAAAATTCGGCCAGTTTCACTTCATCCAACGGGTGATCAGAGCTGCCAGTGTGCCGTCGGCCTGCATTTGGACCAGGATCGTGCTGATGGCTTTGATCAAGGCGACGTCGGCCTGGCGACCGGCCACTACATAGACTTCATCGGTGACGGCCGGATCCAGCACCTGCAGGGCAGCGCCCTGAGCCAGGGCCGTTTGGGCAGTGACGTTATCTACCACTGCGGCGTCAGCCTCGTGCGTCGCTAACATCGTCAGGGCTTTGTCCGGCGCGTCGGGGGTGAGCAGTATCGGTGGGGGGGTAAAGGTCTGCTCCCAACGTAGCGCTTCCATGTGCCCCTCGGTGCCGAAGACGACGGCGACTCGTTGTCCTGCCAGGTTATCCAGGGTGGTGATAGGGGAACCGACCGGGACAACCAGCATCTCGCCGGCGTTGAAGTAGGGCGGCGTGAAAGCAAAATCGGCCGAGCGTGCCAGGTCGGGATAGAGGGCCGAGAGGATAATGTCTGCGCGGCCGGCCGTGAGGGCGTCATACAGGCCATCGTAGCTCAGGACAACGAACTCAGCCTGCACGCCCAGCTGGCGGGCGATCTCCCGTCCCAGGTCCACGTCCAACCCAGCCACGGTTCCCGTCTGATCAATGAATTCAAACGGCGGGAACGAGGGGTCCATGACAATACGAAGGACACCCGCTTGTTTGATGCGGGCGACCGGGTCTTGATTTTCCTTGCCGCAAGCGGGCATGAATAGCACCCCCAGGCACAACAAAACCAGCACCACCTTGTGACCAGGACCGGGATGGAACATAGCTGAGTGACCGTTCATGGACTTACTCTGCTGGAGGTTCTTCCAGCATTTCTTTGACCTGGCGCTCCATCATGTCACCGAGCATCAGCATTTGGGTGAGCCGGGCTTCGGTTTCCAGATCGTCCGGTGGACGGCGCTTCCAGGCTTCTTCCAAAGCGTTATTCATTCGCTGCAGGTTGCGGAGCAGCACTCCCAGGATCTCTTCGCCGGAGACTTCGCGCGCCTGCAACTTCACCCGCAGGCCGCCGTAGAACCCTAACGGCTCTAACTCCTCGGTTTCTTCCAACATGATTTCATCTTCTGGCCCTTCCACGAACTCAAAGCGATCATCCGTTTCCAAGAGCTGTTGGAAGGTCTCTAAGGGAGTCCAGGTTAACAGCCCCTCGTGGACTAAATCGTAATACAGCCGCTTCATCGGCACAAAGATGTCGGGATCGGTGGCCAGAATCTGCGCGACGCGATCGGTGATTGGGTCCAAAGCAACCTCCTCTGAAATATAGAAACCAGTTAAGGAGTGAGCAGAGAGTAGCTGGTAGCAGTTCCTGTTTCCTGCTCACTGCTCACATTTTCATTTGGCAAACGTTTTATCCAGGGGGTGTTTTGCCAGGCGGTGAGCGTCATAGGGTGTAGCTGGCGCCGACCGGAAGCACCACCGGCTCTGCGGTGGTTTCGGCACGGACGCGGGCAGCCCAGGCCTGCGGATCCTGGGCGATCAGGTCCCAGGTCTCGTAGTGCATGGGGATGACCACCCGCGGGTTGAGCAACTTGACGGCCCGCAAGGCGTCATCCGGTCCCATGGTGTAGTTATCGCCGATGGGGAGAATCGCGACATCCAATCCTTCCTCGCCGATCAACGCCATGCTGGCAAACAGGCCAGTGTCGCCAGCATGGTAGAGTTTTTTGCCGTCGGCGGCGATAAGAATGCCGGCGGGCATACCCCCGTAAGAACCATCCGGCAAGGAGGAGCCATGGACGGCGATGGTCAACTTGACATAACCAAAGGGATAGTGAAAGCCGCCGCCGATGTGCTGGGCGTGGACATGGGTGAGGCCCTGCCCCCGCAGCCAGTGCGCGATCTCGGCGTTGGCGATGACGGTCGCGCCGGTCCGCCGGGCGATAGCGACGGTGTCGCCGATGTGGTCACCGTGGCCGTGCGTCACGGCGATGTAGTCGGCCGGCACCTCAGCTACTGTGGTGGCGGCTACCGGGTTGCCCTCCAAAAAGGGGTCAATCAACACCTGCGTGCCGTTGATGTTCAGGCCCCAGGCGGCATGTCCATACCAGGTCAGCTCAATCATAGTGTACCTCCGGCGGTTAAAAGTGATGGGGGGCCGGCGGGGACAGCCCGCTGGCCCTGGTCTTTATTTGTTTTCTTGGTCGTTTTTGGTGGGCGGCTCGCCGTGCATGGCGCGCAGACGCTCCAGGATACGTTGCTCGTAGCCATGTCCTTTAGGACGGAACCAGCCGGCCTCCACCCCTTCTGGCAAGTAGCGTTGAGCAACCCAGCCACGCGGATAGCTGTGCGGGTATTGGTAAGCCGGATGGTCGCCCACGGTCCGCTTATAATGGTCGCCGAGCGTGCCGCGGAAAACGTCAGTTTTGTCCCGTAGATAGATAGGCGGCTGCCGGTAACCATTCTTTTCCAGGTAGTCCAGCGCCTGCCAGTATGCGCCGACGCTGTTGGATTTTGGCGCGGTGGCCAGATAGAGTGTCGCTTCGGCTAAGTGATATTGCCCCTCCGGCAATCCCACCCAGTCAAAAGCCTCGGCGCAGGCGGTCACGACCAGCATGGCCCACGGATCAGCCAGTCCCACATCCTCGGCGGCCAGGATTAACAGTCGCCGCAGGATGAAGCGCGGATCCTCGCCCGCGGCCACCATTTTCGCCAGGTAGTAGAGCGCGGCGTCAGGGTCGGAGCCGCGCACCGATTTGATAAAGGCACTGATGGTATCGTAATGCTCATCTCCGGCCCGGTCGTACTGGAGCACGCGCTTCTGGATGGATTCTTCCGCTACCGCTAAGGTGATGTGGACTACCCCGTCGGCGTCGGGTGGGGTGGATTCCACCGCCAGCTCCAGCGCGTTGAGCGCATCGCGGGCGTCGCCGTTGGAGATTTCCACCAAATGCACCAGCGCGGCTTCCTCCACAACGAGGCGGCGGTTCCCATAGCCGCGCTCCGGGTCGCGCAACGCCCGTTGGAGCAGCATCCGAATATCAGCCCCGGTCAGGTGGTGAAACTGGAAGACGCGCGAGCGACTGACCAGCGGGGCAATGATGGAGAAGTAAGGGTTTTCGGTCGTTGCCCCGATCAGGATTACGGTGCCGTCCTCCACAATTGGCAGCAGCCCGTCCTGCTGGGCCTTGTTCCAACGGTGGATCTCATCCACTAACAGGATCGTGCGGGTGCCGTACATGCCGCGCCGCTCGCGGGCCTGGTCCACCACTTTGCGCAGATCGGCCACGCCGGCCAGCACTGCGCTCAGCGTCTCAAAGTGGGCGCGGGTGGTTTGGGCGATGATCATGCCTAAGGTCGTTTTGCCCGTGCCGGGCGGTCCCCAAAAAATGAGCGAGGAGAAGAGCCGGTCAGCCTCAATGGCGCGGCGCAACAACCGTCCCGGCCCGACGATCTGCTCCTGCCCGACGAACTCATCCAGGGTGCGCGGGCGCATCCGGGCCGCTAAGGGGGCTTCGCGGCGTGTCTGTTCTTCTCTGCTGTGCTCAAATAAATCCATGCTGGCCTCCCCCCTAAGTATAACCGGGTCAAGCAGGGAGGCAAGAGCTAAAAATAGGGAAATCAGAGATCAGGAGAGGAAAACCCTGGATGGTTTCAGGCCTTTTCTTGTAATAAAATTAACGACGATACTTGACAAAATTGATATTGTGTATTAAAATAAAATCAGTTACATTGAGATAAGTTAAAGGATTGAGTGAATTTTGGAAAGGAGAGACCTATGTATCCTATACCAGCCCGCTGTCCGATTTGCGGCGGAGAGCTTTATGCTGCCCGCCTGGTTTGCCAACAGTGTACTACCGCCCTGGAGGGCACTTTTTCCCTCCAGCAATTGACGCAATTGATGCCGGAGCAATGGGGGGTCGCGTTAGACCAGCTGGCGGCTTTGAAGCAGGACCAGCTGGAGTTTGCCCTGAAGCAGCTGCCGCAGTTGACCACCGAGCAGTGGAATTTCCTGCAACGGTTGGCGCGTCTGAACCCGGAGCAATGGGCCTTTGTGGAGATTTTCCTGCGGTGTGAGGGGCGCCTCAACCGGGTGCAGGAAGAGATGGGGCTTTCGTATCCCACCATCCGCAACCGCCTGGATGAGGTGATCCGCGCGTTGGGGTATGAGGTCAGCGCCGAGGGGCCGTTGCCGCCCACCCCGCCCACGCCTCCGACACCTCCTGCGCCGCCACGCCCGCCGCGCCTCAGGCCGGAGGAGCGGCAGTCTATCCTGGACTCGCTGGCCAACGCGCAGATTGATGTGGAAGAGGCGGTCCGCCGGCTCCGGGGTAAGCGGGAAGAATAGGGAATCAAGGCGAATGGCGCATAGTCCATGGTGAGAAAGCTCGGCAGCCTGCGCTTCTGCATTGAGTGGAGGAATTCGCCATGACCTGGCGTTCATCAGCGGTGGGATGAAAATAGGTTGGTAGGAGGCGCTTCAACGCGGAGACGGCGCTCAGGCGTCTGGTTACGAACTTTTCACGCTATTTTTTCTTTTCTCAGAAAGGGAGTGAGTACAATGACCATCAGCACAGAAGAACGGATGAAAATTTTGCAGATGGTGGCGGAAAAACAGATCACGCCCGAGGAGGCCGCCCAGCTGTTGGAAGCCCTGGAGGCGGCCGGTAGCAGCGGCGAGACGCCGGCGGCTCCGTCACCAGCCGCGCCGGGACGGTCCCCGCGCTGGTTTCGGGTCCGCGTGACCGATACCCAGACTGGCCGGACCCGGGTCAATGTGACCTTGCCGGTTGCTCTGGTCAAGGCCGGTCTGAAAATGGGGACCCGTTTCATGCCCGAAGTGGAGGGCTTGGATGCCACCATGCTCCAAACTCTGTTGGAGAGCGGTGTCAGTGGCCCCATTGTAGATGTCACTGACGAGGAAGACGGGGAGCACGTAGAAGTCGTTCTGGATTAGCCAGCGGCGTTGAGCGGTGAGCAACGGCCTGGCGAACCAACAGTATCGTCATTGTGCATTTCGTCAGGCCGATTTTCTTTGCCCCGACGCGGGCAGGGCAAGAACGCCGGCGGATGGCCGAGAGGCTATCCCTGAGATGAAATGCGGATGGTCGCGGATAAGTCAGAAGAAGTACCGTGCTGCATTATCCGCGCTTTAATTAAAGGTAACACTGAGGACTAAAATTCTATGAAGCCGGAAAAAGTACCTTTGTTCACACGCCAGTTAACTACGTTTCTGGGAACGATGATCCTGGCTAACATTGCGTTCAACATGTACCAGTCACTGTTGCCGCTCTACCTGCAAAACCTGGGCGCCAACGTTGAGCAGGTGGGGCTGTTCTTCACGCTGGCGGCCATTGCTCCGCTGGCTTTTCAAATCCTGGGCGGCTGGCTTTCTGATTCCATCGGTCGGCTCCAGGCCATCGCTATCGGCAGTCTGACCGGGATGGTCGGGTATGTAGTCTACATTCTGGCCCCGACCTGGCAATGGGTGTTGCTCTCCGTGGCCGCCACAGCAATGGCGACTTCGTTTGTCGCCCCCAGTTTCCAGGCCTTTATCGCTGAGCAATCGGCGGAAGAAAATCGCGGCCGCGTCTACGGCCTGATTGAAAGCATCTACATGGTGGTCGGGATCATTGGCCCGCCGTTAGGTGGGATACTGGCGGATCGCCTGGGTTTCAAGGTGATGTTCCTGACTGCCGCTCTGCTTTACATGATGGCCACGGTGGGGCGCGTGTTGATGGCGCGCCGTGCCCGGCAACAGGCCGCGGTCGCTCAAACGGAGCGCCTCACGCTGACCGGGCTGAAGCAGAGCTTGCTGACCATGGCCGGTCTGCTGGTCAGCGGCGGTGTTCTGACCTGGATTCTGATTTCCGACGGCGTGCGTGACATTTCCTTCAGCCTGGCCTTTCAATTGGAGCCGCTTTACATGCAGAACCTGATGGGGCTGTCCTACACGCAGATTGGCTGGCTCTCTTCAATTTCGTCCGTGACCGTCATGTTGTTAACGGGGCCAGGTGGCTGGCTCTCTGACAAGAAGGGGGAGCGGGTCGGGATTGTGGGGGGGTTCCTGCTGATCGCTGCCGGGTTGGCGGTTTTCCTTCGCAGTCGCGCTTTCCTGGGGTTTGCCGTGGCATGGGGCCTGTTTGGAGTGGGGCAGGCGTTGGTCAACCCGGCGTACGACGCTTTGATTTCCAAGGTGGTGCCATCGCACCTGCGCGGGACGGCGTTCGGGCTTTTCTCTACCAGTATTGGCTTTATCTCATTGCCAGCACCTTACCTGGGCGCGTTGCTCTGGGAACGGTTCAGTCCGCAGATGCCGTTCTACGTTCCGCTCGTAGCGACCCTGGCGTTGTTGCCGGTCATGTGGGTTAAGTTCAAACTGCCTGTCAAGTCACTGCCTTCAACCAGGGGGGAGGCAGTTGAGCCGGTGGTAGGTCAAATCCAACCGGCTTCCGGTAATTGATTTTTTAAGGAATTCCCATGAACTGGCGTTCACCAGCGAGGGATGAAAATGTGAGCAGTGAGCAGGAAACAGGAACTTCTACCTGCTGCTCTCTGCTCACTCCTCAACTGGTTTCTATTTTTTCAGAGGAATTGTCCATGAACTGGCGTTCACCAGCCGTGGGATGAAAATTGGCTCGTAGTAACGCGCTTCAGCGCGTTGGACGGCGCTAAAGCGCCTGACTACAAGCAAAGCGCTATTTTCAAAGGAGAAATAATAAGATGAAACTCAGCGGGTTGTTCAGTGGTTTGTTGATGACTGGACTCGCCG
>CAYTGR010000007.1:17476-124434 GCA_964437445.1 uncultured Anaerolineales bacterium | reverse complement strand
CTGGCTGCATGGACATGGGTTTAGCTCCTCTTCCTGAAAATAGAAACCAGTTAAGGAGTGAGCAGAGAGCAGCCGGTAGAAGTTCCTGTTTCCTGCTCACCGCTCACCTTTGAAACGGATGAAGGATGAAGGCGAAAGGATGAAATCTCCTCTGAAAATAATGCTCTTCGTTTGTAGTCAGGCGCTTCAGCGCCGTCCAACGCGCTGAAGCGCGTTACTACGAGCCAATTTTCATCCCACGGCTGGTGAACGCCAGTTCATGGGGAATTCCCTTGAAAATGACGCGCTGAGTTTGTAGTAAGGCGCTTCAGCGCCGTTTTGCCGCGCTAAAGCGCGGCCCTACAAGCATATGCCCTGCTTTACCGTTCGTGTTCACATTTCAGGTTATTTCTTCTGCTCCTGCATCAAGCGGATTTGGGTAAGGACCGCTTGACCGTGGTAGAAAAGTGGAGACAAGGCGTGTTGCCGGTTCCCTAATTCCTGCTCGCCGGCCTCCGCTGTGAAAATGCCCTCAAAGGTCAGAACGTAAAATTTCACCTCTCCCACCGCCGGCAGCGGTAAGGGAAAGGCGGGGGCTGGAGCCATGGCCGGGAGGTACGGCTCTGCGCTGGACACGAAGGCCTTAGAAGCCTGGGCCACCGGTGCGTGTTCCCCGCCGCCCAGGATGCCGCCGCCGTTGCTGAAGTACAGACTGGTGGTGCCATCGGCCAGAGAGACTAAAGTGACCACGGCTTGCGGGCGGCCCATCTCCATCAGCACCCCCCAGACGTGTGGCACTGCTGGAGAGGGGCTGATCCCGATCTCATCCGGCTTCAACGTCAGAAGGTGGTGCCTCAGCTCGGTATAGATCGGGGCCGGTGCGGGCACCGTCTGGGGCGTAGCGGTCTTCTGGAAGGGATTGAATTTCATCGCTGTCACTCCCGGTATTTTCTGTGACTTCGGCGGGAAGGCCGTCTTGCGGCTGCGCGGGCGCTAAGTCCGTTGCTGCACCGGCCCGGCCTGCCTGACCGGTCCCGCGCAGTTCCTCAAACAGCGCCTCGTACTGCGTGACTGTCTGTTCGGTGGAGAAGCGCGCTACAATCTCTTCACGAGGGCGCACGTAGGCGGCACGTTGAGCCAACACCTTGAGCAGCGCTGCGGCCAGTCCCTCGGCGTCACCCACCGGCGCGATCTCGCCCATCCCCGTTTGCAGGATGGGCTGGCGGACACCCGGCAGGTCGCTGGCGACGCAGGGCGTCCCGCAAAGCATCGCCTCCACCTGCACCAGCCCGAACGATTCGGTGGAGTTGAGGCTCGGCACCACCAGCACATCCAGGTTCGGGAAAAACGCTGCCATCTGAAGCGGGTTGAGAACGCCCAGGAACTTCCACTGCCCGGCCTCCTCGTACCGGCGGATTTGCGGCTCCAGGCGGCGGGCGTAGGCCTCCTCACTCAATACCTCCTGATACTGTCCGGCGAAGAGGATTTTAGCCTGCGGATAACGTTCCAGGATGCGCGGGAAGGCCGCCAACAGCACCTCTACGCCCTTCTCGGCGGCCAACCGTGCCGCCATCCCGATGATGGGGAACTGTTTGGCCGGGTTGTGCATCTTGGCAAAAGCGGCGATGCCCGAAGTGGTCATCTCCGGCAATTCCACCGGCGGCGGGATGACGCGCAGCTTGCCATTGTAGCGGCGCAGATAGGGCGAAGCGTCCGCAAAATCTTGCGTGTAGGCGACGATGGCATGGCTGAACTGCCCGGCCAGAGCGTTCATCAAGTCAATTGCGCGGTTGGCCGCCCAATTGAGCGGATTGGGGGGCAGTTGCAGATCGCAATGATAGGTCAACACCGTTGGTTTATGCAGGAGCCGCCCCCGCAACGCCACGCCCGCTGCATCAAACTGCGGCAGGTGCAGGCTCAGCACGTCAGCCTGAGCGACGAGCCGGTTGGCCAAAAAGCCAAAGGTGGGCATGATGACCCCTTTGCTGACCCGGAAGAGCACCGGCGCGCGCACAACGCGCACGCCATCCAGTTGCTCGGTGGCCGGCAGGTAGCGCCCATACCGCGAGGTCAGGATGGTCACTTGATGCCCGCGCGCGGCCAACCCGCGGGCCAGGCGCTCTGCGTAAATGGTCAACCCGCTGGTGTGAGGGCGATAATAGGTAAGGACGACCAGGACGTGCATAGAAACTCCCCATGCGTGATGCGTGAAACGTCAAACGTGATGAAGAACCTGCGTTGTTCACGTTTAACGTTTCACTGCTCATAGCTCCGTAAACAGCGCGCGGTTTTCCCGCACCCACTCGTAGAGCCGCCGGAGGCCCTCGTGGATGCTGACGCGCGGCTGCCAGCCGAGCTCGCGGCCGGCCTTGCGGATGTCGGAGACGTAGACCCGCTGGTCACCGGGCCGCCAGTCGCCCCAAGTGACGGTGAGCGGGTGGCCGACGAGCGCTTCCAGCAGCGGGCCAAACTCGCGCCAGATCGCCAGAGTGTTTGCCGGGCCACCCCCCACGTTGTAGACCTGGCCGGCCGTGCGGTCAATCCGGGCGATGGCGGCGTCGTAAGCGTCCAGCAGGTCATCCACCCAGAGCAGATCGCGGATCTGCTTGCCGTCGCCGTAGATGGTGAGGGGGCGGCCCTGGAGCGCGGCGATGATGAACCAGGCGACCCAGCCCTGATCCTCCACGCCGAACTGGCGCGGGCCGTAGATGCAGCTCTGGCGGAAGACGACCGTGGGCAACCCGTAGATGCGGGCGTAATCGTGGACATATTGGTCGCCCGCACCCTTGGAGCAGCCGTAGGGCGAGTGAAAGTCCAGCGGTTGCGTCTCCGGTACGCCCGCCGGCAGGTCGCGGTAACGGTAATGCGTGGCCTCTTCCACCACGCCGACCTCTTCCATCCCGCCGTAGACCTTGTTGGTGGAAGCGTACAGGACGATGGGACGCCGGCCTGAAAGGCGCGCGGCTTCCAGCGCGTTGAGTGTGCCCAGCGCGTTGATCTCAAAGTCGGTGCGAGGATCCACCACCGAGGTGGTCACAGCCACCTGAGAGGCCAGGTGAACGATCACCCCGGCATCGCGGGCGCTCTCGGCGAGCAGCGCAGCATCGCGCACGTCGCCGTGGACGAAGGTCAGCGCGCCGGGTTGCGCCTGGAGCCAGGCCAGATTGGCTGCTGCGCCGTGGCGAGAAAGGTTATCGTAAATGGTCACCCGGTCGCCACGCGCCAGCAGGCGGGCGACGTAATTGGAACCGATAAATCCGGCGCCGCCGGTGACAAGATAGTGCATGACGCCTCCCATGAGGACAAGCAAGCTCGCTACGGATATGCGTGTGGGGGGACTACTCGCTCTCCGCTGTTTGTGGTCTGGGTCCGGCAATTTGCAATTTACTCGGTGAGATCCCCCAGGCCAGCAGGAAAGCCGCGCCGAGGCCGATGCCGATCAGGTATTGGGCAGCATGGGCAACCAGCGCGTAAGTCGTGGCAACCTCGGCGGATAGACCAAATCCCAGGGTCAATGTGACCCGCATCGCATAATGGACGGGACCGACCCCACCGGGGGCCGGCGTGGCCATGCCAAGCGCTGTGGTCCAGCAAAGAACGAACCCGGTCAGCCAAGGGGGATCGGCGACGAAAGCTCGCAGCGCTGCCACGTAGTAACCGGCCGTCAATACCCAGAGCAGCAGCGACCAGAAGGCCAGTCGCAGTCCTTCCTTAGGGGAACGGAGCGCCGACAGCCCATCCAGCACACTGCGCAGGAGTTTGAGCAACCGTTCAGGATTGCGCAGGCGGATCAGCCCTAATAGCCAGCGGGCCACGGCCTCCACCTGGTGGGGGAATAACGCCATGAGGACGAGCGCGATCAGCAGCCCCAGGGAGAGAGCACCGGCGATCAGTCCGGTCGTCAACGAGTCACCCAGTCCGGCCACGAACGGCAGCGTCCCCAACAGGAAGAGCACCACCGTCAACAGGTCCAATGTCCGCTCTACGACCACGGTGGAGAGGGCCGCGACCGGTGAGACGCCACTGCGGATGCCGGCAGCCACGCCGCGCGCCGCGTCGCCGGCGCGCAGGGGGAAGACATTGCTCACCAGGTAGCCGATGCAGATCAGCCCGAAGCCATCCCCAATGGAAAGTTTGCGGCCCAGCAAGATCCGCCACCGGATGGACCGGATGAGCAGTTCGCCCAAGACGCAAAGAAATGCCAAACCCATCCAGCCCCAGCGCGCCTGGGCCAGCGCCTGCCCGACATTTTGGAAATCCACGCCGCGCAGCGCCAGGTAGAGCCCCGCCACGGCAAACACCAACGCCAGCAAAATGCGAAGCCAGTTCTTTTTCATGGAAAATGATTATACCACGAATCAGCAATCAGCCGTCAGCCATCAGGACAGGGCCATCGCATTTAAAAAAATGGCGAGCGCTTGGTGGCCGACCCCACGCGCAGCGGGAAGAAGAACACTTTCAGGCCAAATGCAATAGCCCTGGCCATCAGGGGGAGCCTTGCCACCGGGCGGAATCCGATTACACTTGGAACGATTTAACACCCACCGCTGGACTGCGGCGTTACAAGGTTGAGCTTGCTTGACCAGGCGACTGATTGGCCGAGAACAAGTTGACTACCGGGTTACTGAATGACTGATGGAGGTCGCAATGCTTCTGGCTGTCAATGTTGGCAATACCAATATCGTCTTTGGGGTCCACGATGGGGAGCGCTGGCTGCGCCAGTGGCGCGCCCGTACTGTCTGGGACAAAATGCCCGATGAGTACGCCGTGCTCTTCCACGATTTCCTGCGCGAGGCAGGATTGACCCTGGCGAGCTTCCGCCAGATCGTTCTGAGCAGCGTTGTCCCGCCGTTGACCGGCACGTTGTGCGAGATGTTGTCCGCGCAGACGGGGCACTCCCCCCTCGTGGTCAGCGCTGCGACCAACACCGGGCTGACTTTCTGCGTGGATAACCCGGCCGAGGTCGGCGCTGACCTGATCGCCGATGCTGTGGCGGCCTACGAGCGCTTTCACACCGCCTGCATCGTGGTGGATTTCGGGACGGCGACCAGTTTTACCGCCGTCTCGGCGCAGGCGGAATTTCGGGGCGTCGCCATCGCGCCGGGCGTGAACCTGGCGATGAGCGCGCTGGCCGGGGGCACCGCGCAGCTGCCCCACATTCGCCTGGAGCCACCGCCTCACGCTATTGGAACCAACACCATTACGGCTATTCAATCGGGCATTGTTTTCGGCTATGTCGGGTTGGTGGAGGAACTGGTCCGCCGTTTCCAGGCTGAACTGGGGGGAACGGCCCAGGCGATTGCCACCGGGGGGCTGGCGCGGCTGGTCGCGCCCCTGACCAGCTGTTTCGTCGCGTCGGATCCGTGGCTGACCCTGGAAGGAATCCGGCTGATTGCGGAGCGGAACCGGTGAGGCAGTGAATCCAGAATCCAGGATCCAGAATCAAGAAACAGGGAATCTATGAGGGGGTGGGCAACCTGACGGATAGGTCATTACGGCGCTGGACTCCCTGGGCGTTGCTTTGGTTGACGCTGCTCGTCCGCGTGGCCTGGCTGAGCGTTTCCCCGACTGATCCGCTGGAGCCGGTGGATGCGCAGGGGTATCACCGACTGGCACTCAACCTGCTCGCCGGGCGCGGCTTTTCCCTGGACTGGAATCCGCCTTTCTGTCCGACCGCTATCCGCACACCACTCTACCCGCTTTTTCTGGCCGAGAGCTATCGGTTGTTGGGGACCGAGCCGTCCCATGCGGTGTTGTTCAATCTGCTGCTGGAGGTCCTGGCCGCGGCAGGAGTCACGCGCCTGGGCCGCGCGGTGGGGGGACGGCGGGTGGGAATGCTGGCCGGCCTGCTCTACGCGCTTAACGGGACAACGCAGCGGTTTACCGGCTATCTGCTGACCGAGCCATTGCTGCTGCCGCTGCTGGCGGCGGCGCTCTGGGCCACGGTGACGTGGTTGCGCCGCCCCCGGCCTGGATCTGCTGCCCTCGCGGGTTTGTTCTGGGGGCTGGCGGTGCTCACCAAGCCCAACGAGCAGTTCCTGGCACTGGGGGTAGCGGGGCTATTGGCGGTAGCGGCGTGCAAGCGGTCACCGGCGGAGAATCAGGGACGGGCTATGGTCCGTGGTCTGTCGTCCGTGGTCGCCTGCGGCGCTGCTCTGCTGCTGGTCCTGGCCCCGTGGGGGGGGCGCAACCGGCGGATCCTGGGCCGCTGGCAGCTTTCTGCCGCCTTTGAGGAAAACACGGCCCGGGTCACCGCCGTGACCACCTTAGCGACGGCACAGGGGATTGCGGCCGAGCCATGGACAGAAACCTGGGAAGCGTTATACTTTGAATTGGTTCAAACGGCTGCTCAGCGTTATCATTGGAATAGCTGGAGTGGCCGGTTGGAGGATTGGGACACCTCCCTCTCTTGCGCGGACCGGGAGGCACGTCACCGGCAGGTTGCGGCGGTGGCGCGTGACGTGGTGCTCACGTGGCCCGGGGCGGCGCTGAAGGCCCACGGGGCCGGGGTTGAGCGCAGCCTGCTGGATCCGGGCCACCGGTTCGCCTATCAAGTGGTCACCGGCCGGGATTGGTCGGCTACCGGCGTGGTAGACGACATCTGGCGGCGGATGGGCGAATCGCTGGCGATCGGCGCAGTGGGGGACGCCCTGCACGCCTTCTGGCTGGAGCGGGTGGCGCGCATCCCGCCGGACGCGGCGCTGATCTGGTGGGGGCTGTTTGCCGGGCGGCTGGCGGTCTGGGGGGCGGGGCTGCGCGGTCTCTGGCGGCTGCGTTTCCGGCCGTCCACGGCGTGCGTGCTCGCTGCCGTCATCGTCTATCACGTCGTCCTGCCCGGCCCAATTGCCTACGACCGCTTCTACGCGCCGGCCATCCCGGCGACGGTGACGCTGGTAGCGCTGGGAACCTTGAAAGGCCAGGGGCAGCTGAGGAATCAGGGGGCGTGGTCTGCATCAGCAACTTGTAACTTTACAGGGGGAATGAGGGGAGATGGAAGAAATCACTCGTCGTGAGAAATTTTTGCGCCGCTTAGCGCAGGGTCCACTGCTGGCCGATGGGGCAATGGGGACCATGCTCTACGCCCACGGGGCCACGTTTGATCGCTCTCTGGATGACCTGAACCGCACCCACCCGGAATGGGTCGCCGAGGTCCACCGGCGTTATTTGGAAGCCGGCGCCGATCTGATAGAGACCAACACCTTCGGCGCGAACCGCGTCCGCCTGGAGCGCAGTGAGCTGGGTGACGCGACGGTTGCTATCAACCGCGCGGGAGTAGAACTGGCCCGCCGTGTCGCGGCCGCCTATTTCCGCCCGATCTGGATCGCCGCTTCGGTCGGTCCCACCGGGCAGAAAATCATCCCGTTGGGGCGGCTGCGCCCGGAGGAGGCCCGCGGCATCTTCGCCGAGCAGATCCAGGCCCTGGCCGAGGCCGGTGCCGACGTGCTGATCCTGGAGACCTTCTCGGACCTCAAGGAGCTGGAGGCCGCCTTGCAGGCTGCCCGCGCCATCTGTGATTTGCCGTTGGTCGCCTCGGCCACCTTCCTGGAGGATGGGCTGACGCCGTTGGGCCACACGCCGCGCCAGGTGGCCGAATTGTTAGTCGCCGCCGGGGCCGATGTGATCGGCGCGAATTGCAGCACCGGCCCGGAGGGGGTGTTGCGCGCCATTCAGGAGATGCGCGAGGTGGTCAAGGAGGGGCCGCCGTACCTCTCGGCGATGCCCAACGCCGGTTGGCCGAGCCGCCTGGAGGGGCGGCTGGTCTATCCCGCCACGCCGGAGTACTTCGGCAGCTACACCGTGGCCTTTGCCGAGCTGGGGGTACGCCTCATCGGCGGCTGCTGCGGCACGACGCCCGAGCACATCGCAGCCATGCGCCGCGCGTTGGATCACCCGGCCGGTGTCCCACGTATTTTCATGCCGGCGACGGCCCCGACCGATGCGGATGCCCCGGCCGCGCCGGTGGGACCGACGCCGCTGGCGCGCAAATTCGCCGCCGGCGAGTTTGCCGTCAGCGTGGAGCTGGTTCCCCCCAAGGGGCCCAACGTCGCACGTTTGGTAGAAGCGGCGCGGATGCTGCGGGAGGCCGGCGCGCACGTCGTCAATGTCTCCGACAACCCGATGGCTCGCCTGCGGATGGCACCCTGGGCCGTCTGTCACCTCGTTCAGCGCGAAGTGGGGTTGGATGCGGTGCTGCACTTCCCGCTGCGCGGGCGCAACCTGCTGCGCTTGCAGAGCGACCTGCTGGCCGCGCACGCGCTGGGTATCCGCAACCTTTTCGTCGTCATGGGCGACCCTGTGGCCATCGGCGATTACCCGGAGACGCACGACTTCTACGATCTGAACCTGCCCGGCTTCATCACGCTGATCAAGCAGAAATTGAACCAGGGGTTGGACTACGCGGGGGCCAAAATGGGCCAGCCGACCGGCTTTTTCATCGGCGTGGCAACCAATCCAGCGGCAGAGGATTTGACCTATGCGGTGGCCAACTTGCACGAGAAGCTGGAGGCCGGCGCCGACTTTGCCATCACCCAGCCCGTCTACGACGTTGATGTCATCACGCGGTTCCTGGCGGTTTACCGGGAGCAGTACGGCGAGTTGCCAGCGCCGTTGATGGTTGGCCTGTTACCGCTTTACTCCGCGCGCCACGCCGAATTTTTGCACAATGAGGTGCCGGGGATCATTGTGCCGGAAGAGACGCGGGCACGGATGCATGCCGCGGGTGAATCTGCCGCTGCGGAGGGGGTGCGGATGGCGCAGGAGCTCCTGCTACAGCTGCGCGCTCTCCCCGGCGTGCGCGGCGTCTACTTCACGCCGGCTTTCGGGCGGTACGACCTGGTGGCGGAAGTGATTGAAGTGCTGCGCCAGCGGGAGTAATTGGGGGTAGCGCTCGCGACGAATTTGTGCTATCATCCCGATACTAAGGAGTGAAACCGCGGGATGGGTAAAATCAATTTAGCCTCGCAATTTGATCCGACAGCCGATTTGGTGCTGTATGAAGGGGATTGCCTTGAGCTTTTGCCCAAGATCCCTGACGGCATGGTGCAATTGGTGGTGACATCCCCGCCTTACAACCTGGGCAAGCCCTATGAGAGCCGTCTGGAACTGGACGAGTACCTGGCGCAGCAGCGGCAGGTTATTGAAGCCTGTGTGCGAGTGTTGCACGAACGGGGTAGCCTTTGCTGGCAGGTGGGCAATTACGTGGACAATGGCGAAATTATCCCGCTGGACGTCATTCTGTATCCCATTTTTGCCAGCCTGGGGCTGCATTTGCGGAACCGGATCGTCTGGCATTTTGAGCATGGGCTCCATGCCTCCAAGCGCTTCTCCGGTCGCTACGAGGTGATTTTGTGGTTTACCAAAAGCGACGATTATATTTTTAACCTGGATGCTGTACGTGTGCCTCAGAAATATCCCCAGAAGAAGTATTTCAAGGGCCCTAAAAAAGGACAACTGTCGGGTAATCCGTTGGGGAAGAATCCCGGTGATTTTTGGGACATTCCAAATGTTAAAGCCAACCATGTGGAAAAGACGATTCACCCTTGTCAGTTCCCGGTAGAGCTGATAGAGCGCTTAGTATTGGCGTTGACCAATGAGGGGGATTGGGTGTTAGACCCCTTTATCGGGGTTGGGACAACTGCCACCGCTGCGTTGATGCATCACCGGAGAGCAATGGGAGCCGAAATCATGCCTGAATATGTTGCCCTTGCGCGCGAGCGGATCCAGTTGGCCGAAAGTGGAGTCCTAAGGATCCGTCCTATGGCTCGCCCAGTTTATGATCCGGATGCACCAGAGGCGAGCGTCCCTCCTCAGACGGTGCAGTTAAGGCCAGTGGCTGAACAGCTGGCGCTCATGGAAAAAGCGGAAGACTATCACAGTGAGGAACCGGAGAGATGAGAGTGGTCTACGAATACTCACATTTGGGCGGTGCTGAAATTCTCAAGGTTCGTTACCCGCAGTATGAGCGGGAGATCTACGAAGTGATCGCTGAAGTGGCTGCCGAACGCAGTAAGCAAAGCCTGGAAAAGAACAAAGCCGGAAGAATGCTCTACGCACCAATTGAGATGAACCGCCAATTTAGTCAAGCCTTTGCAGCCAGAGGTTATCATGAACTGCGTGACACTACACAATCACGCTTCCGCACAGCGACATTGCCATTCCGGGTGCTTTCAAGCAAGTGGATTACGTCAAGGACCAGGTGTTAATTGAAGTGCAGTTTGGTAAGTATGCCTTCATGTTTTACGATCTGGCAAAATTCCAATACTTCTTCAATGAAAACAAAGCCGATGTGGGGGTAGAGATCGTCCCATGCCACGCTTTGCACACAGAGATGTCGTCAGGAGTTTCTTACGGGGAACAGCTGATTTACGATATTGAGCGGCTCAAACGACATTTCCCGGCTGTGCCCATCAAGGTCATTCTGATTGATGCGGACAAAGCATAGCAAAACCCGGCGCTGAGCCAGCGCCGGGTTTTTGTCGCCTGCCAGTGCCCCTACGTCCGCTCAAACTCCATCTCCAGCCCCGGGATGTGAAACCGCTGTTCCACCTTGCCCATCCCCCAGGTGATGATCAACACCATCACCAGGTAAATCAGCCCCACAAACGGCAGCATGGTAAACTGGTTGTAATGCGCACTCATAATGCGCTTGGCCTCGCCAAAGAGATCTTGCACGGCAATGATGTAAACCACCGAGGTGTATTTCACCATGTAGGCAGCCTCGTTGGACCACGGTGGGATGGCCAGCCGGATGGCCTGCGGCAGGATGATCGTCTGGATGGCCTGGAGCCGGCTCATCCCCAGCGCGCGGGCGGCGACCATCTGCCCGGAACCGATGGCCTGGATCGCACCCCGGAAATATTCTGCCTGGTAGGCACCGCTGTTCAAGCCCAGCGCGATGTAGGCAGCCGCGAAGGGGGAGAGTGTCAGCAGATTCTTGGGCAGTCCCAGACTGACGAGCAATTTGGACAGATTGGGGTCGGCCAACCCGTAATAGATGACGAAGAGCTGGACCAACAAAGGCGTCCCCCGGAAGATCTCTACGAACGCTGTGGCAAGGAAGTTCAACCAGCGGGGCCCGTAAACACGGGCTAACGCGGTCGGTAGCCCGATCAGCAGCCCAATGAAGAGCGCCAGCACACTCAGCCGGAGCGTCACCACCAACCCGCGCCCCAATTCCGGCCAGATCATCTCCCAAAAGGCTGCCAGGCCGCTCATGATTCTTTCTGTTCCCCGTACAGCTCGGTGATCTTGCCCAGGAATTCCCTGGTGCGCTGGTGCTGAGCATGATAGAAGAGTTGTTCCGGCGGGCCCTCCTCCACGATGAAGCCTTTTTCCATGAAGATGATCCGGTCGCAGACTTCTCGCGCGAAGCCCATCTCGTGCGTCACCACCAGCATCGTCATCCGCTCCTCGGCCAGCTTCTTCATCACCGCCAGCACCTCCCCGATCAACTCGGGATCCAGGGCCGAGGTGGGCTCGTCAAACAACATCACTTTGGGGTTCATGGCTAACGCGCGTGCGATGGCGACCCGCTGTTTCTGTCCGCCGGAGAGCTGACCTGGATATGAGGCGGCCTTTTCCGCCAGGCCGACCCGTTCCAGCTCAAACATAGCCAGGTCGCGGGCTTCGCGCTTGGGCATCCGCTTGACCTTGATCGGCCCTACCATCACGTTGTCTAACGCCGTCATGTGGCTGAAGAGATTGAAATCCTGGAAGACCATGCCCACTTGCGCCCGGATGCGGTTGATATCTACGTGCGGCGCTGTGACCTCCTGCCCATCCACCCACACCTCGCCCTGGTCGGGGCGGGTGAGCAGATTGACGCACCGCAACAGGGTGCTTTTCCCTGTCCCGCTGGGGCCAATGATGACGACCGCCTCGCCAACGTGCATATCCAGAGAGACCCCCTTGAGGACTTCGGTATTTCCGTAGGCCTTGTGGATGTTGACCAAACGTACAATGAGATCAGACGGCTCTGTCATGGAGTCCTCTTTATCAAATGGGCTGGGGATCAGATTTTCTGGGACTGGGTTGCCAGAAAATCTGAGTCCGGACGCTCAGGTTCATGTCGCGAATTTTGAGCGCCATGTCGGCGGCGATGCGGCGGACGATGTGGAAGCCGATTTCCGGGTAGTTGCCACTCAGGCGCAGCAACCGCTGGCGGGGAATGCGAATCAGCTGTACCGCGGTGCGGGCACGAGCGGTCGCCGTGCGAGTGCCTTCTTCCACCAGGGTCACCTCGCCAAAGTTCTGACCGGTGGTCATCAGCGAAAGGGAGACCGGCTCTTCTCCCGGCGTGGGGCTTTCCAGCAGGATTTCAACTTCGCCCCGGACGACAATATAGAGGGCGTCGCCGGGATCTCCTTGCATGAAAATGGCTTCCCCGGGCATGAAATTGGCCTCTTCACAGGTCAGCAACACCAGATCCAGCTGCGCCTCGTTCAATTCGCTGAACAACGGACATTCGCGCAGGATCTGTTTACTCTCCTCCAAGTGCATGGTTTACCTCCCCGCTGTGCCCTTTATGTCTTTTCATTATAGGGGAAAATAGCCGCAGAGCAAGCCCCTGGCGGACCCCATGGCGTCAAAGTTCGTACCATGCCAGATCGTCGCTCTCCAGGTCCAGGATTGCGTAGCCGGGTGGACGCCGTGGCATTCCGCCGATGGCCCCAGGATTGATCACCCGGGTCGGCCCCCTATGTTCATCGCGCGGAACATGGGTATGCCCGTGGATGACGTAAGCGTAGCGACCGGAGCGGATCAGCGCATCCAGCTGTTCCTGCCGGTGGCCGTGGAGCAAAGCTATTGCTTTACCGTCCAACGTAAGGTGGTGCACCTCGGCCAGCCGTCCCGAGCCAAAAAGCGCTTCGGTCAGCGTCGGCAGGGTTGGGTCCCCATCCATGTTGCCCCGGGCCACCCAGAGATCAAATCCGCAGAGAAGCGCAAGTGTGCCAGGACTGGTGAGGTCACCGGCGTGCAGCAACGTGTAGACCTCTTCCCGCCGGAAATGCGCCAGCGCCGCTTGCAGCCGGGGCAGCTGATCGTGCGTATCGGAGATCAGACCTACCCGCAGCGACATGCCATTAACGCGCCTGGCCCGCCGGTGCTTTGGCCCGCGGATCCGCCGTACTTACCACGGCCCTAAATCCTCAACGCCCCGCCGGAAAACATGGGTGTAGCCACCGGCCGGGCGGAGGATGAGCTGGGAGTTAGCGATGAACCGGCCCTGGACGGTCACGGCCATTTGTACCAGCTGCGACCAGCCCTGGCTGAAGGTGGTGTAATCAAAATAACGCTGGCTGGCATCATAGGCATCCACCAGGTAAACCCCGCCGCTGTCGTACCCAACGGCCACGTAGGTGTGTTCCCATTGTACAATGAGTACGCCGACGCCGCGGGCGGTGGTGAGGGGGATCAACGGGCTCTGGCGCATCTCATAGGTACCCCAGATGATGACCGGCCGGCCCGCCTGGAGCTCGCGTTTCAGCTGGTCCAGGGTGAAGCCGTAATGGGCGCGGGCATCCAGCCCCCAGCGGCGCAAGACCTGAGCAATCGGAGCCGCATAAACTCCATAGCCTACCGGCGGCAGGCTACCGGCCGGGGCGTTGATGTCGCCCACAAACCCCAGGTTGGGATCGTCGGAGTGTGGCAAGAGCGCAATGAGCTGATCCTCTGTAGTCGGCCTGCCCCAGAAATTCGCCACATCGGTGGCCGAGCGGATCTCGCAGCTAAGGGGATACTGTTGTGGGTAGCCGACAAAACCGTCAATCCAGGCCGAGTCGGCCAGGGGCGGCCCCGGCTCCAGCAGGGCCGCCCCCAACAGACTCAGCGCCAATGCTTTCAACAACATGAACATGCTGTAACCTGCAAAGATTCAGTGCGCGGCCGGCTCGCGCAGCGCCGGAGCTGCCCGCGCTAAATCTGTCGCACGTCCATGATCTGCGCGCCGGCTTCGGTCAGGGCCTGCTTCAAGGCCGCTTCGTCGACCCAGCGGACTTTGATGGTCAGGAAGGAGGAGGTGCGATCCTCGCCGTAGAGGGCGCCCAGGGCGACAATGTCCCCGTTCAATCCCGCCACCGCGCCGGTGATCCGGCTGAGCGTCCCCGGCTCGTCCTTCACCCGCATGGTCACGCGAATGCCTTGTTCGCGGGCGCCCATCATCTCCAGGAACGCCTTGAAGATGTCGGTCTCGGTGATGATGCCGACCAGCTTATCGCCTTCCACGACCGGCAGGCTGCCGATTTTGTTGTCTGCCATGATGCGGGCGGCTTCTTCCAGGGGGGCATCGGCGCCCACGGTGATGACGTCCCGCTTCATGATCTCTTCCACCTTCAGGCGGGAGAGCAGGTAGCCGATCTCGTAGACGCTGAGGCTGGTCGCAGGCGAGGGGGAAGCATAAAGCAGGTCTTTTTCGGTCACAATGCCGACAATGGTGCCCTTCTTATCCACCACGGGCAGGCGGCGCACCCGGTTTTGACGCATAAAGCCGAGCGCCTCGGCTACCGAAGTGTCCGGCGCTACGGTAATCGGGTGCGGGGTCATCCGGTATTTGACGAACATCGCTTGTTCCTCCTTCTTAGCAAAAGTTGGATTGATGGGCCTATTATAACATAGTTACTGGATCAATCCCGCTGCACGCTTAGCTGCCGTGAGGGTATTGCGTAGCAGCATGGCAATCGTCATCGGGCCGACCCCGCCGGGCACCGGGGTCAGGAAACCGGCCACTTCTTTGACCTCCTCAAAGTCCACATCGCCGACCAGCCGGTAGCCGCTCTTGGTGGTGGCATCTTCCACCCGGTTGATCCCGACGTCAATGACCGCTGCGCCGGGCTTGATCCAATCGCCTTTGACCATTTGGGTGCGCCCGACCGCCGCGACGAGGATGTCGGCCCGCCGGCAGATGGCAGGCAGGTCGCGCGAGCGGGAGTGGCAGATGGTGACGGTGGCGTCGCGCTTGAGCAGCAGCATGGAGACGGGCAGCCCGACGATATTGCTGCGGCCCAGCACCACGGCCTCTTTGCCGGAGATCGGGATGCCCATGCGATCCAGCAGCTCAATCACGCCGGCCGGCGTGCAAGGGGCGAAGAGCGGGTCGCGCCGCTTCATCGCCAGCCGCCCGATGTTGATCGGATGGAAGCCGTCCACGTCCTTTTCCAGGTTGATGACGTTGAGCACGTCCTCCTCGTTGATCTGGCCCGGCAGCGGCAATTGGACGAGGATGCCGTGGATCGCCGGGTCGGCGTTGAGCTCGCGCACCACCTGGATCACATCCTCCTGGGTGGCCTCCTTGGGCAGCTCGCGCCCCACCGAGTAGAAGCCGAGTTCGGCGGAGCGCCGCCGCTTCATTTTGACGTAGGATTGGGAGGCCGGATTGTCCCCCACCAGCACCGTAGCCAGACCGGGGGTAATACCATATTTTTCTTTCAGTTCGGCTGCCTCCTGGGCCAGTTCGGCGTGGATAGCAGCTGCAATCGCATTGCCGTCAATGAGTGTAGCAGTCATAGCGCCTCCTCTGAAATATAGAAACCTAAGTAGTGAGCAGAAAGCAGTAAGTAGAAGTTCCTGTTTCCTGCTCACCGCTCACTGTTCACATTTTCATCCCACCGCTGGTGAACGCCAGTTCAGGAGGAATTGCTCTCAAAAGACTAAGGTTTAGCCCCTCACGATAAGCCTACGACCTTGCCGTCTTTGATGTCAATGTTCATGAACGAGGGCTTGCTGGACAGCCCCGGCATGGTGCTCAGCTCGCCGGCCAGGGGGTAGAGGAAGCCGGCGCCAACGCTGGCCCGGATGTCGCGGATGGGGAAGCGATAGCCGCGCGGCACGCCTTTCCAGCTTGGCTCATGGCTGAGCGAAAGGTGGCTCTTGGCCATGCAGATCGGCATCTTATCGTAGCCCAGGCTGGTGTAGAGCTGGATCTTTTCTTCGGCTTCGGCGCTGTAATCCACACCCTCAGCCCCATAGATTTCACGGGCCAGGATCTCAATCTTTTCTTTGATAGGCAGGGCCACATCGTAGAGGAATCGGAATTGGGCGGGTTCTTCGGCCGCCTGCGCCACGGCTTGCGCCAACGCGATAGCCCCCTCGCCGCCCTTGGCCCAGTGGTGCGCGACCACTGCCTCAAAGGCGCCGGCGCGCAGGGCCGCTTCGCGGACGACCTCCCATTCCGCCGGGGTGTCGGTCGGGAAGGAGTTGATGGCGACCACGACCGGGATGCCGAACTTGCGCGCGATGCGAATGTGAGCCTCCAGGTTGGCGACGCCAGCCCGCACCAGTTCCAGGTTTTCCGCCGTGTAGGCTTTATCCAGCGGGCGACCGGCCACCACCTTGGGCCCGCCGCCGTGCATCTTCAAAGCGCGGACGGTGGCCACCAGCACTACCACGTTGGGGACCAGCCCGGAGACGCGGCACTTGATGTCCATGAACTTCTCCATGCCGATGTCGGCACCAAAGCCTGACTCCGTCACCAGGAAGTCGGCCAGGTGAACGCCAATCTGGTCGGCAATGACCGAGGAGTTACCGTGGGCGATGTTGGCGAAAGGCCCGGCGTGGACAAAGGCCGGCTGCTCTTCCAACGTTTGTAGCAGGTTGGGCATGAGCGCATCTTTCATCAGGACGGTCATTGCGCCGGCTACGCCCAGGTCTTCGGCGGTGATGGGATTCCGTTTGGTGTCGGTGCCGATGACGATACGTCCAATGCGCGCGCGCATGTCCTCCAGGCTGGTGGAAAGCGCCAGGATCGCCATCAGTTCGCTGGCAACGGCGATATCAAACCCCGACTGGCGGATCGGCCCGTCGTCCAGATCGCCCAGCCCGCTGATGATGTGGCGCAGCGCCCGGTCGTTCATATCTACCACCCGGTTCCAGGTGATGGAGTAGGGATCAATATTGAGTTTGCGCAGGCCGATCTTCTCAAAGTAGGCCTCGGTCCAGCGGCTTTCGTGGTAGATGCGGGCATCAATGGCCGCCGCGCAGAGGTTATGCGCGGCACTGACGGCATGAATATCCCCGGTGAGGTGCAGGTTGAAGTCCTCCATGGGGACGATCTGGCTGTAGCCGCCGCCGGCGGCCCCGCCCTTGATGCCAAAAGTCGGCCCCATGGAAGGCTGGCGAATGGCGCAGATGGCCCGCTTGCCGAGTTGTCCTAGCGCTTGTGTCAGGCCGATGGTGGTGGTGGTTTTGCCTTCCCCCAACGGCGTCGGCGTGATAGCGGTCACGTCCACATAGCGAGCCGGTGGTCGGGCGGCCAGGCGCTCGCGCACGTCCAGGTGGACTTTGGCCTTGTACTTGCCGTAGACTTCCAGATCATCTATGGTGAGTCCGGCCGCTTGAGCGATTTCCAGGATTGGGCGCAGCTCCGCGGCCTGGGCGATTTCCAGATCGGAAGGGACAGGACTTGTTTTCGGGACGGACATAGTTCCTCCTTAACAAAAAATAGTAACGGGTGAGTCGTGAATAGGGAGCAGTTTGGATGCAGCAAGCTGAGGACTGCTCACTGCTCTCTACGGACTGCTCACATTTTTGTCATCGTCGGTGTGGTAAAGCCCTTCAAGCTGCGGCGGTTCGCCAGGGGCCGGTCATGGCGTCCTCAAAACGCCCCCAGCTGGCAGCCGGTGATCCGGACACCTAACGTATCCGCTAAGTAGCCGAACAACGCGCGTGGAACGTGGAACCGGTCAGCCAGTTCCCAGGCGTCCTGACAGGTTAGCTGCCCCTCAGTGGTCAGCGCCGCCTGGAGCGCTGCTTCCAACCCGGCCGGTATCGGGCGGGCGGCCAGCTGCTCCACCAATAAGGCTTTTTCCTCAGCGCCGTAGCCAAAAAGGCCGAGCTGGCACCGGCTTAAGTGGACCGGCAGATAATCGGCCGTTTGCCCTACCAGGAGCGGGGAGACTTGCTGTTCTTCAGCGATGGCAAAAGCGATGGCGCAGGGCAGCTTCCCGCCTTGCAACCGTGCGCGGATGGCCGCAGCCAACGTCTCATTCACGACAAAATCAGGGGCTAATTTTTTCTCAGCCAGTGTCATGATTACCTCCATGCAAAACTTTTCCAATTGCCGCGCGGAGAGGTTCCGCCACCTGGCCCGGTGTTTCTATGCCCCGATGGGGCTGGTGACAATTTTAAGGATATACCCGATTGGAGGATAAGCAAGTCAGAGCATTTTACCTTTTTCTGAATCTTCTCAAAAAGGTGCGGGGAGGGTTTGCTGTAGCGGCTTCAGCGCGCTGACCATGGCGCTAAAGCGCCTCACTACAAGCTTCCCCAGTTTCTTGGCTTCACGACAGGCCAGGATATAGGGTCGGCTGATGCCAAAGCCGGTCACGGGTTGAGCTCGCGCAGCTCTCCGGTGGCTATGAAAATGACCCGCTCGCTGATGTTGGTCACCCGGTCGCCGATCCGTTCCAGGTTATGGGCCACCCACAGCAGATAGGTCGCCCGTTGGATATTGCGTGGGTCCTGGAGCATGTAGGTCAACAACTCACGGAAAACCTGATCGTAGAGTTGATCCACCTCGTTGTCGCGGGCGGCGATCTGTTGGGCCAGCTCAGCGTCACGGTTGAGAAAGGCTTCCAGGACAGCCTGGATCATCTCCTGGTCAATTTGTGCCATGCGCGGGATGTCAATGAGCGGCTTCAGCAACGGCTCGTCGGCTAACCGGATGACCAGTTCCGCGATGCCGGCCGCGTGGTCCCCCATCCGTTCCAGTTCCACGGCAGTGTGGGTGATGGCGACAATTGTCCGCAGATCGGCGGCCATCGGTTGTTGAGTCGCTAAGGTGACGATAGCTGCTTCTTCTATCTGATAACGCAGGCGGTTAATGGCCTGGTCATCCGCAATGATCTGTCGGGCGGCGTCAGCGTCACGTTGTTTGAGGGCTTCCACAGCCCGGCTGATCGCGGCCACCACCATGCTGCCCAGCTGAATGAGATCATCGCGCAGCTGATTTAATTCCTGATCAAACAAACTGCGTGTGCTGGCGGTCATAACTGCACCCCTTTGCGTAGGTTAACCCACACGACCACTGACGTATGCCTCGGTCATTTCGTGCGCCGGGCGGGTGAAAATCTGGGTTGTCTCGCCGTACTCAATCAAGCGCCCCAACCAGAAGAAAGCCGTCCGGTCTGAAACGCGGGCCGCCTGTTGCATGTTGTGGGTCACAATCACGATGGTGTAATCCTGGCGTAATTCTTGCATCAGATCCTCAATCTTGAGGGTCGTGATAGGGTCCAGCGCCGAGCAGGGTTCATCCATCAAGATGATCTCCGGCTGCACGGCAATGGTGCGGGCGATGCAGAGCCGTTGTTGCTGGCCCAACGAGAGACCAAAGGCCGGCTGGCGGAGATCGCTACTGACCTCACTCCACAACCCTACCCGTTGTAGCGATTCCTTTACCAGGTTCTCCAGCGCTTGCCCACGAGCCAGGCCTAACGCCACCGGCGCCAGGGCCACGTTATCGTAGACCGATTGGGGGAAAGGATTGGGTTTCTGAAACACCAGCCCGACCCGCTGGCGCAGCGCTACCACATCGGTGGTCGGCGCGTAAATATCCATTCCGTCCAACAGGATTTTCCCTTCCACGCGCGTTTGGGGGATCTGGTCGTTCATCCGATTCAAGCAGCGGAGAAACGTCGTCTTACCGCACCCCGACGGGCCAATAAACGCTGTGATCTCTCGCTCGGCAATGTTCAGCGAAATATCAAACAGCGCTTGCTTGGCGTCATAGTAGAAATTCAGGTGCTCCACCTGAAATTTGACCGGTTGTGCTGTGCTCACAATCTTCCTGTCCCCTGATGCACTTGAGGTCTGACAGGTAGGAGTATAGCCCGGCTTGGGGGGAAGTCAACCACGTGACAATGGCGTTTCTTGAGGTATCATAGCCTCCTATGCCGGCCTGAGTTGGCCAAAGGACGAACCATGCTTCCTGTTCATATTCAAGACCCGGTCTACGGAGCTGTCCAGTTGGATAGGCCGCTGTTGGTAGATCTTTACCGCTCGGCGGCGGTACAGCGACTGGCGCACATCTACCAGGGTGGGATCACGGCCTTCATCAACCCGCGCCGTGACACCACGCGCCTGGATCATTCTGTCGGCGTGGCCGCTCTGTTACAACGGCTGGGGGCTGACCTGGTGGAACAAGCTGCCGGCCTGATCCACGACGTGCCGCATACGGCCCTCTCCCACGTGGTGGATTTTGCTTTCCCCAATGCGGAGCACACCTATCACGAGATGCATCGGGCGGCCGTGTTGGCGGCCTCGGACTTACCCGAGATCCTGGCCGGCTATGCGCTGGATTGGCAGTGGGTGGCGGAGGCGGAAAACTTCACATTGTTGGAGCAGCCACTCCCTGCACTGTGTGCCGACCGGCTGGACTATTTCCTGCGCGACGGGGTGACGTTGGGCTGGATTGCCCCAGCAGAGGTCGTGACTTTGCTGGCCCACTTGCGGGTCTGGGAGGGGCGCATCGTCGTCAATGACTTGCGCGTGGCCCGCTGGTTAGGGGAATGCTTCATGGTGCTGGATGAGGCAATCTGGTGTGCCGTGCAGGAGGTGGGCTGGTATGCGGTGATGGGGCAGGCGCTGCGGGTCGCGCTGACCAAGGGCGTGCTCAAGGATGCCGATCTATGGAAAACGGATACCGCGGTGATCGCCTGCCTGCAGGCCGCCGCTGATCCCGAAATTGAGCGGTGGCTGGCGCTGCTGCGCCCCGACGTCACCTTTGAGCGAGTGGCGACCGCGCCCGACCTCACCGTGTTGCCCAAAGTGCGCGCCGTTGATCCGCCGGTGGTGCTGAATGGCGTCGTGCGCCCGCTCTCCGCCCTGGAGCCGGCCTTCGCCCGTCGCCGCGCCGATTACATAGCCCGCCAGCGGGGACCGTGGGGATTGAAAATCATCTCCGGCGCTCAGGCTTCGCTGAGCAAGTAGGCGACCAACAGCTGCACCGTCGCCTCCAGCGAGGCCCGGTGCGTGCGCTCATAGGCGTGCGAGGCGTCCACCCCAGGGCCGATCAGCGCCACCTTGAGGTCGGCCCCGGCCCGCCAGGCGGCTTCGCCGTCGGAGCCGTAGTAGGGATAAGTATCCACCCGGTACGGAATACTATGCGTCTGGGCCAGCCGCTCCAATTGCCGGCGCAGCCCCAGATGATACGGCCCGCCGGAATCTTTGGCACAAATCCCCACACTGTACTCGTCGGAGGCCTGCCCTTCACCGACGGCCGCCATGTCCACGGCCACCAGCTCCTCTACATCGGCGGGAATCCCCGCGGCTGCACCGTGGCCCGCCTCTTCGTAATTGGAGATGAGGACGGTGAGCCGGTAGCGCGGTGCCAGTCCGGCCCGGTGCAGCGCCAGCAGCGCCCCATAGATTGCCGCGACGCTGGCTTTGTCATCCAGAAAACGTGAACGGATGAAACCCTCATTGACCTCCACGCGCGTGTCCACGTAGATGAAATCCCCTACCGCCACGCCCAGCAGGCGAGTATCCTCTTCGTTGCTGGTCGGCGCATCCAGCCGCACCTCGTAATTCTCCGGCTTGCGCTCCATGTCGCGCGTTTCCTGCCCGAAGATGTGGACCGAGGCTTTGGTGGATAGAATGCTGCCGCGATACTGGCGGCCCTCAGCCGTGACCACAGTGCAGCCCTCGCCGTCTACCGATGACCACGCATACCCGCCGATGGAGGTCGGCTTGAGCCGCCCGTTGGTTTTGATCTCGCGCACCATCGCGCCGAGGGTGTCGGTATGCGCCGTCAGCGCGCGCGGATGAGAGTCCTCGCCCGGCCAGGTGAGCACCAGCGCTCCTTTGCGGGTGCGGCTGATCGTCACCGGCAAGGTCGCCACGGCCGATTGGATCAAGGCCATGGCGGCTTCTGTGTCACCGGTGGGACTGGGGGTATTCAACAATTGCACCAGAAAAGCAACAATTTCATCCATTGGAATGGGAGGTATCATCATGGTTGCTCCTCTCTACTGTAGTCGCTTAGTTTTTAGTCCAATGGTCGCCGGGTCACGAAAAACTTGCTTATTGAGTATAACCGGATTATACCAGGAAGCAAGTCACTTGCCCCCTTACCACCTTATGATACAATGCAAGGCGTGGAACCACGTATCGTTTTTATGGGGACGCCCGAGTTTGCCATCCCGGCTTTGCAGGGCCTTTGTGCGCACTACCCGGTGGTGGGGGTCGTGACGCAGCCCGACCGGCCGGCCGGTCGGGGGCGGCTGTTATCGGCCCCACCGGTCAAAGTGACGGCTCAGGCAGAGGGAATCCCGGTTTTCCAGCCGGAACGCTTGAAGCGGCTGGAAGCCGTGGAGCACATCCGCGCCTGGGCCCCTGATCTGATTGTGGTGGCGGCATTCGGGCAGATTCTGCCGCCGGCGGTGTTGGAATTGCCGCGCTGGGGCTGTTTGAACATTCATGCCTCGCTCCTGCCGCGCTGGCGGGGCGCTGCGCCCATCCAGGCGGCGATCCTGGCGGGCGATCCCGTCACCGGGGTTACCATTATGCAGATGGACGCCGGTCTGGATACCGGCCCGCTCCTGGCTCAGCGCGAGATAGCCATTGGGGCAGAGGAGACTGCCGGCGAGCTGGGGAGCCGTCTGGCGCAGCTGGGGGCCGATTTACTGTTAGAATTGTTGCCTGCCTACCTGGACGGGCAACTGATACCGCAACCGCAGCCAGCTGAGGGGGTAACGCTGGCACCGCGCTTGAGCAAGACGGCCCCGGCCATTGCCTGGGAACGGTCGGCACAAGAGGTGGCGGGGCAGGTGCGCGCTTTTGCGCCAGAACCAGGCGCGTACACCTTTTGGAACGGCACCTTGCTCAAGATCCTGGCGGCGCGGGTACTGGCGGATGCTGACCTGCCGCCGGCTCAGCCGGGAACCGTTTTCGCCTGGCAGGGGTTACCGGCAGTTCATGCCGGCGCAGGGGCGCTGGTCTTACTCCAGGTGCAGATGGCCGGCAAACGTCCTATGAACGGCGAGGTTTTCCTGCGTGGTCAACGCGCATGGATGGGAGCTGTGCTCAGCTCTCGTGGCCCGGGCGAATAGCATGTCGCCCGGCTTTCGTTGCTTCTGTGTTGGGGATGAGTGAAAAGATTTTCACGAAGTTTTTGCAGAAAGTTTAAGGAGGATCAATGTCTGGACACAGCCACTGGGCTACGATTCGGCGGAAGAAGGAAAGCACCGACGCGAAGAAAGGGCAGCTTTTCACCAAGCTGGCCCGGGAAATCGTCATTGCGGCTCGCGAAGGGGGCGGTGACCCCGACTCCAATATCAGCTTGCGCGTCGCCATAGATAAAGCGCGCTCCATGGGGATGCCGAAGGATAACATTGAGCGGGCTGTCCGACGCGGCACCGGTGCCGATAAAGACGGCGAGGTGTTTGAAGAGGTCATGTATGAAGGGTATGGCCCGAACGGCGTCGCCGTGCTGATTGACGTATTGACCGACAACCGCAACCGCACCGTAGCGGCCCTGCGCCATGCGCTCTCCCGCCAGGGCGGGACGCTGGCCGAATCGGGCGCGGTCGCCTGGCAATTTGATCGCAAAGGCATTATCACTGTGCCGGCGACCATGGGCTACGACACACTGTTTGAGGCAGCGGTGGAATCCGGCGCTGAGGATGTGGTGGAGGGGGTAGAGTCGCACGAAGTCTACACCGCTCCCGAAGACCTGCACGCCGTTCAGGTGGGGCTCAAAGGCGCGGGCATTCCGGTGGAGAACATGGAACTGGTCATGGCTCCCAAGACGCCGATGGCGCTGGAGCCGCGCGAGGCCGCCCAGATCCTCAAACTGGTGGATTTGCTGGAAGAGATGGACGACGTCCGGCGCGTTTTCACCAACCTGGATGTGACAGAAGAGGCGGTTCAGGCTTACGAAGCCATGATGGGCTGATGCGGGTCCTGGGAATTGACCCCGGCACCGCACTGACCGGGTATGCGATTGTTGAGGAGGAGGGGAGCACCCTGCAACTGATCACCCTGGGGGTGCTGGAAACTGAAGCAGGGACTCCCCTCCCACAACGCCTGCAGGCGATCTACCGGGGGCTGCGGGAGATTGTTACTGTCCATGCCCCGGCCGCCGCAGCCGTGGAGGCACTTTTCTTCAGCCGTAACGTGCGCACCGCGATGGCGGTTGGGCAGGCCCGCGGAGTAGTGCTCCTGGCCCTGGCCGATGCGGGATTGCCCATCGCCGAATATACCCCGCTGGAAGTCAAACAGTCTATTACCGGCTACGGCGGGGCCGACAAGCACCAGGTTCAGGAAATGGTGCGTATGTTGTTGCACCTGCCGACCATCCCCCGGCCTGACGACGCGGCGGACGCGGTGGCGATTGCCATTTGTGGATTACACCGGGCACAGCTGGATGCTCTGATACGGTCGTGAGCCATCAGAGGGGAAGCGTGGCTCCGGCAGGGAGGGACTGGCAATGATTGCACAACTGGAAGGGCGCATTCTCTCCGCTGAGGAGACCACCGTGATCCTGGAAGTGGGCGGGGTGGGCTTCCTGGTCCACGTCCCTGCCAGTGTGACGTTGCACGTCGGCGAATCGGCCGTCTTGCATACGCACCTCCACGTGCGCGAAAATGAGTTAACCCTCTATGGTTTCCCGGAAGTAGAGCAACAGCAGCTCTTTGAGGCCTTGTTGGGGGTCACCGGCGTGGGGCCGAAAGCGGCACTCAGCCTGCTGGGGGCGCTTTCACCGGACGTGTTGCGGCGGGCCATCATCAATCGCCAGCCGGAGGTGCTGTCGCGGGCGCCCGGTATCGGCAAGAAGACTGCCGAAGCCATCGTGCTACATCTCAAGGACCGGCTGGGACGTGAAGCAGGGCTGGCCCCTGGCCTCACCGAAGATGACACGGACGTGCTGGGAGCGCTTACCGCGCTGGGGTTCAGCCTGGTGGAAGCGCAGCGAGCCGTCCAACAGCTGCCCCGGGGCGAGTCGCTTACGGTGGAAGAGAAGATCCGGCGGGCACTGACACTGCTGGGACGATGAAACCCCATTGGCTGTCCCCTCGGCTATCCTTCAGGCTTCCGGGCCGGCGTTGCCTTGCCCGCATTGGGTATCTTATCTGCTGTTTGATCCTCTTGACTGCCTGCTGGCCTCCGGCGCTTCCTCGCGTCGTCAAAATCGGCCTGATTGCGCCGTTTGAGGGGGGCGAGCGCGCCATTGGCTACGACGCCATCTACGCGGCCCGGTTGGCCGTGCGTGAGCTCAACGCGGCCGGGGGTGCCGCCGGCTGGCGGCTGGAACTGGTCGCCTATGACGATCGCGGCGATCCGGCACTGGCGGCGGTGGCGGCCCGCAACCTGGCCGCCGACCCGGACGTGGTGGCCGTGATCGGTCACTTCCGGCCAGAGAGCACCATCGCCGGGGCCTCCGTCTTGAGGCAGGCCACGCCGCCGCTACCGTTGGTCGCCGTGGATGCCTGGGTCACGGAGCCGGTGGCCCTAATGCCGGTGCCCGAACGGCTGGGCATGGCCCTGGTGCTGGCGGCGGGAAGGGGGAGGGCTACCCGGATCGCCATTTGGGGGACAGGCCGGGTGGTAGACGGGGTGGAGAGCGCCATTTCGCAGTACCGATACCAGGGGAGCCGGGTAGTCACGCCGGCCCAGGCGGAGCCGCTCCCCAATGTCATCGTGAGCCTTTTGCCGGCAGCGGAGACTGCCGGGTCCTTGCGACTCTGGCGACAGGCCGGCTGGCAGGGAATGCTGCTGGGCGGGTCGGCCCTGACCGAAGCGGCCTTTGAGCTCCTGGCCGGGGAAGTGGCTACCCACACGCTGGTTGTCACCCCTTATCCTTTCCCCACCGATCTCCCGGCAGCGGCGGAGTGGATCGCTGCTTATCAGGGGGTAGGGCCGCACGTCCCTGCACCGGGACCCTACGCGCTGCCGGCCTACGAGGCCGTCCAGGTGGTGGCGCAGGCCATCGCCACTGACGTGGACGCCCACGGTCGTCCCAGCCGCGCCGGGGTCGCGGCGGCGTTGCCCCAAGTGCGCCGCAACGGGCTGCTGGGGCGGCTGACCTTTAACAGCGCGGGCTGGTGGCATGCTGCGCCGCTTTACCGCTACGCCTGGCAGCCGGATGGCTTCCATCTGATGCCGGAAAGCACCCACTGACCACAGACGACAGCCCGCGTTGCAGTGGAATTGTGGGCTGCTGTCTGTGCCGGTCGTCTCTCGTAGCGAGGAAGAACAGGGGCTATGCACCGTTACGATTCAGTGCTGTTAAAACAGGCCGCCCGACTGCACAAGTTCCTGGCCCAACAGGGAGGCTACCCCGTTTTGCTCTCCACCGGGCTCTGCGGGGCGCTTTTCGCCGGGCGGGTCTATCTGAGCCGGACTATGCAGCGCTGATCTTTGCTGCTACCTGGCGCTCACGATTGGACCGCACCGTTCAGGCCAATCGTAAGTTGGGCGCGATGTCCAGGTCCCAGCCGGCGCGGACACCGGCCTGGAAACGGCGAGTCCCGCAAGCGGCGACCATGGCGGCGTTGTCGGTACAGAGGATCAGCGGCGGGGTGTAGACCGGGATGGTGACGCGGGCCCGCACGGCCTGGCGTAGCACCTCATTTGCCGAAACGCCTCCCGAAAGGAGCAATGCCGTCGCGCCGAACTCACGGGCCGCGCGGGCGCTCTTTTCGGCCAGCACCTCCGCGACCGCTGCCTGGAAGGAGGCCGCCAGGTCCGCCACAAAACGGGGCGGCCGTGGTCCGTTGTATTGCTGTAACGTGCGCAGCACGGCGGTTTTAAGCCCGCTAAAGCTGAAGTTGTAGGATTCAGGGAGCCAGGCGCGCGGCAGGTTAAAGGTGCGCGGATTGCCGGGACGTGCGGCCTGTTCAATGGCCGGCCCGCCGGGGTATCCCAATTCCAACATACGCGCCACTTTGTCAAAGGCCTCCCCGGCTGCGTCGTCTACCGTCCCCCCGAGATATTCGTACTCGCCGTGGGCGCGCATCAGGATTAACTCGGTGTGCCCGCCGGAGACAATCAGCGTCACCAGAGGAAATTCCAGCCGGCCATTGGCCGCGCCCTCGGCCCCGGTGACAAGCCAGTGAGCGTAGAGATGCGCCTCCAGATGGTTAACCGGCACCAGGGGCAGCTCTCGCCCTAAGGCGGCCCCTTTGGCGAAATTCAGGCCGACCAGCAACGAACCGGGCAGGCCGGGACCGTAGGTGACGGCGAGCGCGTCCAGGTCGCCCCAGCCGACGTGGGCCTCGCGCAGGGCGCGCTCCACTACCGGCCCGATGGCCTCCACGTGCATCCGGGAGGCCAGTTCGGGGAAGACGCCGCCGTACTGCGCGTGCAGATCCACCTGCGAGGCGATCACATTGGAGAGGATGGCCCGCCCGTCTTCCACTACGGCGGCGGCTGTCTCGTCACAAGAAGTTTCAATGCCTAAGATCCGTAGCGCCATTTTATCCTTTACCGTTACGGTCGTCGTAGGGACGCCCCACAGAACGTCCCGGCCCCCGTCTATCCCATTTCCACCACTAAGTCATAGGGGTAATCGGTCAAGTTGTGCGGTGTGCCGGCCTCATCAATCCAGATCATATCTTCCAGGCGGACCCCCATGCCCTGGTCCGGGTAGTAAAGTCCCGGTTCCACAGTGAAGACATGGCCCGGTTGGAGCGTCTGGAGATTGCCGGGCGCGTCGCTCAGCGCCGGCGACTCGTGAATCATCAACCCGACGCCGTGGCCCAGCGAGTGAATGTAGCCGCACAGGGTTTGGGGGTTCTCGTCAATCGTGGGATGCCCCCGCTGTTTGAAGTGCTCGCAGGCCATTTGCTGGTAGCGGCGGGCCTCCTCACCGGCTTGCAGGGCGGCCAGCACCCGCTCCTGGCACGTGCGCACGTCCTGGTAGAGCTGCTGCAGCGGCTCCGGTGCGTAGCCTAAGGCAAAGGTGCGGGTGAAATCAAAAAAGTACCCCCCACCGGCCTCTTGTGGGAAGATGTCAAACACGATGGATTCACCCAGGCGCAGCGGCGCGCTCAGCATCCCTTTGTTGTGAGGGATGCCGGCGTCGCGCCCGGTGGCAAAGATGAACCCCTCAGGATCTTCCAGTCCCTGGGCGGCGATCAACCGGCGGATGTGGGCGTGGACCGTCCCCACGGTGAGCACGGAGCCGTCAGCCTGGCGCAGCGTCTCGTCGGGGCCGACCGTCTGCTGGTGCAGGAAATCTACCGTGGCGCGGACTACGGCCACCGTGCGGCGGCCCACCTCGCTGATCCGGTCGGCTTCCGCGCGCGTTTTGGTGGCGCGAGCCTCGGTGAAGAGGTCGCGGTCAAATTCGCCGGCAACAGTGATCTCAGGCGACGCGGCGGCCAGCGCCTGCAGAAAAACGAAACTCCGCCCACGGTCGTCGTTGCCGTAGAAACCGACTTTGCCGCGCACGCCCAGCTCGTCCAGGATGCGCCGGTAGTAAGCCACCGTCGCGGCGAGCGCGTCACCGTTGGCGGCCCGCAGGTAGCCCATGTAATCAAACTCGCTCGTCAGGCGGATGGGATAGCCGGATTTGGCGGCTTCTTCACGTTCCATCGGGTTAGCGATCAGCACAGGCATCTCGTCGCGCCGTTTGACGACAATCGTGGCTTTGCCGATGCCCCCGCCCCCGGTCAGATAATACATCGGTGGATTGCCCAGGGCAGCACCCGCTACGACGATGGCGTCCAGTCCTCGCTCGGCCATCAGGCGGTCCAGGTCAGATTTCATAGTTCAGGCCCCCTTAGAAATACAGAAACCAGTTAAGCAGTGAGCAGAATTCTATTCCAGCATGACAAAGACACCAAAGCGGCCGGTTTTCCCTTGCTCGGCCCGGTGCGAATACCACTCGTCGGTGTGGGAAGCCGTGCACAGGTGGGAAAGCGCAATTTGCTCCACTCCCGCCGCGCGCAGCTGCGCCGCCAGCGCCCCTGGCAGGTCCAGGTACCACTCTCCAGCCCGCTGTGCGGCGATGGGGGCTCCCGGTGGGCAGGCTGCCGCTATGGCCGTCACCACCTCCGGTCCCACGGCGTACTGTTCCGGCCCAATGGCCGGGCCGATGCCGGCCCAGAGGTCGCCGGGACGCGAGCCGAAGGTCGCGCCCAGGGCCGCCACCGTCGCCGGGACGACTCCGGCCGCCGCCCCGCGCCAGCCCGCGTGCGCCAGGGCCGTGACCTGCCGTACCGGGTCGTGGAAAAGGACCGGTGCGCAATCGGCAAAGCGTAGCAACAAGGCCACCCCCGGCTCATCGGTCATCAGCGCATCGGCCGCAGGGATGATCCGCCCCCCATCAGCGGCTCCCACCCGGACGACGTGACAGCCATGGACCTGGTGCGGGCTGACGAGGCGGTCACGCTGCAAATCAAAGGCAGTGCAGACCCGGCGGAGGTTTTCCTGCACTGCCGCCGGGTCGTCACCGACCGTGCTTCCCAGATTGAGGGAGGCCACATGTCCGGTACTCACCCCGCCCAGGCGGGTGATGAGAGCATGGCGTAACCCTGCCCCCGGCCCATCAAAGGTATAACAGGTCAGGCCGTCTACCCGTTGTCGTATGACAGTCATCTGCCAATGCCTGAATCAACGAACGAGGGATAGCAGCAACACACGCCGCTGAGCAGGCGTTGATTCATTGATCCGCTGATGCGTTCTACCGGCGCGTCAGGGCTCTGATGACCACGGCCAGCCAGGCAAAGACCCAGCCAGCCAGGAAAATGCTGGCCAGAGCGACTTTTTGTTCATCCATGATGGGCTCCACTTTGACGCCTTCCGGGCCGACCTCCAGGTAAGCGATGGGGCGGGCCAGGCCGCCGGCCCCACCGCCGACTCCGCTGGCCTCTTGCGGGTGCTCCTTGTGACATTCGCATTCGCACCCTTCTTTTTGTTCACCTTCGGCGCAATCGCAGTGACACTCGGCGGTCGCCGGGCCAGAACCAAAGCCCAGGCCAAACCCATAGCTGACCTCAGCGACCGGAATGACGGTCCGGTCGCCCAGCAGTTGCGGCTTGCCGAAGACGGCGTCCACACTGACCTGCTGGCTGATCGCGCTGATTTTTTCCATTGTCATTTTGATGTTCTCATCCATGGGAACTCTCCTTAAATCTGTTGTGACGAATTGCGACAGAGCACCTGAACGGATTCAAGCGGCCTGCGCCCGACGCAGGAGCCGTTGGGCCACCAGTATCAGGCTGCTGACCACTGCCACGCCTAACCCGACGAACGCCATCGTACTGAGCCGGTTGGCGGTAGCGTTAGGGATGGCGTGCCAGCGGGCGCCTTCGGGCCCTTCCTCCACCAGCGAGATCGGGCGCATCCGTATGGAGCGGAACAGCCAGTGATCCGCGGCCGGGGTCGGCGCGGCTACTGACTGTACCAGGATTGAAGGAAGCAGCCGCCGTCCCCCGACCTCAATGGGATCACCGGCTACAATTTGCGTGCGTTGGTCAAAAATGGGCATGAGTTGCCTCCTTAAAAACAGTCAATTGGTCCTCAGTCACTTAGTTGCTCAACCAGTAAACATTGTGGCGCAAACTTTAGTGTGTGGTTTGCTGAATGACCGATTCTTAATCTAACCGCTGGTGAACTCCCAATCCATGGGAAACTCCGCTGAAAGTCGTCAGTCAGCCTGTAGCGATTTAACCCAAGTTCCTACCTTTCGTTGGCAAGGGTCATTTTCTCTTTTGACCCTTGACCACAAGACGGCAGACCACCCTGTTTACGCCAGCGGTCTGTGGTCAGTCGTCCGTGGTCTCCTGGCAATGCAGGTGACAATTTGAGTTACTTAATGCCTATTATACCCTGCCTTACAATAAACAACAAAGGCCCGGCCGGGGCGCATTTCAACTTTCAGGTAGCTTTTGCCAGCCTTGAACCAGGGCGTTTCACCTGGCACCGGTTGTCCCCGGCCGGTTGCTTCAACGGCTTCTCCACCGAGGAGAGAAAATTTTTCAAATTCCCTTTTTCTTTAACCCCTCCCGGCCTCTTTCCGGCTTGCGTCTCCTCAACGTTGGAGTATCATAGTTTCAAAGGATTAAAACTGACCATGCTTCACACTCGCAACGTCTATTTGACTGAAATTTCATTGGATGAAGCGCAGGCCCGGCTGCGGGCGGCGCTGGAGACGGCCGGGCGTTGGGCTCCGTTCCCCGGTGAGGAGCTCCCGTTGGAGGAAGCGTTGGGCCGCGTGACCGCCGCGCCGATCTGGGCACGGCTTTCTTCGCCGCACTATCATGCCTGTGCCGTAGATGGCTACGCGCTCCGGGCTGCCGACACCGCCGGGGCCAGCGAAGCCCATCCCCTGCGGCTCCGGGTGGCCGAGGGAACCTGTGAGCCGGTGGATACCGGCGATCCGCTCCCTGCCTGGGCCGACGCCGTGGTGATGGTGGAGCAGACTCAGGTAGAGGGCGACAGTCTTATCCTGCGGGCGGCCCTGGCCCGCTGGCAAAACGTCCGTTCGGTCGGCGAGGATATTGTGGCGACGGAGCTGCTCTTGCCCGCCAACCACCGGCTTCGCCCGGTGGATTTAGGGGCCATCGCGGGGGCGGGTTACGCCACCGTGACCGTGCGCCGCCGTCCCCGCGTAGCCGTAATCCCCACCGGCGATGAGCTGATCCCACCCGGTCAGGAGCCCCGCCCCGGGGACATTGTGGAGTACAACAGCCTGGTGTTGGCAGCGCAAGTCCGCGAGTGGGGGGGCGACCCGGTGCGCTTTCCCATCGTGCCCGACGACCCAGAGGCCCTGGCAGCCGCCGTTCAGGAAGCGGCCCAGAAGGCCGATCTCATTTTGCTCAACGCCGGCTCGTCCGCCGGGCGCGGCGATTTCACTGCCCGGTTGGTGGAACAGGCCGGGCAGCTGCTGGTCCATGGGATCAACGTCCGGCCCGGCCATCCCGTGGTCATCGGCATGATCGGCACCGCGGCCGTGCCGCTGATCGGCGTACCGGGCTATCCTGTCTCGGCGGCGCTGACCGGCGAGCTCTTCGTGCAGCCCTTGCTGTATCACTGGCAGGGATTGCCCACGCCGCAGCGGCCTACCCTTCCGGCCCAGATCACCCGTAAATTGCTTTCTCCCGCCGGCGACGATGAGTTTGTCCGCGTGGTGGTGGGCCGGGTCAACGACCGGGTGCTGGCTGCGCCGCTCTCGCGCGGGGCCGGTGTGCTCAACTCCCTGGTCCGCGCCGATGGTTTAGTCCATATTCCCCGTTTTTCTGAAGGGGTGAATTTGGGTGACGAAGTCACGGTGCAGCTCTACCGTGCGCCGGCGGAGATTGAGCGGACGTTGTTAGTGATCGGTAGCCACGATCTGACGCTGGATTTGATGGCGCAATTTTTGGCCGAGGGGGAGCCGCCTGGCCGGTTGGTCAGTGCCAACGCCGGCAGCCTGGGTGGGCTGACGGCGCTCCGGCGTGGCGAGGCGCACCTGGCCGGCACCCACCTGTTGGACCCAGAAACAGGGGAGTATAATCTGCCCTATCTCAGCCGGTACCTGCCCGACCTGCCGGTGGTGGTCGTCACCCTGACCCACCGGGAGCAGGGGCTGATGGTCCGGCCTGGCAACCCCCAGCGGATTGGCGGACTGGCTGACCTGGCGCGCCCTGACGTAGTGTATGTGAACCGCCAGCGGGGGGCCGGGACCCGGCTGCTGTTGGACTATTTATTGGGGCAGGCGGGAATTGCTCCAGAGCAGATCAGAGGCTACGACCGGGAGGAGGTCACCCATTTGGCGGTGGCCGTGGACGTGGCCACCGGGCTGGCCGATTGCGGCCTGGGAGTGCGAGGCGCGGCCGTTGCGCTGGGCCTGGAGTTCATCTCCATCGGGTGGGAGCGCTACGATTTAGTCGTGCCGCGCTTGTTCTGGGAATCCCCGCTGCTGGCGCCTCTCCGGGCGTTGCTGGCGGAGCCACGCTTCCGCGAGGCCGTGGCAGCCCTGCCGGGTTATGATCCGGCCGAGATGGGACGGGTCGTGGTCACTTAACGTCTGGCCGGCCCCGCTTGTTTAACGAGCTAAACAGAAGGAGATCGCTATGACGCGTGCCCAAAAATTGATCTTGATCGTCTTTGCCGTGATTGACGTAATAGCGGTGGTCGCCTTGGGGCTGGCGACGGTGAATAGCTTGCGGCAACCTGAGCTGACCCCCCTTCCCACGTTAATGGCGCAGGCGACCCCTACGCCCCATGGCATCCCTACCTGGACCCCTACGCCAACTTTCACGCCGCAGCCTACCCTCCTGCCACGGCCGACCAACACGCCGGCCCCCACCCCTACGCTTTTTCCTACTTCAACTCCCACCCCGCTGCCTACGCCGGGACCCTATCCCATCCAGAATCCCGAGTTTGACCTGATCCTGCCCAATCGGATCCCCGGTTGGATGTGGGATGCCTACACCAATTACCGCCCCGGCCAGGATTATGATCCGACTAACTCGTTTGCCGAGCCGATGTTCACCGTGGCTGACGATCCGGCCCGTTGGATCAACGACTCCACCCTCAAGATAGAAACTCTGCGCTGGCTCAAGTTCCGCACCTGGGTTTACCAGGTAGTGACCATCACCCAGGGGAGCTCCGTCTACTTTCGGATCAAGGCCAATGCCTTTTCTTCCATTGAACGGATCACGGTGCAGGCCGGAGTGGATCCCAACGGGAACAGTAATTGCCAGAAAGCCGTTTGGGGGGAGGCCAAAGCCATCAACCAGGACGATGGTATCGTCGTATTGACCTCTCCGCGCGTCAAGGTAGGGTCGGCCGGCCAGGTGACGCTCTGTTTCTTCGCCGAGCCGCGCTATCCCAGCACCAACAACGCAGCCTTTTTTGACCAGGCGGAATTGATCGCTGCACCGCCATCTCCCTGAGATTGAGATTGCTACGCCAATACGGCTGAAAATGCCTGTCTGATTAATTGACTGGGAACTGTTGAGGGAGGTGTACGATGACCCAACCTGCGCTGGTGTGTGATGTGGTCGTGGTGGGGGCCGGCCTGGCAGGTGCGCTGGTAGCCCGTCGCCTGGCAGAGGAGCACCTGACTGTTGCCGTAATGGAAGCGACCCCTACGGTGGGGGGGACCGGGGGCCGTGGAGCCGGGCTGGCCCTGTTAGGCACACCGGAACTGTATACGACCCTGGTCCAACGGTTGGGGCCGGCCGGCGCGGCGGAGATTTGGGCCTTGACCCGTCAAAATTTGGCCCTCCTCACGGCCACGGCTGACAAGATGGGGCAGAAAGTGCGCCGGGTAGGGAGCTTCCGGCCGGTCGGCAGTGCGGCCGAGGCCGACCAGTTGCAACGTTCGGCGGCCCTCTTGGAGAAAGCCGGCTATGCGGTGACGTTGGACGACGCCACGGAGCAAGGTTTCATGGTTGGTTTGCGCACCGAGGACGATCTGGCGTTTGACCCGACCGCCCTGGCGCAGGCCCTGCTGGCACATCCTGGCATCGTGCTGCACCGGGAGGCCGAAGTGCAGGAGATCAACCCTCATCCCGGCGCGCCCTCCCGGCTGGATGTGTGGGCCAGAAAACAGTACCTTTGGACGGAGCGAGTGGTCCTGGCCGGCGGTGCCCACGTCGTCCATTTGAGCCATTCGCTGGGGCAACAAATCATACCCCTCCTGATGCGGTCAGTGGATTGTCCGGCCCCGGAACCGCTCACCGTTCCCCTGGTGCTCGAGGGGGGACAAGTGACCCTCCAGCAGGTGGCCGATCACTGGCGACTGGTGGCCTGGTCCAATAATACGGACCATCATGATGGGAGCATGGAGTTGCTGGCCCGCGTGGCCACGCAATTTTGCCCCCAGGCCCGCATCCTGGCTCGTACCAGCGGCTGGACCACGCTCACCCCTGACCGGCGCCCCGTGGTGGGTGAGCTCTCCGACCTGCCCGGAGTTTACACCGTGAGCGGCCTGGGGCCGTGGGGGTTGAGCTGGCTGTTCGTGGCAGTGGAACAGCTGGCAGAGCTTTTGCTCCACCAGCGCCAACCGACAGGGCTGCTGGACCTGGCGCGCTTTGCCGCTTGAGGATGCTCTGCCGCTTCCTCCAACCAGCCAGGTATGGTATACTGACCCAAGAAGCTCACAAAGGGGGTAGGGAATGGGGGTTTCTTCAGATGCAGGTCCCGCCGTCATCCGCGTCGCCATCGTGGATGATCACCCGTTTTTCCGCCAGGGACTCCGCGATGTGCTCGCCGCCGAGTCGGATATTGTGGTAGTGGCTGAAGCGGGGGAAGGGCAAGAAGCGTTAGACCTGCTCATACAGGTACGGCCTGACGTGGTGCTGATGGATGTCAGCTTGCCGGGAATGAACGGCATCAAGGTCACGGAAAAAGTGAAAAGCCGTTGCCCCCAAATGAAATTCATTATCCTGACGGCTTACGATGATGAAGAGCAAATTTACCGGGCGGTCCGGATCGGCGCTTCGGCCTATTTCGCCAAGGATGTGGCCCCCAGCGAACTGGTCAAGACTATTCGCCTGGTGGCCCGCGATTACTGTGTCATTGCCGGTAAACTCATGACACAACCCCAAACAGAACAGTGGTTGCTGGAGTGCTATCGCCGTTATGGCGTCAAACCGGAGGATTTGACTTTTTCACCGCTGACCGACCGGGAGATGGAAATTTTGGAGCTGATTATTGAAGGGCTGAGCAACAAAGAGATCGCTTTTCGGTTGGGGATCAGCCAACAGACCGTCAAGAACCACATTACCTCCATCCTGGCCAAACTCAATCTGGCCGATCGTACCCAGGCCGCGATTTATGCTTTACAACGCGGATGGGTCCGGTTGCCACAATCCCGGCAGTCCGGTACGCATTAGCCTGTCATTCAATTCGCCTATACTTTTAAGGAGTTAGCATGGCCGATGATCTTTACCAGCAATTTCAAGAAACCTGCCAGCGTGGACTTGAGCAGGCCCAGCGAGAACTCAAAGAGGTAGATTTGCTCATCCAGCAGACCGCTTCTGAGGTGGACCGGCTGGTCCAACAGAATGCTCGGGCTGTGGCCCGGGTGCGCCAGGTGGAGTCGCAATTTGACACGATTCCCCGCGATGACATTAAGACGGCCTACACCTCGTTGGTGGAGAACCAGCAGCGGCTTTTCACCATGCGCGGGCAGCTGGAAAAACTCCAAAGTGAGCAAAAGGGCTTGACCCGGCTGATGGAACTCTACCAGAAGATCCTGGCGACCTTTGCCCCGGCGGAGCGCACTCAGACCGCAGTGGTAGGGGATGCCACCACGCCGCAGGCCATGGTCATCAGCATCATTGAGGCCCAGGAGCGGGAACGTCAGCGGCTCTCGCGCCAGATGCACGATGGGCCAGCGCAATCCCTCACGAATCTGGTGCTCCAGGCTGAAATCTGCGAGCGGCTCTTTGACCGGGACCCCAGCCGCGCCAAAACCGAGCTGGCCACGTTGAAAGAGAGCATGGTCGCTACCTTCCAGAAAGTCCGCGGGTTCATCTTTGAATTGCGCCCGATGATGTTGGATGATCTGGGGCTGATACCGACCCTCAAACGCTATGTGGAAGGGCTGAGTGACACCGGTTACAGTGGCGCGGCACTTACCGTCACCGGCAAAGAACGGCGGCTGGCAGCCCACAAAGAAGTAACCGTTTTCCGGGTGACGCAAGAGCTCATCCACATCAGCCGGGAATATGCGCGGGCCTCCAGCATTAAGATCGCAGTGGATATGGGTGAAGACCAGGTCCGGGTCAATATTGAGGACAACGGCAGTGGTTTTGAGCTGGATGAAGGGCTGACGACACCGGACGCCAGTCGCTTCAGCCTGGTCACTTTGCGCGAACGGATTGAGATGTTGGGGGGACGAATTAACTTTGATAGCGCCGTTGGACGGGGGACACGGGTCAATTTCTTCCTCCCGTTGGAGAAGGAAGAGCGGTAAGACTATCGGGGGTAAGGGGAAACGGTAACGATCGCGGTGAGGGAGAAAGTTTGAATTTTCCTACTTGACAATTAACCCTAAGGTGTGCTATAGTATACCGTGAGAGCACAGGCGGTCTATCGCCCGCTTGTGCTCTTTTTTGGGCTTTAAGGAACGTCTTTCCCAAAGCTTGTATGTTTCAGGAAAGTGGGCTAAACTGAGAGTGAGAAGAATAGACGACGCTGATTTGGATTTGGATTTGGAAAAGGAAGCGGCTATGCCGGAAGAAGAATTGCCGGAGCTGGCTCTGGAAAGTGAAGAGCTGGAAATAGGGGAAGAGGTTGTGGAAGAGGAACCTCTGGGCCCTACGCCGCTGCCGGTCATTGCGGGCGAGGAATCCGGCGAAGAGTACCTCATGGCCTTAGGGTACGAACAGGGTTATGTGGCTTATGAGGATATTTTGCGCATTTTCCCAGAGGCAGAGGAAGACATTGATCGGCTGGATGAAATCATCAGCATGTTGGTGGAAGCCGGCATTATTGTAGGGGGAGCCAAAGAGGAACGTCCGGCTGCGCTCCGAGTCCGTGATGAATTTGACGAATTTGAGACTGAGAATGAAGAGAGTGAGGAAGACATCTATCGTACCATTGAAATAGATGATACGATTGGTCTCTATCTCAAGGAAATCGGCAAAGTCCCCTTGCTCACGGCTGAGGAGGAGGTCTCATTAGCCATGCGGATGGAGCAGGGCAAGAAGGCGCAGGCCCGACTCAAGGCCGGCCGGCTTTCCCGTGAGGAGCGCTGGGAGTTGGAAAACGAGTTGGATGACGGCCTCGCCGCCCGCGAGCACCTGATCCGCGCCAATTCCCGCCTGGTAATCAGTGTGGCGAAAAAATATATTGGACGAGGCGTTCCTTTCCTGGATCTGATCCAGGAAGGCAACATCGGCCTGATCCGCGCAGCGAATAAATTTGACTACAAGCGCGGGCATAAGTTCTCCACTTACGCCACCTGGTGGATCCGCCAGGCGGTGACCCGGGCCATTGCCGATCAGAGCCGTACCATCCGCGTCCCGGTACACATGGGCGACCAGATCAACAAGCTGCTGCGCATTTCCCACCAGCTGACGCAACGGTTGGGGCGGGAACCGAGCGCCGAGGAGCTGGCCGTGGAACTGGACATCCCGGTGCGCAAGGTGGAACAGATGTTGGACGTGGCCCGGCGGCCGCTGTCGTTGGAAATGCCGACCAACGATGAAGAGGAAAGCACCCTGGGCGATTTTGTGGAAGACACCGACAGCCCGGCACCGCCGGACGAGGTCAGCGCCGCCATGTTGCGCGAGATTCTGGTAGATATTCTGGCAGAATTACCGCCCCGCGAGGTCAAAATCCTCCAGATGCGCTACGGCTTGGTGGATGGGCAAACCTACACGCTGGAGGAGGTGGGCAAAAAACTGGGCGTGACCCGCGAACGGGTGCGCCAGATTGAGGCCCAGGCTCTCAGCCGGCTCCGCCATCCGGCCCACGCCCGCCGCCTGCGCGACTTTCTGCGCGGGTAAACTCACGAGTCAGCGAACCTTCGCTGACTCGTTTTCTTGCAAGTGGCATGCTTCGCGCGTGGGATGGCGCTCAAGCGCCTCACTACAGACTCTTCATGTTCAGGGGGATGGCTGGTCCACATGGACCACGTGCCCGCCGGCGGCCCGGGTCAGGCGGTCACGGATGGCCAACCCCAACCCGGCGGCCCCGAAATCTCGGGCCAGGATTACCGTCACCGCAGCCTCATCCAGCGCCCGCAGGGTGGCAAAGAGCCGGCGTGCCACCTCCTCCGGGGTGGCGGCCGGACCGACGGCCCGCAAAATACAGGGCAGTCCCGCAAAGAGCGGCAAATCCTCTTCGGCCAGTAACAGCCCCACCCGGCTCCCGGCCTGTTGTAGCCGTATCGCTTCTTGACGCATGGCGGTCAGTACGGCGTCTGGCGCTCCCTGATAGAGGATCAAGGGAGCCTGCGGCGCGTAATGTTGGAGCAGTGTGCCTGGGGCCGGGGTGACTTCGGTCGCCGGGACCACCGGCCGGGTCAAGACAGCTACGGGGCCCAGCACCGCCTCCAGCGCTTCACGGCTGATGCCGCCGGGTCGCAGAATGGTAGGCCCCGGTGTGACCAACGATAGGATCGTGGATTCCACCCCCACGGGGGTTGGCCCGCCATCTAAGATCAGATCAATGCGCCCCGCCAGGTCGGCCAGCACATCCTCGGCGCGCGTGGGGCTGAGGCGCCCAAAGCGGTTAGCGCTCGGCGCAGCAATGGGGACGCCGGCCGCGCGGATCAGCGCCAGCGCGATCGGGTGCGCGGGAATGCGCACCGCCACGGTGGGGCTGCCAGCGGTTACCTCCGCCGGGATCGCTGCCGCGCGCGGGAGCACCAGCGTCAGCGGCCCGGGCCAGAAGCGGGCCGCCAGCGCCTCCACTACTGGCGGGATGAGCGCCGCGACACGCGAGAGCTCGTCCAACGCGGCGATGTGCACAATCAGCGGGTCGTAGGCCGGCCGTTCCTTGGCGGCAAAGATTCCCTGCACCGCGCTTGCGTTCAGCGCATCCGCCCCCAGGCCGTAGACGGTCTCTGTCGGGAAGGCGACCAGCCCCCCAGCGCGTAACAACTCCGCGGCCGCTGCGATGGGGGCAGCGGCCGGTTGTTCAGCATTGAGTGATAGAATTCGCGTCGTTTTCACGGCCCTATTGTACCACACAATATCCGGGCGCTGGTCGCAGCGCCCGGATATTACAGGCTTTCATTTTCTTCAAGCGACTTTTGCCGGTCTTGGGCCAGGCCGCTCCTTAGCGCCGGCTTGGTCCTGCCCCGGCTTTCCCCGGCGGCAAAGCCGCGCGCAAGATTCCTTTTTTCTTTCTAAGCAAATGGAGCCTTTGTTCTCACCCGCCGAGGAGGGCCAGAATCAGGGCCACCAGCGCCAGCAACAGGACGAGGGCCGCTCCGGCCAGCAGTAACCGCCCTCCCCAGACAAGCCGCCCGTGCCGGCGGTGAACGCGCGTGCCGCGCAGGAGCGCTGCCTGGTCGGGCGAAGCAACGCCCACTACGTTGGCAAACCACCAGGCGCGCGGACAGAAGGTGTACTGTCCTACTTCGCTGGCACGAATGTTCCGTTCTGACATGGTTAAGCTGTCTTGGCCTGCTCTTCTCCCTGTCCCAGCGCGGTCAGTAGCCGCTGGGCTTGCAGGCTGTTAGTCAGGTCGCCACGTGTCCGTTCCAGGACCGCGCGCAGGGCATCCACCCGGTGGCGCAGGCCGCCCGTGATGGCGTCAGGATAATCAAACAGGATCAGCAGGTCATAGACGGCATCCATCGCGGCCAATAGTCGTTCGGCTTCCGCCCACCGATCCTGGCGCATAGAATCCAGGCAGCGGCGACGCAGCTCGCTGGCGGCTTCACAGGCCCCATTGAGGTAGGTGGCGTAGGGAACCGTCAACGCTTCGGGGAACGGCGGTGGGGTATCGGCGACCAGCGCCAGGGTGATATGGGCCTCTACCAGCTCTTTCAGTGCATCCTGGGTATACCCGGCGTGGAAAAGATCAGGGTAAGGGGCCAGCGTTTCACGCAAGGTTGCTGCCACCGTGTCCGCCTGGGTCAAGAGGGCATGGGCCTCCTCCCACTCGTCACGGTGAGAGGCCCGGATGGCCGTGGAGCAGAGCCGGATCAGCTCTCGGCTGTGGGTGAGTGCCCGGTCGCGGGCCGCGTTGCGAGTTTCCAGGTCGGCCTGGGCCAGTTTGGCCAGCTGATCAATCCAGCTATCAACGTCTACCATGACTATCTCCCTTATGGCTGTGGTCACGATTCGGTGCCGGGAGGACGCGCCCCCCCGAAGAAGGCGCGGGCCAGCTCATCCCCCTCACCGGGGATGGTGATCTCTCCGAAAGTGGTCTCGTACTTGGCCAGATTCTCCTGGAGCGCGCGCAACAGGAGTTTGGCGTTGAGCGGCGTCAATACAACCCGGGCCTTGACCCGCACCTGGGGTTGGTTGGGCATCGCCTGTGCCAGGTCTATGATGACCTCCGAGGGGGAGTGTGTGATCAGCGCAAAGTTGGAATAAACCGGCTCCAGGGTCGCCGGGAGCTCGACATTCAACGCTTTTGGCTTGGGAGCTTCCATAAACGTCAGCACCTCCTCAAAATAGTCGCAAGGCAAAAGTTTGGACATGCCTTGCGCCCGACGGCTGCCGGGCGCAAGCGTATGGCAAATGTGAGCCTCAGGTGGGAACCCTGGGCAGCGAGGCAGTGTAATCAGACCCAGACGGTTCCCTGCCCCCTGAGCACGGTTACTCTTAGAACGGGATCTCCTCGCCGCCGTAATCTGTCGGCGGTTCCGCAGTCATACTGGTATCTTCGCCCCCGGCTCCCTCAGCGCGCCCGCCAATGAACTTGATCGTTTCGGCCGTGATCTCGTAAGAGGCGCGCGGTTTGCCGTCTTGCCCGGTCCAGAGCCGCGGCCCGCCGGTCTCGCGATCTGGCTTCAAGCGGCCCTCTACCAGCACCATGCGACCCTTTTTGAGGTACTGCGCCACGGTTTCTGCCTGCCGGCGCCAAACTTCCACCCGGAACCAAATTGTCTCTTCCCCTTGAGAGCCATCTGGATTGTTCCACTTGCGGTTGGTTGCCACGCTGAAGGTGGTCACGGGCGTGCCATCCGGGGTGTAGCGCATCTCGGGATCGCGGCCCAAGTTACCGACAATGATGATTTTGTGAAACATTTGCTCGCTCCTTTCTTTGAGTCTGGCTGATTATCTGAGGAATCTGGCAGTCTAACCAACATTAGTGTACAGCAGAATACAAAAAGAGCAACTGGAGTGGGCAATCCGCAGTCGGCAGCGGCCGGACGGCTCTCCCGCCTTTCGCTATCGGCTCCTCTCTCAAGGGGCGTTTTCACCTTCTATGAAGCAGATCAGGCCCTCAGTGATGCCTTGGGCAACGACATCGGTCCGTTTGGTGAGGAGTTCCCGGTCGTCCAGCAGGAAACCGGTCTCAATGATTGCCGCCGGGGTATCGCGGTTGATTTCGTAGTAGGCATGATAGCGGGTCATGTCAAAGGTAATCGTGTTGGCATCAAAAGCCAGCCCCGTGCGCGCCTGGTAATGTTTGATGATGCAGTTGACCAGCCGATCTTCGGAGGTGGGAATGTAACTGGATTCGGCGCGCGCTACTTTGAAACCGGATTTCCCCGGCCAGATGCAGGAGTCGTTGTGGATGGAAAGGAGCGCGTCAGCTTGATAGTCATTGAGGCGAGCGTCAAACTCGGTCAGCAGATCCGCCTGCCAGCCACGATTTTGGAGCAGGGCTACCACCCGGCGGGCGATGTCGGTATTGACTTGCACTTCTTGCAATCCATCCGGGCAGACGGCGCCGCTGTCATTTTCGTTGCCGGAGTGGCCAGCGATGATCCCCACCCGGAACTGATGGGGTGTGGGGGTCAGCGGGATAAGGGTGGCGGTGGGAGCCGGGCCGTCCAGAGGAATCAGGATGGGACCGGCTGCGGCCGGGGGGGCTGCGCTCCCGTCCCGGCTGGGCACGGCAATGATCGGCGCCCCCAGGGGGACCAGCACGGCCGCCAATAACGAGATCAGCACCAGGCTACGGGCCAGCCAACCCACGGCCCAGGCATCGGGCTCAGTCACGACCTTGGTCACAGCTTCCCCCCTCCATCTTTGACCATAACGAGTAGGTCGGGCTGGCTGCCCGACCTATCGCTTATCGCATCCGTCGCCGCCACTCCTCTTTGACTTTGATGGCGTCCCAGTTGTCCTTATGAATCAAGAAGTCCAATAAGAGCCGGTTGAATTTGTTGGTTTCCTCCAGCATCGGGTAATGCTGCGCTTCGCCGAAGAAGAAAGGATAGACATTGTAGTCCAGATTTTCCAGCAGATTTTGGTCAGGTACCTGCACGATGGGATCCTGTTGCCCGTATACCAGCATGATGGGCAGGTCCATCTGTTCCAGGGTATGCCCCAGGTTTTCCGACAACGCCGAGCGAACACTGAGGATGACGGCATCGCTGTCTATTTTGGGGGCTTCTTGAGCTACTTCCTGGTAACTGCTCAGACGCCGCCCCAAAGCCCGGGAGGCCACATTATCCCCGCCGCCGGTGTAGCCACTCAGGGAGCGCCCGACATGGGACCCCAACAAGGGCGTGCTGATGGCCATGACCTGCTCAATCCGGTCCGGGTAGCGCGCCGCAAAGAGCACTGCTACCACGCCCCCCAATCCATGGCCCACTACGGGAATTCGGCTGATCCCCATTTGATCCATGAACAAAAGCACCTGTCCAATATATCCATCCAATGAATAACGCAGACGGGTGCGTTCCGAATCGCCGAACCCCCAAAAGTCCATGGCATAGGCCCGATAAGAGGCGCCGGCCATCTCCTCCATCGTAGGCACCCAATACCGCCAGGAGCCTAACCAGTCATGGAGGAAAAGCAGCGGCCTGCCCCGCCCCAGGATCTCGTAATGGACCAGACTGCCTTCCAGAATAATTGCACTCATTGCCGAGCCCTCCTTGTTGGCTCAGGCCTTCCCGATCTGACTTAAAATCTGTTTCACCTTCTGCGTTAACTCATCGGGCGCAAAGGGCTTGAGGATATACTCGGTCGCTCCCATCGCTAATCCTTGATGGATCTCACTCTCCTGTCCTTTGGCAGAGAGAAAGACCACGGGGATATCCCTGGTGGCCGCTTGCTCTTTGAGCAGGCGGCAAGCATCGTAACCGGTCATCCGCGGCATCCGCACGTCCATTAAAATCAGATCGGGTGGTTCTTGAAGGGCTTTTTCCACTGCTTCCGCGCCATTGCTGGCCAACCCTACTTCAAACCCGGCAAACCGGAGCGTGAAAGCAATTAACTCCCGAATATCCCGTTCGTCCTCAGCCACGAGGATTTTGGTCATGATTGGCTCCTTATTTTCTCTTTTCCATTCATCAGTTCGGAGATGGCCTGGGCGATGTCTGCACCGGAGAAGGGTTTAGGCAAAAGCCGCAAAGCGCCCAAAGCCTCCAACCGCTGTACTCTACCGTTGCCGTCAGTCACCTGTGCCGTCATCGCGATTACCGGAATGTCCACCGTCCGGGGATCGTATCTCAATTCCTCTATCAGCTGATAGCCATCAAAGTCGGCGAGCGCCAGGTCCAGCATGATCAGTGCCGGGTGCAGGTTGCGCGCCAGCCGCATGACTCGTTCTCCATGGGCGGTGGCGCGCACGTTCAGCCCCTGAGCCCGCAACGTTTCCCGCAGCAGGTTTAAGGTGGGCCGGTCGTGCTCCACCACCAGCACCAGCCCCTTTTGGGTTAACCAGCGATCTATCGTTTGCTGGAGCTGGTTTTCATTGATAGGCTTGGACAAATAATCCACCGCCCCCAACCGCAGCCCGCGTTCTGAATCAGGAACCACCGAGACGACCACGACCGGGATGTCGGCGGTTTCCATGTCCCGCTTGAGCAGCTGCAGCACCTCAAAGCCATCCAGGTCCGGCAAGCGAATGTCCAGCGAAATCAGATCGGGATGTTTTTCACGTGCCAGGCGCAGCGCTTCCTCGCCGGTGCTGGCTACCAGGACCCGGCGCCCTTGCCCTTCCAGCGTCAGCCGGATCATCTCAGCGATATCCTGCTCGTCTTCCACTACCAGTACTGTCGCGCCGGTGACCGCAAAGGCGGCCGGGGCCTCGCCGGCGTCCCCGGTCGGCTCTCCGTCGGCCAGCGGGACGGTGAAGGTGAAAATACTTCCCTCGCCGGGTTCGCTTTCCACCCAGATCTGGCCGCCCATCGCCTGAGCTAATGATCCGGCGATAGCCAGCCCCAATCCCGTCCCGGACACTTCCTGGACGAGAGGATCATCCACCCGGTAGAACCGCTCAAAAATCTTCTTTTGATTCTCCGGTGAGATCCCGATCCCGGTATCGGCCACGGCTACATGCATGATACCCTTGCGGACGTAAGCGTAGAGCGAGACCTGGCCGCCCGTGGGCGTATACTTGTAGGCATTGCCGGCCAGGTTGGTGATTATCTGGATCAACCGGTCGGGGTCGGCCCAGACCTTGGGTAAGGGCGGCGACACGATGAACCGCAACTGGATATCTTTCTCACGCGCTTTGGGGAAGAGGGTGGTGACCACCTGCTGGATCAGCGGCTCTATCGCTATCGCTTTGAACTCTAACTGGATGCGGCCGGTCTCAATGCGGGAGATATCCAGCAGGTCGTTAACCAATGCGGTCAGCCGGTCCGCGTTGTTCTTGATGGTGGTCAGGAAATTGCGCTGCATCTCGGAGAGCGAGCCGGCTGCCCCCATCAACAACAGATCGGCGTAGCCCTTCACGGAAGTCATGGGCGTGCGCAGCTCGTGCGAGACGGTAGAGACAAACTCGCTCTTGGCCCGATCAGCTTCTACTTCGGCGGTGACATCGCGGAAGACCGAGACGACACCCAAGAACTCACGGCTGGCCGAAATCACGGGTGAGAAGTGGACGCTGACTACCCGGCGCCCTACTTCCAGCCGGTCCGAGAAAAATTGCCCTTTCTCAAAGGAACTGGGGGAGGTGCGCCACTGCTGCATGGTGGCCAGCCATTCGCGGGCTTTGGCCCCATACAGGCCCAGGATCTCATCCACAAAGCGTCCCAGCGCCTGGGAACGGCTGACGGAGAAAATCCCCTCGGCGGCCGTGTTGAACAGAATGACCCGGCCGTTATTGTCAGCGACCATCACTCCATCGGCAATACTTTCCAGGATGGCCTGATTTTTGGTGGATTCAATTTGTTGCGAGCGCAACATGGATCCTAAGCGTTCTGCTTGTTCGCGGATCAGCCGGTAGAGCTCGGCGTTGTTAAGCGCGTTGCCCAACTGCGTTGCCGCGGCCTCCACCAGCTTCAGGTCGAAATCGGCAAAAGCATTGATCTGCGATGATTGCAGAAAGATCGCGCCTAACGATTCGCCGCCCGCTCCCAGAATCGGCACGGCGAGCACTGAGCGAGTCGTGCTCCCCTCATCGGGGATCCAGCGGGTATCCTGCCCGGTGTCGGGGATAATCACCGCCTGCCGGTGGCTGAGAATCCAGCCGACCAGGCCCTCGCCCAGCGCAAACTGCGTCGGCACGCCGCCCGGCGCTAACGGTTTTTTGCGTCCGATGCTGGCCCGGTAAACCAGACGATTGGTATTCACATCCAGCAGCAGGATAGACCCCTTCTCCGCCTGCACGGCGTCGCGCAGGAACGAGAGCGCTTTATCCAACACCCGGTCAATGTCCAGGCTGGAGACCAACTCCGACGCGATGCGGTACAACACGGTAGTGCGGTCGCGCTCCCGGCGCAGCTGCTCCAGCGTCTCGGCCAGTTCGCGGGTCCGCGCGGCCACGCGTTGCTCCAGCTCCTGCGAGAAGCGGGTAACTTCTTCAAAAAGCTGGGCGTTTTGCACTGCCACCGTGATCTGATCGGCCAAAGCCATCAGGGTGGCGACCTCGGTGGGGGAAAATTTGCCCGCTTCCACCCGATCAGCCGTGAGCACACCGATGGTGCGCCCCCCCTGGGTCAGCGGCACCAGCAAAGTCGCGCCGATGGGCACCGGGCCGGGCACAAACCGGCCATCGGCACGCACATCCTCCAATACCAGCGGCATCCCGGTCTGGGCCACCGCGCCGACCAATCCCTCGCCCAAAGCGTATGAGTATGGACTGAGCAGCTCCAGCGCGTAGCCGGAAGCCGCCGAAGGGACGAACCGGCGGCTATCTTTGTCCTGCAAAAAGACAGTCGCATAATCGTAGCGCAGCATCTTGGTCACCGACTGCGTGACCGTGCTCAGTACCAGCCGCAAATCCAGCTTGGTGGTGACGGAACGGCTCAGTTCGTTGAACAGGCTGACCGTATTCAGCTGGAGGCGCAGGTTTTCCACCAGATGGCTATTTTCAATCGCCAACGCCACCTGTGCAGCGAAGAGTTCCAGCACCTCCAGGGACATCGCGGTGGGAACGCGGCCGTCCCGTGGCGCATCCACCGACAGAATCCCGATGATCTCTTCCTGGATGGTCCGCAGCGGAACAACCAGGATGTCTAACGGATGCCAGCGGCCAGGCTCACGGACCACATCGGAGGGCACGGGACTGAAGACATCCAGGCCGCGTCGCACCTGGTCATATTCGGCCGGCACATAATAGCAGCGGCCAATGCGGAATTGCTCCTGTAGCAGGGGCTTGATCCGGGTCCACGGTTGCCGGACTCGCTTCATCCGCTCCAGGTCCGCCAGGGGGATCCCCGCGCCGGCCACCCGCCGCAGGGCATCGCCCTCCAGCACGCTGACCAGGACCACTTCGTAGCCGGTGGCTTCCTGAATGGCATACGAGACGTCCAGCAACACGTCCTCCAGCGGCCGATCGGAGCGCATGGTATGGGTTACTTCCAGCAGCAGGGCCATCTGCTCAGCCCGCTGGCGCATCAACTCGCCGCGCGCTACCTGTTCTTCATATTGCCGTGAATTGCCAATGGCGAAAGCCGCCTGTCCTGCCAGACTGGTGACAAATTCTACCACCGCCGGATCAAACGCCTGGGGCCGGTGGCTTTGCAGGATCAGCACAGCCGCCAATTGCTCCTCGTAGAGCACCGGGGCGAACAGGAAAGTGCCGGCGTTCAGCCCGGCGGGGCTTTCTGCCGTGCGTTCGGGCAGCTCGGAGAAATAAACCACTTCGCTCTGTTCCAGCAGATCCTGGAAGAAAGGATACGTCTCCGGGTGCGACAGCTGCTCCAGCAAGGCGGCCGCGGCTTCGTCGGTATAGCCCTGGGCCGCTTTCAGGACAAAGCGCCGCTCCCCCACTTTCAGCGCGGCCAGACCGGCCTCTGCCTGACTGAATTGCAGCGCTTCCTGCATGACTACCCGCATGAGATAATCAAGATTACGGGTCTTCTTGATCTCCAAAGTCACGTTCTGCAACGACTCCAGGGCCTTGACACGGCGGTGGAGAGCCGCATCCGTCTGCGTGTAGAGCCGGGCGTTTTCAATGGCCACCGCAGCTTCTTCGGCCAGAATGCGCAGCAGGTCAACCTCGTCCTGGGTGAAGTGGTGCGGTTCCACAAACTGTACCGAGAGCAAGCCCACCGGCTTCTCACTGCGCCGGAGCGGCAGATCGGCAAAAGCCCGGAACCCCTCCGCGTTGGCCAGAGGGGCAATCGCAGCCACTTTCGCGTCGGCCGGCACATCCTCCGAGAGGACGATCTCGTTAGTCGCCACGGCGTGCGCCCGGCCCCCCGGTTCCACCGGGATATCGCGCGAGATTTCAAAATATCGTTGTGAGATCCCCTCACCGGCGGCCAGATTGAGCAGCTGCGTGGTCGGGTCCAGGACAAAAATCGCGGCCCGTTGGCAGTTTAACACACCGGTGACCGCCCGCGCGATGCTTTCCAATACTGTTTGCAGCTCCAGTGAGCCGCCAATCGCGGCCGCCACCGTCACCAGGGCTGACATCTGCTGCGCCCGGTGTTCCACTTGCTCCAGCAGGCGTGAGGTGCGCACCATGCCGGAGATCTGGGTGGCCACCATCGTCAACAGCCGGATATCGTCGGCGGAGAAGCGGTGTCCCCCCTCTGGATTGGCTACCTGCAGGAACCCAATCCGTTCCCCCGTGGCCTCCAGGGGAACCAGCAGGGTTTGTTGGACCCCGGCGGCGACGGCCAGCGACGAAAGCCCCAGGGCCTCTACCTGGGGGTCGCTTTGCGCATCCTCAATCAAGAGGTAGGGGGCATGTTGGAAAATTTGATCCAGGGCGCCGCCAGGCATCACCGGGAACTGATAATGGTCCACCCACTCGGCGGGCAGTCCGTAGAACGGGGGCCAGGCAACCAGCAGACGGCGGTCCGCATTGTACAGCAGAATGCCGGCCATTTTGGTCTTGAGTAGCTCGGCCACCCGGGTCACAATTTCCTGGACCAGCGTGGTTGAATCGCCGGCATGGCTCATCGCCGTGGCCATGTCGCGCAACTGTTCCAACGTCTGCACCCGTTCCTGAGCCGCCAGGAACAAGCGGGCGTTCTCAATCGCCACCGCGGCCTGAGCCCCCAGGGCTTGCACCAACTCCAGATCATGTTCGGAGAAGCGCCCTTCAGTAAAGGCGGCTAACTCCAGGGTGCCGACCAGTTCGCCGCGGGCCAGCAAAGGAATGCCCAAAAAGGCCCGCATGTTGATACCAGGCAGGTCCAGCTTGGGCCGGGCTTCTTTGAATTCGCGAATGTCGGCAACCAGAATGGGTTGCTGGTGGCGCGCCAGCCAACCGCTCAAGCCTTCATCCAGGTGATACCCCCCTCCGGCCAGCTGTTGATAGCGCCGGGTAGTATCATCCTCGCGGGCGGCGGCGGCGCTGACCAGGAGCTCTTGCTCGGCGTCCCAGAGGGTGATTTCACCAAGGTCGTAGGGAACTAATGGTTTGAGCGCTTCCAGGACGGCGCGGAGGGTTTGGGGCAAATCCAGGCTTTCACCGATCAACCGGCTCATTTGCTGGAGCAGTTCCAGTTCCTGGAGCCGGCGGCAGGCGGCGGCTTCGGCCTGTTCATAACGGACACGCCCCAGCACGGCCTGGCGCGCCATGTCGGTCAGGGCATGAGCCAGGGCCACCTCGGCGGGCAGGAAGCGGGAGCGCGAGCGTACCAGAGCCAGCGTCCCTGCCCACGGGGCGGCGCTGACCGGCAGCACGAGGGTGTGGCGAAATCCCAGTCCCCCCCAGGCGTTTTCACCGACAAAGGCCTGCGGTTCGGGGGGGTCTGGCAGGGTGAGCAGGATCTGCCGGGTCGCCTCCGTCAGCTGCAGGGCTCCCGCGGTCTGGATCTCCGGTGCTGGTTGCTGCCAGACCCAAACGCCACCCTCAGCCGGCAAGATCCGCATCAGTTCTGATAGCAAGGCTTCCCACACGGCCGGGATGGTCGCAAAGCCAATCAGCTGCCCTTCAAACGCTCCCAGGCCCGCCGCGAGGCGTTCCTGACGGCGATGGTCACTGACGAGATATCGCAAGGGCACGCCAGCAGCCAGGGCAAGGAAGAGGGCAAACAGGCTGTGGGGCAATTGCGCCGGGTGCCAGAAGACCGCCGGGCCGGCGCTCAACGTGAGCAGCAAGATGGTACCGACCAAGCCCCAAGTCCCCCACTGACTGGCCGCGAGCAGCACGGGGATCACCAGCACATAAAAGCCCACGGGCGCTGCCAGGCCGGTATAAACCAACGCCAGTCCGGCCGCGCCGGTCAGGATGGCCAGCACCCCCACAGGGCCTATCATCCTTTGTTTACCTTCCATAAACTCCGTTAACTCACCCTATTGAGCGGTAACCCAGCACTCCGCCGGGATTCAGGCTTTACGCGCTTTGCGGCGCACCTCGGCTGCTGCCTCGGTGATCTCCCGAATATCTGTAAAGGGCCCGTCCGCTACGGTCAAGACACCGATCTGGAGGCTCATCAATGGAGCTCTCACTTCGTGCCCATCAGCGTCTTTCATCGCCAGGTAGCCCTGCTGCCGGGTGCGGAAATCGTAATGGGTACCGACGTTGGCGTTGAAGCGCTTTTCCATTTCCTGGCGGAGGGCCTGGGCCAGCTCGGAGCGGGTGATGACGATGAAATCGTCACCGCCGATGTGCCCCACAAAATCATCCGGCGTCCCCAATTCTTCTACTACACCGTTGAGCAGCATCCCGGTGAAGCGCAACACTTCCTCGCCGGCCACGAAGCCGTAGACTTCGTTAAAGGCATCCAGGCCTTGGACGCCGATGTACAGAATGCCCCAATTATCCTTGCGCATCAGCTGGCGGAGTTGATCTTCTATCAGCCGGCCGCTGGGCAATCCGGTATTGGGGCTGGTCAGGCTTTCCACCGTCGCCCGCTTGATGGTGTTGCGCACGCGCAGGCGCAGTTCTTCCACATCAAAGGGTTTGGTGATGTAGTCGTCGGCCCCTAGCTCCAGCCCATGAATTTTATCGCTGCGCTCATCTTTCTGGGTGAGAAAGATGATGGGGATGTGGCTGGTGCGCAGGTTTGTCCGCAGCCGACGACAGACTTCGTAGCCGTCTATGTCGGGCAGCATGATGTCCAACACGATCACGTTGGGCATCTTCTGGCGGGTCAGCTCCAGAGCTTCCCCGCCTCGCGGAGCCACGTACACCTCGTATCCTTGAGATTTGAAGTACAATTGCAGCATGTTGGAGATGTCGAAATCATCTTCTACCACCAGGATGCGGCCCTCGCTCATTCCCTACCTCCTGTGCGGGCTCTGGCTTTGACTTGTTGAATTATACTCTCGTCTAATTTTCGCTCAAAGCTGCGCAAAGCGGCCAGCCGGAACCCGTGTTTTGCCGCTAATGCATCTATCTCCTGCACTTGTTCTATCCGCAGGTCTTTGCCAACCGTGTAATCTGCCAACCGACCTTCCAGGGTCAATGCCATCGTTTCGGCCATGCAGCCATAAGTCAGATCTGGCGGAAGGCCATAATCAAAGCCAAATGCCACATCGCCGGGCACGTGGACCAGGCCGCCATCAAAGATCAAGACGTCGTCGCGAACTGCTGCCACCTGCGCGCTGACATCGCGGGGCCGTGAGACATCGCAGACGATGGCCCCCGACCGCAGATGTTCCGGGCGGACCAGATTGCCGCCGGCGCTGGTGACTGTGAGCACCACCTCGGCGGTGCGAATGTCGCCGACCTCGGTGGAGAGGGTCACCTCGGCGCACCCGGCTGCGCGCACGCTGCTTCCTACCTCTTCCAACCGTTCTACCCGCCGACCCACCAACAACATCCGTCCGGCCTCGGGGGCCAGCAAGCGGGCGACCACGCCCCCGATGGCGCCTGTCGCGCCCACAACGGCTACTGTGACCGCTCGCAGGTCAACTGCCATCTGCCGGGCCGCCTCCCGGGTAGCGTGGACGGCCACGGCGGCCGTGTAGCTGTCGCCCGTGGTGACCGCAAGATCCAGCTCACGGGCAATGGTCACGCCCCCGTCGCCTACCACTGATGTGTAAGCCCCTAATCCCAAAATTTTGGCACCCAATTGCTCGGCCAGCTGGCCTGCCGCGATGATTTTGCGATAGACCTCTGACGGCGGCAGGCTCAACATCCGCTGGGGCGTGTAGGGCACTGCCAGCAGCCAACCCTCAATCTCCTTGCCCGTGGCAGCCGAGCGTACCCCCGTCACATGGGACAGCTCCACCGGCGGCCAGAAACGACAGACAAAGTTAATGATCTCTTCAGATAAAACTTTGCCCAACAAGGGATATTTGCGGGCTACATCGCGTTTAGGATTAATAGGATGGATGATAAACGCAAACGCATCACTCACGTTCTTTCTTCGCGCTCCGGTTCATATCGTCTGGGATGCAGCTGCTCGCCGTCGGCCAGCTTCAGATGGTCACTTTCCGCATAACTGACATTTTTGGAAATCACCCGCCGCTCGGGCGAGGCGAACAGGATCACGTCTGATTCAATCGTCCGGGCAGGGAAAATGACCATGCCGGAACCGATGCGGACGTTGTGACCCACAGCCGATCCCAAAACGGTCATGCCGGTGTCCTCCAAATGCCCTCCAGAAAAGGTGCGGATGGGCTTGGGGATCAGGTTGAAATCGGTGAAGGTGTTACCCGCACCGATGAAGGTCCCGCGCCCCACGACGCACATTTGCAGGCAGGTATTTTGGGCCACCATACAATCATCCATCAGCACCGTCATAAACAGTGCTGCTCGGAAAGGAAGGAAAGTGCGTTTGCCGATCACGCTGAGCAGCAATTGACATCCTTGTTGAATGTTGCAATTGTCGCCGATGATGGAGTTGCCGATCACTGCCCCCGGTCCAATCGTGACGTTATTCCCAATGTAGGCCGGCCCTTGAATGATGGCGCTGGGATCAATACTACAACCCTTCCCCACATGCACCAGTTTGGAGGTAGTGAGGATCTGTTTACGTTCCAACATGCCTTGCCAGAGGAGCTGGAGATTGGTCCAGAAATTCTGCTCGACGAGCTGCTCAAAACGGGCCCCGATGGAGAAGATACCAAATGTAACATTGGCGTGGAGAATATGGACCCAATGTTCAATGGAAAGGAAGGCCTTGGTGGGCAGCTGGTAGGTGAGATCGCCGTACACGTTGGACATGTGAGTGGGGACGTGGTAAAAGCCGGCTTCCCGTGGTTCGGTGTGCATCACCAGCGTGCGTGTGGTCGGCTCTATCCCGTAAGGATAGTACCACAGGTCGGCTACGTAATAGTTGCCCTGGCGGCGGATTCCCCGTTGCAGATAGAGAGCATGGCTGGTGAGCGCCGGATCGTCTTGCTCAAAGGCCACCTGGCAGGCTTTGCCCAATTCCTGCGCCCGTCGAATAAATTCGCTGATGAAGGGCTCATCAAAATAGAGATTATCCCGGTAGACCAGGGTTTCCTTTTTCTCAGAGGGAATTTCTTTGAAGGAATTAACTTCTCTTTCTTCGGTGGTGTAGGGAGCCAACAGGTCGCGGTGATAGAGCCACAGGGGCTTGTTCAACACGTTGAGCTCGCGCGCCCGTTCGTTAAAAGGTGTGATGAGCCGTGAATCCTTCAGGATGATTTTGCGCATCCTTCTTTCCCTCTATCCTGTCAGTCCAGAGCCTGACGGCTGACGATAATAGTGCAGGTGGGGTCGCCGGTTGCCATACAGGTCACTTCCTCTACCTCAAAATGCTTGCCCCCGCTGACCCAGTAGAGCGACTCTTCCAGCAACCCCACCACCAAGGAGCAAGCTGGCTGCTGGGTGTGTCGCCCCTGACAAAATCCACAGCGGTCTATCACCCAAAAATAACTGGTTTTGTCTTCTCCCAAGGTCACATGCTGGTCAGAATAGCGATTGAAAACTTCCGCCAGTACTTCAAATCCGATTCGCACTTTCAAAGAGAAGGGCAGAAAACGAAAGGCAAAATCGGCGACCCCCAACAGCCCGCCAAAATCTTGAATGCCATACTTGAAACAGGCCCGCCCGGCGCGTAGGGCCAGCCCTCGTCCGGCCCGTGGTCCGTACATTTCATCCAACGCGGCCAACAGGCCGGCCATTTCCTCAAAGCTGAGCCCATTTTCAAAGTCCGGCGGCGGGAAGTTCCCGATGAGGTGCGGCAACCGCGCCAGGTTCAGGATGGCGGCCATCCCGTTTCGCCCGACAGTTTCCTCCGTCGCCAGGAGAACGATGCGCGCCATCTTATTGGGGAAGTAGTAGGGGCGCGTGCCCTCTCCTGGCTCTCCACTCACCTCGGCTCCAAAAATGCCCGGATGGATTTATTGAAGCGGTCAGCTTCGTCCAGCATGGGGAAATGGGCTGAGGCCTCAAAATAGTGGATGACCGCTTGTTCCACCCCTTCCCGAAGAACTTCACCCTGTTTAGGGTCCACGATGTTATCTTTTTGGCCGTAGATCCCCATGGCCGGGATGCGCAGTTCATGCAACCGGGGACGCAGATCGGTAAAACGTAAGTCCCGGATGCTGGTAGAAAAAGATTCCATCGTCGAGCTGGACAGGTCCTTCTCAAACATACTGTACCAGGTACGCCAGTCCCGCGCATAAAGCGGCGAGAAGAGCTTGACTCCCAACGCAAAAACCCGTGGGAAGGTGTACAACAACCAGGCGATGTTCCGGTTCCCCGCCATCTTTAGCAGGATATCCAGCCCGGATCCCACTACCGGGGATCCTACAATCGCCACCTTGGAGACCCGATTGGGATGGGCCAATGCCAGGCTGAGCGACACTGTGCCGCCCATGGAGTGCCCCATGACCGGCATACGATCCAGCCCCATCCGGTCCATAAACTGGTCCACCATTTCCACGTATTCCACAATAGTAAACGATCCCTGCTTGGCCGATTCTCCAAATCCCCAGAAGTCCAAGGCATAAGTTTTATACTTGTCTCCCAGGAATTCCATGGTCGGCAGCCAGTAACTCCAAGAGCCCAGCCAGCAATGCAATAAAATCACCGGCTTGCCGCGGCCAAAAGTCTCATAATGGACGATTCCGCGATCGGTAACGATAGAGCTCATGTTGCCATCATTTCAGCCCCCTCTGGTTCTATCATACCATACTCTTTTGCTTTCCGGGGAAAGGGGCTGTTTCAATTTAGTTAAAATAAAGTTACTCCTCGGCCTTGTCCATCGTTTCCAATACTGAGTAAAGTAACTGCAACAAAACTTCTTTGACCGTGCTGCGCTCGGTCCCTACGCAGGGCACCACTTTCACGTCTGATTCTACCCGGAGGACGATGCGCAGATCCTCCGGCGACCAAGCGTCGGGCGCATCCTGTTTATTGGCGGCCACAATGTAAGGCACCGGCGAATAGCTGCGGAAAGTGTCCAGGATACGCCGCGCCTCGCGGAACGTTTCGGGGCGTGTGCTGTCTACCAGGACGATAAATCCCAGCATGCCCTCGGATAAGACCTCCCACATGAATTCAAACCGGCGTTGCCCTGGCGTGCCGAACAGGTAGAGCACCAGCTCGTCATCTATAGTGATGCGTCCAAAGTCCATCGCCACCGTGGTTTGATCCTTAATGCGCTCCTGATCACGGGTGATTTTGCGCTCGGTAGCGACCACATCAATCTCGCTGATGCTTTGGATGAAGGAGGTTTTGCCCGAAGAAAATGGCCCTGTGACGACAATTTTAACTGCCTGCATGGTCATAACTCCCGCTACGCTCAATCAATCTTGGAAATGCGGTCAATCAATTTCTGGACCAACCCGCGTTTCACAGCCGGACGCCGCATCTGCATGGCCGGAGCGGCGGCCTCTTCGCCCGCGGCCCGGCGTTGCGGCTCAGTAGGCGACGGCATTGCAGGCCGCTCTGGGCGTACGATTTCCACCAATCCGGCCTGCAGCAGGCTGTAGACAATCTTGCGGATTTGGAAATCGCTCATACTGTTGTATTGGGCGATTTGGCGGATGGTGTTGCGGGGATTGATAAAAGAGATAACTCGCCATTCCTCCACACTGAGATTGATGTTCCGTAGCGGCGTCGTGGGGCGATCGGCAAATTTGAGTGCAATGTCCAGATCGGGGAGCTCTTCCTGAAGCCGTTCCCACTCTTTCAAGCGGCGACTCCCCTCCATGATGACATTTTCCAGGGCGATAGAGGTGGTCATTTTGCCCTGGACGGGCAGTTCCGACGGTTCAAAGCGGAAAGTCCCCTCATTCCAGGCAAAGATCCGATAAACCAGGTTCAGAACATGTTGGTTGACGCTTTTGGCGACATCCTGTTGCTGGATATGCCCGGCGTTGATGAGCATCATGGCCACATCGCGGTCGGCTTTGCCGGCCGTGTGGGATATGATTGCCCGTGTCTGTTCCGCGGTTAGCTTCCCGGTCCGTTGGAGCATTTGCGGGAGTGATTCTTCCTCGCCCTCCATGGCAGCATAAATGAGCTTGCCCTCGCGAAAGCAGAGATAAGCCCGACCTTGCGGGTTCTCCAGGTAGAGAGTACCAGTTTTATGTGCCAGGTTGATTAGATTCAGCAATTGGGTGATGCCAAAGTCCCTCAAATTCCCTTTTAGCGCCATTGCCGACCGTCCTCCTCTGAACTTAAAATGAGGAAATCCTCTAAGGTACTTAGTACCTGTGTCAAATGTTTCTATAACCAAAAATTTATTACAAGAACTCTATATCGCAATTTGTCATCCAAAACGATGGGGGGATTGTTTATTCTACAATGTATGGTTCAATTATAACCGACTTATGGCTTTGGGCAAATAATTGGCCGGGCAAGGGTCATGCCGGTCACAAATCTGCAGACGGCTGACCTGGATGCTGTTTGCCTTTAAAGTGCCTGTTGTTTGAGGGCCGCTGCCTGCGCCTGCAGCTCATACGCTCCCTGGAGTGCCGCCTCGCCCGCCGTCCCCAACATTTGGGCCAGCTCGGCCAACCGGCTCTCGTCCGTCAATCGCTCCACCTGAGTGGTGGTCCGTCCCTCCGCCACGCTTTTCTGGACGCGGAAGTGGGCATCGCCGAAACTGGCCAGCTGCGGAAGATGGGTGATGCAAAGCACCTGGTGCTGCAGCTCCGCGCTGCCGTTCCCGGCGGTGAGTTGCCAGAGCTTGGCCCCCACGACCGCGCCCACACGCCCGCCGATTCCCTGGTCAATCTCATCAAAAATCAACGTGGGGGTGCGGTCGGCGCGGGAAAGCACAGTTTTGAGGGCCAGCATCAGCCGGGCGGTCTCGCCGCCGGAGGCAACCTTGACCAACGATTTGAGGCCCTCACCTACGTTCGCCGCCAGCAGAAATTCCACCTGATCTATGCCGGTCACGTCAAACGCGGTCTGAGCGGTACTGCTGGTTGATTGAGGCTCTTCGCCGGTGCTGGTGACCCACAGTTCGGTCGGCAGGGGTTGGGAAAGCGGCAGGCCCTCGGCCGCCGGTTCCCACCGGAAGGCGACACTGAAGCGGGCTCCTTCCATGCGCAGATCGCGCAATTCGGCTTCCACCCCTTGATCCAATTGGCGCGCGGCGGCCCGGCGTTGGCGGGAGAGCGCTTCCGCCAACTGCGCCAGGTCCGTCAGCAGGATTGCCTCCCGAGCTTCCAGCTCGGCGATTCGCTCGTCGCTGTGTTCCAGCGTGGCCAGCTCGGCGGCGGCCTTCTCGGCATAAGCGATGATTTGTGCGGCCTGGCCACCGTATTTTCGTTCCAACCGGTGGAACAGCGCCAGCCGGTCTTCTACCTGAGCCAGGCGGCGCGGGTTGAATTCCACCCGGCCCAAATACTCCCGCAAGGCGCGGGCCAGGTCTTCTACTTGGTAGCCGACTTCCTCCAGCTGCTGGGCCTGGGGGGCCAGGCTGGGATCCAGCCGGGTCAGGCCGTGCAGCTCGCGCTGGGCCTGGCCTAACAGGTCCAGTACGGGCGGGCGCCGCTCAGCCCCTTCTTCCAATAAGACGAGCAGGGTGCGGATGGAATCGGAGAGCTGCTCTGCATTGGCCAGGCGCCCGCGCTCCTCTTCCAGCGCCTCCTTCTCACCGGGACGCAGCGCAGCCGTGTTGATTTCTTCCACCTGGAAACGGAGCAGGTCCAGCCGCTGCATCCGCTCTTGCTCGCTGCGGCGCAGCTCCGCCAGCTCCCGGCGCACGGCTTGTAGCTGGCGGGCCAGCTCGGCCACTTGCGCCCGCAGGGACTCCAGGCCGGCGTAACGGTCCAGCAGGTTGAGATGTTCCCGCACCCGCAACAGGCTGAGATGCTCGCTCTGCCCGTGGATGTCCACCAACCCCTCGGCCACCTCGCGCAACGTTGCCAGCGAAACGACCGTACCGTTGACCCGGGCGACCGTACGGCCATTATTTCGTATCTCCCGGCTCAGCCAGAGCGTGTCGGGCACTTCCCCTTCCAGGTCTTCCCGCTCCAGGAGCGACGCCAGAAGGTGCTGTTGAGCTGGCGTAAGGTTGAACATCCCCTCTACCAAAGCTCGCGTAGCGCCATTCCTGATCATGGTGGTGTCGGCGCGTCCCCCCAGCAGCACGACCACGGCATCAATCAGAATGGATTTGCCGGCCCCGGTTTCACCGGTCAGGATGTTGAAACCCGGCTCCAACGTCAGGTGTAACTCATCAATGATGGCAAAGTCTCGGATATGCAGTTCACGCAACATGGATTCTTACCTATCAAAATGATGACTCAGAGTGTCCTGCGCTCAAAATACAGCTCATTGCCGGGCCTAAAGATGGTGGACCCCTTTCGGCACCGCGATATTTCTATACACTGGATGGGCAAAGGATACATCCTTTGTTGGATAAAGCAAGTCGGGAGCTCCTGCCAGCTCTCTGATAGCTTTTGAGAGGAATGCTATGTTATTATGGTGACACTGATTGGCAAAACCAAGGAGCACAAGGGATGCCTGAGTATCGTTCGTCACGCTTGCCCGGGTTCTACGAGCTTAACCCGGAAGAGCGACTGGAAAGCCTGGTCAACCAGGTTGATCTCAGTGATGAAGAGCGGCAAGTGCTGGCCGGGGCGCTGGGTCTGTCGCTGGAACGGGCCGACGCCATGATTGAGAACCTGGTAGGGCTGCACACGCTGCCACTGGGTATTGCGACCAACTTCGTTGTCAATGGGCGTGAGGTGTTGATCCCCATGGTGATAGAGGAGCCGTCGGTGGTGGCCGGTGCTTCCCTGGCGGCCAAGCTAGCTCGCGCGGGGGGCGGTTTTGTCGCTGTGGCTGACGCTCCGGTAATGATCGGCCAGATTCAGGTGGTGGATCTGACGGATCCCTGGCGGGCGCGGGTAGATCTGCTGGCCCGCCGCGAGGAACTGCTGACGCTCGCCAACCAGGTAGATCCGCTGCTGATCAGTCTGGGGGGCGGGGCGCGCGATCTGGAGGTCCGCGTGTTGGACCAGACCACCACCGGGCCAATGTTGATCGTGCACCTGTTGTACGACGTGCGCGATGCGATGGGCGCTAACGCCATCAACACTGCCTGTGAGCGCCTGGCGCCGGCGGTGGAGGCCATCACCGGGGGGACGGTTCTGCTGCGCATCCTGAGCAACTTAGCCGATCACCGTCTGGCCCGCGCCCGCGTCGTCATTCCTGAAGAGGCGTTGACGTTCAAGAACTTTGCCGGAGCAGCGGTCGCACACGGGATTGAACATGCCTGGGCTTTTGCGGCCGCCGATCCCTACCGGGCGACGACGCATAACAAGGGGATCATGAACGGGGTGGATGCGGTGGTCATCGCCACCGGCAACGACTGGCGGGCGGTGGAAGCCGGGGCCCACGCTTACGCCGCTCGCAGCGGTCGCTACACCAGCTTGAGCACCTGGCAGCGGGATGGGCAGGGCAGTCTGGTAGGGACGTTGGAGTTACCGCTGGCGGTAGGGATTATTGGCGGGGCCACGCGGGCTCATCCTACGGCGCGCGTCGCGCTCAAGATTCTGGGCATCCAGACTGCCCGTGAGCTGGCCGAGGTCATCGTCAGCGTGGGGCTGGCCCAGAACTTCGCCGCGCTTCGTGCTCTGGCTACCGAGGGCATCCAGCGGGGCCATATGGCACTCCATGCGCGCAAGGAAAAGGCGGCCGCAGAACAGGAAAGTCAGCCCTAAGGTCCCGCTTGCCAACAGCTGGGGAGCAACCAACCTGGCTGTTGACTCATTGATTATCTTCCCGAGGAGGCATGATCTGTGGCACCTAACCGAGTGATGAAACCCGCACGGTCGGTGGGCATTGTTGGTTATGGCTCTTATGTGCCGATGTACCGCTTGCCCGATACCGAAGTGGCCAGGGTCTGGCGGGGCCGGGGGAAAGGCCCGATCAAGGAAAAGGCCGTGGCCGGGTTGGATGAAGATACCACGACAATGTCCATTGAGGCGGCGCGTAACGCGCTGGCCCGGGCCGGGATTGACCCGCAGTTGCTGCGGGCGATCTGGGTGGGCAGCGAATCGCCCCCTTATGCGGTGAAACCCTCTTCCACCATCGTTGCTGAAGCCATCGGCGCCACCCCTTACCTGCTGGCCGCCGACTTTGAGTTTGCTTGCAAGGCCGGCACCGAAGCGCTGCAGGCCGCCATGGGGTTAGTCGGTTCCGGGATGGCCGACTATGCGATGGCGGTGGGCGCCGATACGGCGCAGGGCCGGCCGGCGGATGAGCTGGAGTACACCGCGGCCAGTGGCGGCACGGCTTTCATCGTCGGTCCGGCGGAGGAGTCCCTGGCCCGCTGCCTGGGATCGCTCTCCTACGTGACCGACACCCCTGACTTCTGGCGGCGCGAATACCAGCGCTATCCCAGCCATGGCGGGCGCTTCACCGGCGAGCCGGCCTACTTTCACCATATCCAATCAGCGGCGCAGGCCATCATGAGCGAGATGGGATTCCAGCCGGCCGACTTCGCTTATGCGATTTTCCACCAACCCAACGTGAAGTTCCCGGAGCGGGTGGCCGAACGGCTGGGCTTCACACCGGAGCAGATCGCGCCGGGCCTGCTCAGCGACGTCATCGGCAACACCTACGCCGGAGCTGCTATCACCGGCTTTTCGGCCACGTTGGACGTCGCCCAAACCGGTGATCGCATCCTGGTGGTTAGCTTTGGTTCCGGCGCGGGCTCAGATGCGTTTGTGTGGGAGACCACGCCGGCGTTGGTGGAGCGGCGCGAGAAAGCACCCAAAGTGAGCGATTACATCCAGCGGCGGGTGGAGGTGGATTATGCACTCTACACCCGTTACCGCCATAAGTTGTTGCTGGGATGAGGTGATTGGTGAGAAGGGGCCTGGTTTTCCCTGCTCACTATACCCCAATCACTGATCACACTGGAGGAAAAATCTATGCGTGACGTAGCCATCATTGGCATCGGGCAGACACCTGTGGGGGAACATTGGGACCGCGATTTGCGCTCCCTCGGCTTCGAGGCTGGTTTCAATGCGCTGAGCGACGCCAACGTGGAGCGGGTGGATGCCGTCTACGTTGGCAACATGATGTCCGGCGAGATCGCGGGCCAGGAGCATCTCGGCACGTTGTTGGCCGATTTCCTGGGCCTGACCGGCGTGGAGGCGATGAAGATTGAGGCGGCCTGCGCTTCCGGGTCGGCCGCGCTGCGGGTCGGGATGATGGCCGTGGCCAGCGGGATGATAGACCTGGCACTGGTGATCGGCGTGGAGAAGATGACCGACACCTCGGGGCGGGAAACTACGGCGGCGCTGGCGCTGGCTGCCGATGACGATTACGAAATCAGCCAGGGGGTCTCGTTTGTTTCGCTGAACGGATTGCTCATGCGACGGTACATGTATGAATACGGCTGGAAGCGCGATGACTTTGCCAACTTTGCCATCACGGCGCACCAAAACGCCATGAACAACCCTAACGCGATCTTCCACCACGCGATCACAGTGGAGGAATATATGCGCGCGGGCATGATTGCGACGCCCATCTGCCTGCTGGATGCCGCGCCCATTTGTGACGGGGCCGCTGCCGTGGTGTTGGCGCCGGCTGAGTACGCGCGGACGCTCAGCCCCGCGCCGGTGCTGGTCAAAGGCTCGGCGGTGGCGACCAGCACGATGGCGATGCACGACCGGCCGGATCCGCTCTGGCTGGATGCGGCGGCGCTTTCCAGCCAGCGGGCCTACGAGATGGCAAAGATCAAGCCACAGGACCTGGATTTCTTTGAATTGCACGACGCTTTCGTCATCATGTCGGCCTTGAGCCTGGAGGCTGCCGGATTTGCCGAACGGGGACAGGGTGTCCGCCTGGCCCTGGAAAACGAGATCTCGCTGCAAGGGCGGATCCCCATTGCGACCATGGGCGGGTTGAAGGCGCGGGGCCATCCTGTCGGGGCGACGGGGATGTACCAGGTGGTGGAGGCCGTGTTGCAGTTGCGGGGCCTGGCCGGGCCGAATCAGATTCCGAATGCCCGCCTGGGCATGACGCAGAACATTGGTGGCAGTGGCGCGACGATTGTCACGCATATTCTGGAGCGAATGGGGTAGCGGGAACATTAGTGTTCCGACTACCGGCACTCAGTGATTAGTTGGGTGTACTACTTGCTGAGCTCTGATTTGCTTATTACTAATTTCAAGGAGATAAAATTATGGAAGCCAAAGTTGCACACGATTGGCGGCTGCGCGGGCAGCGGTATCGGTTGGAAGGGGAAATTTGCCATCATTGCAAGGCTAAAATTTTCCCCCCGCGGGATATCTGCCCGTCATGCGGGAAGCCAGCCAAGGAATCTTACACCTTCAGCGGCAAAGGCGAGGTCTATTCGTTTAGCACCATCTACAGTGCGCCCGAAGGATTTGAGGAATACACGCCCTACACTGTGGCGTTGATCCGGCTGGAGGAAGGTCCCATCATCACCGCCCAGCTGACCGACGTGCGGCCCGACGATGTGAAGATTGGGATGCCGGTGGAAATGGTCACCCGGCGGCTGCGGACCCATGGCGAAGAGGGCACCATCGCCTACGGCTACAAGTTCCGGCCGGTGGGCCTGGGACGAGCGGCTTAGCGCTATAGATACAACGTATCCTGGCTGATTGAGAGTTACAGGACGCGGGCTGGCGCGGACCAATGGAAGCCTCCGCCAGCCCCGGCGTCCGGTTTGGGCTTTCTGGCGACCGGTGCAAAGTCGCCCTTCAGCTGAGGGGCGACTGGTTTGTGCCCCGACCTATTGCTTCAGATCCGCAGCTGAAAAGCTGTCGGGCAGTAAGGCGGCCAGCGTGGTGGCGCGGTAATGGCCGTCGGCCCAGGCGATGAAGACCGGGGTCTGCGGATCGGCAAATTCACGGAGTGTCTGGCGGCAGGATCCACACGGTGTCCCGCCGTTGCCAGTAGCAACTGCCAGGGCCACAATTTGGTGCGCCCCTTCGGATACGGCTTTGGTGATGGCCACCCGCTCCGCACAGGTGCAGAGAGGGTAGAGCGCATTTTCCACATTGCACCCGGTGAACACACGTCCATCCGCAGTCAGGACGGCTGCCCCGACTGTGTAGTTGGAATAGGGCGCATAGGCAAAGCGGCGGGCTTCCACAGCCCGCGCAACGAGAGAGAGAGCATTGATTTCAGGCTGGCTCATGTTTCTTGCTCCTTGGTGGCAGCCTTGAGGGCTTTGACTCTGCGGATCCGCCGGTTGGCGGTCTCCACGACTTCAAACGTCACCGGGCCAAACCGGAGTGCCTCGCCTGGGCTGGGGATGTGTCCCAGCTGGTTGTAAACGAAGCCCCCTAAAGAATCGGCTTCTTCCAGCGGCAGAGGAATTTCCAGCAGCTCCTGCACGTCATCTAAGGGAATGCGGCCATCAAAAAGATAAGCGCCGTCCCCCTGATCAACCACTTGCGGTTCGTCCCGGTCATATTCATCTTGAATCTCACCCACGATTTCTTCCATGATGTCTTCTAAGGTTACCAGACCGGCTACACCCCCATATTCATCTATCACGATTGCCTGCTGGATTTTGTTGTGTTGCAGCTCGCGCAGGAGATCGTCTAATCGTTTGGCCTCCGGCACAAAATAGGCCGGACGCAAAATCTGCCGCAATGGCGGCACCTCCCCGGCGGTATTCCAATATTGCAAGAGATCTTTGACATACAGGATGCCCACTACGTTGTCAACCGTTTCCTCGTAAGTGGGGATGCGGGAATGACCGCTGTCCACGATCAGGGGCAGGGCCTCTCGGAGCGGAGTGTTCACATCCAGCGCCACCACGTCAATTCGTGGCACCATGATTTCGCGGGTGAGAGTATCTCCTAACTGGAAGATGGAATAGATCATCGCCCGCTCTTCTTCTTCAATGGCACCGACCTGTTCCCCGGCAGTGACCAGGGTTTTGATCTGCTCTTCGGTGACGAGGGAGCCACGTTGGAGTGGCTTACCGCCCAGCCAGCGGGAAAAGGTGTTGCCGAGGGCCAGGGCCGAGCGGGAAAAAGGCCGGCTTAACCGGTGGATACCCTGCGCCAATCGGACCAACCCGGCGATCCAATGCGGCGCTAAGGTGTGGCTCAGGGCTTCAGGTCCCAACAGCCCCAGTCCCAGATCAAGCCACAGCAGGACGAAGAAAAAAGCCGCCCCGGTCATGGGAAACAGCCAGGCCGGCGCTTGAGGAAAACGGGCGTGCTCTTGCGCTACCAGATAAGGGATGCCGACCTCCACCCCTACCAGAAAATAGCTCGCCATGAGTCCCAGCAACGCCAGATCCACCGAGGCGCTGAGCGCGGTGATGGCTGGCTGGGGGGGTGGTGGCGGCTCCTGCTGCTCTTCCCATTGGGCACGCATCACTACAGCGCGCACTGCTGCCAGGAGACCCTGGCCCAGCAGCAGGGGGAACAGTAGCCAGATCGCGTGACCGTCCATGTTTACGTTATGGTAGGATCGCTCTGCTCGTCGGGAGGTGGCGGCGGCTCTTCCAGCGTCCGCCGGACGCGCGCGGGGACGCCCATGACCAGCGTGTGCGGCGGGACGTCATGCGTCACCACAGCGCCGGCCGCCGTTTTAGCGCCAACGCCCACGTGCACCGGCGCGACCAGCATGGTATCGGAGCCGATGAAGACGCCTTCTTCAATGACCGTGCGGTGTTTGCGGACACCGTCGTAGTTGCAGGTAATCGTCCCGGCACCGATGTTGACGTCGGGGCCCACTTCAGCATCGCCCAGGTAACTGAAATGTCCCATTTTGGAGCCAGGCCCCAGGGTGCTGTTTTTCATCTCCCCAAAGTTGCCCACATGGGCACCCCGGCCCAGATGGGCGCCCTTGCGCAAATGGCTGAAGGGGCCGATGTTGCTGTCGTCTTCCATGACGGCTTGTTCCAGCACCGAAGCCAGTACCCGGCAACGGTTGCCGATGACGCAGGCATCTACGATGGCGTTGGGACCGATCTGGCACTGTTCACCAATCGTGGTCCGACCCCGCAAATGCGTGTTGGGGTGGATGATTGTATCGGTGCCGATTGTCACTTCCGGGCCGATGTAGGTGGTCGCCGGATCCAGCAGAGTGACTCCGGCCAGCATCCACTGTTCGTTGATCCGTTGGCGTAGAACGGCTTCGGCGACGGCTAAATCTACCCGGGTATTGATCCCCAGCCCTTCGGTCGCATCAGGGACGCAGTAGGTGGCAATTTCATGCCCGGTAGTGGCTGCCAGGGCGACCAGATCGGTCAGGTAGTACTCTCCTTTGCGGGGGCTGGGTTGGATCTGCGGCAAGGCGGCCCAGAGGAAATCGGCGGCGAAGGTGTAGATACCGGTATTCAGTTCTCGGATGGCCTGGATCTCGGGAGAGGCTTCTATGTCTTCTACGATGGCTTGCACGTGTCCCGTCGCGTCACGGACAATTCTCCCGAAGCCACGGGGATTATCCCGCTGCACAGTGAGGATGGTCAGCGTTGCATCCGCTACGCGCTGGCGTTGGAGCAGCGTTCGCAGCGTGGCCTCTTGCAGCAACGGCATATCTCCGTAGAGAACCAGGAGCTGTTCCGCCTGGCCCTGGAGCAACGGCGCAGCCTGCAGCATGGCATGACCGGTCCCTAACCTTTCTTGTTGCACGACCAGGCGGGCCCGGTCACCGGCCCAGGCCCGGACCTCCGCCTCGGTTTCGGGGCCTACCACCACCACCGGTGGCTCTGACGCCAGCGCCTCGGCCAGGGTCAGAGTGTAGTGCAACATAGGCCGTTCCCCCAGAGGATGCAGTATTTTGGGGACGACCGACTTAAATCGGGTGCTTTTGCCGGCTGCCAGGACTACCACCGCCAGGTTCATGGGTGTTTCCTTAAATTGAAATTGTTATATTCCTATTGGGCTGAGACAAAACAGGCCCGGCGTTCCCAGCACTTGGCCGGTGACTCCAGGCCCGATCAACGATGGCGCACGCTTGGCTAAATCACTCATAGATGGTTCATCTAAGTCAATTCTGATTATAGCATAGGCAGAAGCAAGCGCAACTTATCCAGGTTGCTCCTCTTAGGGAACGTGGTATCATTTGGCTTACGGTTTGAACGGCAAGGGCAAATCTTGCCGGGGCCATCATATCTGACTGCCCTGAAAAACTCATCGCCGAGTGCGCAGAGGGCGCAAAGTTTGCCAATCATTCTTGGCGTATTGGGCGATCTCGGCGGTAAAATCGCTTTGGGGGTCGGGTCAGTAGCCGAATCATTAGTGATGGAGCCAATGTGTCGGGAATGAAGCCCGTAGTGCGGTTTGATCAAGTATCCAAGCGGTTCATTTTACACCAGAACCGCCCTCGTTCTTTTCAGGAAATGGCCCTTAATCTGTTTCGTCGCCGCTCGGCTGACCGTGATGCGGAAGTGTTTTGGGCGCTACAGGGGGTCAGCTTTGAAATCGCGCCGGGAGAGACCCTGGGGTTGGTGGGTCCGAACGGGGCCGGTAAGAGCACGGCACTCAAGCTGATCGCCGGTGTACTGGAACCTACTGCCGGTCGGGTTGAGGTACAAGGCCGGATTGGCGCGCTGTTGGAACTGGGGACCGGGTTCCACCCCGACCTGACCGGCCGTGAAAACATCTACCTTAACGGCTCCATTTTGGGCCTGAGCCGGGCCACCATCCGCCGCAAACTGGACGAGATCATCGCTTTTGCGGAGTTGGAACGGTTCATTGATGTGCCGGTCAAGCATTATTCCTCTGGGATGTACATGCGATTGGGCTTTGCGGTGGCCGTGCATGTGGATCCTGAAATCCTGTTGGTGGATGAGGTATTGGCGGTAGGGGATGGGGCTTTCCAGCGCAAGTGTCTGGAGCGGATTAACCAGTTGCGTAGCCAGGGGGTCACGGTATTCTTTGTTTCGCACAGTGCAGAGACGGTACGGGCAATTTGTTCGCGGGCGTTGTGGTTGGAAAAGGGGCGTGTAATTGCTGACAGCACAGCAGATACAGTGGTAGCCGCCTATCTGGATCATAGCCAGCGTGCGGAAGAGATGGCCTTGATGACCTGCAGTAATAATCGCCAGTGGGGGAGTAAAAAAGCACAAATTGTGGCAGTACACTTGAAAAACATAGATGGTGAGGAGCAGCGGCAATTTAGAGTAGGGGATACGTTTATTTTAGAAATACAATATTATGCCCCGACGCGGATTGAGCAACCTATATTTGGCTTGGGTATCCACCGTAATGATGGATTGCACATTGCTGGTCCCAATACACATTTTGGACAGTTTGAAATCCCTTGGATTGAAGGTAGGGGATATGTGCAATATAAAATACATAATTTACCATTACTTGAAGGTTTTTATTACATTTCAGTAGCTATTCACAGTAGGGATGATGCTGAAATGTATGATTACCACGACCGTTTATATCCTCTGCGTGTGTTATCTTCGGGCGGGGAAGGCTATGGAATTGTGACGTTGAAAGGAGAATGGTCTTGGGTGCCACAGGAGGGAAAAACTGTATTTTAATTATCAGCCATGATGTTGTGGGGGCCCAGATGGCTGGGCCAGGTATCCGTTATTATAATTTGGCACAAATTCTCTGCCGGGAGTTTGAGACTATTCTGGCTATCCCACCCGAAAGCCCCCTCGGTTTTGACAACGCCGATTTTCAAATTGCCCCTTATCAAAGGCACCAGTGGGTTTCGCTAGAATCTCTGGCTAAGAAAGCCAAAATCATCCTCTTTGCAGGTGATACAGCCAATGAATTTCCGCAACTTCGAGACAGTGATGCCGCCCTTGTCGTGGATGGGTATGATCCCTTGCTGGCAGAATGGCTGGCGTTGGTATGTTCCTTGAACTTGCCGGAGGAACTAACATTGTGGGCTAATCGGATGGTGGCTTTAAGTCAACAAATATTGCTTGGCGATTTTTTTGTTTGCGCCAGTGAACGCCAGAGAGACTGGTGGTTGGGGCGATTGGAGGCTGTCGGTCGTATCAACCCTTACATGTACCGTGAAGACCCTTCTTTGCGTCAATTGGTGGATTTGGTGCCTTTTGGTTTGCCAGCCCAAGTTCCTCGGCATACTCGTCAAGTGATTAAAGGGATCTGGCCTGGTATCGCTGCTGAGGATCGGGTTATTCTCTGGGGGGGAGGGTTGTGGCCCTGGTTAGACCCGGTGACGGCTATTCGGGCCGTAGCCCAGGTTTGGCAAAAAAGGCAAGATGTTAGACTGATTTTTCCTGGCACCAAGCACCCCAATCCTATTTTAAAGGATGTGCACACTCAAAACGAAATGGCGTTGCAAGTAGCAAAGGATCTGGGGGTACTGAATCAGGCCGTCTTTTTTGGGGATTGGATCCCTTATACGGATTGGCCTAACGTACTCTTAGAGAGCGATTTGGCTTTGACGTTACATTACGATACATATGAGACTCGTTTAGCTTTTCGTAGTCGGGTCTTGGATTATATTTGGGCTGGGCTTCCTATAGTAGCGACCCATGGAGATGCCACCAGTGAGCTGATAGATCATTATAGGCTTGGGGTAATAGTAGACTATAAAGCGGTAGAGCAAGTAGCTGAGGCTGTTTTGCATTTGTTGGAAATACCGCGCAGTGCGTTTGAAATATCTTTTGAAAATGCCCGCCAGAATCTTACTTGGGCACGTGCTGCTCAACCACTTGTGAAGTTTTGTCAATGTCCTCGTCGGGCTCCGGACAGGTCTCTATTGGAAAAAGACTCAGCAGCTCTTTTCTATCAATACGAGTTATCGCGTCTACAAACAGAAATGGAGCGTTTGAAGACTTTGGTGGAGGGTTATGAACAAGGTCATTTCATCCGCTTCATGCGCTGGTTGCGGCAATTGAGTAAACACCTCAAAGGGGGGCACGCTGGGTAACTTCGTGCATTCTGAGGGGGCAATAATCTGCATCACTGAGTGGCAGGTAGAAAGTTTGGAGAATCAGCGGTTTAGCGCCGATTGTTGATTTAGTCAGGTGGTTTGTTTCTTAAGACGTGTGGCTTATTATCATCGTCTTTTTTATGTAATGATTTTTGTAAACTCAAAATGAATAGCCGAGAAATTTTTAGTAAAGTATGGAAAAAAATTGACTTTCTTTTGCGTTTGAGGGAAGAAGGTAGATTCTGGGGCACTGTGGATCTTGAGTCCACACGGCGGGTTAGCTGGGATAGTTTGCGTTGTTTAAGTCTGATGGCCGTGACCGAGATGACTGGTGGGCACACTGATCAACTAATGGATTTGATTATTGAATCTCTGGTTGACCGTCATCCAGATCAGCGGCATGGTTTGACGTTAGGCTGTGGTGATATGCTCAGTGAGCGTGGGTTCTTTTTGCATCCTGCATTGCCCTTTGCGCAAGTAGATGCCTACGACCTGAGTGTGGAAGCATTGAAACGAGCAAAGCAAGCGACTATGGCACTGGGACTTCAGGTAGAGTATCATGTGGCCGATGTTAACAGAATCGCACTCCCTTCTGAAACCTATGATTTAGTGGTCATTACTCATGCCATGCACCATTTCAAGGCAATAGAACATGTTGCCAGGCAAATTTATCAAGCTCTCAAGCCGGGGGGGCTTTTTGTACTTTGGGATTACGTTGGACCACGTTATCAACAGTTTAGTCGTCGGCAATGCGCTCAGGCCAATGCTGTATTGCAAGCGCTGCCCCCTCGTTACCGCCGTGATTTGAACGGTCGGCTACGTACCCGGGTGCATAGACCCTCAAGGTTGTGGATCTCACCCAATGAAGCTATCCGCTCCGATCAGATCTTGCCGGCAGTCAATGGTGTTTTCAAAATCGTCTACCAGTATAATTGGGCCGGGCTGCTCTTTCCGTTATTGCGGGGCATCGCAGTGAATTTTGATGAGCAGAAACCTGAGGATCGTCGGTTGCTGACTCTGTTGTTTGAATGGGACCGGTTGCTCTGCCGCTCTGGGCAGGTGGAACCCAACTTCACCATTACTGTGGCGACTAAAAACCATGAGTGAATATCCTGACGTCAGCGTGATCGTTGTCAACCTTAACGGACGCCATCTGTTACCAGAATGTCTGGAAGCACTCTTGAGCCAGGATTACCCCCAGGAAAAATTAGAAATCATCGTGGTAGATAATGGCTCTACCGATGATTCGGTAGCCTTTTTGCGGGTGAACTATCCTGCGGTTAAGGTGATTGTGGCCGGTTGCAATCTAGGCTTTGCTGGTGGCAATAACCGAGGGGCTCAAGCTGCCAATGGATATTACCTAGCGCTGATCAATAATGATGCCTGCGCCGCTCCAGATTGGCTACGAACTATGATCACGGCTCTGGAAAACAATGCCGACCCGGAGGTAGTTTGCGTTGCAGCTAAAATGCTGGACCGGGATGGTAAAACAATAGATTTCGTTGGATCAGTGATGAATCTCTATGGACGTGCATTCCAGTTAGACGAGGGGGTGCCGGATGTTTCAGGTTGGTACGACCAACCGCGCGAGGTCCTGGCGCCTTGTGGTGGGGCCATGTTAATCCGCCGAGATATTTTTTGGCAAGTGGGGGGATTTGATGAGGATTATATCGCTTATTATGAAGATGTGGACTTAGGTTGGCGGCTTTGGCTTGAAGGATATAAAGTACTGTTTGTGCCGCAGGCCATAGTCTATCACCGACGGCATCAGACAGGGGCAGGGTTCCCCGTGGAGCAACGCTACGTTCTGAGCGAAATGAATGCTCTGCGTACTGTGATCAAAAACTATGATGATCAAAACCTTAAGAGTATATTGCCCCTGAGCTTATTTATGGCGGTCAAACGTGCTCTGGACCAGGCCAAATTGGATCGAAATTCCTACACATTTGGCTACCCGCGACCAGAAGCTCCCCAGTCTGGCGTGTGGGTTTCTGACTCGATGAGCCGTGTGGCCACTTCTTTCCTCGTGGCAGTGGACCAGATTGCTGAAGAGATGCCTCGTCTCATGTCCAAGCGCAAGCAGATTCAGCGCGCTCGGGTTCGCAGCGATGAGGAGATCTTTGCTCGCTTTCCATTACGACCGGACAATCAAATTTTTCCTTGGAGGCAGTATCACGTGATACAGGATCAACTGGCACGCGATTTGGCAGTTCCTGTTGTACTTCAGCCTCACCATGGTACTCGCCTGCTCATCATCTCCCACGAAACTCTGGGGCCTAAAATGGCCGGGCCGGCGATTCGTGCTTGGGAAATGGCTTGTGCACTCGCTAATTCGTTGGAAGTAACCCTGGCTGTGCCAGGAACTCCCACTCGTCAACACGAGAAGCTCCGAGTCGTTGGTTACGATCCAACTGACCCTGAATATCACACGCTCAATGCCTGTATCAATGGAGCGGATGTTGTGTTGGCAATGGGACCGCTTTTCGCTAAGATTCCCTGGCTGCGTGATTTGAATAAGCCGGCTATTGTGGATTTATATGATCCTTTTGAACTGGAAAAGCTTGTTCAGTCACCCCAAGTGCCAGAATCTGAGCATTTAATATTGGACATGGATAGTATCTTGTCTCTCAAGCTAGAAGGGGCCTTAGGTGATTTTTTCATCTGCGCAAACGAGCGACAACGAGATTTTTGGTTGGGCACACTACTGGCAGCTGGTCGGGTCAACACTTTTACCTATGCGCAGGATACCACACTCCGTTCGTTAATTGACGTTGTCCCTTTCGGTGTACCTGCCGAACCACCACAACGGCAGCGACCGGTTTTGAAGGGGGTACATCCGGGTATTGCGGCTACGGACAAATTGCTATTGTGGAATGGTGGGTTGTGGGAGTGGCTTGATCCCCTGACTTTGCTGGATGCATTGGTGCAAGTGGTTCAAGTTAGACCGGATGTAAAGCTTTTTTTTGCCGCTGGTTATCATTTCAATGCTCAGACCGTGCCAGAAATGCCTGTCTATGCGCGAACCCTGGACCGTTGTCGTACTTTGGGATTGCTGGATCGTCATGTGTTTTTTGGCGACTGGCTCCCTTATGATGAGCGCGGAGATTATTTGTTGGAAGCTGACCTTGCCGTCAGTATACACCAGCCTACACTGGAAAGTCATTTTGCTTCCCGTACCAGGTTATTAGATTGCATTTGGGCTAACCTGCCCGTAGTTTGCACATCTGGCGACCTGCTCTCTGAGCAGCTTGCTGCCCGCGGCTTGGCTTATTTGGTGCCTCCAGATCGGCCCGACTTGCTAGCGGAGACTATTTTATCTTGTTTGGCAAACGAAACCCAACGTGAGCGGCAGGTCTCTGAATTTCAGGCACTGCAAGCAGAACTTTCCTGGGCGCGGGCGGTGACACCTATTGTGACATTTATGCAACGTGCTGCTTTTGCCCCTGATGCTTTGGTGGCGGCTCGCCAGGCAGCCCGTGCTCGCCAAACAGAAGAACGGATCCGTGCGCTTGAGGCACATAACGCCCGTCTTAGAACCCACTTAGAGGAAATCAAACGTGGGCGGGTCATGCGTGCAATTCGGGGAATCCAATTAATTCTGGGGCGCGAACAAGAAGAATAAGTGACCAGCTGTGATCTGCTAATCAGATCCTGTTATTGTTTGGTCGGGGTGGATATGATGTCTTGTTTTTCCATGGAGTGCAGGAACAGACATGCAGATCATCTATAACTTGGCAGACGTTGAGCTTAAAGCAGCTCTTCGGGAATGGATGCATAGTTTTCCTCCAGAAAATCCCGTTGTTGTTGTTCCCATTTTTAACGCTTATGAGGATGTGTTGGAATGTCTGGATAGTCTTTTAATGACTACGCCAGCAACGACACCTGTCTTGCTGTTGGATGACGCCAGCACTGATGAACGGGTTTTAAAGAAATTTTTTACCATTAACCTGCGCGAAGAATTTAAGTATGTACGCAAGCTGGCTAATAGCGGTTTTGTCGGCACCGTGAATTTAGCATTTGAAGCCTGTTCGCCGCGTGATGTAATTATTTTAAATAGTGATGTAGTTGTGCCTGCTGGATGGTTGGAGCGGCTCCGTGCTGCTGCTTATTATCGCTCTCACATTGCTACTGCGACGCCCTTGACTAATCACGGCACCATTGTGTCTGTCCCTAATCGGAACCATCCAACGTCTGAATTGTTGCCAGGTTGGTCATTGGCACAAGTGGATGCCAGAATTCAAGAAAAATCGCTGCAATTGCGACCTATTATTCCCACTGCTATTGGTCATTGTGTTTATTTCAAACGTTTGGCTTTGGATGCTGTTGGCTATTTTGATGAATCTTTTGCGCCAGGTTACGGTGAAGAGGTAGATTTCTCGCAGCGAGCTGTGATGCAAGGGTTCATCCATGTATTGGCCGATGACCTATTTGTCTATCACAAAGGATCGCGGTCTTTCGCCGGAGATGAGCTGGCTCGGAAGCGCAAAGAGCAAGTTCAACAGGCCCACGAAGAATTGCTTCGCCAGCGTTATCCTTGGTTCCATCCTTGGAAAGACCAAGTGCGTACTGATGCTCGTGGCCCTTTGGCGATAGCTCTTGAGCGAGCCCGAGCTGCTTTGTTAGGTTATCGGATTGCGATTGATGCCACCTGCATCGGTGGGCCAACGACAGGCACACAAGTCCTCACTCTGGAATTGATCCGGGCTCTGGCGAAACGTTATGGAAACCAGGTTCACTTGACAGTTATAGTACGGGATAATGTACTGGACGATCAATTGACAGAGATAGTGCCCCTGGTGAGTGAGGTAATTTCCCTTTCCCAATTACAGAAGTGCGAACCTTGTTATTTTGACTTGGTCCATCGTCCTTTTCAAATTCGTGAACGGGATGACTGGTGGTTCTTACAACATGTCGCACGCCGTTGTGTGATTTCTCAGTTGGATTTCATTGCTTTTGCTAATCCCAGTTATATCCGAGATTATACTGCCTGGTCTAACTATCGGCATTTGACGCAGTTGGTGCTGGAGGAGGCCGATGGTGTAGCATTTATTAGCACGGCAGTGGCCGATGATGCCAACCAGTATGGTTGCCAGATCCCTCCTGAACGCTCATGTGTCATGTATAGCGGAACCGACCATATCACCTTAACGGTCACAACACCCACGAGTGGCATAGAAGATGGTCGCCCTTTCATTTTAGTATTGGGAACTGATTTCCGCCATAAAAACCGGCTTTTCATTCTAAAGCTTGCCCAAACTCTAATTCAGGGTTATAATTGGGTTGGAAACATTGTGTTTGCTGGCCCCAAAGTGGCTTGGGGGGGGTCCGCAAAAGAAGAACTTGATTTCTTATCCGCTCATCCTGAACTTCAATCCCGCATCCACTACTTGGGAGCCGTCTCTGAGGCCGAGAAGAATGGACTCATGGCCCGCGCTGACCTCGTCCTCTATCCTTCCACTTGCGAGGGATTCGGCTTGGTGCCCTTTGAAGCTGCGGCTTTAGGGACGCCAACGTTAACAACTCGTCTGACATCCATGGGAGAAGTATTGGGGCTAGATGTGATGTACCTGGACACTCTGGATCCTGAATTGGGTGCCGCGGCTGTTTGGGCTTTGCTCTCGGATCCAGAATTAGCACAACGCCAAGTAGCGGCAATTCAAAGCCGGGCATTAGAATTCACTTGGGACAAAGTGGCTGAGCGCGTCTGGCAATTTTATGAAACGGTTTTGGCCTTACCACCCCGACTGCACGCGGTGGAAATGGAACAAAGTCCTTTACAAAATTTGCGGGGGAATCCCCCCTGGAAGCAAAAATCGGCATTAGTTACCTGGCGCCAGCGACTGGCAATTGGGGCTTACATTTTTATTTCGGCTGGTTGCAAACCACTAATGGAAGAGGTCCGTCAATATGGTCAATGGGCTTTCAGAAGACTTAGGAGGGGAAAATGAATTTGATACGATGGGGAGCTGGAATTTTGACTTGTATGGGATTATTGTTGTTACCCGTGAAAGGTAACTCGCAGAGTTCTCCCGCCACTGCTGCGCTTGTTGATTACAAAGTTTCTTTGTCAGGTTCCAGGATCACGCTGTCTTCTCCGGTTGCTGGGGATTTGAATGGCGATGGGGACCTGGAAATCATAATAGGTGGCAGTGACGGAATGATCTATGTGATCGGTTTCCACAATAATACCTGGTCGGTCATCCAGTCATGGCAGATTGCTATAGATCTCAATGCAGCTCATCCCCCTACCTCTCAAACCGACAATAACATTCAATCGTCACCAGCGTTAGGAGATGTGGACAATGATGGTGACTTGGATCTGGTGGTGACGGCAGGGGGGGATATCCATGTGGTCAAGTCGGTGCGCCGCAATGGGGGTACCCTGGTTTATCTGAATAATGGTTCTGGGACTCTCTCAATTGCGGACCGCTCTCAGTTTCTGCCAAGTGAATATAACCCTGATGCTGGACTGTATGGCGCGTGTACCGCTGGCTGGCCCCAGCCTTGCATTGATCTGGTGGGCGATGGTTCAGGGTATAGCAACCCTGATGGATTGTGGGATGGCATCGTGACCAGCCCAGCTTTGGGTGACTTAGATGGAGATGGTGATTTGGAAATTGTGGTGGCTGGGATTGATCGCCATCTGTATGCTTGGCACCATAATGGTGTACCCGTGGATGGGTGGCCAATTTATCGTTACAATGGAGACCCAATATTGCGCGGTGGACTTTCCTCCCCGGCCTTGGGAGACTTGGATGAAGACGGGTTGCCGGAAGTTGTGGTTGGTACGATGAGCCCCTACTGGGAAGGGGAATCTGGCCCACCGCCTGACTACAATACTGGCACGATCTGGGCCCTGAATGGCGACAGTAGCTATGTCCCGGGCTTTCCATTGCAAACTGAACAATATATCCACTCTTCACCGGCTTTAGGGGATATTGATGGAGATGGTCGCCTGGAGATCGTGGTGGGGGCTGGATGGGGCACTAATCACCGACGCAATATTGTTTATGCGATAAACCATGATGGGACCTTTTTACCCAATTGGCCACGCGAAACGGTAGGGGGCGTCTCAGCGCCGCCAGCCTTGGGTGATATTGATCACGACGGATGGCCCGAAATTGTGGTTGGATGTGGCAATGTTCTTGATTCTAGCTGTGGGAGCCTGTATGCCTGGAATGCCGACGGCAGTTTGGTATCCGGTTTCCCTATGCTTCCGTCTAATTTGAGCGGCAACCCGGCGATGCCTTATAGCCCGGTCTTGGCCGATTATGATGGGGATGGGCAGGTAGAAATTCTGGTAGTGCATGAAGGGGCCTGGGGCTGGAGTGTAGTAAGTCCTAGCGGAGCCAATGAAACTACTTATTCTGTTTGGGGGGGATTACTTAATTCCGTGTTAGTAGATGACCTGGATCATGATGGATGGCTGGAAGTCATTGCTGCTGGTGCCAATATGGCAACCCTTGATTCCGGACACGGCGGTGTGCAGATTTCGGATTTGCCTGGTTTGGCTACGGCTGCATGCCCGTGGCCGATGTTCCACCATGACGCCCGGCGCACAGGACGGCTTATCCGCCCTTCCGTGCTTCAATTTCCAGCTGAAATTCGTTTACTGCATCAATATGGGACAGGTGATCTTGTCAGCGGTTTCGGTGTGGTTGAGAACCAAGGGGAGGAACCTTTTCATTGGCAAATTACTCATGTTATCTCCAATTTGAAAACTTCACCTACCAATGGTTCCGTGACTACTACTGCCCTCATCAAGTTTGAGATTACAACAACAGGTGTGCTCACTGGATGGCACCCTTTAGGCACAGTGACCGTTACCGGCACAGCTGCAGGGCAGTCGGTACAAGGAAGCCCCGCAGTGGCTACTGTTTACCTCTACGTTGGTGATGTTACAAAAACCTACCTTCCCATGATCCTTCGTAAATCCCCTTGATTGTGGCTGTTTGGAGGATGGATGATTTTGCCAAAGGTCGCTCACCTTAACAAAGGTGAGCGACCTTTATTTAAAAATAAACTATACTTGTCAAATTTAATTACATCAATCAGTTAGTACTTCCTTCAAACTGAATTCATCAAGGGATAATCATCGAGTCAGATTACTATGCCGTGCTATCGCTTCTTTATAAACCTGGCGAATGCGATCAGTAACACTTTCCCAAGTATAGTTGGTTAGCGTTTTTCTCTGCCCCGCTGCCCCCAATTGAATTCGCTGAGCCTGGTCTGCCAGTAAGCTCAAAAGTGCCTGGGCTAAGTTATTGGGGTCGTCGTACTTGAATAACAAACCATCTACTCCTTCATTAATCACTGAAGGAATCGCTCCCACCCGTGCACCAACGACCGGCTTGCCACAAGCCCAGGCTTCCAGGAAAGCGATCCCAAACGATTCTTCACCGGATGGTAGGACAAAAACGTCACAGGCAGCCAGCAGGTTGGCCTTATTGGCTTCGGGCAGGTCGTGGATCAGAGTGACCTGACGTTGTTGCTCTGGCGGTAATGTTTGAATTAGAGTTTCCAGCTGGGGTGTATAGAGTGTGCGTGCGCCCGCCAGCACTAACCTGGCGTTCGGGATAGCAGGCCACACCTGCTGCATCGCTGTTAAGAGGACATTGAACCGCTTGCGAGGACTCTGTTTGGCTATCAAAGTGATAACCGGGTCATTGCCCCAACCATAATATTGTCGCAACAAGGTCCCATCAGCTTTGAGGAAGGGTTCAGGAGTTACACCGGCTCCAATGATTGCAATTTTATCCGCCGCAATCCCATGCTTGAGCAGACAATCACGTTCAAAAGAAGTGTGGGCAATGTAAGCATCGGCTTGTTGAATGGCGCGATATATCATCGGGCGTTCATAACCCCATGGGTCGGCTGTGTGGATGGCTCCCAGGAAAACCACCGGAATGTGGGCGCGATGTGCTCCTTTCAAGGCATTATACATATGCATTAATGGAAAAGCGGTTGCAAACACTACCTCGGCGCCACTATGGGCAATAGCCCGGGTCATGCCGGGAATCAGCGGGCCGTTGTACAAGGTCCGTAACCAGTCGTTGTATGGAAGATGGAGCCGGTAGGCACCGGCTGCTGCCACCATACGAAGTGTGTTTAACCGGTTGAACACGGGGAAGCGACGGACCACGACCCCGTTAATGGTTTCCACCCCGGCCGGTAAAGCTGGCTCGCCAGCACGCCAGAAATAATCGGTGTTGTAGGCAACCGTTGTGAAGACGGTGACTTCATCTTGATACCGGGCCACCAGCTGTTCAGAGATCTGCTGTACCAGCCATTGCGAACCGCCAATGGATGGATAATATCCGTGAACGATATGAAGCGGTTTCATAATTTAGTTTTCGGCCTTGATTTTAAATGCAAGAACAGCAACCCGCCCATCATACATGTTAGCGCTAATAAACTGGCAGCAGCTCCACCATAAAAACTGAGGGGCTGGTAAAGAAATTCAACATAATGGGTGCCGGCCGGCACTACCACGGCACGGAATGTATAATCGGCTATGTATATGGGGACTGCTGTGCTATCGATCTTAGCTTGCCAGCCGGGGGCATAGGTATCAGTCAAAATCAAAAGCCCCTCTGTTGCAGTTTCTACTTGGATGATAACATGATTGGGTCGGTAAGTGATGATTTGCGCTATACCGGACGGCGTAGAGGTATTGGAAGAGACTGTCCAATCCGGTGGGGATTCTTCCAAGATAGCACTATGGCGGAAATCAAATGCGTTATCAGTAAGACGTTCTAAGGACGCATCAGCGCTGTTTATGATTTCTGCTTGGTAGACTATGAAGGCGCGAGGCATGACATTGGGGTTACGATATACTTTGACTCTACCCGCGTCCTGATATACTAATTCCCAAGGTGTACCAAGATTTTGATCTGTCAACGCATATTTTACATTGAGCAAGTCTAATAGGTTGTCGTCAATGCGTTTGAACAAGGTGAAAGCGGAGATAGCGTAGTAACCATTTACTTGCTGGATGAAGGCCTCAAAGTGTCTGGGCACAACTAAATCATAGCCACGTAAATCAGCAAGCTCAAATACCATATTAGTATTTGGTTGCAAGGTCAAATCAGTACCTATTATGCGATAGATGTCGGGATCTTGTTGTAAATATTGGATCGCCCCAGGTTTAGGAAAGATCTTTTGCTGATCAATGAAAGGTAAAAGGGACTTTTCAGTAAGTAATGCATCTATCAGAACTACACCCAAAACTACCATCCCCAGCCATTTTTGGGGGTTATACCTTTTAAATAATACTGATTGGCAAATGCCCCAAACTAATGTGACAAAGATGGGTAAATAGAGTAACGGGTTAAAGAAAAATGTGTCCCAATGCTTTCCGGTGAAAGCATAGCCAAAGTGGGCAAAACCATTTTTTACCATGATGAAACCAGTAAAACTTATTCCCACAATCAGGAGATTGACCGAACTCATGATGACTAAAATCCTGAAAGCAGTACGCATTGTGTGGGTATTGATAAGATAGTCAAACCCTAACCCTGCCAATATGGCAACGGCAAATCCATAAACAAATCGTAGTCTGCTGTTGTTTACTAAGCTAAAGATAGGCAAATAATTGATCCCATTGAATAAAGGCAGGTTTAATGCAATCCCCAAAGATATAACAGCCATCCAATAAAAAAACAAAACGACTTGGCGATTGGGCAAGGTGCGTTGTTTAATACATTGCCATACTGCTACAATGGCTAAAGCCAAAGGTAACACTCCGGTGTAGGCATTTTGTTCTACGGAATTGCTATAGGGGTACCAATAATTCTTTTGAGCCTCGGCACCAAAAAAGCGGGGCACTAAAACAGTTATCCCTGTAGGCCATTGCTGCCATTGAAAAAACAACTTAGTCAATGATAGACTATTCCTGGCCCCTTCTTGCCGGAAAGCCAGGGTAGCACTGTTGAGAATAGCTTCCAAAAATGGAAATGTCTGGACGGCTCCGATGAGAATACCAATGATTGCTGCCAGAGTGAGTCGTTGCAAGTGCGACCATAAGCAGACCGGCTGCCAACCCTCTATGGAAACTGTGCGATATAAGGCGTAGACTCCCCAAGCCAACAAGACATGAAAAGAGGTTTCAGGATGTCCGCCCAGGAACTGAAAACCGATAAACAATCCACTAAGAAACAGATACTTTGGGCTACGCTGGACCAATAACTTTTCAGTGGCAAGTAACATTGCTGGCAGCCAGACAATAACCAGAGTGTGTGGGTGATGCAACCAAGCTATGACTGGGCCGCTAAAAGCGAAGGTCAATCCAGCCAACAAAGCCCCATTCCGTGAAAGTTTAATTTCACGCGCAAACAGGTAAGTGAAAAACCCGGCGACCCACAGTCGCAAAATGGCGGTCACGATAAAAGTTGCGTTGAGAGTGAAGAGGTAGCTGATCAAATTGAATGGACTGAATACAGCTGATTGGGCATTACCAACAAAAGGTAATCCACAGTTAGTATAAGGGTTCCATAGAGGAAGCTGTCCCTGGGCTAATGATTGGAAAAGAAAAACTTTCCAGGGGAAAAATTGATAGGGTTGGTCACCCAATACCGGATTGCTGGGACTGTATCCTTCCGGTGCTAAGGAATGCCATAGTGGATCTAATTGAAAGATGAGATCCACCCCCAGTAAAGCACGCTTCTGAAATAGGGCGGGCCAGAAAAATACTATCAGAACAGATAAAAAGATCAGGTTGATGTTGATGACCTCGCCATATCGGCTATTCAGAAACTGCTCTACTATAGTTAGTGAAAACCAATTCTTTTTTACTTTTTCCATTTTTCCCCATTAGGAGAATTTTTTCCCGAGCACTTTTTGGTATAGTAATTGATAACTCTGAATCATGCCAGGTAATGAAAAATCCTTTTGACCGACTATTTGTGCCGTGGTTTGCAAGTTCTCGTATTCGCTGATCAAGGCATTGATAGCATTCAAAATACTAATGGGAGAAATAGTCTCAACCACTTTGCCGCAGCTGTGGCTTGCCACATAATTCGCCATCGGAATGGCCCGGCTGACCAGGACCGGTTTGCCGGCCGCCAGCGAATCCAGGAGCGAATGGGGGTACGCTTTGACAATTCCCGGCGTGGCCGCCAGAGTAATGCTGGCGTGGACCCCAGCCAGGATCTGATTGACATCCACCAGGCCGTTGATCAAAGTGACTTGGCGCTCTATTCCCAATTGGCGGATCCGCCGTGCCATTTCCTCGGCCAGTACTCCACGCCACAGGAAAATTAAATGCAGCGTGGGCATTTGCTGAGCTGCTGCGAGTAGTGCATCAATCCCTTTGGTTTTGAATTGACTTTTGGTCCAGGGGGCGGAAGCTACTAATAGTTTGATTTCAGAACGCAAAGGAAGGGGCGAGCAGGAGAAACGCTGCGTTTCTATCCCCGGACGAACCAGTGCCACATTGTGCAACCCCCATGTCTGAAGTTGTTTCAGACTACGCTCGTCTGTGACAGCCACAGCTGCCAGTGCAGCGAAAAAGGGAAGTGCCGGGCGTCTCTCCCCCACTCCGCAGGTGATTGAATAAATCACCGGACGGCGGAGATAGCGCAAATATGGAAAAGGATAGGGGTCAGGATTATAAAAGTGATGAAGCTGAAACCGCTTTTCCCGGCGGCGGAGTTCTCCTAACCGCTGAAAGCCAAACAAAAGGCGGGGGATATACAAGGGTGAGCGATCGTTGGGATTGATGTAGATGGTCTCGCCGCCTAAATGGGTCTGCAAGGCGGTGATTTCTTGCGCAATGGCCTCGGCCCTGGGTATTTGGGGCGGTAATGTTGCCAGATGGTAGAGGACAGTCATAGTGGGTCCTTATCAACGACTCTGTCCCAGCACCCAGGCTAGGACACGCTCGTTTTGTCCGCCGAACCGTCCCAGCAAACCATCTTGCAAGCCTAAGCGGATCGCCCGCGCGGTATGAACCTGCCCACTCCATTGCACTTTCAGCGCCAAAGCGAGGCTATAGAGCGTCCAGAAACCGTATAGCCCCAGTTTCCAATTCCGATGGAGACGTTTGATCAGCAGGAAACGGTTGCGGATAATGTAATAAGGGTAAAGGGTACTACGAAACCTGGAAGAGCGCTCTAACGTGTGGTAAGCCCGTGCCCGGGTATCAATAGCGTTCTGGTAACCGTGCCGGGCTGCCAACAGACAAAAATCAGCAACTTCACTGCCGAAGAAATAAGCTTCCTCCAGCAAGCCTACAAGACGAAAGACTTCAGCCCGAATAAGGAGAGCTGTCCCTGGAATACATTCTACCCGATGGACTGGCCCACCGGAAGGGAGGCGGTGATTGTGAGATTGATGGTGCAGCGCCGGGTCAGTACTGCCGGCGGCAAGCAATCGTTCTCTGTTTTCTCCGTCAAACAGCAACGGTCCAATTAAACCAATCTGAGGGTTGGCTTCCAACGTTTCTAAAAGTTGGAGCACATCCTGCTCTTCCATCTGAGCATCATTGTTGAGTAAGAGGATGGGGGCATTTCCCAAGGCCAGGGCGGCCTGGATGCCCCGATTATTGCCACCCGCAAAGCCCAGATTGGCGGTATTGCGAATCAGATGGACATGAGGAGCTATGGCGGCAATTTTTTCGGCACTGCCATCGGCAGAAGCATTGTCAACTACAATAATGACAGGTTGAAGATGTGGCCATTGTCCAATGGCCTGGAGACAGCGGATAGTATCCGCAGCCGCATTCCAGTTTAGCAAAATGACGGTTAATTCCATATTGATGCGCAACCACTGCCCCATTGATGGCGAGTTGACGGAAAGCCATTTTAACATAAGATAGATAGGTCGTCAAAACCTTAAACGAAGGCACAGAAATTCTGCGATGCATTTAGTGATCAATGCAACAGAAGTCGGTCGCCGCCGGGGTGGTAACGAAAGTTATGTGCTGGGCCTGGTGGAAGGGTTGGCCGACCTTCACCCCGCGCTGGAGGTCAGTTTGCTGACCTGCAATTGGGGGCATCCCCTGCCATTACCAGCTGTCTTTCGCCAAATCAATCTGGGTGTTTATCGGCGGTTTCCTTTTTTCCTGTGGCAACAGACTATTGCGCTGCGGCGTTTGAAAGCGGATTGGTACTTAGCCAATTTCTTTTTGCCCCCTGTGTTACCCTGTCGGGGAATTGCTGTAGTCCATGATCTTTCTTTTCGGGCTCACCCTGAGTATTTTCCTACCAGTGTAGCCTGGTATATGCGTTGGTTGACCGGTTGGGCCATCCGACAGGCCAGTTTGGTGGTAACCGGCTCGGAGTTTTCACGCCAGGAGCTGCTGCGTTTCTACGCTGTCAGGCCGGATAAAGTGAAGGTCACACCGTATGCTATGAGCGCCTCCTTCTGTCCGCTGCCAGATCATGCTGACCTGGCCACGGAGGTGGCCACTTTGGAGCGTTACGGCATTCCCCGTCCTTACATCCTCGCGGTGGGCAATATCCATCCCCGGAAAAATCTGGCGCGTCTGCTGGAAGCGTATCTGAAATTACGCTCCACACGAGCTGGTTTGCCGACCCTGGTCTGGGGTGGACTTCAGCGATGGGAGAGCCACGAATTGATACAGCGTGCCCAAGCTGCTGGAGTGGTGTTGCCAGGATTCATTGCCGACGAGGATTTGCCCACTTTGTATCGTCAAGCAGCGATGCTGGTGTACCCTTCACTTTACGAAGGCTTTGGACTGCCCCCCTTAGAGGCTATGGCCTGCGGCACGCCGGTCATCACCAGCAATACCACCAGCCTCCCGGAAGTGGTAGGAGAAGGGGCACTTACAGTGGATCCGACCAACGTGGAAGAAATTGCTGCTGCTATGGCAAGTTTGTTGGCCGATCCAGGGTTGTGTGCCCGGTTACGGTCCCAAGGGCTTCGGCGCGCCGCGGACTTTAGCTGGAAAAGTACAGCCCAGGTTTTGTTGGAAAGAATGCAGGCGGTTACTTCCCTATGATCGGAGGTTGTGGTATACTGCCCACCGGCAGAAAGTTGATGAGGGGAACGGGTATGAAACTGATCATCCAGATTCCGTGCTGGAATGAAGAATATGCATTACCAACGACTCTGGCGGCCCTGCCGCGGCAGATAGCAGGTGTTGATGTCATTGAGATTCTGGTGATAGATGACGGCAGTACCGATCGTACCGCCGAAATTGCGCGCCAACATGGAGTACAGCACATTGTGCATTTTACTAACCACAAGGGATTAGCGGCGGCCTTTGCTGCGGGACTGGATGCGGCACTGCGCTTAGGTGCCGATATTATCGTCAACACTGACGCCGACGGGCAATATCCAGCCACCGACATCCCGGCGCTCATCCAACCCATTCTGGAGGGCACGGCGGATATGGTGATTGGCGATCGGCGTGTCACCTCCGTAGAGCATTTTGCGCCCCACAAGCGCTTGCTCCAGAAGTGGGGGAGCGCTGTGGTGAGCAGCTTTGCCGGCCTCCAGGTGGAGGATGTAACCAGCGGCTTTCGTGCTTACAGCCGTGAAGCGGCGTTGCAGCTCAACATTCTGACCAAATTCACCTATACGTTGGAGACGGTGATCCAGGCGGGGCATAAACAGATCGCCCTGGCAACCGTCCCCACCAGCAGCAATCCGCCTACCCGCCCTTCTCGGCTGTTCAAGGGGAGTGTGGCCTATTTACGGCAGGCTGCCCCTACCATCCTGCGCATTTACACCGTCTACGAACCGCTCAAGACTTTCCTGGTGATCGGTATCCCGCTGGTTATTGGAGGAATCTTGCTGGGCGTGCGGTATCTCTACTTTTATTTCGTCGGGGTCAGTGGGGGGCATGTGCAATCCCTGATCCTGGCGGCCATTCTGGTGATTATCGGCTTCCAGGTCTTTGTACTGGGCGTCCTGGCCGATCTCATCGCCACCAATCGCCGGCTGATAGAAGAGGCACTCTATCGCATCCGGCGGGTGGAATTAGACACGCTACCTCCCGTAAGCCGCTGACCATGCACCGAAGCTTAACCCCTGGCCGCCTTCTGGGAGGCCTGCTGCTGAGCCTGCTCTGCCTGATCCTGACCAGTTGCCAAAGCCTGGTGGATAAAGACCAGACTGCCATCAACCGGGAGCTGGCCCCCGTGCTCCTGACCGCCGGGCAAACCGTCGGGCAGACCTTCGTGGCCCGGCATGGGGGGATAAATGGGGTGGAATTCTGGTTGGAGCCGCAACCGGGTAGCAGTGGTACGCTCCGGGCGCATCTGCGAGCTGAGGCCCCCGCTTCCATGGACCTGGCCCAGGCCACCCTTTCCCTGGAACAAGTGACCGCCCCTGGCTTTTACCGCTTTTCTTTTCCTCAGGATAACCGCTCACACGGCGTTTACCGGTATGTCTTTTTAGAATTGGAAGGAACGGGGACAGTTCTGGTAGGCACTGCGGCGGGTGATGCTTACATAGATGGCGCTGCTTATCAGAATCATGAGCCACTGGACGCGCAACTGGCGTTTCGGCTGACTTACGCCCCGACCGGCATGGCATTGGAACTGGGGTGGGCTGTTTTGCAAGGGGCGGGCTTATTGCTGGTAGCGGCTTTACTCTATCTGGTGCCCGGCTATGCGCTGTTGGCCTGGTTATGGTCTGGCGAACCGCTTCCCTGGCCGGTGCGCATGGGATTGGCTGCCGGTCTCAGTCTGGCTCTTTATCCACTGCTCTTGTTGTGGACCGATCTGGTAGGTCTCCATCTGGGGGCACTCTATGCCTGGTTGCCGGCTGTTGGCGGGCTGCTGGCGTTAGCCTGGCGTTACCGGCAATGGCGTCCCCGGCAGGGTTGGGATGCTATCCGGCGCTGGTCCCGTTCCGATGCTTTCTGGCCTGATTTGACCCTGGTGGTTATCCTGGCCCTGGTTTTCGGGGTGCGGCTCCTGGTAGTGCGGACGCTGGATGCGCCGCTATGGGGAGATTCCTATCAACACGCGGTCATTGCCCAGCTGTTGGTGGATCATGGCGGGCTGTTTGATTCGTGGGAGCCGTATACGCCTTACCAGGGACTGACGGTGCATTATGGGTTTCCTACCCTCGTAGCGCTCCTGTCCTGGAGTACCGGGATAGCTACGGCCAAGGCCACGCTTCTGGCCGGGCAATTGGTGAATGGGCTGGCTGTTTTAGCGATCTATCCGCTGGCAACGCGATTAGCTGAGGGCCGCCGCTGGGCTGGCGTTGGCGCTGTGCTGGCCGCCGGCTTGGCTTCCCCTATGCCGGCCTTCTATGTGAATTGGGGACGCTATGCTCAACTGGCAGGCCAGGCCATTTTGCCGGTAGCGCTCTGGCTGCTCTGGGATGTAGCAGAGCAACGTACCGGGATCAAAAGAAGGGCAGGGCTGGCCGGTCTTACTCTGGCCGGCATGACGCTCTGTTATTACCGGATGCCACTGTATTATGCTCCTTTTGTAGCAGTCTGGCTGGTTGTTTGGGGTGGGCTACACTGGGGTAAGGCGCTTCGTCCCTGGTTGGTGGGCCTGGCGCGGCTGGCATTGGTTGCTCTGGTAGGGATTGGCCTGGTCCTGCCCTGGAGTTCCTATGTGATGGGAGGAAAGCTGGCCACGGCAGTATCGGCTGGCGTTTCATATCAATCACCTTTAGCGCGTGTAGTGGCCGATTACCAGGTTTGGAAGCAGATTACTACCTTTGTCCCCTGGCCCTTATTGGGCAGCGCCGGGTTGGGGTTAGGTCTGGCCCTCCTCCGTCGCCGTTGGCTAATCAGCATTGTGGGATTGTGGACCCTGCTGTTGGCCCTTTGGGTGCTGGGATGGCTGATAGGTTTCCCAGGCGCCAATATGATACAGAATTTCGCTATCTTAATTGCCCTTTATATCCCGGTAGGGTTGGCCACAGGTTGGCTGACCGGGGCGGCTGCTGACTGGTTAGGGCACAGAGTCGCTGCCATCGTATGTTTGATCCTGGCGCTCTGGTCAGCGCGTGGGCTGGTCCGGACTGTGAATTCAGATTATATTATGGTGACCCGCCCTGATATGCGCGCGATGGCCTGGATTCAAGAGCATATCCCTGCTGATGCGCGGTTCCTGGTAGAAGGTTTCCGCATTTACGAGGGGCGCTCGGTGGTGGGCTCTGATGCCGGCTGGTGGATCCCGCTCCTGACCCGGCGGGAGAATACGATGCCACCCCAATATGCTTTGTTGAACGAAGTCCCCGTTGAAGCAGGGTATTCCCAGCAGGTAGTGGACCTGGTCGCTCATTTGGAGGCACATAGTCCCTCGTCACCGGCCGGGATCCAGCGACTCTGCGAGCTCTCTATCACCCATGTCTATATAGGACAAGGGGTAGGAAAAGTAGGAGCTGGGGCGGTACAACTCTTTGCCACTGCCGATCTGACCGGCTCAGCCTTTTTCCAACCGGTGTACCATGAAGATCGGGTGTGGATTTTCGCTCTCACCCCTCAGGCCTGTGAGAAATTTGCACCATGAGAGAACGAAGGGGTTGGGGAACTATCCTGCTCTGGGGGCTGGGGGGAAGTGCTCTTCCCACGCTCTCGTTGGAAGGGCTGCGTTGGCTGATGGGGGCACCTTTTGCCTGGAATGGTCTGGCACTCCGTTGGGGGTGGGTGACCGGGATTCTGATTGTCGCTATGTTGACCCGGCCATATCTCTTACGAAAAGGGCTGTTCAGCTGGCCGGGGTTGCTCTGGTTGGGGCCGGGGTTGGTCATGGTGTTGGTCTATGGCTTGAAAGCAACGACCTGGTCCGCCTGGGCTTTGGTGGGGTTGGCCTATCTTCTGCTACTGGGACTGGAAACCATCCTGTCCGCTACGCGGCCCTGGTTCCGGCGTTGGAGCTGGCGGCTGCTGTTAGCCCTGATAGCCGGGGCTTTGCCGGTGGCCCTTTCCCAGATAGAGTCTCACTTCGCCGATGAAGAGTTCTTTGTAGCTCTGGAAGCATTGGCGCTGGCCTTATTCTGGCTGTTACTAGTGGGCGTTTACCGTTTTACGGTTCGCTCAGTACCCCTTTATATACACTGGAGGGCGCCCTTAAAGCGTCGCCTGGCAGGAGGGCTCCTGGCTTTCCTGGCTTTTGGTGGCCTGAACGGTACCGTGTGGGCCTATCGCCACAGCTTCTATCCCCTCGCAGTTCCAACCTATCCGGGCATTTCCCAAGAAAGTCCCTTTCTTTGTGGCCAGGTGGCGCCTGATTCTCAGACCTACGATGGCCAAGACGTGTTTGTTCGTCTGTTAGGGCGCGTGGAGGCCAATCCGTACAAAGGGCCACCGGAGTATGGAATGCTGGCGCTGGGGGCAGGCGAACAACGGTGGGCGAAGGCGTTCCGGGAAGCTCTGCTCCAGGAAGTGGTGGCAGGACGCTATACCGGCCCGGCCAACAGCGTCAAATCGGTGCAGTTTGAAGCCGCGCTGCGGGCCTATTATTTCCCCCGTGTGCGGGAGCGTTTCCCGGCCCTCTTTTCCGAGGCTGAAATAGCCCAGGTCAAAGCCTGGTTTGCTGCGATCAACCGGCGGGCTTTGACGGTAGAATGGGTGGATCTAATGTATAGCCTGGCTTTCTCTAAATGGTCGGAGGGACCGTACGAAAACCAGGAGAACGGCGCTGGCTTGTTGGCAATGCTTGAAACGGGTGATCTGGCCGATCCTGCGCTCTCAGCTGCCAATCGGGACTATCTGGCCCGCAATCAACGGGGGTGGGCGCAACGGTTCCGCGTGACGGATGATGCCATTGGCTATCAACCCGAATGGATTTATAATGCTTATTTTCAGACGCTCTATACAGGTGAATTTCCAGACGAGAAGGCCCGGCTTTCTTTCGAATGGTTGTTGTTGCAAGCTTTGCCTGATGCAGCCTCTTTGCGGTATAATCATCCTGGTAAAGGGACCATGGCCGGGATAGCTTATCTGGGGGCGACATTCTTTCACGATCCCCGTTACCTCTGGTTGGCCGGGCGAGCGGTGACGGAACTGGAGCAACGAGAAGGGTACCTGTTTGCCCAACCGGGGGTAGAGGAGCCGGTTTTGTTGGAAGGGCACTCACCCACTGAAGGGAGTTGTTTGCTGTTCGGCGATTCCGGTCTTCCCAACCAGGTGGGGCCGCTGGCACCTGATAAAATCATTTTCCGGGATGGTTGGGGCCAGGATGCCACTTATCTCCTGGTCAATTTGCGCTTTACCGGATGGCATCGCTATAAGGGAACTGGGACGGTTACACTCTTATATCAGGAGGGTGCTCTGGCCTATGATGTCCTTGATGGACAGCCGTTCTCCTGGTTGCCGGTAGGACGCAGTCTGTTTCGGGATAAACGTATCCCACGGGAAAATTTAAACGGCCTGGTGGTTGCCAAGACCGGAATGGCGGCGACCCTTTATGGCCTGACCGGTGTAGGCGGGCCGTGGGCACAAGACCCACCTTACTATGCTGAGGTAGTAGCATTTGAAACCGGGGAAACGCTGGATTGGGCGCATATCCGGTTGACCGGCTGGCGGGGCTGGCAGCAGGACCGGTGGATTTATTTCTATCACGGCGGGGGGCCGGTAGTGGTGGCAGATGAGGCCCAAGGTCCCCCCCAAGCAAATGCCGCGCTGCTCTGGCATTGGGTAGATGGAGAGAGAGTAGGAGATAATCGTTTCCAGCTGCGGACGGAGAACAAAGCGTCGGAGATAGTAGTAGCTACAGAAAGCAATGAGAGTCGTTTAACTTTCGGAAATGGCTCCGGGTTGGACATGTCGGTTTCAGGACAAAACAGGCTACACACTGTAATGGTGTTTCTATCAGGAGAGGGCATTGGGGCAGAGGTCAAGCTAGATCAAGGGAAAGTGCGGATAGAATTGAATGGGCAGGTAATTCTATCTCCGTTGCTTTGGCGGTAGCATCACATTGAATAACGTGGGCATGGAATCGCAGCCAGTAAAATGTAGTGTCCTCTTCATTTCCGGACGTGAAATTAGTTACATCCGGAATCGGGTATTGCTGACTGCATTGGAGAAATTTTGCGATGTGACGGTATTGACCGGAAATGGCAGAAATATCCCTTCCCGTATTTTGACGGGTTTGTTGCGGTTCATAACATACAAGCAGAACTATGATGTCTGTTGGACTGGTTTCTACGGCCAACCCATTGCTCTCATACTCTCGCGGATTTCGCACAAGCCGGTTATCCTGGATGCCTATGTTTCTACCTATGACACATTATGTGAAGATCGGGGTCTCTTTCGCCCCCGATCTTTGCCCGGACGCCTGGCGTATTGGTTGGATCGCCAAAGCTGCCAGCAAGCTGCCCTTGTCATCACAGACACAATGGCTAATGCCCAGTATTTTATCCAAAAGATGGGTGTTCCCGCTGAAAAATTGAGAGTTGTATATGTAGGATGTGATGAATCCTTATTCTATCCACGTCCTGAGGTTAGAGATTCTTCTCATTGTGAAGTTTTCTACTATGGCTCGTTCTTGCCATTACACGGCACCGAAATCATTATCCAGGCAGCGGCTTTACTTAAAGATCGGCAAGATATTCAATTTACAATTGGTGGCGATGGTTTGACCTTTCGCAAAATACGGGAGACATTAAGGCGACTTGATCTGAGAAATGTAAAGCTGGTTGGTTGGATTCCAATGGAGCAACTCCCCACCTACATTGCACGCGCCTCCATTTGCCTGGGGGGACATTTTTCCACGGTGCCGAAAGCTGCCCGTGTGATTTCCACCAAGACTTTTCAATTCATTGCGATGCGCAAGCCGACCATTGTGGGAAAAAACGCAGCAACCAGCGAACTCTTTGTGCACGGAGAACACGTCTATACAGTGGATATGGGAAAGCCTGAAGCTCTTGCGCAAGCAATTAGTGAACTGGCGGATGATGTAATCTTGCGAGAACATATTGCCACAGGTGGATATGAGCTATTTCGGGCCCAATTGACGTCTCGTGTATTAGCTGAGCAGCTGCTTGCCGGAATCGTGGACGTGCAATCCGAAGTGGCTCATGGATGGCTATAGCTACCTTTAGGAAAAGATTCCAAGGTCGACTTTGATGTTGATTTTCTTGAGCTAATCAAGATGACTTCTATTTGTGTTGTCACTCAGCAATATGAAAAAGTGGTCAGCGGAATCGGTTTGCATACGCAACTTTTGGTATCGCAATTAGTAAAAGACAGCCATTGCGTTACCGTAGTTGCTCCTGCAAATCAACGTCCGCCAGGGAATTTACCTTTTACTTTTGTTGGAGTTCCCTTTCCTGTGTTTAGCCGCTCACAAGCGCGTTGGTTCTCTCTGTCATGGAGCTTTGCTCGTGCTTTAACAAAGTTGGGTGACTCTTTTGATATTATTCATTTTACTGATGCACGAGAGGCTTTTTTCTATCACAATTCCAGTAAACAAGTGGCTGTTATAGGGAATGTCAATGATACTTATGCAGCAGAGAGTGCCGGTTTAGCGTATTATCGCCGTCATTATGCTGATTGGTTAACTCGCTGGTGTTATTATCAGGGAGTCAGATGGTGTGAACAGAGGACATTGCCGCGTCTTCAAGCTTGCATAGCCAATAGCCAATATACGGCTAAAGTTTTACGTGATCAGTATCAAATTGCTCCTCAACGTCTTCACGTGTGCTACAAGGCAATTAATCCTGACTATTATGCCTCTGTGCTTGAAATTCGCAAAAATCAATATCCGACCTCAGCACGGCGTGTGCTCTTTGTCGGCGGAAATATGCAACGTAAAGGACTGCCAGTGCTGATCCAGTCCGCACCTTATGTGTTAGATGTCTTACCAGAAACAGAATTTTGGATTGTAGGCGAAGATCGTTTTATGCCGCGCATGAGAGATTTTTGTCACTCGCTTGGTGTAGAATCCTCATTCCGTTTTTTGGGCTGGAAATCGCGGCATGAGATATTGGAAATCTACGCTCAGGTAGACATTTTTGTTATGCCCTCGCTGGTTGAGGCCTTGGGGGTTGTATTTTTGGAGGCCATGGCTTGTGGGCTTCCTGTCATTGGTACTTCTGTGGGAGGGATACCCGAATTAATTACCCATGACTACAATGGACTACTTGTTAAGCCGGGGGATCCAATAGATCTGGCTCAAGCTCTGATTTTGCTTCTTTCAGATAAAGACCTGCGGTTGAAATTAGTGGAGGGTGGTCTTAAAGTTGCCCATCAGTTTAATGTTGAACAGATGATAGACTGTACTTACAAATTATACAATACTTTTCTGAATCGGGAGCTCTACTGATGTCTCAACCGTTGGTGACAGCTGTAATTGTCAACTGGAATCTTAAAAAAGATTTGGGCGAATGTATTGATTCATTGTTTTCCGTTGATTATGAACCGCTTAAGATTATAGTGGTAGACAACGCTTCGTCAGACGGATCGGTTGATTATGTGACGGCGCAATATCCACTCATAGAATTATTGTCGCTTCCTACCAATCAAGGTTATGCAGGTGGAGTGAACCAAGGAATTTTACGGGCTCTTGAAATGCAAGCCGACTATGTTTTTGTATTGAATAATGACACCGTTATAGAACCGCAGACTGTATCTCGTTTAGTAGAAGTATTGGAAGCAGATGTGGCGATTGGTATAGTAGCGCCTAAAGTTCTCTTTTATCACCAGCGCGAAAGAATCTTTAGCCTGGGAGATCGTGTCTATCCCTGGTTACCCTTACCGTTAGGATTTGGATACGGCAAACGTGACCACCCGCGATATAAAACCGTTATGGAATTTGATTATGTCACAGGGTGCGCCATGATGATTCGTCAGAAAGTGTTTCATGAAGTGGGTTACTTTGACCCCACTTATTTCATGTATTACGAGGATGCAGATTTCTGTCGGCGTGTACGGGATCATCACTATCGTATTTTCTGCGTAGGAAATGCAATTATTTATCACAAAGCTGCTCAAGGCACTCGTCAGGACAAGCCCCGGTTTATTCAAATGCGCGCTCGCAATCGGGTGCGCTTTTATCGGCGTTACAGACATGGTCCACATCCATGGTTAACTTACATTGCTTTAGGTATGATGGCAGCATGGTACTCTTTCTGGTATATTATTAGAGGAGACTATCGACTTATTTCCCCTTATTTTAGGGGACTTTGGGAAGGGTGGCATCAACCTGATGAGTAATAGCAAGATTGACCCCGTAAATCATCAGTTGCAAGGTAACTTTTTAGGTGCTTACGTGTGGCGTGGGGGTAGATTCATTCCTGCTGTACAATCTCATGCAGCCCAAATGGATATTGAACATGGGATATTCGTAAGCAACGAACAACAATGTTGGTTTGTGGATTGGGACCCACGTTTGAATAAAACAGAAATTCATAGCGCGCAGTGTGACTCCGTTTGGGTAATCATTCTTGGTTTTCCTCGCCTGCGTCAGAACATAGTTCCAGCAACTACTTCTTTGGCCTTTTGGGTAGCCCAATCAATTTGCAATGGAGAAAGCCTGCCAACGGTTCTATCCCGAATGGAGGGTGAATTTGCTCTGATGGTTTGGAATGGAACTATGCAGGAAACCTGGTTGGCTGTAGATCCAATAGGCCATTATGCTCTTTATTATAACATCTGCAATGATGGTATTGTATGGGCATCTCATCCGCAATCAATTGTGAAATTCAAAGGGGATCAGTTAAAATTCAGCCGTGAGGGTTTGAATCTCTATTTAAGTCTGAAGGGTGTTCCTGCTCCATGGACACTGCTGGAGGATATTAAAAAAGTGTGTCCTGGCCATGCCCTACGGGTGACTCGTGAGGGGGTGATAAACACCAGTGAATACTGGACCTTAGCCCCTGTCACCCAAGCAACAGAAAGTTTTAATTCCTCAAAGCATAACTTGAAATCTTTATTGTTTAGAAGTGTCGAGAAATTCTTACAAGATACCTCGCAACCTGCGGGAGTGTTTCTGAGTGGAGGGTTGGATTCTACTATTTTAGTCGCTATTGCACGCTTAATGATACCTTTGCATGCTTTTTCGGTAGGTTATGTCCCTTATACTCGTAATGACGAAACCAAGTACGCTGTTCAGGCAGCTGAGGCTCTAAAGATTTCATTAACAGTTCACCGCGTTTCTGCTAAAGATATCATGGAAGTAGCTGAAAATGCCATTGCCCAGCTACCGGAACCTATAGCAGATATGGCTTTTCTTCCACAATTGTTTCTAGCTTATCATGCCATTTCGCCTCAAGAAATAGTCTTAGATGGTACAGGAGCAGACGCTATTTTTGGGGGTTCTAACAAATTCATTGCTGAATATTACAGGAATGCGTATCTCCGTGTACCATATTATTTGCGTACACAGCTTGGCTTGCGTTTTCTTCAAATTTTGCCCGCTTCTCGGCGTTGGCGTTTAACTAATTGGGTGCGCAAAGGTCAATATTTTAGTCGGGGAGCTGAAATAGATGATAGCGAAGAACGTACGGTCTTTTGGTCCAGGTTTTTTGAATCAGCTCTGCTTGCGGAAATACTTACTCCCGAGTGGACTATAGCTGATGATCTGGGCACACAAGTTTTGCGACAGCTGCTTGAACAAGGGGGAGACGGGCATGTGAGTAAAATTTCCTACATGACCTTAAAAGGAATTACACCCTGGGGAGAATTAGCGAAATTAGCTGCTATTAGACGAAAAACAGCCAGCTCAATACGCAATCCTTTCTTGTCACCGGCATTGGTAGAATTTGCTCTTGCATTGCCAGATTCTTATAAAGTCTTTGGACGACAGAGCAAAGTTGTGTTACGTAAAGCATTTGAAGATATGGTTCCCTCTGCTGTATTACAACGGCCGAAAGCTAATTTTACCCCTCCTATAGGGCAATGGTTGACAAGAGATTTAAGAGCACTATTTTGGGAAAACATGGGATGGGATGATGAACTCTTTAACTTGTCTGTTATTCGCCGAATGTGGCGTGAGCAACATCTAGGGTGGCGCGACTGGTCTTCTGAACTTTGGGCCATATTTGTTTTACAAACATGGCGACGTTTGTGTGAACAGTAAGGGAACTCATGGAATTTATTGCTGAATTTACTGTTAACTGTAATTTTTGCGGTAGCTCTGATGCTCAGTTACGCTATGTATTACGAGATTTGCGACTGGGCTTGTCTACCGAGTATCAATTTATGCAGTGTAAGCAATGTGGGTTGTGGTATTTGACCCCTATTCCCTCTGTTGAATTAGAACAATATTATCCAGACCAATATGCTCCTTTTCATCAAGAAAGTGCTTCAAATTCTTGGGGTGTACTCCATTACGGAATGAGACGTAGGCGTCAAGCCGTTTTAAGATACCAGCAGAGCGGTTGTCTTTTAGACCTTGGTTGCGCTACGGGAGATTTCCTAAATGAAATGAGAGTTTCGGGCCAGTGGCAGGTTTACGGGGTTGAACCCATTTCATTACCTGCTCAAATAGCTCGTGACCGCTTTGCCTTAGAAGTATTTGTTGGAAAACTGGAAGAGGCTAATTTTACTGAAAACTATTTTGATGTTATAACTTTGTGGGATGTTTTAGAGCACGTTCCCAATCCTTCCACCACATTATCTGAGATCTGGCGCATTTTAAAACCCGGAGGTTGGTTATTTATTCAGACTCCTGATCCAGATTCTTGGGAACCGCGATTATTTGGCCCCTCTTGGATGGGATGGGATGCCCCCAGACATCTTTACATGTTCCCTCGTACTGTGTTAATGCGTTATTTAGGGAAAAATGGCTTTCGTGTGATAAAAGTACAAAGCATTGCAGGTAACGTCTCTACAGCGCTGGTCAGTCTAGGTTACTGGTATGATTTGCGAGGTATGAACCGTACATCTCAATGGATTCAACGTTTGGCTCGTTCGGCTTGGACAAGAGGGGTAACAGCACCACTTTATTTTGCCTTACGGCACTTCAATCTAACCTTTTCCCTGCTTTACGTGGCACAAAAATCAGAAAACAAGTAGCGCCATAATGGATAAAAAATTTGATCAGATTGGCATTGTTTTACTTGTAGGCGGAATTCTCTGGTCAGCTGTTCTTTTAGCTGCCTTGGGATGGTATGCGGGTATTCGGTTTTCAGAAATTATACATTTTAGTTTTCTTCTCCTGCGCGAGATGGGCTTGCTAAGTTTTTTTTTGTTTAGTGCTTTAGGGTACGGATTGCTGATACTGAACATTTTGGGATTGCGTGACAAATATAGTGACCTCTATTATTGTCTGGCGGTGGTTTTAGGGCTGGGTGTACTTGGGCATTTAACACTAGCCTTAGGTGTTTTAAAATTATTGTATCAAAGCGCTGCATTGATATTGTTAGGGGCGGGGACACTCATTGCTATCTTGAAAATGTATCATTCTCGTGACAGGTTAAAGCAAGTCATGTTCCCCCATCAAATAACTCTATTTTCTGTACTTTTGGTGGCGTTATTGATTTTGAATAATCTGTATCCTCTATTAGCGGATGCGTTAGTTCCACCAACTTGGTGGGATGAGGTTGCTTACCATTTGGCAGTTCCTAAAATTTATATCCAAAACCATGCACTTGTTTACATTTCCTTCATTCCCTATTCTAATTGGCCTATGGAAGCCGAAATATTATTTACGCTCGGTCTGCTACTCCGTTCAGAACTATTACCCCACCTTATTGAATGGAGTGCTATGGTGTTCACTTGCTGGGGACTCTATTTACTGGGAAAACGACTTTTCTCGGCTGAAATAGGGTTGTTGGCCGCTGTCTTATTTTCTACCACGCCAATGGTGCTAAGTCTGGCTGGAACGGCTTTGATAGAACCCAGTCTGACTTTGTTTACATTCTTCGCAGTACTTTGCTTTATTGAATGGGTTGAAACTCAAGAGGATAAATATAAAGTATTATCAGCTTGGCTGGGAGGTCTTGCTGCCAGTACAAAATTGAACGCAGCATTGGTCGCCGTTTTTATCGGTTTCTTGGCAGCGGCTTTTATTCTCAGTAGGACAAAATCTATCAAAGCAGCGGGAATGCAATTGTTGACCATGGGTTCAATATCTTTCAGCATTGTATTGCCGTGGTACATAAAAAATTGGTCATATACAGGTAATCCTTTTTGGCCGTTCTTGTTGGAAATTTTTGGCGGGCGTAATTGGGATGCTCTGGGGAGCGAATATTTGCTAGGGTTTATTCGTAAACCCAATCTTGCACTTACACTGCCTAACTATATTTTGAGTTTCTGGTATTTAGCTTTTGAACCATTACGCTTCGGTTCATTTCAGGTAGCGTTAGGGCGGTTGTACTTGATACTATTGCCATTGACCTTTCCTGCTATGTTTCTGGGCAAACCTCTGTTCCGCCGCCGTTTGGGCCTCATAGTGCTGATAACTGGTATTTTTTATACCAGTTGGTTTTTCCAGACTCATCAAAGCCGTTTTCTGATGCCTGCAACTCCTTTTTTAGCAATTCTTGCCGCGGCCGGAATAGGCTGGGTAGTGTCTTTGTTCAAAGAACGCTATTCTGGTTTAATCCAAGGCGGGGTGATACTGATGTTAATAGGTGGGGTATGGGGGCTTGATCCTGCTGCCCGTGCACGCATTAGCACGCGTTGGGAATTCCTGTCTGGCCGTATTACACGGGAAGAGTTTTTGACGACTCAAATCCCCGGGTATGCTGCATTTTCATATGCCAATAATTATTTACCTGATAATGCTTATGTTTTGTTGTCACTATATGAATCGCGGGGATATTATTTGGATCGGCGTTATGCATGGGCCAATCCAATCAGTCAGAGATTTTTGCCGTTTGAGCAGTTTGCAAATGCCGAATCTTTGGGGGCTGCATTGCGCGCGCAAGGTTTTACGCACATTTTATTTCGCCCTGTGGGTTTAGAACGGTTTACTTATATTCGTTACGGTGCACAAATCACTCAATTGATGCAGGCGTTGCTTGACAAAGAAGCACGATTAGTATATGCTACGTCCGATCTGGAATTATATGAGCTGGTTAATTATTCATCTGAAAAATAGCAAAGTTAAGCTGTGGGTACAGGCCAACCCAACCAAGCTGGCGCGCATTATTTGGGCCGGTCTTGTGATTGTGGGGGGGATATTTATTGGTTGTAAAGTCATTTTAGAGTGGCCATTGATGAGTGCTGTTCCATGGAAATTGGATTTGGGGCGATTGGGGGCTAGCTTTGGTATTTATTCGGTAAGTCTCATGTTAACAGCTTCTTGTTGGGCTCTTATTATAAGGCGATTGAGCGGTCTGAAGTCGTTCTGGTTGCATTTGCGTATTTTTTGTCTTACTAATCTGGCACAACGTTTGCCTACTTTACTTCCTTATCTTACAGCACGTACTGAGGCATATATTTCTCATGAGGTGTCACGTGAAATTACTTTAACCGCGATGACTGTGGAGATCGCCGTAACTTTGTTAGGAGCTGCGCTAGTTGCTGGCAGCACCTTGCTTCTTGGTTTTTACCCTTTACAGGGAGATATTGCTATTGTCCTGGCAGGGCTATTATTTATTCTTGCTTTGCTGATTGTATTTCCTCGGTCATTTGTTATATTTGTGAATTTTATCCTGACCCGTTTAAAACGCCCCTATTTGGCTTTTGATATGCGTGCCACTCATACTCTGAGCTGGGTAGGTTTGTATATTATTATTTGGCTTAATAGTGGTGTGTTATATTATTTCCTGGTCTCCAGTATTTCTACAGTTTCTCCACACGAACTACTGTTTTTCATAGGAATTTCTGCCTTATCTGGTCTTGCTGGCTGGTTAGGTCAATTGCTTTTTTTCTTGCCAACTGCATTCATTCGTCAATTCGCTATTGTGTACCTGATGAATTCTCATTTCCCTATGCCAGCAGCTGTTGCTTTCGCTCTCTTTTCGCGTGTTTGTGTGATGGTATTTGAACTTGTCTGGGCAGGTATTTGCTTTATCTTTCCAAAGGCAAAAGAACAATTGCTGTCAGTTTTTGCATGGGTAAGGACATATTCTGTTTGCCATGTGCGTGACGGACAGCGTTAGAAACAAAAGCACCTTACTGTAATTGCACATTTTTATGGAGGAAAACATGCGAGCATTTATAAAAATTTTTTCACTCTCTTTATTGTTACTGCTTATTTCAAATTGTACCCAAAAACCTCAACCAACTTCTTCGTCCTTATCCCCTGTACCAACACCTTTGTCTGACACCGGAGAACAAAAAGTTACCCCCACTATTTCCTCTAATATCTCTCCATGGGCAACTGAAGCACCTGATCCCTCAATAGTACCTATTGTCATTTCGGCGGTAACGCGTACGCAGGATGGTTCTGAGATCATTTCGCTTGCTAACATTAGTGATGCCAACCAGAGTCTGACGGGACTATCGCTATTGGACCCCAAAAGTTTGGCTCACGTTTTCCTCCCAGATATAGTATTGGCACCGGGAGATACTTTTGAGGTGTGCAATGGCTCTTGCAAGACGGTGACCACAGACTTGCATTGGCTTGATACTCCTGTTTTTCAGGAAAAAGGTGATTATGTATCCTTGTTGAACTATGCCGGACGTGTAATCTGGAATTATGTAATACCTACTCAACCTTAGCTGGTCTTTACGTGTTGGATAAATTCTAAACTATGGCGTATTTGATGGATCACTCAAAAGTATTATGGACTTTGCTGGGGTTTTGATTTATACTTTAAGCATCTTAAACTTAGTACTATACACATTTTCTAAGGAGGTTAGTATGAAAAGGACAGTAACTGGTTTAATCTTGTGTCTACTCATGGTGGTGTTGCTAGTAGTTCCTGCTGGTGCTCAGGGGGGGGTCACTTGGGACTCCAGTATCCAGGTCCTTAACTTAAGTGATACTGAGACTGCGAACATTGCTATCACTTACTACAATCAAGATGGCACTGTGGCTACTGCCCCAACTGATACCGTGTCCCCTGGTCAATCTAATACCTATTTCCCCATTCATGCGGCCAGTGGCTTTAATGGCTCTGTGGTTATTTCTTCTGATCAACAAATCGTGGTGGTCTCTAACTTGGTTGTCAACTCGACGCAAAAAGGCGGTGGAAGCTACGTAGGGTTCCAGTCTGGGTCGCCTACCATTTACTTCCCTCTGGTAATGAAAGGCAATGCAAATCAGACCACAACCTTCAATGTACAGAATACAGGGAACACAGAGGCTCAAATCACGATTCGTTTCACTCCAGAGGCTGGCAGCACCTATCCGGCCATTCCCAATGTTACCGATACGATTGCGCCTGGGGCTGCCAAGACTTACAATCTGGCCACGATGAGCCAGTTTAGCGCTGTAGCTAAATGGGTAGGGTCTGTAACCGTTGCAGTTTCAGATACGGCTAATGACTCTATTGCCGGTGTTGCCACTACAGTTGGCACGCGCTATTCCGATGCTTATCAGCTATACACCTATAACGCTTTTTCTGGAGGGTCCACTTCGGTAGTGCTTCCTCTGATCCAAGAGAACAACAGCGGTAACCGCACCAGCGTTAACTGCCAGAACATTAGCGCGACAACACCTACTACAGTTACCATTACCTACACCCCGGAAGCCGGTTCTGCGGCTAAGGCTTCTCAAACGGTCGCTAATGTTCCTTCCAATGGTATGGCTGTTTTCTTGCAAGACTATCAGGGTACCACCAAGTTTGTTGGGAGCGCGATCGCAACTTCCAATCCTCCTGTGCCTATGGTTTGTGTAGTCAACCAACAACGCCCTGCTCGTGGCGCGGGATCCTCTTATGAGGGCTTTAACCCATCTTCTGCTACGGATACAGTGGTGCTCCCGTTGATTCAAAGCCGCAATGGTAGCGTGGCCAATGGGTATGCTTATACTTCTATCAATCTTGCTACAGCAGATGGATCATCTCACTCAATTACCTGCGATTTCAAACCAGGTCCTGGCTTTTTGGATCCAGCTAATGCCACTGGTAATGGTGCCTCGGTCGTCTTTGTGCAAAATAATATCTATGGTAATGGCAACAAGTTTGTTGGTGGCGCTGTGTGCAAGACCGGTGATGGTGCAGGGTTGTTTGCCATTGTGAATCAAGCCCGTGAAGCTACTCCAGTGCTCCCGCGTGATACTCTCTCCACTTACGATGGGTTTAACCGCTAGCTGATTCAATTAAATTCAGTCTTGTGAGCTCCCCTTTAAGGGGAGCTCTTTTTTGATTGATCTTTTGACAATTCTACTGGCGGGGTAGGGCAGCGAATTAACAATTTGTTGGAACTGCGCCATCAGTAGAGTATGAGCCAGACTAGCGCTGCTACTGAATTGGCACAGTTCCGCCAAGTGGCGGCTTTCCAGCCCCGCCCGTGGGAACGCTCTTTGCCGTCCAGCCGCCTCCGGTGGATGTCGCCCACTCTGGTCCAGCGGGACTTTGGCCGCCTTATTCGTCAGTTGGGGACACCGGCTCAGCTGCCCAAACGGCGGGGTATTTCTCTAGGACGGCGCCCAGGAGTCCAATTACCCCCGCGCCCGTGTCAGGTAGTCGTGGTAAAAGGGCTGCAACGGGCGACTTCACCCTGAAAACGCGGCTTACTTGTTCAATTGTCAAGGTTCAGAAGACCCTACCTGTCACAGGGCGAGGGCATATTGTCAAAAGTCCAATTTGAATATGGGATGGGAATAGAAATAAACCACGCCCGGCAATATTCCGGGCGTGGTTTGGCTAACCAGAGAGAGTTTCAGCTATTGTTTTCCGGCATCGGAATCTGTCCCGCCGCTGCCCGCGCCTTAGCCTCATTCGCAAACAACAGCAGCACCAATCCCACGACCAGGAAGACCCCAATGGAGAGAATGGCGATCCGCTGCCCCGTCTGCTCGGCCAGCAGGACGGCCAGCCCCTGCCGCTCCAGCCGCTGCGCGACCCCCGCCGCGACCAGCCCGTAGATGGTCGGCCCGATAAACGATGAGGTCCGCCCCACCACCGAGAAGAAGCCGTAGAACTCGGCGCTCTGCCCCCGCGGACTGAAAACCCCCACCATGGTCCGGCTGACCGATTGGACGCCCGAGAGGGCAAACCCGGCCAGGGCCCCGATCAGGAAAAAGCCACCCGTCGTCCGTTCAAAGTACATCCAACCGATAGCCGCAATCATCAGCAGAAGCGAGACGATCAGCGCGCGTTTGCAATCCCACCGATCCGCCAGCAGGCCAAAAATGTAGGCGCCACCGACGCTGGTGATTTGGACCAGGATGACGAAACCAATCAGCATCTGTTGATTGAGGCCAAACAGGACCGCCCCAATGATCGCCGCAAAGTCCAGCGCCATGATGATGCCGTCGTTGTAGATCAAAAAGGCAACCATAAAGCGGAGGAATTCCCGGAAATGTTTGGCCGCCCGGAAGGTTTTGGCCAGCCGCCGAAACCCGATGGTCAGGTAAGTTTCGCCCGCCGGCAAGGGTTGCGGTACCCCCCGCTCGTGCACCATGAAGAAGAGGGGTAAGCTCATGATGGTGTAAAAGATGGCCGTGATGACCAGCGACAGCCGGATCATCAACGGCCCTTTGAAGATCATGATCAACGGCAAAATGATGAGCAGGGCGACCACGCCGCCTGCCGAACCGACGGCCCACCCAATGCCCGATACCCGCCCGATCTCTTCTGGCTTGGCGATCTCCGGCAGGAGCGCATCGTAGAAGACCTGAGCACTGCGATACCCAATCTCGGCGAGGATGAAAAAGAGCATCCCAATCACCACGTCGCCTTTCTGGGCGAAGAAAAGCAAGGCGGTAAATAGACAGGCCATAGTAGTGAAGAAAAGCAAGAAGCGCTTTTTGGAGGCGGAGAAATCAGCGATTGCGCCCAGGATGGGGGAAAGGATGGCTACCACCACCATGGCAATCCCCACCGAGAGCCCCCACAGGCGGGAGCCCTCGGCCCCGCCTACCACTTGCTGTTTGAAGTAAGCAGCGTACACAGCGAGTAAAACGACGGCCGCGTAACTGGAGTTACCGAAATCGTACAGGTACCAGGCGATGCGCTCGCGGCGCGTAGCGGCGGGGCCGGCTTTGATGGCCGGTTGTGCTGAGGGAGAAGTGGTCACAATGGCAGACATCTCAAAACTCCTTCAAATAAATTCTATAATTCTTCCGGTTCGGCGTCCCACGGATAAAGTTCAGTGCCCTGCGCGGCGGCGCGAATGGCCGGATCGTCCGAGTAATGCCCCCGGCGTTCTGGCGGGATCAGTTCGGCGATACGCCGCATGATCTCGTGGCCGATCTCATCCAGCTGGCGGCGGCGTTCGCGTCCGTGGCCGGTGACCTGGAACGGGCCAAATGGCCGGCCAATTTGCGCTACCACCCGGGTCCGGCGTCCCCGTCGCAGGTTGGGGAAAATCTCAGTCAGGCCGTCAAAGCCCATGGGCAGGATGCGCGCGCCGGTGCGCACGGCCAGAAAGGCCGCGCCGGGCCGCGCCGGGCGCAGCACCGTTGCCCAGTTGCCGCCTTCGGGATAGATCCCGATGACCCCCCCTTGGGCCAACAGGGACTCGGCGGCGCGTAATCCGTCGCGGGAGGCAGCCCCGCGCGGCACCCGATAATAGCCCCATAGCTTAGGGATCCAGCGTACAATAGGCGGAGAGTTCGGCTGCTGCATCCCCCCCACAAACTCCACCGTCCAGGGGGAAATGTGGAGCATAAGGACCGGGTCAATGAAGCTGAAGTGGTTGGCTACAGCTAACAAGGGGCCCTGCTCTGGAAAATTTTCCCGACCAACGATGTGCAGATCGGTCAGCACGGCGAAGGCCGCCGCGGCCAATTGTTTGAGGAGAGTCCGAATGAACGGGCGCCGCGGCCCGGTGAATTGCGCAGTGTTCAGGTCAGCCATCGTTGCCATTGTACTCTGCTTCTCCTGGTCGTCAATTGGCGCTACCTCGGCTGGCTATTCCGACGGGTATTTCAGCCCCCATTGAGCGCGGAGCCGATCCATCGTCTGCATGATGGCGAGCGTCTCGGCCAGCGGCATGACCGGGCTCTCCAGTTCCCCGGCTCGCAGACAGCGCATGACCTCCGCGGCTTCATAGTTATAGCCGTTGCCTGCCACCGGCAGTTCCAGCTGTTCATCGTCTTGACCGGGCCGTGAAAGCGTCAGCCGGGTGGGGTGAAACATGGGGGAGTGGATCCGAATCTGACCGGCAGTCCCCATGATGGTGGCTTCCACCGGCGTGTTCGTGCGAACTGCGGCATAGAGGATGGCTAACCGGCCATCTTCATAGCCTAACAGGAAGGCCGACTGCTCATCCACACCGGTTACACCCCGGTGCGCCAGGCCGGTGACGTGGGCCGGCGGGCCCAAAACCATGCAGGCCAGCGAGAGGGGATAGATGCCGACATCCAACAGCGCCCCGCCGCCCAGCTCCGGCGCGAAGAGGCGGCTCTGGGGATCAAACTCGGCGCGGAAGCCAAAGTCGGCGGCGACCAGCCGCACCTCGCCGAGCGCACCGGCAGCCAGCAATTCTCGCACTTTGACGATGGCCGGAATGTAGCGCATCCACATCGCTTCCATCAAGAACAGCCGTTGCTCTCTGGCCAGGGCAATGACTTCGGCGGCCTCGGCGGCGTTGAGGGTGAACGGTTTCTCGCACAGTACCGCCTTGCCGTGCCGGAGCGCCAGCAGGCTGTTCTCTTTGTGGAGCGGGTGCGGCGTCCCGATGTAGATCACGTCCACATCTGGATCGGCCACCAGCGCCTCGTAGCTGCCGTGACGGTGGGGGATGCCGTACTGCGCTCCGAAGGCTTCAGCCGCCGCCGGTGTTCGCGAGCCGACGGCCACCAGGTCGGCGTCGGGCAGCACCGCCAGTCCCTCGGCGAACTTGGCAGCGATTTTGCCGGTACTGAGAATGCCCCACCGGATCTTGTCCATGCTACCTCCCTGAGAGAGAACGAAGGCCGGGCTGCGCCTTAACACAACAGGGCCGCCCCTGTTGGAACGGCCCTGCGCTTTAATCTCTGGTGCTACTTTGTTTTCAGGATGATACGTGCATCCACGACTTTGACGCCCTTCCCCTCCTCGTAAACGAGCACAGGGTTGGCATCCGATTCGGCGATTTCGTCGCCCAGCTCCAGGATCATCTGGGAATAGGTGCAGATGACTTCGGCCAGCGCTACCCGGTCGCGCGGCATTTCGCCACGGACGCCGGCCAGGATCGGCGCGGCGCGAATTTCACCCAGCATCCGGTCGGCCTGGACCTTGGAGACCGGCGCAACGCGGAAGGTCACGTCCTTCAGCACTTCCACGAAGATGCCGCCGAGACCGAACATCATGGTGGGACCGAAGCTCGGATCGTTCACCGAGCCGAGGATGACCTCGGTGCCCCAGGGCGCCATCTCCTGAATGGCGATACCGTGGATGACGGCGTCGGCTTTGTAGGCTTTGGCGTTGCTCATGATGGTTTGATAAGCGGCCCGCACCCCCTCTTCGTCCTTGATGTTGACTTTGACACCGCCCGCATCGGACTTGTGCAGAATGTCGGGCGAGACGATCTTCATCACGACGGGGAAACCGATCTCCCGCGCCAGTGCCACGGCCTCATCCTCGCTGTGGGCCAGTTGCGTAGCGGTGACCGGCAGCCCATACGCCGCAAAGACCTGCTTGGCCTCAATTTCAGTTAAGCTGGTGCGGCCGTCGGCGCGGACGGCCTGGATGATGGCCCGCGCCCCTTCAGGATCAGCCCCGGCGCAGGAAACAAACGGCTCGGTGGTCAGCTGGCGGATGCGAGCATACTCGCGCAGGGCCGCCATCGCGTTGACCGCGCGATCCGGGGCCCCGTAGGCCGGGATGCCGTTCTCTACCAGCCATTGCATGGCGGATTCGGAGCGTTCGCCGCCGACAAAGGAAACTGCCACCGGCTTGTCCTTGACGCCAGAATCCTCAACGGCTTTTTTGATCCCCTGGGCAATTTCCTGCGGGTTGGTCATTGCGGTCTCGCAGTAGAGCACCACCAGACCGTTCACCCAGGGGTGGGCAATCGCGTATTTGACGGAGTCGTAATACCACTCCAGACCGGCCATCCCGGTCAGATCTACCGGGTTCTTGGCGGAGCCGAACTCCGGCATATGCTTCTTCAGTTCAGCCTGGACATCGGCCGGGGCAAAACGCAGGGGCACCCCATAGCGCTCGGCGGCGTCGGTAGCCAAGACGCCGACCCCACCGCCGTTGGTGATGACGAGCATGTTTTCGCCCTGCATTGGCGGCTGGAGCGAGAGCGCCTGGCTGCGGTCAAACAAGTTGTTCAGGTCGGTGGCGCGGATGACGCCGGCCTGCTGGAAAGCGGCCTCGTAGATGCGGACCGCTCCGGCCAGCGAGCCGGTATGGGAGGCAGCGGCGGCGGCGCCATGCGCCGAGACGCCGGCCTTGAGCGCGATGATAGGCTTGGAAGCCCGGCGCCCGGCCTCAATAAAGCGGCGCCCGGCTTTCAGCCCTTCAATATAGAAGGAGATACAGGTGGTATCGGGATCGGCGTCCAACCATTCAATCAGATCGGCAAAGTCCACATCGGACATATTGCCGATAGAGATCAGCTTGTCAAAGCCGACCCGGCGGATGAAGGAGGCTGCGTCAATCGCGATGAGCAGCGCGCCACTCTGGGTGACCAGCGATGATTTGCCAACCAGCGGCAAAAAGGGCGCAAAGGAAGCGTTCAGCTTGTCCGAGTTGGAGAGCGTACCAACGATGTTCGGTCCCAGCACCCGCATGCCATACCGTTGTGCAATCGCCACTACCTCGTCTTCCAGGTCCCGCCGCCCCACCTCGCTGAAGCCGGACGTAATGACGATCAATCCTTTGACCCCCTTCTTCCCGCACTCCTCGGCGACGGCGGGCACCAGGTGGGCCGGCACGGTGATCACAGCGGCGTCAATCGGCCCGGGCACATCCAGCACCGAAGGGTAGACCGGCAGCCCCAAGATTTCCTTTTCCTTGGGGTTGAGGGGATAAATAGCGCCCTGGTAGCCGCTTTCCAGCAAATTCTTGACTACCGTGTACCCGATCTTGCCCGGCGTGGCGGA
>CAYTGR010000007.1:2594-17376 GCA_964437445.1 uncultured Anaerolineales bacterium | reverse complement strand
GCCTGCCCCTGCACGCCGCCCAGCGGTTGGTGGAGATGGATGGTCGCGTGGGGGAGCGCGTAGCGCCGATTTTTGGCCCCGGCGGTCAACAACACGGTCGCCATACTGGCGGCCACCCCCACAGCAATGGTGGAAACCGGCGCCTTGATCAGCTGCATGGTGTCGTAAATCGCCAACCCGGCGGTGATTTCTCCCCCAGGCGAGTTGATGTACATGGAGATTTCCCGTTCCGGGTCGGCTTGATCCAGATAGAGCAGCTGGGCTACGATGGTGTTGGCAACCTGCTCGTTGATGGGGGTTCCCAGGAAAACGATGCGCTCTTTGAGGAGCAGGGAGTAAATATCGTACATCCGCTCGCCACGACCGGTGTTTTCAATCACGACCGGAATAATGCCCATGCTTGAGTCTCCTCAGAAAATGACCTCAAACGTTCATCGTCAGGCGCTTGAGCGCCGTCTCACGTGCCGAAGCGCCTGACGACGAGCCGGCTTTCCTCCCCCGTGGCTTTCAGGCCGCGGCCGGTTCGGCCGGAGCCACAGCTTCGCCCCGGGCGATCTGTGCCAACCGGGCGAGGACCTTGCGACTATAGGCGCGGTTTCGCAGCTCTTTGTAGGCCCCGGACTCACGGTCCAGTTTTACCTGCGCTACGGTTTCCTCGTCCAGCCCCAAGGTGCGGAGCAAGGCTCTATACTCCTGATCAATATCCGCTTCGCTGATCGCGATCTCTTCTCGCCGGGCAAATTCAATCAACACTAAGGTTTCCGTCAGCTGGCGGACCGCGCGGGGGGCCAGTTCCTCACGGAACTGCTCCATGGTTTTGCCTTGCAACCGCGCGACATCTTCCAGGTCCATCCGGTGCTCGCGCTGGTAGTGATCGCGCATATCCGCCACCACATCGTCCAGCTGGTCTTCCAGGGCGCTGGGGGGGTATTCCACGTGGGCCATCGCCACCAGATCGGCCACCACGGCCGTCTCGTACTCGCTTTCGGCCTCTTCCCGGCGCATTTTGAGCATCCGCTCGCGCAGCTCGTCCTTGAGCGCCTCCAGCGTCTCGTAGGGACCGACCGTACTCGCCAGCGCATCGTCCAGCTCGGGCAACGTGCGCTGGTAGACTTCTTGCACCTTGATATTGAAGGTCGCCTCGGTGCCGGCCAGATCGGCAACGGCAAAGTCGGCCGGCAGCATCAGGCGGAACATTTTTTCCTCACCCTTGCTCACTCCCACCAGGGCTTGCAGGAATTCGGGGGAAATAAAGGGGTCTTCTTCCTTCAGCGTCAGGTCGGCGTCGTGTTCGTGCAGGAAGACGCGACCTCCAGCCTCCCCTTGCAGCTCTTCCAGCTTCAACTGGTCCCCCAGCTGCGCCGGCCGTTCCACGGCTTCCAGTATGGCCTCCTGCTCACGGATACGTTCCAGGGAGGCCGCGACCTCTTCTTCGGTGACTGCCACGTCAACCCAGGCACGGCGCAGACTGTGATAATCGCCCAGTTCCACGGTGGGCTGGAGCGGAACGCGGATCTGATATACCAGCGGGTCCAATTGCAGGTCTTCCAGGTCACCGGCCGCGTAGGGGGTCAGGGCCGCCTGCTTCAAGGCTTCAGGATAAATTTCTTCCAGGAGCGCGTCCGCAGCTTCCTGCCGGACGGCTTGTTCACCGAAATTGCGCACCACCACGTGGTAAGGGGCTTTGCCCTTGCGGAAGCCAGGGATATTGGCCTTGTGGGCGATGGTACGGGCGGCCTTTTGCATGGCCGTCTGTACAGCATCAGCGTCAACCCGAATAGTCAGGAGCGCCTCATGCGTCTCAAGCAGTTGCTTCTCTAATTCAAACACAGATTACCTCCAGTCCCAAGTCAGGAGAGTATTATAGCACATTCTTAGTAAAACCAAAAAAAGGGCGGCTTGGCAAGTAAAGGGATGGTGTTATACTGATTGCCGCCAGCTAAAACTGTGTGGGATGACTTCATGGAATTATCCTCTGCGGCAGGAGGCAAAGCGATGACCGTCAAACGTGGCCTGGGACGTGGATTGGAGGCCTTGATCCCGGCGGGCGAGGAGCCCGCGCCCGGGCTGCAACAGGTCCCGCTGGATCAAATTGTGCCGAATCCTCATCAGCCACGGATGCCGTTCCGGGATCAAGATCTGGTGGAACTGGCGGCCTCCATCCAGGAACACGGGATCATCCAGCCGCTCATCGTCGCGCGCCGCCTTGAAGGGGGATATCAGCTGATTGCGGGGGAGCGGCGCTGGCGGGCCGCCCGGCTGGCCGGGTTGAGCACCGTCCCGGTGGTGGTGAAGGATGTAGCACCGCAGCAAATGCTGGAGCTGGCCCTGGTGGAAAATGTCCAACGCGCCGACCTGAACCCGTTGGAGGAGGCGCTGGCCTACAAGCACCTGATGGATGATTTTAGCCTCTCGCACGGCGAAGTAGCGCGCCGGGTTGGGAAGAGCCGGGTAGCCATCACCAATACGCTCCGGTTGCTCCAGGCCGCCCCGGTGGTCCGCGAGATGTTGCTGGCCGGGAAGATCAGCGAGGGCCACGCCCGTGCCTTGCTGGGGCTGACGACCGAGGGTGAGCAGGAAACCGCGTTACAAATCGTCCTGGAACGTGGGTTGAACGTGCGCCAGACTGAGGCGTTGGTCCAACAGCTGCACGCCGGGGCCCAGGTTGCACCCCGTGCTAAACCGGCACCCGCTCCCGATGTCCGCATACTGGAGAGCCGCTTCCAGGAATCCTTAGGGACGCGGGTCAAACTTCAGACCGGTCGCAAGGGCGGGCGGGTCGTTATCTATTATTATTCCGACGAAGAATTTCAGGCCCTCTATCGCCGTTTGACCGGCGAAGAGTTGTAAACGCCTGGCGAGTGCACTTCTCTGGAGTGAGCCGAGCGCATCCGCCAGCGGGGAGTACCCTTGTCCGCCCTGCTGCACGCCTGACAATTCCAGCCCGTAGAGATACTGCGCCGTCTGCCCCCCACTGGTCGCCACTAATTTTACATCAATAAATAAAGCCTGCCCAATGCCAGCCATAAGACAACCATTCCGCAAAATCCCAGCAAGAATTCAAATAATTGTATAGAAACCAGTTAAGGAGTGAGCAGAGAGCAGTAGGGAAGTTCCTGTTTCCTGCTCACTGCTCACATTTTAATTCCACCAATGGCCGAAAATTCATGGGAAATTACTGTATAAACCACAACGTTGTATCTATTTTACACATTCTTGACGGCTTCGCGTGGGGTTCTTTTCAGTGCAATCTATGGATGGGCGGCCCATGGCTTTTGGTCCCGTTTTTCATTGACGCGGGCCGGGCTTCGTAGTATAATTTAAGCGATAATCTTTTAGTTTAACCGGACGTGCCAGCCGGCAGCTGGCTAACTTCAATTCAGGAGGGAAGTCTATGGATTCGCTTGCCATTTTGCTTCAGGCCATGCAACTGGAAGAACAGGGGCGGCAATTCTATCTGGCTGCCGCCGCCCGCGTGCAAGACCCGGAGGCGGCGGCGCTTTTCAAGCAGCTGGCCGCCGATGAGGCCGACCATTACGCCTACATCAAGCGGGAATACGGCGCTTTGCAGGCCGATCAGGAATGGATCCCCATCCCGGAACTGCAACCGTTGGATGCGGTGCCCCTGGTTCCCCTGATCTTCCCCGCCGGGAAGCAGGCGCTGGAGGTGTTGCCCGCTAACGCCTCTGATGAGGATGTGTTGCTGTTTGCGCTGGGGGTGGAGGGGAAGAGCTATGAGCTCTACAGTGCCCAATCGCAGGAGGCCGACGATACAACGGCCCGGCGGCTCTTTTACCAGCTGGCGGCGGCGGAGCAGGGCCATTACAACCTGCTGATGTTGCGCTACGAATCCCGTTTTGGCTATCCCCGCTAAAGGGACCGCGTTCGGCAGGAACCGTCCCGTCCCATGAGGGGGCGGGACGGTTTTTCAGATTGAGGAGACAATCATGAGCAACAAGCTGAAAGCGATGCACACGCCCATCTTTTGGGCGGAGGGGCATCCGGGGCCGCTGCCGGCCCAGGGCTGGAAGATAGAGCTGGGCGGGCTGGTGCAGCGGCCGGTGACTCTGACCTACGCTGACCTTTTGGCGCTCCCCAAAACTATCGTGGATGCCCGGCTGACCTCGGTGACGCGCTGGACGGTGCGGGGCGAGTGGGGCGGCGTCCGCTTCGGCGATCTTTTCCAGGTCGTCGGGCCGGAGCCGCAGGCCGCCTACGTGCGCTTTTTCTCGTACCGTAAGATTTACACCACCACGATCCCGCTGGAGGTAGCGCTGCGCGAGCGCTCGCTGCTGGCCTACGAGTTTGACGGCGAGCCGCTGACCTCCGATTACGGCGGGCCGGTGCGCGGGTTCATCCCCTCGCTGTGGGGCTATAAGTCGGCCAAAAGCGTCGTGCGGATTGAGCTGGTGGCGCGCCCCATGCCCGGCTACTGGGAGGTGCGTGGCTACCCCGACGACGCCCTCATCACCGCCGGGCGGGTGCACGATGTGAACACGCACAGCTGGCGGCAGATCCCCGATGGGGAAGTGCGGGAATTCCTGGATTAGGAGCGTGGATGCCTGAACTGCCTGAAGTAGAGACGATTGCCCGGATGTTGCGCCCGCGCCTGGCCGGCCGCATGATTGAGCAAGTGGAAGTGCTGTGGGAACGCATTGTGGACCGCCCGGAGGGCGCGACCTTTCAGGCGGCATTGACCGGCGCGGTGATCCGTGAGGTTGGCCGGCGGGGCAAATTCCTGCTCCTGCCGTTGAGTACCGGCCAGACCTGGTTGAGCCATCTGCGGATGACCGGCCGCTTTCTGATCCGGGAGGCGGTAGCCGGCCCCGGCGATGATCGGCATACGCGGCTCCGCTTCCGGCTGGACGATGGCACCTGGATCATCTACGCCGACCCGCGCAAGTTCGGGCGCTTCTATCTGGTAGATGATCCGCAGGAGGTGCTGAATGGGCTGGGGCCGGAGCCGCTGGACCCGGCGTTTACCCCGGAAGTGCTCGCTGACCGGTTGGCCGGACGCCGGAGCGCGCTCAAATCCGTGCTGTTGGATCAGCGCGTGGTGGCCGGGCTGGGCAACATTTACGCGAGCGAGGCGCTCTGGCGGGCGCAGCTGCACCCGCAGCGCCGCGCCGCCGATCTGACACCGGCGGAGGTCGCCCGGCTTCATGCTGCCATCGGGGCCGCTTTGCGCGCGGCGATCCAGGATGGCGGCACCAGCCTCGGCGATCGGCAATACGTCTATCCCACCGGCGAGTTGGGACAACACCAGCTGGCGCTGGCCGTCTACGAGCGGGCCGCGCAGGCCTGTCCCCGCTGCGGCGCGCCGATTGAGCGCACCGTCCTGGGCCAGCGCAGCACCTATTTCTGCCCTCACTGCCAATCCATTGCGGCGGAATAGCTTGCGGCTTCAGCGCTCTCCGGTTGACAGCTGCCCCGATCATGTTACCATTATCTTCTAAATTTATATCTTAACTGAATGGCATTAAATTTATGGAAGTTTTGCAAATCACTCCTATTGGCGGCCTGGGTGAAGTGGGCAAAAATATGCTCGTCCTGGAATATGGCCGTAACCTGCTCATCGTGGATGCCGGGATCATGTTCCCCGAAAGTGATATGCTGGGGGTGGATTACATCATCCCCGATTACCGCTTTCTGCGCGGGCGGGAAAGCCAGGTGCGCGGCATCGTCATCACCCACGGCCACGAGGATCACATCGGCGCGCTGCCCTACCTGCTCCAGGAGTTTAATGCGCCCGTCTATGCGACCAAACTTACCCGTGGTCTGATTGAGGTCAAGCTGCGCGAAGGGCATCTGCTCTCCCAGGTGACGCTGCATACCTTTGCCCCTGGCGACAGTGTGCGCGTGGGGCCGTTCACGGTGGAGCCTTACCATGTCTGCCACAGCATCCCCGACGCCGTCGGCTTGGGGATTGAAACGCCGCTGGGGCTGGTGGTCCACAGCGGCGATTTCAAACTGGACCACACGCCGGTAGATGGGTGGCCGACCGACTTCGCCCGCCTGGCCGAATTCAGCGGGCGGGGGGTGCTGGCGCTCTTCTCCGACAGCACCAACGCCGACCATCCCGGCACCACCCCCTCCGAGCGCACACTGACGACGGCGTTGGGTGACGTCTTCCGGCAGGCCCGGGGCCGGGTGATTGTAGGGACGTTCGCTTCGTTGATCTCCCGCATCCAGCAGGTGATTGAAGTGGCGACCAGCTTCGGGCGCAAAGTAGCCATTGCCGGCACAACGATGGTGGAAAATGTCAAGATGGCCCAACGGTTGGGCTACCTGAACATCCCTGAGGGCGCGGTGCTGCCGCTGGAAGAGCTCAACCGGCTGCCGCCCCACCAGACCGCCATTGTGACCACCGGCGCGCAGGGCGAACCTAACTCCATTTTGGGCCGGTTGGCGACCGGCCGGCACCCCTCTCTGCGCATCGTCCCCGGCGACACGGTGATCCTCTCCTCGCACACCATCCCCGGCAACGAGGAATACGTCCATCGCGTGATCAACCGGCTGTTCCAACGGGGCGCCAACGTTTTCTACGATCCGGTAGCACCGGTCCATGTCTCCGGCCACGCCAGCCAGGAAGAGCAGAAAATGCTGCTCAACATCCTGCGGCCCAGGTTCTTCGTGCCCATCCACGGCGAGCTGCGGCACCTCAAACATCACGCCAACCTGGCGCAACAGGTCGGCATCCCCCGCGAAAACATCGCCGTCGTGGAAAACGGCCATGTCCTGCGTTTCACCCAGGATCGGATGGAGGTCGGTGAGCGTGTGCCCGGCGGGTATGTCTTCGTCGATGGGCCCTGGGTCGGCGACGCCATCGGCCCGACGGTCATCCACGAACGAGAAACGTTGGCCCAGGCGGGCGTTTGTGCCATCACCTTCCAGTACGATGCCCGGCAACATGGGCTGCTGGGCGAACCGCGCATTGTGCTGCGGGGTTTCGCTGCCCCCGACGCCGTAGAGAAATTGATCCCCCAGGCCAGGGAAATCGTAAAACATACCGTGCAGGTCGCCAAACTGGGGACGACCCCCCAGACGATAGAAGAAGCGGTGGAAAAGGCGGTGGGTGATTTCTTCTACCGCGAGGCCAAGAACCGCCCGACCTTTATCGTGGTCGCCACGCCGGAAAATTAGCCACGACCGGAATTCCGCCGGCACCCACCGATGGCGCACATCCTGATCATCTACAAACAGTTTCCTGCCCCGGCGGTGGGACATGCCGGCGGCGAGGCCCTGTTCCGCTTGATGGAGGCGCTGCACCGGCGCGGGCAGCGGCTCTCGCTGGTCGCTCGCATCAAAGACGAAGAAAGTCCTCACCTGGCGGCCGTCCGCCCCCTGTGTGAGGCCATCTACACCGTCCCGCACCACCAATCACTCCCCGGGCCGCGCCTGTGGGCCTTCCTCGTCAGTTACTGGCAATTACGGCAGGCAGCACGTCGCGCGCTGCGAGAAACGCGGCCTGACCTGGTCCATGTGGAAATCACCCAGACTGCGCTGGCCCTCCTGGGACTGCGCCGGCCGCCGGGGTCTATCCGCACCCAGGACGTGAACTGGTTCCTGCTGGAACAAAAGGCCGGTCACTCATCAGGGCTGCGGCGGAGCCTGTGGCTGACATTAGCGCGCCTGGCCCGGCCGCTGGAAGCCTGGCTCTACCGCCGGTATGAGCTGGTCCTGGCCATCTCTGAAGGCGACCGCCGACTGCTTGCCCCCCGCTGTGCCCCCCGCCCGGTGTTACTCGTGCCGCTGGCTCCTGCTGTCCACTCCACCGTGGCGGGCGCGCCGGCCCTGTCCCCCGGTCCGACCGTGCTTTTTGTGGGCGCGATGGCCCGTACTTTCAACCAACAGGGCGTCCGCTGGTTCCTGGAGCAGGTCTGGCCGCGCGTGCTGGCGGAAGTGCCCGAGGCCCGCTTTGTGGTCGCCGGCGGCAACCCGCCGGAATGGCTCACGGCCCGGCAGGACGACCATTTGCTTGTGACCGGTTTCGTGGACGACCTGACCCCCTGGTATCGGGCGGCGGCAGTCTGCGTCTCGCCGTTGTTGGTGGCGGGCGGGCTGCTGCAAAAAGTGGTGGATGCGCTGGCGTTGGGCGTGCCGGTCGTCGCCACCCCGGTGAGCAACCACGGCCTGGCGGCTACGCCGGGCGAGCAGCTGTTGGTGGCCGATACGCCGGCCGCCTTTGCAGAGGCCGTCGTCCGGCTGCTGCGGGACCCTGCCGAACGGGCGCGGTTAGGGCAGGCCGGACAGCAATTCATCCAGGAACGCTACGATCTGGAGACAGCCGTAGACCTCTGGAATGAAAAACTCCTTGCTCTCCTCCGTTGATTCTTGATTCTCCCAATTGTCGCTTCCCTGTCTTGTGTTATACTCGCCCCATATGAGCCATAGAACGTTGCTGATTTACAACCCCACAGCCGGCCCCTGGGACATGGGACGGACGTTGAAACGACTGGCGGCCTACCTTTGCCGGCAGGATTGGAACGTAGATCTGATAGAAACTGCCCAGCCGGGTGACGCAAAACGCTTTGCCCACGAGGCGGCCCAGGCCGGATTGGACCTGGTCCTGGTGGCTGGCGGCGATGGGACCATCAACGAAGCGGTCAACGGCCTGGTGGGGACCTCCACTATCATGGGGCTGGTTCCCGTCGGGACCGGCAACATCCTGGCTCATCAACTCCGGATGCCGATCCTATCGGCCATGGCCCCGTTGTATGTGGCCGATGTGGGGGATGCGCTGCTGGCCAGCCGGGTCCAGCGCGTGGATACCGGCATCCTTAACGACCGCTACTTCCTTTGTTGGGCCGGGGCCGGCCTGGATGCGGAGGTGGCCGCGCAAATGGAACCACGCACCCGGCACACCAAACGGCTGGGAGCCATCCCTTACGTGATTGCCGGCTTCACCGTGGCCACGGAATTTCGCGGCGTGCGCGCCCGGATCAACGTGGAAGAGCGGGCCATGAACATGCGGGCCTTGCTCATGTTGGCCAGCAACATCCAACTCTACGCGGCCTTTTTTACCATCGCCCGCCACGCGCAAATGGACGATGGCTTCCTGGATTTCTTTGTCTTCAAAGGGCTCGGTACTGCTTACGCGCTGCGTCACCTGTTGCGTGTCTTCAGCGGCCGCTACTTGCGCGATCCTGAGGTGGTCCAGGCGTTGGTCCGGCAAGTGCGAGTAGAAACGGCCCCTGCGGTCGCGGTGCATCTGGACGGCGACCCGGTGGGGCAGACCCCGTTCGCGATTGCGGTGGAGCCGGCCTCGCTGCGGCTGCTGGTTCCCACCCAAGCGCCTTCCACGCTCTTTTGCAAACCTCCGGAGATGATCCCATGAAAGCTTTGAATTTCTTTCTGTTGGCGATTCCGGTAGCATTGCTTTCCAGGTATCTGGGTGGACCGGCGCTGCTCACCTTCATGGCCGCCGCGTTGGGGATGATCCCCCTGGCGGGCTTTCTGGGCGAAGCAACCGAGGTGCTGGCCGAACGTTTGGGGCCCCGGCTGGGTGGGCTGCTCAATGCCACGTTGGGCAATGCGGCCGAGCTGATCATCACGCTCTTTGCCATCAAAGAAGGCCTGCTGGAGATGGTTAAAGCCTCCATCACCGGCTCCATCCTGGGCAACATCCTGTTGGTGCTGGGGATGAGCCTGCTGCTCGGCGGCTTGCGGCATGGCAAACAGATGTTTGACCGCTCTGAAGCCAGCCTCAAAGCGACCCTGTTGCTCCTTTCGTTGATCGCACTGGGGGTGCCTTCGCTGTTTGGCCACGCCATTGAGGAAACCGACCACATGGGGGTAGAATATCTGAGCCTGGGGACGGCCGTGGTGATGATCCTCATTTACGGGCTTTGGGTTGTTTACACCATGCGCGCCACGCCCACAACCACCGCCCATCCTGCCCCTGTCAAGGCCGCCCCGCACTGGTCCATGCGCAAAGCGCTGCTCATCTTAGGCGGGTCCACGGTCCTGCTGGCCTGGCTGAGCGAGGTACTGGTCGGCTCCATAGAACCGGTCCTGGAGACATTGGGCTGGACAGAATTCTTTGTCGGCGTGGTGCTGATCCCAATTGTGGGCAACGTGGCCGAGCATCTGGTGGCCGTACAAGTAGCGATGAACAATCAGATGGATCTGAGCCTGGAGATCGCCTTAGGTTCCAGCTTGCAAGTAGCGCTCTTTGTCGCGCCGGTGTTGGTCTTTGTCAGCCTGCTGATGGGGCACCCGCTCACGCTGCTCTTCAATCCGTTTGAACTGGCTGCCTTGGGAGCCGGCGCGATTATCGCCGGGATGGTCGCCCAGGACGGTGAATCTACCTGGCTGGAGGGAGCGCAGCTGCTGGCGGTTTACCTGATCCTGGCCATTGCTTTCTTCTTCCTGCCGTAACAGAAAGGGTAATCCGATGACGCTGGAATCTGAAATCAATGCCCCGCCGCCCAGCCGGGAAGAATGGCTCCGGCTTCACCAGGCCACCGCAGCCCTGAAAGAGGCCGCACCCTGGGAATGGCTGTATGAAGAGGACATTTTCGCCATCCGCGACCCGGAAACGAGTGAGCTCGGCTTCTGCTCACTCACCGGCAACCTGGGCGAACACCTGGCCCTGATCGTCTACCGGGGTGTGGAGGGGCTGGGGGGCTATTGGGAGGCCTTAGAGACCATTGAAAACGCGGCCGGGATCTTAGGCCAGTGGGATGCCCAGTTCACCCTGCTGGAAGTCGCGCAATTGCAGGTCTCCTTTGAGGATCGCGATACCCTTGCGGCGGAGGATCGTGAGGTTTTGAAGAGCTTGGGGTTGCGCTTCCGGGGCCGGCAAGCGTGGCCGTGGTTCCGGCAATTCAACCCGGGGCGTACCCCCTGGGCCATCACATCCCCGCAGGCCCGCTTCCTGGCCACCATGGTGGAACAGACTCTCGTTGTCACCCAGGCGCTGGAGGAATCCGAACCGCTGCTGCGCCAGTTTGAGCAGACGCCAGAGGATGAATTTCTGGTACGCACGGCGGAAGATGGAACCTGGACCACGCGCTGGGAGCGGCTTGAGGCCGTCCGGCCCACTTACCAACCGGTGGTGGATGAGGCGGCACTGGCCGAGGCCCGCCGCACGTTACGCCAGGAGCCGCTCCAGCTGCAGGTCCATCTGGGGCTCCTGCCCACCGGCGTGGAAGCTGGCCCCTTGCCGCCCTATTTCCCCTACGCGCTGCTGGCAGTGGACGCCAAGTCGGGCACGGTCCTGGGCCACGATCTGCTGCTGGCCCAACCTTCGGTGAAAGCCATGCTGGAGGAGCTCCCCATGCGTCTGGTGGCACTCTTCAAACGGCTGGGAAGCCGTCCCCACGCCGTGCAAGTCGTTTCCCCCCGGCTTTATTCGTTGCTCGCCGTGCCGCTGGGCCAGCTGGGCATCGCCCTTTCTCAGAAGGAGACCCTCCCGGCGCTGGAAGAAGCCTTCACGGCACTACAAAACTTCATAGGCCAGGGAGTTTAACGCTGAATGCTGGACACGCACACCCATTCCCACCATTCACCCGACGCGCGAGCCCCAATGGCCGCCATGGCCGAGGCCGCCGTAGCTGCCGGCCTGACCGGGTTGGCCTTCACCGACCACATTGAATGGGAACCGGGCGACGAAGCGACCGGCTACCTCCAGCCGGCGGCTTATTTTGCCGAGGTGGAAGCCGTCCGCGCCCGGTACGCCGGCCGCCTGGCAGTGCTGGCCGGGGTGGAGTTCGGCAGCCCGCACCGTTTCGCGGCCGCAGCCGCCGCGCTGGCTGCCGCCTATCCGTGGGACTTCATCTTGGGTTCCATCCATTGGGTGGATGGCGAGCCGGGCTGGTACCGGCGCTTTTTTGAGCCGGGATTGGAAACCGCCTACACGCGCTATTTTAATGAACTGGTCGGCCTGGCCCGCGAGGGGGAGTATGATATGCTGGCCCATTTGGACCTTCCCCGGCGCGACAGCTGGGCTTTGTGTCAACAGCTCTTGCCGGTGGAACCGTTTGCCGAGCCGATCCGCGCAGCGCTCCAGGCTGCCATCGCGCGCGGCAAGGGGCTGGAGATTAACACTTCGGCCCTGGCGTACGGCGGCAGCGAGCTGCTTCCTAACCTGACTGTGTTGCGCTGGTACCGGGAGTTGGGGGGCGAGCTCCTCGTTTTTGGCTCCGATGCCCACACCCCGGAGCGAGTCGGCCAGCATTTCACGCTGGCCCGCGAGCTGGCCTTAGCGGCCGGCTTCACCCGCCTGGCCCGCTTTGAGCGCCGGCAGGTCGTGGATTGGATTCCGCTGTAAGACTGGCCGATGGACGTGCACGCCTGGCTGCCCCACTGTCGCTGGCCTGAGCTGGCCGAACCCTACGCCACCGCGCTACGGGAGGCCGTGGCTTTCAGCGTAGAACGTTTCGCGCCGCTGGGCCTCATCGCCAGCGGTACGATCATCCGGGGCCAGCCCCATCCCGCCAGCGACCTGGACCTCTACGTGATTCACGCCCCGCTCTGGCGGCAACGGCTCCAGCGCTTTTTCCACGGCGTGCCGGCGGAGATCTTTGTCAATCCGCCCCGGCTGGTGGAACGCTATCTCAGCCAGGAACAGCATGAAGGGCGCCCCATCACGGCCCATATGCTGAGCACCGGCTTCGTCGTCCTGGACCGCGACCCGGTGATAGGGCAGCTGCGCGACCAGGCCGACCGCATCCTGGCGGCCCACCCTGATCCAACGCCCGAACGGTTACTCAACCTGCGCTATTTCGCGGCCACGCTGTATGAAGACGCCACCGACATCGCCGGGGATGACCCGGCCGGCGCCCTCTTGATCCTGGGGCAGGCCCTCCCCTTGATGCTGGAATACGCTTACCTGGCGGCCAACCGTTATGTGCCCCGTCATAAGGAATGGCTGGTGGCCCTAACCGAGTTTGACCCCACCCTGGCGACCCTGACGCGCAAGTTTTACATCGCCGGTGACGCTGCGTCGCGCCTGGCTGCGGCAGACGCGCTGGCCGGGCGCACCATTGGCGTGCATGGCTTTTTTGAATGGGAATCCACCCCGGAAGAGGTAGTTTGATGCATAGGGATTTGCCACTCCCAGAACCAACGTCGGAACCCCGCCCGCTGCGCAAACCGCCGTGGCTGCGGGTGCGCCTTCCCTCCGGCGAGCTGCCGGCCTGGCTGGCCCACCTGTTGCGCGAAAAGCGACTGCACACGGTCTGTGAGGAAGCCAACTGCCCCAACCTGGGACACTGTTGGGGCCGCGGCACCGCCACCTTCCTGATTATGGGCGACATTTGCACGCGCAACTGCCGGTTCTGTAATGTCCGTACCGGGCGTCCGGCCCCGTTGGACCCGGAAGAGCCGCAGCACGTGGCCGAAGCGGTCGCCCTGATGGAACTACGCCATGTCGTCATCACCTCGGTGGACCGCGATGACCTGCCCGACGGGGGCGCGACCCACTTCGCGGCCACCATCCGCGCTGTGCGGGCCGCCCGGCCGGAGTGCACTATAGAAGTCCTGATCCCCGATTTCCGGGGGCAGCGCGAGCCGCTGGCGACCATTCTGGCCGAGCAGCCCACCATCCTCAATCACAACATTGAGATGGTGCGCCGGCTCTATCCCCAAATCCGCCCCCAGGGGAAGTACGAGTGGGCCTTAGCCGTGTTGCGGGCCGCGCGCGAAATCGCCCCGCAAGGCTTGACCAAGTGTGGCTTCATGGTGGGCTTAGGCGAAACCTGGGAAGAGATCATCGCCACGCTGCACGACCTGCGGGCGGTGGACGTGAACATCGTGACCATCGGCCAGTATTTGCAGCCGACCCGGCAACACTGGCCGGTAGCGCGCTACGTCACGCCCGCAGAGTTTGCGCAGCTGGCGCAGCTGGGCCTGGAGCTGGGCTTCCAGTGGGTGGAAAGCGGGCCGCTGGTCCGCAGCTCTTACCAGGCCGAGGCGCAGGCCCAGGCGCTGGTCCACAACGGGCCGGCGCCGCTGAACTCCGAGGCTGCTGCCCCGCCCATCGGCAATTCATCCTTCTGAAGCAGGCAAGCATGAACCCTGAACCTCTCATGACCATCATCATTCCGGTTTACAATGAAGCCCACCGGCTACCGGCCACGCTGCAACGCATCAGCGCCTTCCTGGAGACCTGCCCGGAACCGCTGGAGGTGCTGATCGTGAACAACAACAGCCGCGACGCCACCCGGCAGCTCGCTGAGGAGTTTGTGGCCCGGCATCCTTATGCCCGGGTAGTGGATCAACCCATCCAGGGCAAGGGGGCGGCCGTCCGTAAGGGGATAGAAGAGGGCCGGGGGCGCTATCTCTTCATCTGTGATGCCGACCTGGCCATGCCGATTGAAGAGCTGCCGCGTTTCTTCCCGGCAACGGTGGGGGGTGAGTACGAGATCGCCATCGGCTCCCGCGAAGCCCCCGGTGCCCACCGGTACAACGAGCCCTGGTACCGCCACCTGATGGGCCGCGTCTTCAACCTGGTCGTGCGCGTTTTAGCCGTTCCCCACATCCAGGACACGCAGTGTGGTTTCAAAGCTTTCCGGCGCGAGGTGGGGCGCGCCATCTTTGCCGTCCAAAAGATTGATGGCTTTGCGTTTGACGTGGAAGTGCTGGCGATTGCGCTCCGGTGGGGCTACCGGGTGCAGGAGATCGGTATCCCCTGGTATTACGGGCCGGGCGGTTCCATCAACCCGCTGCGGGATACCGTGCGGATGCTGCGGGAGGTCCTCCGCATCCGGCGCAACGTCCGCGCCGGCCTGTACGACCGTCCCGTCTGACATCCCCTGGCGAGCTGAGACATTTCACG
>CAYTGR010000007.1:0-2494 GCA_964437445.1 uncultured Anaerolineales bacterium | reverse complement strand
CCGGCCTGTACGACCGTCCCGTCTGACATCCCCTGGCGAGCTGAGACATTTCACGCTTCACGTCTCACGTTTCACGCTTCACGTCTTACCGCCGCCTCCCCCCTCGCCAACGGCAGCGTGAAAGAGAACGTGCTGCCCCGCCCGACCTGGCTTTCCACCCAGATACGGCCGCCGTGGGCTTCCACCGCCAGCTTGCAGAAGGTCAGCCCCAGCCCGGTTCCCCGGCGTTCCTGGCCGGGCAGTTGCACCTGGCCGAACTTCTCAAAAATCAACTGCTGGTATTGGGGCGGGATTCCCTCCCCGGTATCAGTCACACTGACCCGTATCGTATCGTCATCGTGCGGTTGCACTTTCAGGGCGATCTGACCGCCCGGCGGCGTATGCTTGATGGCGTTAGAGAGTAAATTCACAATCACCCGGCCAATCAGCTGGCTATCACAGGGGATGTTCTGGCCCTGGGGGGCACAGGCTTCCACCGTCACTGTCAGTCTTTCCAATTCGGCCAGCGCCCGCACCGTCGCCACCCCCTCCTCTAACAAGCCACACAGGTCCACCGGTTTGAGGTTCAACGCCAGCTTCCCGGCTTCCATCTTACTGATGTCCAGCAGCTCGCCCACCATCTCCAGCAGGATATGGCCACTGTGGCGAGCATTGTCTAACAGCTGGCGCTGTGACTCGGTCATTTGCGGCCCCGTGACCGATTGCAGCAGGTCCAGCCAGCCCAACAGGCCGGTCAGGGGATTGCGTAGATCATGGACCACCATGTGGGTCAGCGTGTCGCGCAACCGTTCCGACTCGCGCAAATGGAGATTGGTCTGCTTCAACCGTTCGGCCAGCGTTCCGGCCAGCTGCGCGGTGACCAGGGTAGGGATCGTCAGGGCCAGCCAGTTGATGATCAATAACGAGCCGCGTTCACGGGGGGAAAACGAAAGTCGCCAGATTTGAATCATGGGGAGCACGCCGGTGTATTCCAGCGCCAGAATGAGCGCGTAGCAGGCCACCCCCAAGAGCGCGATCAGGGTCGCTCCACGCCGGCCCAACAAAAACGAAGCGCCCACCGTCACCAAGAGGTAGAGGGCTGGCACAGGGGTGAGGGGGCCTCCGGTGTAGTGAACGGTGATAGAGACAATCAAGGTGTAGGCCACCAGCACCGTCCACGAAAGGGGCCGCACCGGCAAACCAGACTGAAGCGCGATGATCCCACCAAAGGCGATCAACACGGCCGTCAGCGCTACCAGCGAGAGCTGCAACGGTGGGATCTGGAGTGCCATCACGTTGGGGCTGGCCGCCAGAATCATGGCGGCGAGTCCCACCACCAGGATGCCCACAAACAAGAGGGTATTGCGCAAATCGCGCGCCGCGTCTATCTCTTCGGCGGCAAAAATGGAGGTTCGCTTTGCATCCGGTTCCGCCATTTTACCCTCCTGATGCTTATGGGCTGCAAGCTGGTCGCGCAACTTGGGCTTCAAGTCTTAAAAGGAGTGTACAATAAGTCTGGCCGGTGTCAAATTTCGGTCAGAGCAGGACAGCGAAGGGGGGCGCACGGTGCACGCCGGAGCAGGACGTCAAAGCGCGGCGCGGTTGCATTTTTATCCAGCCATGCTATAATCAAAAGCGCGCGGGCGAGTAGCTCAGTCGGTCAGAGCGCACGGTTCACATCCGTGAGGTCGTAGGTTCGAGCCCTATCTCGCCCACTTTTTGTTTTCATCCCACCGCTGGTGAACGCCAGGTCTGAGTGCTCCCTTTGCTTCCGTGCTACCCCACCTTTGCCAGCACCTCAGCCAGGCAGTCCAATAACTGCGTGATGTCATCTTCCCCGATGGTCAAGGCCGGGTCAAACCGCAACACATTCCCGGCCGGATAATAACCGACCAGGAAGCCCCGCTCCAGCAAGGCGTGGTAAGCGTCGGCTACGGTAAAGGTGGGATGCGGCTGGAGTTCCAGAGCCAGCAACAGGCCCCGCCCCCGCGCTTCTTTCACGACGGGGTACTGCAGCCGTTGCAAGCCCGCCAGGAAGGCAGCGCCCAACACCTGTCCCCGCTCTACCCATTGCCCCTCCCGCATGAGGGTGATCACTTCTTGCGCCACCACGCAGCCCAGCGGGTCGTTCTGGTGCGATTGTGCGTACCGGAAGCCGCTCTGCTCCAGCCGGGCCGCGATCTCCCCCCGTAGCGCCACCGCGCTGACCGGATAGCCATTGCCCAGCCCTTTTCCTAACGCCACGACGTCCGGCTGAATAGCGTAGTGCTGGAATCCGAACCAGCGCCCGGTGCGCCCCATCCCGGTGGTGATTTCATTTGACATCACCCAGCCGCCGGCTGCCCGCACCCGTTCAACCATGGCCTGCACGAGCGGCAGCGGCGGGAAGCGGACAAAGCCCGACCCGCTGCCGCCCGGCTCAAAGACAAAGCCGCCAATCTGGTCAAATGGGATTTCGGCCAGACAATCAGCCAGGGGCCGTGACGCAGACGCCTGCCAGTCGCACAGCCACCAT
>CAYTGR010000006.1:0-124435 GCA_964437445.1 uncultured Anaerolineales bacterium | reverse complement strand
GGAGGAATTTCATGCAACGTCAATTAGGTCGTTCAGGGATTCAGGTCAGCGCCCTGGGATTGGGATGTTGGGCCATCGGCGGGCCGTGGCTCTTCAACGGGCGGCCGGCCGGCTGGAGCATGGTGGACGATGCCGAATCGCGGCGGGCGCTCCAGCGGGCGTTAGAGCTGGGCGTCACTTTCTTTGACACCGCCGCCAACTACGGCTGCGGGCACAGCGAGCGGCTGTTGGGCCAGGCCGTCAAGGGGCGGCGGGATCAGGTGGTCATCGCCACCAAGTTCGGCTACCACGTGGATGAAGCGACCAAAGTGGTCACGCCCTACGGGGAGAAGGAAGAGGAGAGCGACCCGACCAGCCATTTGCGGGCTGACCTGGAGGCCAGCCTCCGCCGGTTGGAAACCGACTACGTGGACGTCTACCAGCTGCACATCTGGGGGCTGACCCTTGAGCGGGCATTGGAGGCACGTGAGGTGTTAGAGGAGCTGGTCCAGGAGGGCAAAATCCGCACCTACGGCTGGAGCACCGACCGCACCGATGCCGTGGCTGCTTTTGCCACCGCCCCCCATTGCAGCGTCGTCCAGCAACAGTTGAGCGTCCTGGATGGCAACCTGGAACTGCTGGCGCTCTGCGAGCGGCTCAATTTAGCCAGCATCAACCGGGGGCCGTTGGGGATGGGGCTGCTGACCGGCAAATATGCCCCGGATTCCACCTTCCAATCTGATGATGTGCGCAGCCATGCCGCCTGGCATCCCGGCTTCAAGGATGGGCGGCCCACCCAGGCCTGGCTGGACGCACTGGCCGCTATCCGCGAGGTGCTGACCAGCGGCGGGCGGACGTTGGCGCAGGGCGCGCTGGCCTGGATTTGGGCGCGCAGCGGGCAGACCATCCCCATCCCCGGCTTCAAAACCGTCCAGCAGGTGGAAGAAAACTGCGGCGCGCTGCGCTTCGGCCCGCTCACCCCGGCGCAGCTGGCCGAGATTGATCACATCTTGGGGCGGGAGTAAGGCAGACCACCGGCCACCAAAACCAGCAGTAGCGTCGTGGCTGGCTTCTCAGCGCGCCTGGTGTCCTTTGAGGTGAAAAATGGCTGTGTCTGCGCCGGTGCTGACCGGGCAGGTTAGCGGCGGCGCGCCAGGCGGGTGCCCAGCAGGAAGCCCAGCAGGGCCACGCCGCCTGACAGCGCCAGCCAGCGGCGGGTGGCCGGGCGGGGCGGGGCCATCGTCGCTCCCCAGGCTTGCCGCGCTCCCCGGCGGTAAAGGGGGACTGAGACCCACGGCAACAGCAGGTCGGAGAGCCAGTATGTCACCCGGCTGACCGGTGGGACCGGCTGTGTCCCCTGGGGTGACGGCCGGCGGTCCGGCAGCGTGACCTGCGCTTGCACGAAGCTCTCCCCCTGTGTGGGGGTCAAGCGGGCGAGCGGCTCACCGGTCGCCGCCACGATCTGGCCGGCGGGGACCAGGTGATAGCGCCCTATCAGCGGGCGCGCCCGGGGCAGGTACCGGAGCACGCGTGGCGCCAGGGGGGCCAGCAAGGCCATGAGCAGCTGCCCGTTGGGGAGCGGCGTTTGAATCTGCCCGCAGCCGGTGGAGTTGAGCGCCGGGACCCCTAACCAGGCGGTCTGCTGGCACACCGTTGCCTGGAAAATCTTGGGTCCCTCTGATTGGAGCCGTCTGAACAGCGGCCCCAGGTCGTCGGCGGTGAGCTCGTTGCCATCGGAGAAGCGGTAGACGGGATTGCCAAAGTCCGGCGGGCAGCTGGCGAGCACCATCAGATCCACGCGGCCGGCATAGCGCCGCCAGAGCTCCGCGTGGGCCACATCCCAGCAGAGCAGGAAGCCGATGGCACCCAAGGCCGTCTCCGCCACCGTGATGCGGTCGCTTTCCCGGAAATAACCACGCTCCCAGCCCCAGGGATAGTGCTTGTCGTAGCGCCAGCTCCGCCCATCGGGCGCACAGAGGAAGAGCGCATTGTAAATCTCGTCCTGATCCAGCAGCAGGAGCGAGCCGGCCAGGTGGAGATTGAGCCGGGTCGCCGTCCGCTTGAGCCAGGTGAGGGTGGGGCCGTCCTCCGGCTCGGCCCGGCGGAAGTTCTCCTCCACGTAGGCGTAGCCGAGATTGAAGAGATCCGGCAGGACGACCAGCTGCGCGCCGGCGGCGGCCGCTTCGGTGACCAGCCGTTCGGCGCGGGCCAGCCGCTCGGCTGTGGGAGCCGGGTTGGCGTCCATCTGCACGGTGGCGAGGGTGAGAGTACGGGCCATGGTTCCCTCCTCAATAAAGACGGTTGATTAGTCCTCAGTCATTTCATCCTTCCGCCTTCATCCTTCTTTCTTCCAGCCGAGCAGATCAGCGGGGCCCCTGGGGCTACTTCACGGGCGGCCGGACCTCGGCGGGCGGCTCAATCACGGGCGGCCGGACCGAGGGTGGCGGTTCCAGCTCCAGCTCCGGGATGATCCGCCGCAGGCCCCTGGTCACGTTCAGGTTGCCGTTGGCCCCTACGGTGACGAGGGCCAGCGGGGCGTAGGCGTGTTCCACCCGGCGGCAGGGGACCAGCTCGGGCGCGCCCTCCGCGCCGGGCCACTCCACGTCGCCGGTGGCGGTCCGCGCCGGGATCAGCCAGCTGTCGCCCAGACAGTAGGTCCCGCCGGGGTTAAACCAGATCTGCACGCCGTTTTCCAGCGTCAGCCAGCGACCCTCTTGCACGGTCGCCGCGCCCTGGCGTAACGTGAGCCCGCCGAGCCGGGGATCGCCGGCGCGGTGATCCCACCGGCGCAGCAACGGATGGCTTGCGCTGGCGCGGGCCGCGTCGTAGTCAGGCAGGTCGGGGGTGGCGTCGGCAGGGCGGCTCAGGGTCACCGTCAGGGCTGCCGGGTCAATTTTTTGCACCTGGACCAGCAACCCCGGCTCCCCCTGGAGGTCCGTCCATTGATCCACTAATTCCACCCAATCCCCTTCCGCCAGGCGGAAGCGGTCGTCGCGGCCCAGGTGCTCTAAGGTGGCAACCGCGCCCTGGAGGGAGACCAGGGGGTAAACAACGGAGCCGTTGTCGCGCGACCATTTGAAGGTAGCAGTTTTGGCATCGCCGCCCTGGTGGATCTCCACCCGGTAGAGCTGGTTTTCCTGGCCGCGATACCGCGCGTCCGGTGGGGCCAGGCAGGGCTCGGTCTCCGCCTGGGGATTTTCTTTCCCCTTGGCTTTGAGCTGGCTATTACCGGCCTGGTACAGGTTCTTTTTTGCCAACAAATCCAGGAACCCATTGTAACTTGCCGCCGCGATGTCATTTGCCTCTGTGGCGGTGAGCGCCAGTGCCTGCACCTGCCAGACTACCTGGGCCCGGGTGGCGGTGTCCGGCCCGCCTAACGCCACCTCGCGGAGGGTTGGCTCTTCCACCCACGTCACGTGGCGCTCCCAGGCGTCCAGGTAGATCAGGTAATGGCTGCCGGCTTTGGCTTTCAGCGGGCTGAGGCCGGGCCGGTAGGGCTGGGTCGTATAGGTGATGGCACGCGCTTCGTTCTCGCACAACAGGCCGGCCGCGTAATAGTGCCCGCCGGCGATGTAGAAATCGCCAGGTTCCAGCGTCTCGCGCCCCTTCCAGGGGAGGAGAGGGATGGGCGAAGGGATGGAAAGCAGGGGGATAGCGGAAGCCTGGGTGGTGATCTTGAAACTGTCACCCGGCCCGCCGTGGGGTCCGATCAGATCGGCCGCCAAGGCGCGCAGGTAGTGCAATAGAATGGCGGCCTGCTCGTTCCAGTCGGCGTCTAAGAGGACCCGGCCCTGTTGCAGCAGGACGCGGCTGAAGTGCTTGCGCGGATCAAAGGTATCGCGGGTGAAATCGCCTTTCATGGTGCCTCCTTGAGGTTAAATGTCAAACGTCAAACGTCAAACGTCAAACGTCAAACGTCAATGTAAATGATCCCGGCGTCCATCCCTGCCGGCGTATATTCGTCCAGGCGGGCGCGCAGGTTGGCCTCCCGCTGCGGCTGGTAGAGATCGTGGAAGACGCCCAGCTCAGATTCGTCCTCCGCCCCGCGTTGGATCTCCGCGGCACAGGCGGCGGCCAGCTGGCAGTAGGTGGGAGTCCCGTACCGCAGGCTGTTGAACTGCGGCCGCACCCGCTCGCGCTCCCGCTGCCGGGCGGCCGCCACCTCTGCTGGCGTTGGGGGGACCGGCGGCTCCAGCCGGGCGTAATCTGCGCGCAACGCCTCCTCGCCGGCCTGCTCGGCCAGGTCGGGCTGGCAGTGGTAGCGGCGCGGCGTGCGCGAATCGGGCGTCACGTAGCAGAAGCGCATACACCCTGTCTGCCGGCGGCCCACCCGGACCTGATCCAGGAAGAGGCTATCTTCCGCCAGCGCGATGGCGTGCACCTGGACGCGCCCGATGACCGTGCTGCGCGCGATGGTCAAGACGGCGTGCGCCAGCGGCCACCCCGGTGCGCCGAGCGCTTCGCACGCCGGGCCGGCGCAGCCCACGCCGGTGGCATCCACGATGCTGTCGTTGATGGTGAGGGCGAGCGGTTCCAGCGTTACCTCATCGTGCGTCACCTGGATGGAGCCGACGATGCTTTGCTCAATGCGGACGCGCGCCTGTTTGACGAAGAGCTCCAGGCTTGGCTCGGCCCCGGAGACCGGTTCGCAGGCGCTGTCCAATTCCCAGCCGGGCACGAGCGTGCTGTGCCGGATCACCAGCTCCTCCAGGTCGCCTTCTACGCGCAGCCCGCGGCCGGTGACCAGCAGCCCGTCCAGGGTGAAGCGGCTGCCGGCCTTGCCGGTCACGCTGAGGGCGTCGGGCAAATTCGGCCCCCAGTTGAGCAGCCAGAGGACCGGGCGGGCGTGATTGGCCGCGCGCAGCTGGAGCGTTTGGTTTTCCTCCAATTCAATGGCCAGCTGCTCCACGTAGACACCGCTGTCGCCGATCTCAATGACCGCGGCGGATGGCCGGTCCGGGTCGTTGCGCCAGGCCTCCAACGCGGCCTGGATCGTCTCGTGCGCGCCGGGCAGCCCTTTGCCGACCCGATAGTGCCGGGCCTGCTCCGGCTCCACGAGCGGCCGGTCGTACTCCCCACCGCCGAGGTCGGCGCTGAAGCCGTAGGAGTATGTGACCCAGACCCCTTGCCGGGGCAGCGGGTCGTGGAAGGCGAGCCGTCCCAGGACCGGATCAACCGCCACCTTGCCGGGCAGCGGCCGGTAGTACCAGTCGCTCAGGTCGGCCACGACCAGGGCGCTCACCGGGAGCGGCTTCCGCTCCACCTTTTCGCCGGCGGAGGCCGCTTTGGCGGCCGGGACAGGCACGCCCACCCAGATCTGGAAGCTGCGCTCCGGCCCGTAGTAGGCCGCCGTGTCGGTGGCCAGCGCTCGCCGCCGGATGGGGAGCGGCAGGTTCAGCTCGCCTGCGATCCGGGTGGGGTCGCTCTCCGGCGTGCTGTGGATGAACAGCGGCGCATCGTTGCCTAACACGCTGAAGGTGAAGCGGGTCGCGTTGCGATCCAGGCAGTAGGCCGGCGCTTCCGTGACCCGATACGCTTTCAGCCGGCTGACGAAAAGCCCGACCTCCGGGAGGTTGTAGCGGCCCGGCGTGGCGCGCGAGTTGACGCGGCGCACGTCCACGGTGTGGGCCACCGGGTCAAAGGGGCCGTTTAGCCGGTCCAGTGCGTCGCCCTGGCGCAGATCGGCCGTGCGGCCGCGCTCCAGTTGCAGGTGATTCAGGGCCTGGGTGGCTGCCACCAGCCGGTAGAACTCCACGGCCCGCGCCGGCCAGCCGGCGGTGGCCCAGGCCAGCTCCTCCAACAGCGCTAATGTTCCCTTGCGCCGCCGGTAACGGACGGTGTTGGCCACCTCCCGGCGCGGGATGAGGATCCGGTTGCGCTGCCGGCTCTGCGGTGTCGTGAGCGCGCCCGGCTCCCCGGCCTCGTGCACCGGCTGGTATCCGACCAGGTCGCCGAGGTAGGGCACGGCCCAATCCTGGCAGGTCTCAATGAACCAGTTCTCGTACAGCTGGCCGATGTCGCTCTCCACCAGGTTTACCTGTTCGGCGATGACGCGCAGCAGGTCGCGCAGCGGGTAGCCCTGCTCGGCGTCACGGATGCGGATGATCGCCGGGAGCAGCTCGTACAGCCGGTCCTCAGTTTGATCCATAGCCCCTCCTTGTCAGCGAGGGAGTAGGGACTTCTCTCTTCCCCTGCTCCCTAATCCCTTTTCCCTACCCTCGGCGTCAAAATCAACGTCTCGGGCACAGCGGGCGTGAGGTAGGCCAGCTGGGCCGGCCGCAGCGTCCCGTTTTCCCGGCCGGCCAGGTTGGCCGTCACGCGGGCGGGTGGGCGTCCGGTGGTCTCGCTTGCTTCCACCAGTTTTTTGACCGCCGCGATCAGTTCCTCCGGCGTCTGGGGGCGGCGCCGGCCCGTCTGGGGATCTACGATCTTTTCGGGCAGCCCGCCAAAAGTATCCACATCCACGTAGACCACGCCGGGGACCTGTTGGAGGACGCTGATCACCTCGCCGAGCACGGCATCCTGCCCCAGCTCGCGGCGCTCAAAGCTGAACGCCGTCAGGAGCGCCGCGCGGAGCTGCGGTTCCACCTTCTCCCAGCGGTAGTCGGGGTCCAACCCGATCCCGGCGTTGATGACCAGCATGATCCACTCGCGCGGTTCAATCAGGCAGGGTTGCCAGGGATCGCCGTGGCGGCGGAGCGCAGCGCCGAGGTTGCGGCAGAGGTCTGAGTCGGGGTCAAGGGGGATGTCGTCAATGCCGGCGATGGTCAGGTGGACGAGTTCGCGGCGGCCATCGGTGAGACGGGCCGCGCTGGCCTTGCCGATGCCGGCGAAGGTGCGGGCGAAGTCGGCGTAATCCGTCACCGAGACGAGCCGGTCCAGCGCCAGCACGCCGAGCGGGGCGTTGCGGCGGGCCTGTTCGCGGCTTTCCGGGTCGGCGCCGCCGGTGGCGGGCAGCGGGTTGACCACGGCCTTCACGCCTAAGGGGCGCGTCGCCAGCAGGCTGATCCGCCCGGCCGCCAGGTTGCCGGGCCGGCCGATGCCGGTGCGGTAACGGGCCTGGAGGTTCTCCACGCCGGTCGGCAGGCGGGCCCCGTGCTCCCCGTCGCCGAAAATCAGGGTGGTCTGGCCGGCATCGTTGGTGCGGGTGATGAAACGGTGGTCGGTCGGCGCTAACGGCAACAGGTCGCCGACCTCGTGCCATTCCACGTCGTTGACCCAGACCCGGAGCGTGCTCTCCACGCCGGCCTCGGTTGGGGCGGAAACGTAGGTAAGCGGCGACTGGCGCAGCGTGAAAGCCTGGCAGCGCTGGCTGCCGTCGCCGCTGCCCAGGACCTCGGTGCGCGTCTCGCCGTGGGTCGCTTTTACCACGTTGCCGTAGAGGGTGACGGTGGCGCGCCGGTAGGTGTAAGCCAGCCCGGCGGCGAAGTGCAGGGTCGTGTGCGGCGTATCACCGGGCAACGCCATCCTTGTCATAGCGTCCACGACGGCCTGGCGGACGCCCTCGGTCACCCCGGCGAGCATCACCCGCTCGCAGCGCTGAATGCCGGTCTCGGCACATTCGCCGGAGACGATCAACCAGCGGCCGATTTCCAGCCCGTCGTAGAGGCCATCCAGCTCCAGCGCGTCGCCTGTGATCGGGCCGTCTGTCTCCTCCAGCGGGGCCTCGGCCAGTTCCAGCCGCTCGCTCTGGGCGTAGACGGCGGTTTCACGGATCAAGGCGAACGTGACCTCACTGCACCAATGACTGGCGAGCTGGAGCTCGGTCGTCTTGCCGCTGATCTCGTAAGCTGTGCGGGGGTGGATGGTGGCCTGATTTACCTGGAGAACTTGCGCTTCTGATCCAGGCTTCACCACGACGATGTAGCTGGCTGGCGCAATTTTATCGTAGGCGTTGTCCAGAAAGATCACACCGCCTGTTTCATCGTCGGCGGGAGTCCATTCGGTGGTTTGGATGGTCCCGTCCGTATTTAATTGCGGCCGGCCGTCAGAATTATAAAGGACTCTCTGGCGGGCGTTGTGCCCGAAGAGGGCTGCGGTGGTGCGCAGCGCGTAGACCTCGGTGGGCTGCCCCTGGACGGCCTGTTTCCGCTGCGCCAGGTAGAGCGTGGAGGCCAGGGATGGCTGCATGGTGACGAGCAGCTGGGAGGCCAGCGCCGACTGGGGCTGAAAGAGGGTGTCCAGGCGGCGCTCCAGGTCAAGTGGGCTGGCCGGTTGGCGTGAGGGAAGCCGCAACAGGGAGTCCCACAGCAGGGGGCTGGGGCGGGCCGCCGTAACGCCGGTTCCGGTCTCCGCGGCCGATAACTGGTGGATGGTTTCGTTCAACATGTTTACCAGCTGCAGGGTCCATTCCTGGCCCTCGTTCCCCAGTAATCCCAATTCACCCAGGGTGTGGCGGAATTGCTGGAGCAGCGGCACCTTTTCGCGGAGCGCCAGGAGCTTATCCTCCAGCCCGGCGGACCCCCCTAAGACCTGGACCAGGTCCTGGAGCGCGCTTTGCAGGGCCTGATACTCAGGGACGCCGATTTCTTTGGCAAACGGTCTCCCGCTGATGAGGGTGGGGGGCCGTTCCAGCGCGGCTCTAAGCCCGGACCTCAAGCGCCAGATGATTTCCAGCTGGTCTTCCGACGGCGCGGTGGATAGTGGGGGACCGGCGTAACGCTGTACCTGCTCTAAAAGGCCCTGCAACTGCTGCTCCACGTCCGCGATCCAGCCGGCCAGGATCTCAAAGTTGAGGGCCAGGTTGATCCGGCGCAGCTGCGCCAGGCGGGGCAGCTGCGCTTTGATGGCCTGGCGCAGATCGGACCAGGCCGGTTGCGCCGCCCGCAACCGGGTCAGCAGGGGCCTCAATTCCTCTCGCAGGATAGCGGTGCCCCAGTCGCCGATGGCCTTGCTGTAGGGTCCCTCTTCCTCCGGGACGCGCTGGAGCAGGATTTCCAGCGGCAGCAGATTGAGCGCCGGCCGGGCCGGGGGGCCGCCGGCCAGGAGCACGCGGGTGCGGTTGGCCACCGGGTCCGGCTTCACTTCCAGGGCGCGCCGGAAGAGCCGGTTGCCCAACGAGTCCACAATCACCAGGGGATCGTTTGCTTTGAGGTTAGTGGCGATCCCCTGGAGGTAGATCACGGTGGTGCCGGCTGTGATGAACTGCGGCAAGGTCTGCCGGGGTTGCAGCGCGTTCCAGGCGGCGCGGGCGACCAGCGGTTCCGCGGTCTCAAACGATTGCGGCAATTCCCCGGGGCCCGGCAGGCTCTGGGCGCGCGTCCCGGCCGGGATCTCCACCTGGTGATCCTTTTCCAGGGTGAAGGCCAGGTAGACGGTGGCGGCCACGCCGGGACGGAGCCGGTATCCTACCAGCCGGGCCAGCTCCAGGATGGAGCGGCGCTCGGTGGCGGTGCGGAGGTAGCCCTCGTTGGCGATGCGCTCCTGGTAGAAGGTCAGCACGTCGGCCAGCGTGGCCCAGGCATCTAACAGCGCCAGGGCGGGGTCACTGCCGGCGCGCGTGGTCAGGTGCTCGCGCAGCGCCGGAAAATTGGCGCTGGCCAGGCGCGCCTGCATTGTCTCCAGGAACGTGGCATGTGTCCCGACCCGATAGGAGAGCGCGGGCAGGCCGGGCCGGTTTTCAACCCGCAGGGGGGTCAGCCGTTGAATTCCCTGACAGCACCCACATGGTTTCATCGTCCACCTACCATTTCCAGCGCCAGACGGCCGTTGGCGGGGGCATTGGGATCGTTATCCAGCCGGGCGACCTCTAACGGGCCGAGCGGCAGGAGGCCGGCCTCCAGTTCTCCGTTCGGCAGGTCGCCGTAACGGTGGAATACCTCTACCCGCACATCTTCCACGCCAGGGACGGAGCGCGCCGCCGCGACCACGCGGCTGAGCATGATCCCTTCCCCGAAGGTGAGCGCGTCGGGGTGGAAGAAGCCGGGCCGGCCGTCGGGCAGCCGCCGGTTGCTGAACAGCTCCAACAGGGCGGCCTTGACGTGGCCGCGCAGGTAAGTGGGCTGGACACAGACCGTCAGCTTGAGGTCCAGCGGCACGCAGGTGGCCCAGTGGACGGCAATGTCGTGGCCGATGCGCCGGTAGGCCTGGAGGAATTGCTCAATCTCGGCCAGCAGCGCCGGGTCGGTCCCTGTCTGCTCCCGTGGGTCCACCGCGACCAGTACCTCATAGCCGCTGCCGGTCCAGCGGAGCGTGGCGGCCGCCCGCTGCACGCGGGTGTTGAAGCGGCGCATTACCAGCGCGGCGTAGTCTTCGGCGGTGATGGCGCGCTGGAGCTGGTGGTGGGCGGCGTAGGGCGCGAGCAGTTTGGCCTCGGCCAGCAGCTCCGGCGCGGTCCCCCCCTGCGCCGGCAGGGGGTTGCGCGGCTTCAGTGTTACCCCGGTCAGGGGGTCGCGCAGGAGCAGGTGGGTGATGGTCTCCGCGCCCACATTCCCGGCCGGCCCGTACCCGACGCGGTAATCGGCTGTGAACTGCGTCCCGGCGGCCGGTTGCTGCCCCAGGTCGCCGTCGCCGAAGCGGAGGTGGGCGCGCCCGTCGTTATCTACTTCTACCACGAAGTCGGGATCGCCGGGCCGGCTGTCCAGGAGGTCAGGCCGGGGCCACCAGCTGGTGCGTACCTGGCCGTAGGGCGTGGCGCGGACACCGGTCAGCGCGATCTGCGGCACGGCCTGATGGGGGTCCTGGCGCAGCAGCTCTGTGGCCGAGCGGATGGTCTCCGGGAGCGGCTCCCGGAAGATGAGCGGCCCCTGGCGCAGCGGCGGTGGGCGGAACGGTGGTGGCGGTGTGGCGAGGATCGCCGGTCGCCCCTCCCGCTCGCATGTGAGCGTCCCCGGCGGCGCCGGCACGGTCCCCAGGTCCTCGCCGCTCACCCGGCGGCCGTGGTCCACCAACACTAAGTTGCCCCGCGCGACGCTGATATTTTCCACCAGCCGGCATTCCTGCTCCGCGATGACGGCAGAGAGGCAGAACGGGAAAGGCAGGGCGTCCTCAGCTGCCCAGGTGATCTCCAGCACGGGTTGGTGGTAGAGCGCATCCACCGCCGGCCGGCAGCCGGTCAGACGGACCACGTGGCGGTGCGCCGGGTCGGCGTCGGCGGCCGCGCCGGTCTGGGGGCCGAGTACCTCTTCAAACAGGAGGTAATCCCCTGGATGCAGCGCCAGCCGGCGCACCAGGCGCGGAGAATCCCCGTCACCGGGCGTTTCGGGCGCGACGTTGTCCGGCCACGCCGGCTCCGCTACGGGGACGAGGTGATCTACCAACGTGGCGGAGGTCGCGCCCTGGGGCAGGCAGCACTCGCGGTCGCCCCAGGTGTAAAAATGAATCTCGTTGTGGGCCGGAATGAGGGAGAGCTCCTGCACGCCCAACGGCTCAAAGCACTCGCCCGGATTGGGAGGAGTGCCGGTGCTGAAAGTGACCTGTTCCGCCGGCAAGGTTACCGGCGTGTCGGTCTGCACCAAGACCCAGGCGCGGGCGTTGCAGCCCTCGTGCAGGCGATAATCCACCAACCGGACGTGCCGCCGGACGGAGATCCGCTGCCGGGCCGTCTCCAGGTAAGCTTCGGTGGCGACGGCGTCCTGGTAGTAGCTGAGCTGGTCGCCGACGTAGGCGAGCAGCTCCACCAGGGTGAGCTCCAGGTCGGGCACATGGCGCTCCTGCCAGTCGGGCATGATCAGCGCCAGCCGGTCTAAGAGCAGCTGGCGGAAGCTGGCGTAATCTTTGACCAGGTAATTCAGTTCCGGCTCCACCCGCGCCGGTGGCGCGCAGGGCGCGGCAACGGGCCGGCAATCCAGGTCGCTGGGACAGGCCACTTTGAAGCTGAATTCCAGGCAGGCGTAGCGGGGATCAAAGCCGGCCAGCGGCTGGTCGGTCGGCCGGCCGTTGGCGTCCAGCTGGACCAGGCAAAGGCGGTAGGGGGAGAAATCGCCGGGCCTATCCACCGTGATGACGACGCAATCGTCGCGTTGCGGGTCTTCCTGGCGGCAGAAGCGCAGGTCCACGACCTGGAGATCGGTGACCCGCTGGCCGCCGGTGATCTGCACCTGCCGGGCGGTCAGCGTCGCGGGCGCGCGGTCAATGAAGTAGAGGGTCAGCGTGCGCTGGTCGGCGCCGACTTCCAGGTAGTCCAGCCCGTTGAATTCCGGGGAGGCGCGCACGGCCTGGCGGCGCGCCGGGTTTTCGCAGCTGAGGAGTGTCTCGTTCATCGCACACTGCTCCGTTCCAGGGTTGTCGTTCGGCGCTCGCCGGTGCGCCGGAGGGTATATTGCACTACCACGCGCAGCGTGGATTCCTGGGCGGTGACCTCCAGCGCTTGTACTTCCAGCAGGTCGTTGAGCCAGTGCTGCAGGCCGGCCCGGATGGTCTGCTGGACGACGGCGGCCAGTTCCGGGCTGTTGGGCTCAAAGACCAGCGCCAGCAGGCCGCTGCCGAAATCGGGCCGGTTGACGCGCTCGCCGGGGGCGGTGAAGAGGAAGAGCTCCACCATGTCCCGGATGTGATCTTCGTCGCTCGTCGTCGCGGTGCGGCCGGCTCCGTTGAAGTGGAAGGGAAAATCAACGTTCATGCTTGTGCCTCCCCTGGCTCTGTTTCATTCTCACGTCCTCACGTCCCTTCTCACGTCCCTTTGACCCGCACTTGTGTGACCACCACGTTGAGCGCGGTGCCGGTCGGCGTGCAGAGCGCCTGGCTATCCTGCAACAGCACCGGCATTCCGCCGACCTTGACCCGCGTCGCGGCGGTGACCCATTGGGCGGTGACGCAGGGGCCGTTGCCCGCTGTCGGGGGCGGCAGGGTGCAGCCGGCAATGGTGTAGGGCCCTGCCTGGGTCACGACCGGCTGCCCGCCGACCTTGACGCGCGGGCTGACCATGACCGGCTGTGCCTGGCCACCGTGCAGACAGAGCACCGTTGAGCTCTGATCCAGCAGGTAGCCGGGCATCAGGTCACCTCCAGCGCGCCGTCGTTGACGGAGACCTGCGGTCCGGTCAGCTTGATGCTGCCGCCCTGCCCATCGTTGAGCTCCAGGCTGCTGGCGGTGAGGGTGATTTTCATGCCGGCGGTCGTCTCAATGGTGATGCCACCCGCGCCCGCCGTGTCGTTCAGCGTGATGGTGCCCACGTCGGTCTTGAGCACCTTCATTTCAGGACCGGCGGGCGTCGCCGGCACTTCGCCCTGCGCCCAGAAACAGCCGGTCCAGATCGGGTAATCCGGGTTGCCGTGCTCAAATTCTACCCAGACCGAGGCCCCGACCGGCGGGATGAGGAAGAGTCCCACGCTCTTACCGGCGTAGGGGACGCAGGGCAGGGCCCAACCGCTGTCGTGCTCCCCCAACACGTCGGGGACTTTGGCCCGCACCCGTCCCAATTGCTGCGGGTCGCGGTTGTCGGTCACGGTGCCACGGTATTTGCCGTAAAAGGTCGGCGTTTCGGGGTCGGTTGGTCCGTTCATGTCTCTCCTGTGCCGGGGGTGAGGGTGGAGCGGGTCGCGCCGCGTCCCTCGCGGATGAGCGTGAACTGCATCCTGTAGGTGGGGCGCGGGAAACGCCGGATCTGGTGGATCACCTGTTTCACGTAGTAGGTGCCGTCGTAACTCTGGCCCGCGCCGCAGACTTCCACCAGGCGGCGCGCGCGCAGCGCCCGCCCGTAGCGCACGGCGTCCACCTCACCGGTGGCCTCCAACGTCTCGGCCGCGCCGGTGCTGCCCTGGATGGCGCGCTGTAGGGCCTGCGCAAAGCTGAGGTTGGCCGCATCGCGCGCTTTGACTTTGCGCAGCGGGCGGGCCGGCTGGCCGGAGAGCGACGGCAGCAGCCCGCTCGGCGGCGGGACGGGGATGGTCTGCCGGGAAAACGGTTCCAGGATGTTTACTTCCGGCTCGGCCGGTTCCAGCCCCCGGTAGTGAAAATTGATCGACGTATCCACGTTGGTCTCCGGCCCCAGGTTCATTTTCAACGGGGCCTGGGGCACCCCTTGCCGCCGCTCCGGTCCCCAATAGGCAAGATTGACGCCGGGCACGTCGGTCGGCTCTACGTAGAAGACGAAGCCGTTGCGCCGGGCCAACCGGCGGATAAAGGCCAGGTTGGTGCTCTGCTGGGTCGGGAGGCGGTCGTTGACGCTGGAGGTATCGCTCGTCGGGGTGACCTGGGGGATGAACCCGGCGCCAGCTAAGAGCTTTTGCACGATGGTGGAGTCGCTCTGGTTGGGATGGGTTTCGCTTTGGTCCTCAAAGCCCAGCTCCAGGCTGAGATCCTCGCCCGTCACCTCCAGAGTGGAACGGCCTGGCTGGTTGCTGGGGATCACCTGGAGGTCGGTGATCAGCCCGTCTATCAACACCTGGGGGCGCGCGCCGAAGATGGCGATGATGATGACGCGGTTCGGCACGTCCAGGATGCCGCTGCGCAGGAGGCCGTACTCCAGCGGGGAATCGCGGCCCAGGCTGAACTCCAGCTGGAAGCCGTCGCGCTCGCGGTCGTTGTTGGTCACATTCAGGCCGAGCAGCGCCTCCATGACCTCATAGGGCGCGGGCAGAGGGACCTTGGGCCGCCCGAGCAGCAGTTGCAGGCGGATGCCCAACAGGTTGACGGGATCAAGCATGGCTCAGCCCCCCAAAATCAGCGGGATGCGAAGCCACCGCCCGATCTCCAGCAGCTCGTCCGGATCCAGGGCGTGGTTGGCGTCGCAGAGCCGCCAGAACTGTTCGGGATCGCCCAGGTAGTGCGCGGCGATAATATCAAGCCGCTCGTCCTGGGCTACCCCATGCTCGGCCAGCACCGCGATCTGGCTGTCGTCGGGCAGGAAGCGGCGGCGCAGGTAGACGATCTCGCGCCCATCGGGGGCGGTCCACCGGGCAATCTCCACGTGGTGATAACGGCTGGTTACCGGAAACACGGGTCACCTCACAAGAGTTTTAATGAGACGCCGAGCGCTTCAGGGTTGGTCGTCACGTTCAGGGCGCCCATGACCTCTTTGCCGATCTGGTGGATCAAGAAGAGCTGGTAGCCGACGTGGGTCGGTTTGAAGTCGGCGTAGCTGAGCACCTCCAACGAGAGCTCCACGCGGGCACGGATCGGGTTGAGCGCCGGGTCGTAGGCCTCTTCGGTGATGCTGAAGCCGGTCAGGCGGACCGGCAGCACCCGGTTCGGCCCCCAGACGAAGAGCGTCAACGGCGCTTCGGGCGGAATGATTTCTACGTTGCCGGCCTGGGCCAGCGCCGCGTTGCGGAGGACATCCGCGCTCTTGGGGTAGAGCAGCAGCTCCAGCGCTGCCAGCGCGGGAGTCACCCCCATGGTCACAGCGACCGGGTTCCCCTGCTCCAGCTGGTCGGCGGCGTCAATCTCCACCGTCAGCGTGATCGTCTCGCGGGGCGGGCCGGTCAATCGCAGCGCCTCGGCCCGGTCGCCGCCCTCGTAGCCCGTCGTCCGGGCCTCCAGGCGGCGGGTCAGCGTGTCCGGGTTGTACTGGAAGAGGATGATCCCGGCCAGCGGACGGGCCGGGTCCACGGTGACCAGGGCGCCTTTGAGCAGACGTGGTGAGCCGGGAAAGGTGGTCATGGCAATTTATCTCCTTTTTTCCCCTTCACCCAGGATATGAATAGGTGTGTTTCCCGGTACATTATTTTTTAGCCAATCAATATCTGTGTTGGAAGTTCTGACACAGCCATGAGAGATATCTTTTCGCCCTTCAAGGGTCAATTCCTGGAAAGGATGTACATCCCCGTCTTCGCCATCGGTACCATGCAGCATGTAATGTCCATGGATGACGGTCGCATATTTGCCAAAGGGGTTACAGTATTGGGAGATATCATCGGTGTGTATTTCCCATTTCAATAATTTGTACTCAGCCAGCTCCTCCCATTTGATCTTACCTGCTTTGAAATCACGTTCCATTTTTTGATATTGGGCTTTCTTGGCAGGTGATATCGCCTTATAAACAATTCCACGACCTCCTTGCTTTTCTACGGGATGGAGTCTTCCCTTAATGGCCATGAAGCCCACCTTACCATCTTCGGGAAACCGATCCAATTCACGGCCCCACGGAAACCAGGTGCAGGCTGTATAATCCGTCCGGGTAGGTGTGGTGTAACGCTCAAACCATTGGCTGATTCGAAAATCGTGCCCTGAACGGAGTAAATATTTGGTAGCCTTTCCAAAGACTACCATCATGGATCTCGCTGTCTTTTCATCCTCCAAGACGTGCAAAAGAGCGTTGGAAAGATCGAGCAGGAGTTTTATCTTCAGTTTCTTGGGCGCTGGTTTTCGGAATATTTGTGCCTTTGAACCGTTGTTTGCGCGCTGTTGCACAACATGAGTTAGCTCGTGTGCCAGTAGGAGTTGACCTTCAAGCGTATCCGGCGTGTATTGCCTTGCTCCAAAAGCTATATCCTGTCCGACTGTGTAGGCCAGCGCATTCATTGCCCGTACTGATTTCGCCGCCTGCGCGTCAGTATGCACGCGCACGTGACTAAAATCGTGCCCGAAACGGGGTTCCATGAAGGCGCGTGTTGTTACATCCAGGGGCTGCCCAGGCGAGTGCAAGACCTGGTATATCCCTGGCGGTACAGTATCCGGTGCGACCTGGTTCAAAGCAGTGCGTTGAGAGTGCTTCAATTGCACCAGCACAGACGAGGATACCAACCTTGGCGTGGGTTTTGATTGGGCGTGCACTATTGCAGTTGCCATGGAACTATAGCCTGACTCGCTTGAAGCGCTGACCGCCGACGGCACGAGAGCTCTCGGCTACACCCACACCATTCTTGCCGGCTCCAATCGACGTAAAGGTTCCGCCTCCTTTTTCCCCGGGTGGTTTGTTCAGCGAAGAAGTGACGATTTCCATATGTCCTGTCGTCGCAAAAACATCCCCGGGCTGGATCTGGTCTGGCTGTACATCCTCAAAGTAGGTTCCCAATGCCCCCTCACTGTTATATGTCCCTTCTGGATCAAAGTAGTGTTGATTGCTGCCCAGAGGGGCAGGGTGGCCAACGTTATACAGCACGTCATAGACAAAAACATTGCAAGTAAAGACGCCTTCTCCCCACCATACCGAACCTTCCCCCGTCGGGTAATTCGTCCATCCGGTCAGTTTTTTCTTTGTGTCAAATGTGCACCCTAAATCAGGCAATTTATTGCACATTACGGAACCCTTCCAACTCGACAGAGCTGCTTCTTCAGTTGTGAACCCTCTCAGATCAGGGTTTGGTGTAAAGAACCAAGGGATTGTGCTGCTGTAAGCTTTTCGCACAGTCGGGTTGTTCATGCGGGCTCTGGCTTCGGCAACCACTGCATTCCCCAATGCGGATTGTTTTTGCTTCCTTCTCAGCGCCAGCTCTTGCTGAAGTATGGCCAAATTATCCATCATGGCTTGAATCTGCATCGCATTGGGTGGCTCAATGCCAGGGCGACACGTTAAAGATTCGTTGAGGCTGTCGATCTGAGTTTTGAGTTCCTCATCAGACAGGTCCTTGACAGCCTCGGGGGTGAGAGTGGTCTGGGTCGGATCATAAGGAGTCTGCCGTTGGATTAATGTATCGGTGTTATGGGGGGTAAAGTTTTGTTGCAGCACGTGAGCCAGTTCATGTGCAAGCAGCTTTTTACCCCCGTTCGTCTGTGGCTGGTACTGTCCCGGCCCAAAGACCACGTCGTGTCCCAGGGTATAGGCAAGGGCTCTGATTGCCCGCGCCGACTCTGCGGCTTTTGCATCCGTATGGACGCGCACATGACCAAAATCGTGCCTCAGGCGCGGTTCCATGAATGCGCGGGTGGCTGCGTCCAATGGCCGCCCCGGTGAGCGCAGCACTTCGTGAACAACGGGGGGAATTTCACTCTGCGTCACTCCGTCTGCGGCCTGGCGCTGCACCGTCCGCGCGCAACCAGGCTGACGACATTGCTCTTTGTCTTCTTCCTCCGGCCCCGGCATCCGCATCACTGTCTCTGCCACGCGGTCCGCTTCCTGCTCGTACTCGTCGTCCGGCTGGCTGATCGCCAGCTTCGCCTGCACGTGCGCCGGGCAGGTGTGGCACGCCCCGCCAAAGGGACACCGGCGCGGCGTGACGGGACAGGGTTCGGCCAGATCGGCGGCGTGGGCCGGCACCTGGCTGAACTCCTGACCAAACTGCGCGCCGTCATGGGTGGGGGCCGCGCTGTCGGCCACGCTATGGATGGCCGCGTGCGGCAACAGGCCGCTACTTTGCAGCACCAGCTCCGGCTTGCGCACCGCCGTTGACGCTTTCATCGCTTCAATCCCCCATAGACTGCCTGCGCGATCTGCTGCCCCAATTGGGTCGGGTCGCCGTCGCCGCTCAACGTGAAACTGCCCGCTGGCAGCCGGGGCAGCGCACCGCCCTCCAACAAGGCAGGAGCCAGCCCGCCCTCCGCCAGCAACCGCGTCAGTTCCGCTTCCAGGGCGGCCTGCACGCGCGGTCGCTGCTCCGGCGCGAGCGCGATCCCCTCCAGCACCAACCGCCCAATCCGCACCTCCAGGTTCATCTACCCCTTACTCCCTACGCCCTCTTCACCGGAACTCCGCCTCATTCACCGGCCGCTCCAGCTTGCGGAACTCGGTCCGCGCCGCCTCTAAGATCAGCGCCATCGTCACCGGCTGATCCCGCTGGGCTGCCAGAAAGGCCGCGTTGACCGCAATCGCGTGGATGTTCCCGCCGCTCAGGTTGAGCCGGGCCAGCCGGTCGTAATCCAGGTCGCCCCGGGGTGTCTCCGGCGGGAAGACCTTCTGCCAGATCGCTCTGCGCTCGGCCACGCCGGGGAAGGGAAAGTTCACGATGAAGCGCAGCCGCCGCATGAAGGCCACATCCAGCAGACTCTTCATGTTGGTCGCCAGGATCGCCAATCCGCGGTAGGCCTCCATCCGCTGCAAAAGGTAGTTGATCTCAATGTTGGCGTAGCGGTCGTGGCTATCCTTCACCTCGCTGCGTTTGCCGAAGATTGCATCGGCCTCGTCAAAAAAGAGAATCGCGCCTCCGTCCTCGGCGGCATCAAAGAGCCGGCGCAGGTTTTTCTCGGTCTCGCCGATGTACTTACTGACCACGGCGGAAAGGTCAATGCGGTAGAGGTTGAGGTGGAGTTCGTTGGCGATTACCTCGGCGGCCATCGTCTTGCCGGTGCCGCTCTCCCCGCCGAAGAGCGCGCTGATGCCCAGCCCGCGGTTCATGCGGGCGCGGAAGCCCCACTCGTCGTAGACCCGGCTGCGTTGCCGGACCTGGGCGGCGATCTGGTGGAGGAGCGCCACCGTCTCGGCGGGTAAGACGATGTCGTCCCAGGTCGCTTGGGGCTCCAACCGCTGGGCCAGCTGGTCCAGCCGGGGGCGCGTCCGGGTCAGACAGGCCTCCCAGAGCCGGGCCTCCAGCGCTGCGCCGTCGGTGGGCGACCCGGCGAGCGCCGTGCGGGCGAGCTGGTGGATGGTCGGCAGGTTCAGGTTGAACTGCCCCGCCAGCAACGCCGGACTGGTATTGGCCGCCGGTCCGAGCATGGTTTCCCAGGCGACCCGCTGCTCTGCCGGCGTTGGTTTATCCACGTCTATCGTGAGCCCTTCGCGACCCCACCCGGCGCGGGCCTCGCGGGTATCCAGGAAGACCAGGCCGGCGCAGCGGGCCAGGAAGTGCTCCAACGGCGGCGCGGCTCCCTCCGTGGCGGCGTCGCCGTCACCGTGAGCGTCCAGGTAGAGCGCCAGGGGGAGCAGGAGGCTCTCGCGCTCCCAGAGCCGGGCCAGCGTCTCCAATTCGGCGGCCTGGGGCGGCAGCAGCCCGGCCGGGAGCCGGAGCAGCTGCAACCCTAAGTCGGCTGCGACCTGGCGGGCGACCAGCTGCTTGCTGAGCGAATCCGGCCCGACCAGCTGCACCACCGGCGGTCGCCCCGTCTCCTCAGTTTGTTGCAGGACCCGGCCAATGGCTGCGACCAACGCTTGCTGTGAGGGGGGCGGCGCAACCGTCTCGGCGCCGATCTCCAGGGGAGCCAGAAGCGGCGCCAGCCGGTCGTCTAAATAGTTCAATCCCTTGAGGTAGTTCACAATGCGCTCGTCGGCCCGCAGCGGGCTGGCCGTGAGCGACAGCGCGCCCGGCTGGTTGATCTCCAGCAGCCGCCAGTAGCGCAGCGGGCGTTCCGGCGAGAGGGCGTCCCAGGCCGGCTCAGTGGAGAGCGCTAAGGCCAGCGCAAAGGTCGGGTAAGGCCGGCTGGGATCGTCCTGGGCGCGGGCGCATAGCCCGGCGATCCGCGTATCCAGGTCCATGGCGGCGCAGAGCAGTAGCACCTCCCGCTCAAAGCGCGACAGCCCTAAGCGGCGGCTCAGGATCAACGCGGCCGGTGGCGGATCCACTTTCTCGGCGGCCGCCAGCGCCTGGGCGGCGCGCTCTACGTCGGCGTCGCTCACGTGACCGGTTGGTGTGGGGCTCTCCTGCCCGAATAGGCGCTCAAACAACCTGCCTCCCGTCACCGGCGCTGAGCCGGCCGGCGCCAGCTGGCGCAATCTCAGCCGCAGCCAGGTCAGCGCGGCCGAGAGATAGGCGTCGTTGTGCGTTTGCCAGCTTTCTGATGATGACGATTCGCTCATGAAAGGGTGATCCTCTGGTCGTCGGCGAAGACAAAGCCGGGCGGCGTCCCCTGCCGTTTTATTGGCAGACTGTTGACCCCATCCACGCGCAGCCAGATCAAACAATCCTTAACCACCGGCGCTTGTTTGATCACAAAGGTGACCGTATCGGTGGCATTCGGATGCGGCTCGGCCGGCACCTCGCGGTCGACCAGCAACAGCGTGGCGTTCTGCTCCGGGAGCAGTTGCGGGCGGCATTGCAGTGTCAGGGTGACGTCGCCGTTGCCGTCTCTGGTCAGCGTCCGGCCGGGCAAAATGCTGGTGATTTGGGGGGCGAACGGCAGCGCCAGGGCGTTGGTGGCGCGCCAGGTGTCGCCGGGACCGCCGATCAGCGCGGTGACGCTGTAAAGTCCGGCGGCCCATGCTGTCTGCGCCGTCGCGTCGTCGGGGAACACAAGCTGCAGGCTGGTGGCCGAGCGGTCGCGTTCGGCCACGGTAATTTCTTGCACCGGCAGCCGTGGATGGCTGAAGCGGACCCGCGCGGCCGTGCCGCCCAGATTCCGCCCGGTCAACGTCAGGAGCAGGCCCAGCTGGGCCCCTGGGTACGAGGGCGGGCGCGGTTGCAGGTCGGCCTCCTCCGGCACGCCGATGTGCAGCGTTTCCAGTAGCGGAAAGGGGCCGAGGAGCGTCTCCACGCCACGGTCGCCGGGACCGCGCTGCAAGACGGGCAGGACGGTCGCTGGCCGCTCCTCGCTTTCGATGAGGACTACCGTCCCCTGGTAGGCCACTGAAAGTGCGTGCGGCGTCTGGAAGAAAACCGACCAGAGCTTGGAAAGCTCATCTAACGTCAGGTTGAGCGGGCTGAATTTGATCTGTTCCACGGCCTCGGCCAGGTCGGATTGGGCGAGGTAAGGTTGCCCGGCAATGGCATCCCGGATCAGCTGGCGCGTCAGCACGGGGCGCGCGTGCAGATCGCGCACGACCGCGCCCAACAGGCGTTGCGGCTCCAGCTCGCTCTCGTTGCCGTAGAAGGTCAGCAGGTAGTGCAAATCCAGCGCTGCCTGTGGCCGCTGGCGGAGCGTCCCGTCTGGGCCGCGGGTGGGCAGATCGGCGTTGCGCCAGGCGGCGTTCGGCGTGACCTGGTAGAGATAGAGGTGGACTTTGCGCAAGGCATTGCCGCCGCCGGCACTTTCGGGGCGGCCGAAGACGACGTCGGCGCCGCCGACGGCCTCCTGCGCCGCAGTACGCACGATCTGGGCCAGGGTAGCGGTCACGGCGGCGATAGCCAGGGCATTGCTCATTTGTCACCTCCTCCAAGCCGCCGGCCCAGGTACTCTTCCAGGCTCATGACCGGTGGCCCCGGCCGTGGTTTGGCAGCGGCAGGCGTGGTGGGCGGGATAGCTCTTACCTCTATGCGGCCAATGGTCACATGGACGGTGGGCGGCTCCGGGGCCGGCCCGGGCGGGGGCTCGACTGGCCGTTCCACCGGTGGCGCAGGCTGGATGGCCGGCTGCACTACCACCGTCGCCGTGGTGGCCGCGGGCGGCGCAGCCGGTGGGGGGGAGATCTCGCGTGGCGGCGGTGGCTCCAGCGGCACGACGGCAGGCGCAAGGTCTGACTCCGGCTGGACAGGACGGGTGCGCGGTTCTGCAGCCGGCGGCGGGGCTACCTCAATGGTCGGAACCGGCACCCTGCGCGGTGCACCGGTCGGTTCCGGTGGTGGAACCGGCTGCACCCGGGGAATGAGGGGCGTCGGTCCGGTGAGCGGCGGAGACGGCGTTGGCAGCGTTGGGACGGGTGCTGGGAAGGCCGGCGGTGAGGGCGTGGGGACCGGCCCGGTCGCCTTGGGTGGCTCCGGCGGCGGGGCCAGCTGTACCGGCGGTCTCAGCGCAGGTGCGGCGGCCGGGACCGGGGAGGGGGGAGGCGCGTGGATAGCCTGAGCCGGGGGAACAGCCAAGGGCGGTGCAGGCAGCACAACCGGCGGCGGGGCTGCCTGCACTGGCGGCTCTGGCGACGGCGTTAACGGCGGCGTCGGCACGGGCGCAGCCGGCGATAGGGGAAGCTTGGACGGCGCTGCGACCGGCTCTTGCCATTCTGGTGGGCTGGAAACCAGGCGGGTTGACGGCGCGTGGGTGGTTGGGGTCAGAGGCGGCGTGGCCGGGGGGGCGGTCAAGAATGGTGCCGACGCAATGGGTGGTGGGTGTGCCTGCACCGGCGGCTCCGGCAGCAATAGTGGCGGTGTCGGCGTGGGTGCAACCGGTGATAGGGGGCGCGCAGGCGGCGCTGCGGCCAGCTCCAATGCCGGTCCGGGGGGTGGCGGTGAGCTGGGTAACGGCTCCAGTGGCTCTGGTGCGAGGGCACGCTGGCGTGGCGTGCGCGCGCGGGGCTGCTCCTCGGATGTGGGCCACGCCGGCGCTCCGTCCGGCGGCTTGACCTCGGCTGTGGGCAGCGGCTCAAACGGCGTCACCGGCAGGGGCTGCACCCCTGCGGCTTCCCCGCAACTCCTGGCGGTCAAGAGACTCAGGTAGTCGCCCATTGCGTTTACCTGCTCAGCAGCTCCAGATAGGCCTGGCGTCGGTACGGGCTAAGCGCCAGGATGTCGGCTTCGCGCCAGCCGTAGGCGGAGGCCAACCGGTGGACCTCTCGCAGCAGGCGCTGGGCCCAGGTGTTGATCTCTTGCCAAAAGAACGCCGCGATGTCAAAGAGGGCCTGCCAGGCCTGGCCGCAGGCGGGACAGGTCAGCGCCAGCCGCACGTCAGCCTGCGGATCGGCCTGCGCCATCGCTGCGACTACGGCTTCGGTGACCTCGGCGGGCAAGGTGGCTGCGCTCGCCGCTTCCCCGCCGTGTTGCACGTCCAGCAGGCAACGTTCCAGCAACCGATTGGTCGCCGTCGGGCCGGGTGGCGCCTCTAAGGTGAGCAGGTCGGCGGAGTTGGGCAGCCGGAACTGCACCTCGTAGCCGGCCACATTGAGCGTGAGTGGCCCTTCCGTGGGCTGCGGCGGCGCTACCCGGATCTCGGCCACGGTGAAGGTGAGCTCCAGCCGCTCGCCGCACGCCGGGCAGGTTGCCAATCCCCGCAGCTGCGGGCCGAACGTCCATTCGCGCAACGTCAGCAGATAAGCGTCGCGCTGCCCGATGTTGAGCTGCGCTAACGCAGCGCGGGGCAGTTCGGGGCAGGCCGCCGCGAGCAGCGTCAACATCCGCTCCACGGCTGGCTGGCCGGCCCCGATCTCCCACACGTCTAACAGCTCGGCCGCCGATAGCGCCCGCATAGTTCCTCCGCCCGGCCGTGTTTAGTATCAGGCCGGTTCAGTGAACGAAGGTTCTTGCGGCTCGCCGACCTCGTAATCGCGTTCCCAGCCCTCGTGCTCCAGTTTGATGGTCTGGATCAGTATGGCGTTGGCATTGGCATCCAGGTCGGCCTGGGCCTGATATTCGGAGACCCAGCACCGGTAGACCTTGTAAGCAAGCACCAGCTGGCCGGCCTCGTTGTAGACCTCAATGATGATGTCTTTGCGGAAATCGCGCAGCGAGACCTCTGCGCCCAGGCCAGAGCCGTAGTTCCAGACCCGGTTGGCCCACTGCTCAAACTCTTTGTCGTGCGTCACGCCGCGCTCCAGCGTGATCGGTTCGTACTTGGTCCGGCCGGGGGATTTGCGGCTGGTGCTGGGATCGCCGCCCTCGCGGTGTTCCACCACTTCCGTTGTCCGCTTCAGGGCGCTGACCTTGCTGATCCCCGCGACATACCGGCCGTCCCACTTGATCCGGAACTTGAAGTTTTTGTAAGGATCAAACCGCGTTGCGTTCACACTGAACTGTGTCATCGGGACCTCCTTGTGCCTTTATGCCTGGATCTGCCCGGCCAGCTGTTGAATCTTGATGATGACGAACTCCGCCGGCTTGAGCGGTGCGAAGCCGACGACGATGTTCACAATCCCCAGGTTGATGTCGTTCTGGGTGGTGGTTTCCTTGTCGCACTTGACGAAGTAGGCCTCTTGCGGGGTCTTGCCCTGGAATGCGCCCTGGCGGAAGAGCGTCTGCATGAACGCGCCCACGTTGAGCCGGATTTGCCCCCAGAGCGGCTCGTCGTTTGGCTCAAAGACCACCCATTTGAGGTTGCGGTAGAGCGTTTCCTCAATGAAGAGCGCCAACCGGCGTACCGGGACGTACTTGTACTCGTCGGCCAGCTGGTCGGCCCCGCGGAGCGTCCGCGCGCCCCAGACCACCCGCCCGACGATGGGGAAGGAGCGCAGACAATTGATCCCCAACGGGTTCAATTGGCCGTTTTCGTCGTCGGTCAACACCGCTGTCAACCCCTGGACCCCGTTAATGGCGGCATCCTGGCCGGCCGGGGCTTTCCAGACGCCGCGTTCGCGGTCGGTGCGCGCCATCACCCCGGCCACGATGCCGCACGGCACAAAGGTATCCAGCTGTCCCTCGCGCAGCGGATCGGCCTGAATCACGCGGGGGAAGTAGAGCGCCGCGTTGCGGGCCGCTGTCCCGCCCAGCCCCAGCTCGCCGAGCCGGGTGCGCGCGTTGCTGAGGAAATCGTCGCCCTGCCAGCCATCCGGCGGATCCACAATCAGCATGGCCCGGCGGAGGGCACAATAGCTCAGGGCCGTCTGATAGACCGCGGCCGGCAGCGTGCCGGAACGGGTATCGGGTGGGATGCACAGGAGGTTGAAAATATCGGTCTTTTCCAGGGCGTAGAGGCCGGTTTTCTTGGTCTGCTCGCCAGTGTAGGCGGTTTGATCCAGGGCCTCGCTGTCTTGACCCGCTTTGTCGTTGGTCATTTTTCCGGTGCCTGGGATGGTCGTGCCGGGGAGCGTCACGCCCGGTGCCATGCGGATTAGCCGCGATTCCTGTTCCAGGACGCGGTCCACCCGGCGGGCTCCCTCTTTCACCGAGACGTTGCGGATCTGCTCCCTGGCTTTGGGGAGGCCATCGGGGCCGAGCTCTACCACGGTCAGGTTAAATAGATCGGTCTGGGTCAGGCCATAGCGCTTGGCTACTTCGTCGTCAATGCCATTGACGTCAACCGTCACTTCCAGCGCGTTGCCCCAGGTGCCTGGATTGACTGCGGCGACCTTGAAATCGCCGGCGGCCAGGGTCGCAGTGCTGGCGCCTTTGCAGAGCCGGACAATGACCGCCTGGCTGCCGCCGTTCAGGAAGAAATCCTGCACGGCATAGCTCATGGGATAATCTACTTGCAAGCCGCCGAAGCGGCGCTCAAAATCTCCCCAGTTGTTGATCACGACCGGATCGTCCACCGGGCCGCGCTCGGCGCGCCCAATGAAGGCCGTGACCGACGTGGGCACCCCCACGATGGTGCGCACGCCGCTGGGGACCTCCTCCACGTATACGCCTGGATAGGTCGGGCTCACTGGCATGGAAACACCTCCTTAAAAGAAAACAGTCACTTACTCCTCAGTCATGGCAAATGGAATGCGAACTTTAATTCGCCGTCCTGCTTATGCGCTCAACATGGTACTCTTTGCCTGGGTGCGCCTCGGTGTTCACTGTGTTGAGGCGGGGGCGCTGTCAGGCTTATGACGCTCCTTTCCTTACAAAACAAACACCCTGGTGCTGGAGGATGAATCCGGTGGCTGGTGCAGCACTTACGCCGGCCAGGAGTCATGGGTGAGGGTTTCGCCTCCCGCAGGCGGCAAACTAAAGTTGGCCTTGCTCGGTTGCTCGTGACCGAACGCCTTCAGGGAGCGCAAATTTGAGTTTGCAACTTCAGGCCGGGCTTGCCCCCGGTTTGCAGGGGGATTCTCCCCATGAACTGGTATTCACCAGCCGTGGGATGAAAATAGTTCGTAGTGCCGCGCTTCAGCGCGGCTCAGACGGCGCTAAAGCGCCTGACTACAAACAGAGCGTTATTTTCAAGGGAGAGATGGCCTGGATGGGTTTTCTACACAGCGACGATACGACGATGGCAGTCAGGAGGGTGAATTTTCAGGGGCAGACACGTAGGTGAAAGCATATGACGATTGATGAATTTAATACCAGCGTTGCCGGTGGCTGAAACTCCCTGCCGTCCGGGATGCTTAAGCTGGTGGCTGATCAGTCTGTCAAACGCACTCTAAAACTCATTCTATGCCGCAATTGTAAAGAGAAGGTAAAGTAAATCTTAGAAAGATATTAGAGCATAACCGCGAGCTGGCTTTTTGTAAATTTATCTTGTACAGGTTACGCTGGCCGTCTGGCAAATGTTTCGTGATTCTGGTTGACAAATCCCCTGCCGGGACTATAATCCGGCCTGTTTTGCTTAACGATTTTCTTTCTTGGCAGGAGTGGGGATGAGTAATCGTACAACAACCGCTTTTGTGTTGATTCTGCTCCTGGCGCTGGTCGCGCTCTACCTGGTATTGCCGATCCAGCACCCAGAGTGGATTACCAACTTGTTGTTTTGGCAGCCCGAAGCCTCCCGCAGTTTGGAATTTCAGCGCGGGTTGGATTTGCAGGGTGGCCTCCAGGTGCTGTTAGCGCCCGATCTGCCCGCCGGGCAGGCGTTGCCCGATGGTGCGTTGCAGGCTTCGCAGCAAATCGTGGAGAACCGCGTCAATGCGTTAGGGCTGACGGAGCCGCTGGTCCAGACGCGCGGTTCCCGCAATATCATTGTGGAGCTGCCGGGCATTGCTGACCCTGAACAGGCTGTGGACACCATCCGGGGCACGGCACTGCTGGAGTTCATTGAATCTTCCATAAACCTGCTGCCCGGCACGCCGGTTACCACCACCTATGGCTTGAGCGCTGAGGAAGCGACGGCGGCGATGGCGCTGACGACTACCCAGGTCTACAGCACAGTGATGACCGGTGCCGAGTTGAAGGATGCTTATCCCAGTTCAGATTCGCAGACCGGTGAATGGGGCGTCACCTTTGAACTGCAATCTACTGCCTCCGACATGTTCGCTCAGTACACTACCAGTCACCTCAACCGTCCGCTCTGTATTGTGCTGGACAAGGTGGTGATCTCCTGCCCGACGATTCGGAGCGCCATTCCCGATGGCAAAGGTTCCATCAGTGGTAATTTCACCTATGAGGAAGCCAACAAGCTGGCGATCCAGCTGCGCTACGGTGCGTTGCCCGTCCCGTTGAAGATTGAAAGCTACAAGGCGGTCGGTCCCACGTTGGGGCAGACGTCGGTGGAGCGCAGTATCCGCGCCGGGGTAATCGGTTTGGTGATCGTTTTCCTGTTCATGATCATTTACTACCGGCTAAACGGTGTGGCTGCGGCGCTGGCGCTGGCGCTCTACGTGTTGCTCAACTTGCTGCTCTACAAGCTGGTGCCCATCACGATGACATTGCCGGGTATCGCCGGGTTCTTGCTCTCGGCAGGGATGGCGGTAGATGCCAACATTCTGGTCTTTGAGCGCATGAAGGAAGAGCTGCGGCGCGGTCGTTCTCTGGGCAATGCTGCCGAAGCCGGTTTCTCCCGGGCCTGGACCTCGGTACGGGACTCCAACCTGGCGACGCTGTTGACCTGCGTGATCCTCTTCGTGTTTGGCAATGCCTTTGCGGCCAGCTTGGTCAAGGGGTTTGCCATCACGCTGGCTTTGGGTACGGTGATCAATTTGTTCACGGCCATTGTGGTGACCCGCACGTTTGTCCGTGTGGCGTTTGGGTTGATTGGGGACAAAGCGTTGGAACATCCCTGGCTGTTGGGGATCTAGGGGGAAGGGCATGATTAACTTCGTACAGCAACGACGTTGGTTTTTCATTATCGCTGCCGGGTTGGTGGTGTTGAGCCTGGTCGCGTTGGGGGTCTCGCAGGCTATTTTTGGCCAGGCGCTGCGTATTAGCATTGATTTCACCGGCGGCAGTCTCTTTGTTTTGCAGTTCCAATCGCCGGCGACCGAGGATGGCATTCGCCAGGTCTTTGAGGATCAGGGGCTGGCCGGCCCGATTGTCCAGCAGTTGGGCACCAAAGACGAAAACCTCTGGCAGGTGCGGGCCCGCTTTGTCTCCTCTGACGAGGCCAGTGCGATTATGAACGCGCTGGATGCTCAGGTCGGGACGGTGGACCGCGCTAATTCTACGGTGGACACGGTGGATCCGACGGTGGGCGCGGAGGTAACGCGGACGGCGGGCCTGGCCGTGCTGGCGGCGGCTGTGGCCGTGTTGTTGTTCATCTGGTACTCTTTCCGGCGCATTCCGCACGCTTTCCGCTATGGGGTGGCCTCCATCGTCGCCATGATGGTCAATGTGGTGGTGACGCTCGGTTTCTATACGCTGATGGGCATCCTGCAAGGGTGGGAGGTCAATGCGCTTTTCCTCACCGCGCTGTTGACGGTGATCGGCTTCTCGGTGCAGGACGTGATCGTGGTTTTTGACCGCATCCGCGAGAACATCCCGCGGCACCGGGGCGAGCCGTTTGAGCTGATTGTGAACCGCAGTGTGATGGAGACCGTGCACCGCTCGCTGGCCACCCAGCTAAACGCGATGTTCGTCATGATCGCTATCCTGCTGTTCGGCGGGGCGAGCATCAAGCCGTTCATCGCCACCATGTTAGTCGGCATGGTCAGCGAGACCTTCACCTCGCTCTGTGTTGCCGTCCCGATCCTGGTGGTCTGGGAGGAACGCTCTCAAGGGGGCAAGCCGGCATCGGCGCCGGCGACGGCCTGATGTCAGGTTGGGGTTCAAAAGCCACCAGGGCCACGAGATTTCTCGTGGCCCTGGTTTGTTGTGGGAAGGGCCAACCGGGCTGGCCGTCCGAAGACACGACTGTCTGCCGGAGAGCACACCCTGAGTTCGTAGCCAGGCGCCTGAGCGCCGTCTTTGCCGCGCTGAAGCGCGTCACTACGAGCCTATTTTCATCCCATGGCTGGTGAACGCCAGTTCATGGTGAATTTCCATGAAAGCCGGATTTAACGCCGAGACCGCAGAGTTTTCCTATCGCCATTTGCCATTCGTCCTCCGCCTTTCCTGGGGGCGCCGGAGGGCGGGCCCGGCCATTCAGCGCGACTCCTCCGCTCTCCAGTGGGTGACGGTGAGGCCTCATACTGGTTGGATCTGCCTGGCCCAAAAACAAACCGGCGCTGAGATCAGCGCCGGTTTGTCTCGCGTTACGGAGTTGGCGTGGGAGTGGGGCTGGGCGTGGGCGTCGGTTGCCAGTGCGCGGTCACGGTGCCGTAGCAGGGATCGTAGTCGTAGCCTAAGATGACGCGGAAATCCACGCCGTTGCCCTCGCCCGGGCGTGCCTGGATGTCGCTGGCCTGTCGCTTGTAGAGCTTGCTGAGCGTGGGCAGCGGTGAGCCTTTGCTGGTGGTGGTGAAATCTACGATGGTCGTGCGCTCGTAAACGCCGTCGGCCGGGCCGACGCTGGCCACCTCAAAGCCCTCCAGGCGCAGCCGCTCGGCGGCGACCTCGCCCCAATCCTGGTTGCCGGTGGCGTTCCAGACCTCCACGCGGTAGGCACGCTGCGTGGCGCGGCTGGTGACCGGCGGTTGGGCGGCCTCCTGCATGAAGGCGGCGATGGCGTCGTATTGCGGGACCAGCACGGCCCCGCCGTTGGGCGCGGTCATGGAGAGCAGCAGATCGCTGCCCCGGATAAAGCGGCTTTTCAGGTCGCGCATGTCAAACTTGAGGCCGATGGAACCTAAGGTGATGATCTCCTTCAACCCCAGATCGGTCTCCACCGTGTCCTTGAAGGTGCTCCACAGTTCAGGAACCTGCGTGAGCATGTTCTTGTTGCGCCCCTGTTGGTAGATGGCCCGGATGACCTGTTGCTGGCGGCGGTGGCGGTCAAAATCGGAGGTATTCCAACGCGAGCGCGAGTACCAGAGCGCGTATTTGCCATCCAGATGACGCACGCCCGGCTCCAGGTCAATGTCGGTCTGGCCGGTGGGCGATTCGGGGTCGGGGTAGGTGTCATGGAAGGGACATTCTACTACGATATCTACCCCACCCACAGCGTCCACGATCCGGCGGAAGCTGTCAAAATCCACCAGCGCGTAATAATGGATGGGAATGCCAAAATTGTACTCAATGGTGGCCTTGAGCAGCCCCGGCCCGCCGCCTGGATAGCCATTTCTCGTGCCCCGCAGGTAAGCCGTGTTGATTTTATCAAAGCCCCAGGTGGGAATCCAGGCGTAATAGTCGCGGGGGATGGAGATCAGGCTGGCCGAGGGGACATCGGGAAAGATGGAGGCGATCATCAACACGTCGGTGCGGGCGATTTTCTCGCCGGGCCGCCGGTCGCTGCCTAACAAGAGGATGTTGACTGTCCCGGCGGGCTGTTGGACCAACGGCATGGGATTGGGTTGATCCAGCGTCAGCGTCATGGAGCTGCTGACCAGGAGGACGGGCAACGTCATGCTGATATCTTCCGTGTCGGTGAGCACCGGCGGGACCGTCGGCAGGGTGATGGGGGCGGGGGTGGGCGTGGCGGTCGGGGTGGGCGTGGGTGAAGGGGTGGCGGTTGGTTCCGGCGTCGGGGTCCAGGTGGGCGGGGGGGTGGCGGTGCCGACCGGTGTGGGATCCATTGAAGGGGTGGCGGTAATCCAGGCGACCTGCGGGGCCGGTGCTTGCCAGGCCAGCGCGCCCACCGCGACCAGGGCGATCAGTCCAAGGAAGACCAGCCATTCCAGGATTTGAATGATTCGTTTCATAGGCCTATCTTGATGTTGAGAGTTACACAGCGTTACATAGCGGTGAAAGATTTTCCTTCAACGCATAGGCCGTATCATACCACGCCCGGCGGGAAATGACAACCTGCCTGGCGAAGTGTGCTATAATCAGCATAGGTCTTGAAGTCTGAGGCGTGTAACCGAACCTGTGGTACAGCGCTACTCATAAAACCAGTGCGCAGAGAGCCGTGAACAATGCAACGCCTGCACCTGCTCACTCCTCACTGCTCATCTGTTACTGTTTAAGGAGGATGGATGAAAGCGACGAAACGCCAATCCAGGCGGGCTCAACTGCTCTTGCTGATTTTTACCGTGATTTTGTTGTTGAGTATGGTGCTCGGTTTGATCGTGGATTTCCGTTCCCCGCCCCCGCCGACTGTGACGCCGGGCGGTTTTATCTGGTTCGCGGCGCTGTTCTAAAATCAATCCCAATCACCTGCAAGGAGGGAGTATGGTGCATCACCAGGCCGTTGTCATGGAGTTTCACGTTGCGCGCCGGGCGCGCGACCGCTACCAGCTTGACCAGTCGCTCTTCATGCTGAGTGGCAATGTCATCTTTGCCAACTTCCACGCGGCGCGGACGTTTGCGCAACGGATGAACGAGCGACGCGACCTGGTGCGTTTCCCGGAGACGGCGGTCAAGGCCGGGCAATTGAACGCGCTGGGATTGATTGACGAAATTCTCCACTTCGTCGTGAGCCAGTACCGCCAGCAACGCGCGCCACAGGTGATGGCGCAGGCGTTAGCCTGGCTGGAGGAGCGCTTGGGCCGCGAGGCGGTGGACGCCACCCTGGCCCGCTTCGCTGATGAGTTCCCGCCCTTAGCGGTCTACCGGCGCGAGGTGGACCTGGCAACCTACCTGCAGGGCGAGACGGCCGGCGTCCCCCATCGCCAGCTGGTGCTGGAAGAGCTGCTGATGCTCTGGGTGGCGAATATGAACCCGGCTTGCGCCCCGTTTTTGGAGCTGTTTGACGATGCCGGTCTGGAAAAGGAAACCGTCTACCGGCAACTGATAGGGCAGCTGCACGACTTCTTTGATACGCAACCTCCCTTTGGGCCGGATAACCAGAACCTCATGGATATGCTCCGCAGTCCGGCAATTGCCGTGCCCTATTCCCTCTCCGGCCAGCTGGAGTACATTCTGACACGCTGGGGGATTGCCCTGCTGGGACGCTATCTTTACCGGCTCCTGGGCAGCCTGGATTTCATCAAGGAAGAGGAAAAGGCCTTTTTCGGCTTTGGGCCGGGCGTGGTGCGGCCCTATGAATTTGGCGGGATCGCGGGTGAGCCGGAACGCTTCAGCCCCGACCGCGATTGGATGCCGCAGCTGGTCATGGTCGCCAAAAACACTTACGTCTGGCTGGATCAGCTCTCCAAACAGTACCAGCGGCCCATCACCCGCCTGGATCAAATCCCCGATGAAGTGTTGGACCTGTTGGCCCACCGGGGATTCACCGGCCTCTGGCTGATCGGCCTGTGGGAGCGCAGCCACGCCTCGCAGCGGATCAAGCAGATCATGGGCAACCCGGAAGCGGTCGCCTCGGCCTACTCGCTCTACGATTACCGTATTGCGGCCGATCTGGGCGGCGAGGAAGCCTACGAAAACCTCAAAGCGCGCGCCTGGCAACGCGGCATTCGCATGGCCAGCGACATGGTTCCCAATCACATGGGGATTGATTCCAGCTGGGTGCTGCACCACCCCGATTGGTTCATCTCGCTGCCCTACAGCCCGTTCCCCAGCTACACCTTCAACGGTCAGGACCTGTCGGAAGATGGGCGCGTGGGCCTGTTCCTGGAGGATCACTATTACACCCGCACCGATGCGGCAGTCGTCTTCAAGCGGGTGGACCGCTGGACGGGCGACGTGCGGTACATCTATCACGGCAACGATGGGACCTCCATGCCCTGGAATGACACGGCGCAGCTGGATTATCTCAAACCGGAGGTGCGTGAGGCGGTCATCCAGACGATTCTGGCGGTGGCGCGGCGCTCGCCCATCATCCGCTTTGACGCGGCGATGACGCTGGCGAAGAAGCACTACCAGCGGCTCTGGTTCCCGGAGCCGGGGACGGGGGGCGACATCGCCTCGCGGGCGGAGTTTGGGATGACCAAAGCGGCCTTTGACGCGGCCATGCCGGAGGAGTTCTGGCGCGAGGTGGTGGATCGCGTGGCCCAGGAAGCGCCCGACACGCTCCTGCTGGCTGAGGCTTTCTGGCTGATGGAGGGCTACTTCGTCCGCACCTTGGGGATGCACCGCGTCTACAACAGCGCCTTCATGAACATGTTGCGCGACGAGAAGAACGCGGAGTATCGCCAGCTGATCAAGAACACGCTGGAGTTTGACCCGCAGATTCTCAAGCGTTACGTCAGCTTCATGAACAACCCCGACGAACGGACGGCGGTAGATCAGTTTGGCAAAGGTGACAAGTATTTTGGGATCTGCACGCTGCTGGCGACGCTGCCGGGGCTGCCGATGTTCGGGCACGGGCAGGTGGAGGGCTTTGCCGAGAAGTACGGCATGGAGTTCCGCCGCGCTTATTGGGACGAGCAGCCCGATCCCGCGCTGGTGGAGCGCCACGAGCGCGAGATCTTCCCCCTGTTGCACAAAAGGTATCTCTTTGCCGAAGTGGATCACTTTTACCTGTACGATCTTTTCACCCCGGCCGGCGGGGTGGACGAGAACGTCTTCGCGTATTCAAACCAAGCCAGAGGGGAACGCGGGCTGGTGATTTATCACAACCACTACGGTGACACACGGGGCTGGATTCGCACCTCGGTCGCTTACCTGGAAAAGGGGCGCGGCCTGGTGCAGAAGAGCCTGGGCGAGGGGCTGGGGTTGACTCCCGCGCCCGGTGCCTTTACCATCTTCCGCGACATGCGTTCTGGGCTGGAGTATATCCGCAGCAGCCGCGAGCTGCATGAGAAAGGGCTGTACGTGGAGCTGGGCGCTTACCGCTGCCACGTTTTCCTGGACTTCCGCGAGGTGCAGGATAACGAATGGCAGCATTACGCGCAGCTGGCCGATTATCTGAATGGGCGCGGCGTGCCGAGCATTGAAGCGGCCATGCAGGAGCTCTTCCTGCAGCCGGTGCACCACGCTTTCCGCCAGCTGGTCAACGCGGAGACCTTCCGCTGGCTGCTGGCGGCGCGCGTGAGTGAGCCGGATGGGCAGCCGGATGAACTGGTCCTGACGCAGGTGGAGCAAAAAGTGGTGGAACTCTTGCGCGAGATCAAGCGGGTGACCGGGGCGGAGCAGGCCGACGAGCTCGCACTGGCCCGGCAGCTCCGGGTGGAGCTGGCCGCGATCCTGCAACTGCCGGTGGTGGCGGAGCGCTTCCCGCTGCCTAAGTCGCGCGGTTATGCCGCGGCTGTTAAGTCGCTGCGGGCGGTATTGGGGACCGAGACGGCGGCGTGGGGCACGCTCTTCAGCTGGCTCTTCACTCATGCGTTGGGCCGCGTGGTGGACGAGGCCGGCTTTGCGGGCGTCAGCCGCAGCTGGATTGATGAGTGGCTGCTGACCAAGCTGATCGCGGGCGCGTTGATGGATCTGGGTCTGAGAGAAGGGGAGGCTTGGCGGGCCGTCACGCTGGTCAAAGTGTTGGTCACGCACCAGCGCTGGTTTGAAGCGCCGGGACCCAAGAAGCAGTGGGCCTACCGCGTCTTGCAAGCCGGATTGAAGGACAGTGAAGTCCAGCAGGTGGTTGGCGTGAATCGCTATCAGGGCATTCTCTGGTTCAACCAGGAAGCTTACGAGCTGTTGTTGCGCTGGCTGTTCGTCGTGGCTGCGATGGAGGCGCTGGCCGATCCGGCGCAGCCGGCGGACGCGGTCGCGCCGCTGTTGGTGGAACGCTACGCGCTGATCGCGCAGCTGCTCAAGGCCGAGCAGGTCTCCGGGTATCAGGTGGAGAAGTTGTTGGAGGCGGCGAAGGGCAGCGCTGTCAAGCGCAGCGGGCGGAAAGGCAGCGCAAAAGATTAGGTGAGACATGGCCCACTCCCCTGGCCGGCTGAAAACGAGGCCGGGGAGTGAGCGTCAGGAGCATTGCTCGCCCGGCGGTACCACCGCCGGGCGATTTTTTATCCCGCCGGGTTGTATCTGTTGCTGTGGATTCCCACAGTAGATTTTGGCGGGTTGGTCGGCTACAATGAGAGTGAGAACGAGTGGGGCGGCCTGACTGTGGTCGCTCGGTTTTGAGCGGTGGATGAAAAAGGGACACACTTTAGTTTGCCCCAAGACTGCAAACTAAACTAAAGTTGGTGTTACGTGCTTTTGACTGGCGACAAAGGACTCATTGACTATTCTCAAGGGAGGTGAAACCATGACACAAAATGTGACTCTGCCGGCCGGTGCGCCGCCGGCCTATCCTGGCCGCCGGGGAACCGGTTTGACGCTGGAGCGGTTGTACAAGCTCGCCGTGGTGGTTTTAGCGGCCGTGATTGTGGCAACCCTCTTGATCCTGATTGGCCGCTCGGCGATTTACAAGATCCGCGAATATGAACGGGGCTTGCATCTTCGCGGCGGTCGCTTTATCCGCGTGGACGAGCCGGGCTGGCATTTGCAGATCCCCTTGGTGGATACGGTGGTCATCGTCAAGGTCAGCGAGCGGCTGGGCTACGTGGAGCGTATTCCGGCGATGACTTCAGACGACGTGACGATGAACGTCTCGCTCCAGTATACCTATCGCGTGACCAACCCGGAGCGGTTTGCGCTCTACGTGGAAGACCCGGATCGGATTGTCTTTGAGTTTGTCCAGGGGAAATTGCGCGATGTGGTCAACACCAAAGCGATGACCGAGGTGATGCACAGCCGTTCCACCATGAACGACGAGGTCATGGCGGTGTTGCGCGAGAAGGAAGAGCAATATGGGGTGCAGTTCATCACGGTGCAGATCCAGAACGCCTCGCCGCCGGATGAAGTCGTCATTGCAATCAAGGACCGGATGGTCGCTGTGCAGCGCCAGGAACAGGCCCAGGCCGAGGCGGCCCAACGGCGGACTGTCGCCGATGCAGACTACTACGCGGCGCAGAAAGCTGCCGACGGTCAGGCCTACCAGACAACGAAGCTGGCCGAGGCCGAGGCTCAGCGCATCACGCTGACAGCCGAGGCGCAACGGCAGGCGGTCCGGCTCATGCTGGACGAACTGGCCAACAAAGGAGCGCTGGGCGAGAAATATCTCCAGGTGCTGCTGGCTAAAGAACTGCAACCGAACAGCAAGTGGGTGATCAGCGGCGATGGGACACCGATTGTGGATCTGCGGGAAGCTCAACCGTAACGCTTGCGTCAGGAGTTTCCCCCCATGCACGCCATCAACAACACCCGGATAGATGATAACAGGGCAGTGGCCGGAATCCGCCAGCTTGCCCGGTGGGCAAGTCTGGTGACAGGCGGTGTTTTTCTGCTCATTCTGTTCCTGGCGATCACCAACGAAGATCGGCCGCAGGCGCTCGCGCTGCCCGTGCTGACGTTGCTCGCCCTGACCCTGCTGGCCTGTCTGGCGGCCTGGCGTTGGGAGCGCATTGGCGGCGGCCTGGTGGTCGTGGGGGCGGTGGGGTTGGGTATCGCCGCTTACCGGTCCGCTTCTGCGTTGGGCCTGGGTACCTTCGCCGGCTGGGCAGCCCTTCTCTACGGCTGGCCTTTCTCAGGGGTGGGGCTGCTCTTTTTGCTCACGGCGCGGCTGGCAAGACAAAAGAGGTCCATAAACTTAATTTCCGATCTACAATAAGGAGTGTAACCATGAGAAACCATCTTAAAACAGTGACCTGGGGATCGGCCGCGGCGTTGGGTGGAGGGCTGGTGCTGACCGCGATATCACTGATTGCCGGGTCGCAGGTTCGTTACTGGGATTATCGGCTCTGGTTCAACCTGTTGGCAATCGGCATGTTGATAGCGGGCGGCGTGGCTTTAGCGTTGAGTCTGTGGGGCTCCTGGCAGGCCCGCTTTCGCAGTTTCCCGTTGTTGGTGATCAATGGGCTGGCGCTGGCGTTCCTGGTGCTCCTGTTTTTGGACCGATGAGTCAGGTCGCCGCTGGTCTGATTGAGGAGCACCCCGCGAGGTTGGGTTCCATAACCGGTGCTCCTGGTTGGTGCAAAAGATGACTGGGTGGCCGTTCTACACAGCCGCGACGAAGGGATCGGCGTTGAGTACCACGATAGCAGCGGCGCTGGTCCCTTCAGGGAAGGAAGAGCGCATGAAAAAGTCATTTGGACTGGTGTTGCTGGCGTTGATCGCTGTGGCGGTGTTGGGCAGGTTGGCGTTGGGAGCCCGGCTGGCCCCTATCCCTCAGGAGGAACTAGCGCAGACACGCATCTATGCCTATCGTGACTGGCAGAGCACAGGCGTGCAGCTGCATACGGGGGATCAGGTCACGGTGTGGGCGCAAGGTACCTGGCTCTATTCCCCGGTGGCCGGCTATCACGGCCCGGAAGGACACTTCCGGTTTAGCGCCCCGAGCTTCTATCCCCTGCCCAATGTGCGCGGGGGAGCTTTGATCGGACGCATTGGGGAGGACGGTTCCCCTTTCTATGTGGGGAAGGGTACCTGGGTGCGTGCCCAGCAAGACGGTTTGCTCTATCTGTGCATAGATGATGACATTTTGAGCGACAACGATGGGTATGTCACGGTGAAAATCACGGTGGTCACGCCGACCCCGGAAAACTGAGCCTCTGTTTCCCGCCCGGTGTGACGTGCGCCCCTGCATGTCACGCCGGTTGTTTTTGACAACTCCCCGTGTCTGGGTATACTGGCCTCAATCTTAGCGTTGCAGCGTCTCCCTGCAAACTCACCGTTATCGTGTAATCAGTGGATCAGTGTTCTTTAAGGAGGCCAGCCATGTCTCAGCCACAATTTGCCGTGGTGGTCCACGCCACGCACGAAGCCGGCTTCAAAGTCGGCGGCATTGGTGCGGTGTTGGAAGGGCTGCTGGCGGCGGAGGCCTACAACGCCGCCGTCCAGCGCACAATTCTGGTCGGGCCGATGAATGTGGACAACGTGGCCGAAATGGCCCGCCTGACCGAGCCGCGCAACCGGCTCACCATTTTTTATTCCTCCTGGCATCAGCTGAACCGTCCCCCGGCAGCCTTCGCCGAAGGCTGGATTTCCATCACCGACAGCTTGCGCGCGATTGAAGCGCTCTTCAACGTCCGCCTGCTCTATGGCAAGCGGGCGTTTGGCGGGGTGGAGCATGAAGTCCTGCTGGTAGATGCGCGGCAAGCGGCCCCTGACGAGGTCAACGGCTTCAAGTATGAACTGTGGGAGCATTACCGCATTGCTTCCGAGCGCTATGAGATGCTGGAGGAGTATGACCTGACCGTCAAAGCGGCGCGGCCGGCCTGGGCCGCGCTCAACCTGCTCGTCGGCGAAGTGGGAGGCCCGCGTTTCATCATTGCCCATGAGTGGATGGGGATGCCGCTGGCGCTCTGTGCGCAGCTCCAGAGCGGCGAGGGCTGGTATCTGCTCTTCTACGCGCATGAGATGGCGACGGCCCGGATTTTGGTGGAAGATCACGCCGGCCATGATACCCGCTTCTACAACGCGCTCCGCCTGGCCCGCGCTGCCGGCATGACCATGGATCAGGTCTTTGGCGACCGGAGCGATTTCTTCAAACATGCCTTGATCAAGCAGGCCGCGCAGCTGGACGCCATCCTGGCGGTGGGCGATTGGGTGGTAGAGGAATTGCGTTTCCTGGGCGGCGGCTTTGAGCGCTTTCCCATTGACCTGGCCTACAACGGCATCCCGGCGGAGACGCTCAGCCTGGCGGAGAAGCTGGCCGCCAAGGCCAAATTGCAACGCTATGCTGAGCAGCTGTTGGGCTACCGGCCCGATTTCATCTTCAGCCATGTGACCCGGCTGATTCCCAGCAAGGGCCTCTGGCGCGACCTCCGCGTGTTAGAGCATCTGGACCCGTTGCTGAGTGCCGAAGGACAGCGTGCCGTGCATTTTGTGCTTTCCACCAGCGCGCCCGCCGGCCGTTTGCCGGAGGATGTGCTGCGTTGGGAGGAGGAGTACGGCTGGCCGGTCAAGCACCGGAGCGGCAACGGCGATCTGCTCTGGCATGAGCTGCCCTTTTACGCGGCGGCGGAGTCCTTCAACGCGCGGGCGCAGGCCGTGACCGTGATCCTGGTCAACCAGCTGGGCTGGTCAGCGGATCGCTGCGGGCGCCGGATGCCGGCCGACATGAGCTTTGCCGATCTGCGGCGGGGCACTGACCTGGAGTTCGGCCAATCTATCTACGAACCGTTTGGCATTGCCCAGGTGGAGCCGTTGACCTACGGGGCGCTTTGCGTGGTGAGCAACGTTTGTGGAAACATCGGCTTTGTCCGGCAGGCAGCCCAAAACGCCGGGCTGGCGGAATTCCCCAATTTGATTGTGGCCGATTACGTCACGCTCCCCCCTCATTTGCAGGTGCATGATGTTTGGGGGGCCTTGCAGATCACGCAGGCGGTGCGCGATGAACTGGAAACTCTCAACAGCCGCAGCGTCGCTGACCAGATCGGGGCGGCGCTGCCGCGCACGCCGGAGGTGATGGAACAGCGGCTGCACGCCGGTCAGCAGGTCAGCCGCCAGATGAGCTGGGAGGTGGTGGCGCGCGATTACCTCAACCCCGTGCTGGCGCGTTTGTGTCGGGAGTAATGTCCATCAGGGTATTATGATTCTCAAACCCCATGAATTTCTGGAGTGGCTATGAACGATCTGCTACCCGGTCAGAGCTTTCCGCTCGGCGCGACGGTGCGACCGGGGGGCGTGAACTTTTGCCTCTTTTCCAAAAACTGCACAACGGTGGAACTGCTGCTCTTTGACGCGCCCACAGCCCCCCGGCCGGCCCGTGTGATCCCGCTGGACCCGGTCTACAACCGGACTTTCTACTACTGGCATATCTTCGTCAAGGGCCTGGGCGCCGGACAGGTCTATGCCTATCGCGTTCACGGCCCCTTTAACCCGGCGGAAGGGTTTTACTTTGACGGCAGCAAGGTGCTGTTAGACCCCTACGCCCGCGCGGTGGTGGCCGATGTCTACGAACGGGAGGCGGCGCGCCATCCCGGGGATAACTGCGCCCATGCGCTGCGCGGCGTGGTGGTTGATCCCAGCGACTACGATTGGGAGCAAGATATCCCGCTGGGGCTTTCCTATGCCGGTTCGCTGATTTATGAGCTGCACGTGGGCGGCTTTACCCGCCATCCCAGCTCCGGGCTGCCCCCCGCACGGCGGGGGACCTACGCCGGGCTGGTAGAAAAGATCCCCTATCTCAAAAGCTTAGGGGTGACGGCGGTGGAGCTGCTGCCGGTGCAGCAGTATGACGAACAGGACGAGCCCCCGCCCCTCAAAAACTACTGGGGCTACAACCCAATCGGCTTCTTTGCGCCGCACGCGGCCTACAGTTCCGACCGCAGCCCGCTGGGGCCGGTCAACGAGTTCCGCGACCTGGTCAAGGCGCTCCACCGGGCCGGGATTGAGGTGATTCTGGACGTGGTCTTCAATCACACCGCCGAGGGCGATGAGCACGGGCCAACCTTGTCGTTCCGCGGGTTGGAGAGCCGGGCCTACTACATCCCCCGTCACGGTTATGCCGGCTACGCCAATTACACCGGCTGCGGGAACACCCTGAACAGCAACCATTCCATCGTCCGTCGGATGATTCTGGATTGCCTGCGGCACTGGGTGGCGGTGATGCATGTGGACGGCTTCCGCTTTGATCTGGCCTCGGTGATGGCGCGCGACGAGTGGGGGACGCCGCTCAAAAGCCCGCCGCTCCTCTGGGACATTGAATCTGACCCGGTGCTGGCCGGCACCAAGATCATCGCCGAAGCGTGGGACGCGGTAGGACTCTACCAGGTGGGCACCTTTCTCGGTCACCGCTGGGCGGAATGGAACGGCCAGTTCCGCGACGACGTGCGGCGTTTTGTGAAGAGCGATCCCGATACGGTGCGGCGGTTGGCGGCCCGGCTGACCGGCAGCCCCGATCTCTACCTGAGACCTGACCGCGCCGATCCCAACCGGGGCATCAACTTTGTGACCTGTCACGATGGCTTCACGCTCAACGATCTGGTTTCGTATAACGTCAAGCACAACGAGGCCAACGGGCACGGCAACGCCGATGGGGCCGACGTGAACTTCAGCTGGAACTGCGGCGTAGAAGGCCCCACAGACGATCCCGCCATCCAGGCCCTGCGGTTGCGCCAGATCAAGAATTTCCTGACCATTTTGTTCGTTTCGCAGGGGACGCCGATGTTGCTGATGGGGGACGAAGTCCGGCGGACGCAGCACGGCAACAATAACGCTTACTGCCAGGATAACGAGACGAGCTGGTTTAATTGGAGCGCCTTAGAGACCGAGGCCGGGCTGTGGCGCTTTGTGCAGGGGCTGATTACCTTTACCCAGGGGTGCGAGCTTTTCCGTGAGGAGCGGTTCTGGGTGGCGCCGGACAAGCCGCCACACCTGACCTGGCATGGCGTCCGGTTAGGGCAGCCCGATTGGGGGGTGGATTCGCATTCGCTGGCCTTTGAATTGCATCACCCGCAGGCCGGCGAGCATCTGCATGTGATGCTCAACGCTTATTGGGAGCCGTTGACCTTTGAACTGCCGCCGTTGCCCACCGGACAGCAGTGGCGGCGGGTGGTGGATACGGCGCTGGCGTCGCCGGGGGATTTCAGCCTGCCCCATCTGGCGCCGCCCGTGCCCGGGGCGGTCTATGAGGTGGCTGCGCGTTCGGCGGTCGTGTTGGCGGCCTGCGATGAGGGCGGTGCATAATACACCTTCTGCATCAGGACCTTGCCCGCCGTTGTAAACAGCACGCCCTCTCGCTCCAACAGGGCCCGTTTCATCTGCGGCCCGCCTTGGTACCCCCCGATCCCACCGCCGGCCTGCACGGCCCGGTGGCACGGAATGAGGATCGGAAACGGGTTCTCCGCCAAAGCTCGGCCCACGGCCCGTCCGCCGCCGGGGCAGCCGACCACAGCTGCGAGCCGCCCGTAGGTGCTGACCCAACCGCGCGGAATGCCATACTCGGCCAGCAGCACCTTCCGCTGAAATTCACCGCATCGCTCCAGCGCGACCCTTGCCAGGCTGAAGACGACGGCTTCTCCCGCCAGAAAGCGCTGGATTTGCTCGCCGAGCTCCGCGATCTCCGGGCAAACGCCTGCCTGGGCGGTGGGATAACGCTCCCGGATGACTTCCTCCATAGGCCTGGGCGGTGTTTGCTTTTTGTCGAGGAACGCCTGCCGGACGCGCGGGCCGGCGGCCGTTTCCCACCAGACGAGACCCAGGGGGCCAAAGGCGGTAGCCACCAACCGATAGAAGAGCGGTTCTGTTTTCATGGGAGGCCTCCGCCTGGCATTATAGAAGCGCCGTTAGCGCTGTCAAGCCTGTTCTAAAAAACGGAACTGTGATACACTGAGGCAAATTCGTGCTTGGCGTATGATCCCCAAGACTTGATGACCAGGAGGAAGTCATGTTGCAGTTGAAACACGGCAGTGACCTGTTGACCGCCCTGGGCGGCATCAGGACGGTGGCAGAGGCGCGGGCGCTGTTCCAGGCGCGTTGTGATCCCGCTGCCCAGGCGCGGCTGGCCGCCCTGCAAACCCCAGAGGCGCTGGTCAAGATTGCCAACGCCATCGTGCTGTTAGACCCGGCGGCGGTCTTTGTCAGCACCGGTTCGGAGGCCGATCAGCAATGGGTGCGCGCGCTGAGCCTGCAAAAGGGCGAGGAACAGGCGCTGCCACTGCCGGGCCACACGGTCCATTTTGATCTGCCCGAAGAACAGGGCCGGGTGGTGGATAAGACGCTCTACATTGTCAACCCTGATGAAGAGGTCAGCGTGCTGGCCAAGAGCATCCTCCGCGACGAGGCGCTCGCCTACGTCCGCCAGTATATGACCGGTCTGGGCCGGGGCAAGACCCTGCTGATCGGCTTCTTCAATCGCGGGCCGATTGGTGCCCAGGCGGCCATCCCCGCCCTGGAGATCACCACCTCGGCCTACGTGTTGCACTCGGCCAACATCCTCTACCGCAACGTTTATCACCAGTTTGACCAGGAAGTGGCCCGCGCGGGCGTCTTTTTCACCAACGTGCATAGCGAAGGCCCCAACCGGCCGGAAGATTTCCCCTTCATGCGCGTCTTCATGGATCGCAGCTGGCTGACCACCTATGCGCTGCTCTGCACCTATGCGGGCAACACGCTGCTGCTCAAGAAGGGCAATCACCGCTTCGCGGTGGACCTGGCGACCTATTACCGGCGGGGCCGCGAGCTCTCTGAGCACATGTTCATCACCGGGCTGACCGGTCCCGGCGGGCGCAAGACCTTTTTCGCCGGCGCCGCGCCCTCTGGCTGCGGCAAGACCACGACCGCGATGGTGGGGAGCGACTTCATCGGCGACGATCTGGCCCAGATGTGGATCGCGCCCGATGGTACGTTGCGCGCGGTCAACCCGGAAAAGGGGGTCTTTGGCATCATCCAGGATGTCAATCCTGAAGGCGACCCGCTGCTCATCCAGGCGCTGACCACGCCGGGCGTGGAGGTGATCTGGTCCAACGTGCTGATCACGCCGGAAGGGGAGCCGCGTTGGGTGGGCGACGGTAAGCCCTTGCCGGAGCGGGGCATCAATTACACCGGCGAATGGTGGCCGGGCAAGACCGATGCGGCCGGGAACCCCATTCCCATGTCTAACCCCAATGCGCGCTGCACGGTGGCCTGTCGGGCCATCGGCAACTACAACGAGGCGTTTGCCGAAGACCCGGCCGGCGTGCCGATCCAGGTGATCACCTACAGCGGGCGCGACAGTGACACGATGCCGCCCGTCTGGGTGGCGAAGAATCCCGACCACGGGGTGGTCATCGGCGCCTCTATCCTCTCGGCGGCGACCGCTACGGAGGTGGGCGCGAAGGGCGTGCGCCGGCAGCCGTGGGCTAACGAGCCCTTCATCCCCGGCCCGCTGGCGGAATACATGGAAGCGCAGTTTGCCTTTTTCAACTCGCCCCAGTTGACGCACAAGCCGGTGATGGCCGGGCTGAACTACTTCCTGACCCACGGCGCGCGCGGCGGTCAGGGCAACGCCCTGCTGGGCGAGAAGCGCGATGTGAAGGTCTGGCTCGGCTGGCTGGAGCTGTATGCTCACGGTGAGGTGGGGGCGATTGCCACTCCCATCGGCTACATCCCCCGGTATGAGGATTTGCAGCGCCTGTTTGCGCAGATCGGCAAAGCGTATCCCCAAGAGCTGTACGACAGGCAATTTGCTTTCTACGTGGATAACATCCTGGCGCGCATCGCCCTGCAAGAGGAAGCCTATCGCCGGGAGCGGGGCGTGCCGGAGACGCTGTTCCGGGTCTATGCCGAGCAGCGGGCCGGCCTGGAGGCGCTCAAAGCGGCTTACGGGCCGATTGTTTCGGTGGAACAGCTGATTGCGGCGGCAGCAGGTTCTTCGTGAATAGTTCGTAGTACTGCGCTTTATGCTGGTAGTGACGCGCTTTAGCGCGGCAAAACGGCGCTCAAGTCAGCGTCTCAGCGTCTCAGCGTCTTAGCGCGTTGACGAACGCAGAGCGTTATTTTCAGAGGAAATTTCATCCTTTCGCCTTCATCCTTCATCCTTATCAATGGCGCTGAAGCGCCTCACTACGAACGCAGAGCGTTATTGGCAGAGAAGGGAGCTCGCTTCAGCGGGCTTGAGGTAGCAGCCGACGGTTTCAACCGGCGGGGCAGAAGGCGCTTGGCCAATTGTGAGGCCCCGGTCGCCGTCGCTGACGCCTGAGGCTGAAGCCTCAGGCTGACAGGCAAAGTCGGCTGAAGCCGACTGGGGCCGTGAGCAGCTGCTCGCAGCCGAGGGCCTGCTCACGGCTCACTGCTCACGGCTCACTATTCACAGCTCACTGCTCACATCTGATTGGACAGGTGGTGAAGACGATGCGCTGGGTTTGGCTGGGAGTGGCATTGGGCTGGGCCATGGGCTGGCTGGCGCTGGTGCCGGTGGGGCTGGCAGCCGGCGGCCCGGCTGTGACCGGGGTTGCCGGGGAGAAGGCGGCCCTGGCTGTGTCCTCGCCGTTGACCGAGACGGTCCCCTATACCACCTACCTGCCGCTGGTGCTGCGCGCGCCGGCTGCCCCGCCGGTGCTGACTGAATGGCGCGCCGTTTGGGTCAGCCGCTATGACTGGACGCGCTTCGGTGTCGCGCCGACGGCGGCCGATATCCAGCGGGTGGTGGATCAGGCCGCCAGTGCCGGCTTCAACGCGCTCTTCTTCCAGGTGCGCGGCGCGGGCGATGCCTACTACACCCCCGGCCGCGAACCCTGGGCCGCGCGGATGACAGGGTCGCTTGGCTGGACGTTGGGACAAGACCCCGGCTGGGACCCGCTGGCGGAGCTCTGCACGCGGGCGCACGCCGCCGGGCTGACCGTCCACGCCTGGCTCAACGTTTACCCGACCTGGCAGGCACCGCCTACCGCCACCTACGGCACCCTCACGCCGACGGTGGGGATCACACCCCCGCAGGCGCTCAACCGCTTCACCTACCTGGCGGATGGCGGCTACGGGCTGGGCTATACCTGGCGCGTCTACGACCGGCTCGCCCCCAACGGCTACCAGCCCATCCGCTGGAATGAGTACACCTGGGCCAGCCCGGCCGTCCCGCAGGTGCAGGAGCACTTCGCGGCAGTGGTGGCCGACCTGGTGGCCCGCTACGACCTGGACGGTATCCATCTGGACAACGTCCGCTACCCCGGCCCGCAGTATTCCTGGGATCCCTTCACGGTAGCGGCCTATGCCGCCGATCCGCTTTCGGCGACGCTGACGATCACCGACTGGCGGCCTGGCTTCCAGGTAGCGCAGGTGACGGCGCTGGTGGCGCGCATCACCACGGCGACGCACGCCGCGCGCCCCACGTTGACCGTCTCGGCGGCGGTCTGGCCGGTCTACCTCAACCGGTGGGGCTGGCCGGCGACCAGTCAGGGGCTGACCGATTACTACCAGGATTCCCAGGGCTGGCTGCAAAGCGGCGCGGTGGATGCGCTGGCGCCGATGCTCTACAGCTCCAACGTGGTGACCGACCTGGTCAAGTGGACGTTAGCGGCGCAGGATTTCCAGGCGCACGCGGCGGGGCGGGCGGTGCTGCCGGGAATCGGGGTCACGGCGAGCGGAGCCTGTCTCCCGTTTGCCGACCTGGCGGCGCGGATTGAGGCCGCGCGCAGCCTCGGCGCGGCGGGACAGGCGATCTTCTCGCTCTCGGCGCTGGCCGATTGTGGCTACCTGGATGATCTGCGCGCCGGACCTTACGCCGTGCCGGCCACCTGGCCGTAGTAGATGGGAGGCAGCTCCGGGCTGGCGGCAGGCAAGGTAAACCAGAAAGTGCTGCCGGTCCCCCCGATGCCGGGGCATTCCACCCCCACGCTGCCGCCCAGGCGTTCCACGATGCGCTGGACGATGGAAAGCCCCAGGCCGTGCCCGTCGGCCTTTGTCTGGTGGAACCGGGTGAAGGGCGCGAACACCTGCGCCTGTTCCTCTGGCGTCAGGCCGGGGCCGTTGTCGCGCACCCAGAAGCGGATGGCGGTACCGGTCACGGTCGCGCCTAATTCAACGCACGGAGGATGCCCCCCGTATTTCAGCGCGTTGCTGATGTAATTGGCCCATACCTCTTCCACCCAGGCCGGCTGGCCGGTTGCGACCGGCCAGTCTGGTGGTGTGATCACCTCGGCTTGCTGCTCCTGGATTTGCAGTTCAAAGCGCTGTAACGCTTCCTGGACAATCGTTCCCATAGGGCAGGGGCCGGCTTCTATCGGCTGGCCTTCCTGGCGCACGCTGGCAAAAAGTAGCAGGGCATGGATGATTTCCTGCATCTTGTAGCCGGTTTGGGTGATCCGTTGCAGGTTTTCCTGCAGGGCCGTGGGTGAGAAATGGGAAAGCCGGCTCTCCAACAGGCGGCTGAACCCGATGATGGTAGTGAGCGGGTTTTTGAGATCGTGGGCTACGGTGTGGGCGAAGGCGTCCAGGTCGGCGTTGCTGGCTGCCAGTTCGGCATTGGCCTGAGCTAAAGCCTGGTTGGCAGCCGCCAGCTCCTGGTTGGCGGCCTGTAATTCCTGGTTGGCGGTGACCAGCTGGCGTTGCAGATGGTGCAAAGTCAGGTGGGTACGCACTCGCGCCAGGACCTCTTCAAACTGGAAGGGTTTGGTGATGTAATCCACACCCCCCAGGACGAACGCCTGCACTTTGTCTTCTGTCTGATCCAGCGCGCTGATAAAGATAATCGGGATGTCGCGGGTACACGGATCGGCTTTCAGAGCTTCGCAGACCTGGTAGCCGTTCATGTCGGGCATACTGATGTCCAGCAGGATCAGGTCGGGGGGCGCGGCCTGGGCCCCCATCAGCGCCAGCGGGCCGCTGGAGGCCGGTCGCACCTTATACCCTTGCTCGGTCAAGAGGCTGACTAAGAGTCGCAGGTTGGCCGGCGTATCGTCCACGACCAAAATGTTGCCGGCGGTGGGTGCCGGCGGGAGGGAAGGGGAAGGTGTAGGGCTCATGCTTGTTCCTCTGTGTGCAGTATCACCGTGGTTAACTGCATGATTTTTTCGTAATCAAATTCTTTGAACCATTGCCCCAGCGTTTCGGCCAGGGAAGGGGCAGTCTCCTGGATTTGTTCAATCAGGCTTTGCATCAGCTCCGCATCCAGCTGTTGGGTGGCCTGGTGCAACCTGGTGATCCAGGCGCGCGGCAGCTCTGCCAGGGCTGTCTGGAGCGCGGCTGGGGGCGGCCCGGCTTTCACCGGCTCGTCCTCTGTGTAAGTAAATTGCACTCCCAGATGGCGGGTCAAGGCTCCGAAAATCTCTTCTTCCCGGAAGGGCTTGCGCACGAAATCATCACAGCCGGCGGCCAGGATGGCGGCCCGGTCTTCCTCAAAGGCGCTGGCGGTGAGGGCAACCACGACGGCCCGGCGGGCCAGGGTTTGAGCGCGGGCCTTGATCTGCCGGGTGGCTTCGTAGCCATCTAACACCGGCATGCGCATGTCCATCCAGACCAGGTCCGGTTGCCACTGCTCCCACTGTTCCACCCCGGCCTGCCCATTGGCGGCGCTGCGCACTTCAAACCCCAGGCTGGTCAACAAGCGTACCAGCAATTCCCGGTTGGTGACCTGATCTTCTACCACCAGCAGCCGGTAAAGCGGCTGGCCGGGGACCAGCCCGACCGTGCGGCGGTGCGCGGGAAGGAGCTCTGATTCCTCAGCCCCGGCCGTGGCCGGTTTAACCGGGATTGCAAACCCAAACCGGCTGCCCTGCCCGACCACACTCTCTACCGTGAATTCGCCGCCCAGGAGGGTGACAAACTGGTGGCTGATGGGCAGTCCCAAGCCGGTGCCTTCTTTGGATTTTTGCCCGCTGCTGGTTTGTGCAAACGGCTCAAAGAGCAGGGGCCGCTCTTCCGGCGCGATACCCGGCCCCGTATCTTCTACCTCAAAGCGCAACCAGAGAGGCGCTTCGGGCGCGGCCGGTGGATTCCTCATTACTCCTGCGCGCAGTGTGACCCCTCCTTCCTCGGTAAATTTGACCGCGTTGCTGAGCAGGTTCATTAAAATCTGGCGGAGTTTGCCTTCGTCAGTCTGGATATGGCGGGGTACATCGATGGCGATATCCAGAATGAGGGTCAGGTTTTTCTCCGCGGCCCGGAGGCGGAACATCTCTTCCAGTCCGGCTAACAGGCGATGCAGGTTGAAAGCGTGTTCCTGCACCCCTGCCCGCCCGGCCTCAATTTTGGACATGGTCAGCACGTCGTTAATCAGGCCCAGGAGATGCTCCCCGCTGCGGCCGATGGTGGCCAGATACTCATGTTGCTGCGGGGTGGTTTGGGGGTCGCGGGCCATCAACTGCACATAGCCCAGAATGGCGTTCAACGGTGTGCGGAGCTCATGGCTCATATTGGCCAGGAAGATGCTCTTGGCCCGGTTGGCGGCTTCGGCCGCCTCAGCGGAGCGCTGGGCCTGTTCCGTGGCTTGCCGGAGGGCCTCTTCCGCCCGTTTGCGCTCGGTGACATCCTGCGCCGCTCCCAAGATGGAGCTGATCCGCTGTTCCTCTGGGTCCCATATCGGCTGCCAGTAATCGCGCAGCCAGCGGATCTCGCCATCGTGGGCCAGAATGCGGTATTCAAAGACATCCGGTGTCGTCCAGGTCTTGGGGCTGATTTCCAGGGCCCGGCGGCGTTGCAGGTAGAACGGCAGGTCTGCGGGCAAAATGAGGGCCAGCCAGCCGCCGCGCTGGGCCAGTTCCTCCGGCGGATAGCCGGTGAAGCGGGAAAAGGCCTCGGTGGCCCAGTCTAACACAAAATCACCGGTGGGGGTCAAGGTGATGTGGTAGACATAATCGGAGGTGAGCGCTGAAATCAGGCGGTACCGCTCTGCCAGCCGGTCGGCCAGCGCCGTGGTGGCCGCTAATTGGGCGGTACGTTCTTGTACCCGTTGTTCCAGATGGGCATACGATTCCTGGAGCTGCGCTGCCATCCGGTTGAACTGGGTAGCCAGCGCTTCAATTTCATCCCCGGTATGGACGGTGATCGTTTGTGCAAATTCGCCTTTGGCGATTTCTCGGGTGGCGGCCGTTAAGGTCTCAATGGGGGCCACAATGCGTTGCATCCCGAACGCCACTACTGCGGTTGGCGACAGGACTCCCAGGGCCAGCAACAGCGCCAGGATGATCTGGTAGCCGCGCATGGGGCGGGTGATGGCATTCCAGTCATCCTCTACGATCAGGCCCCAGGAGGTGTTGGGGACGGACGCGAAACTGGCGATCACGGGCTGCCCGGTGGGATCGGTGGTAGACATGGCCCCTTGTTGCCCGGCGAGCACCTTTTGCACTGCTGCCTGGGTTGTGAAGTCCTGCCCAATGAAAGCCGGGTCGGTATGGTAGATGACCTGGCCGTTACCATCTACCAGATAGGCGCTGCTGTTCTCTGCGCGCCATAAGGTTTGGGCGATCTTGCTGTAAAATTCCTCCGCGCCGTTGGAATTCAGCGAGAGCAGATTCAAGACCAGACCCTGCAAGGCACCGCTGGAGTCGGTGACAGGCATTACTGTGATGATCACTCCTGCGCCTTGAAAACCGTCCGGCACCACGTCGGTAAAAACGGGCTGAAGAGAGTCTATGGCCTGGCGCACATAGGCGCGGGTAGACCAATCCTGGCCATAGAGCTCCGGGCGCTCGGGCCTGGTTTCTACGACCCGGCCGCTGGCATCCAGGATCACCAGGCCACTGTTGGCGTCTCGTTGGCTGGCGATCTCAGGCGGCGGCGTGGGGGTTCCGTCATCTTGAGCCGGCCCCAGGCTTTGGAAGAGCGTGGTGATAAAGCCCTGGCGGGTGAGATGGTCGCCCTCAGTCGTGAGGCTGGCCGCCAGTTGCTGAGCGGCCAGCTGCGCTAATTCCCGGTCGCGGTTGATCATTAAATCGGCCACGATGGTGTTATAGGCGATAAAGGCCACTGCTCCTACGGCAATCTGGACCAGTACCGTGGGAATGATCGCCATCGCGATGATTTTCCAGCGCAGGCTTTGATGGAGCCAGTGCGGTATTTGTCCCCAACGAATGTGCATCTTCCTAATCCCTCAATATCCTTCAATATCCCTCAATACATACCTGTTTTTTACTATTGTAAGCACCAAGCTGAGTTTCTCCTTAGCAAATGCTGAGTAAATGCTGAGAATTTCAGGGGGTACTCAAACAGCTGATGACGAACTTTGCCCGCGCTTTTTCAGCGGGCTGGCTTGACAAGCCGGGGCGACTGGATATAATTTAGCCGGCTAATTATTAGCCGGCTAAATGCTCGGAGCTTGTAAGGAGGCTGCTATGGCGGGATCGGGAGCGCCAGAGGGGGTTAATCGCTTATTGATTCAGGTAGGGCGTCAGCACTTCATCCGGTTGCATGCTCTGATGGAAGAGATCGGCCTGTATCGCGGGCAGCCGCCGTTGTTGCACCTGCTGTGGGAGACAGAAGGCGGCACGCCCTCTGATCTGGCTGCCCGGTTGCATATCCGGCCGGCTACCATGACCCGGATGCTCCAGCGGCTGGAGCAGGCCGGTTTCGTGGAGCGCCGGCCGGATCCCACCGACCAGCGTTATTTGCGTGTCTACCTGACGGCGGCCGGACGTGCCATCCGCACGGCTGTTTGTGAGCGCGAGCGCCAGGTGGGGACCGAGCTCCTGGCCGGCTTCACCCCGCAAGAGCAGGCGCAACTGGCCGATTTTCTGGCCCGGGTCCGTGACAACCTGCTCCGTGTGAACCAGGGGGTTGCGGCTGAGACAGCGTTGCAGCATGAGGAGCAATAAGCGGTAGTGTCGCGCTTCAGCGCGGTTCAGATGGTGCTAAAGCACCTCTCTTTACAAACTCAGAGCGTTATTTTCAGAGGAATTCCCCATGAACTGGCGTTCACCAGCCGTGGGATGAAAATTGGCTCGTAGTAACGCGCTTCAGCGCGTTGGACGGCGCTAAAGCGCCTGACTACAAGCAAAGCGTTATTTTCAGAGGAGATCAATACTTTTATGCAGTCGGCACTTAAGTTAATGAAGTTTTTGCGCCCCTACTGGCGCTGGGCTTTGTTGGCCCCTTTGTTGATGTGTGTGGAAGTGGCCATGGACCTGTTGCAGCCCCGCATGATTGAGCGTATCGTGGATGAGGGCATTGCAACGTTGAACCTGCCGTTGGTGCTCCAAACCGGCGCGCTGATGATCGGGCTGGCAGTGATCGGGGCCTGCGGCGGCATGAGCAATGGCTTTTTCGCGGTGAAGGCCGTCCAGGCATTCGGCGCTGATCTACGGGAGGCTCTCTTCCGCCAGGTGCAATCGCTCTCGTTCGCTAACCTGGATGCGCTGGAGACCGGCCAGCTGATCACCCGTCTGACCAACGACGTGACGCAGGTACAGCAGGCTGTGCAAACGCTGTTGCGTATCCTGATCCGGGCGCCGCTTTTGCTGGTGGGCAGCCTGGTGATGGCGATTGTCACCAGCCCCCAACTGGCTTTTCTGCCCCTGGTGCTGTTGCCGGTGGAATTGCTGGTGGTTATCTGGTTCATCAACCGGGCCACGCCCCTCTACACCCAGGTCCAGCAAAAGCTGGACGCTCTCAACGAGGTGATGCAGGAAAATCTGGCCGGGATGCGGGTGGTCAAAGCGTTTGCGCAGGCCAGGTACGAAATCCAGCGCTTCAGGGCGGCCAATGAAGCGCTCACCGACCAATCTATCAACGTGGCGCGGGTGAGCGCGCTGACGTTGCCCTTTATGCAGCTGACCATGAATCTGGGCGTGGTGGGCGTCATCTGGTTCGGCGGTGTGCAGGTGGTGCAGGGCACGATGCAGCTGGGGCAGATCATTGCCTTTGTCAATTATCTGTTGACCACTCTCTTTTCGTTGATGATGGTAAGCATGTTGGTGATCCAGTTAGCGCGGGCTACCGCGTCGGCGGCCCGCATCCAGGAAGTGTTGAGCAGCGTGCCGGCGGTACAAGAGAGTCCCGCGGCGCGGCACGAGCCGGTCTTGCAGGGGCGGGTGGCCTTTGAAGCGGTGACCTTTAGCTACGATAACAGCACGCCGGTCCTTAAGGAAGTCAGCTTTGTGGCCGAGCCGGGACAGACGGTGGCTTTGTTGGGCACCACGGGGGCGGGCAAATCCACCCTGGTGCAGTTGATTCCGCGTTTTTACGACGTGCAGGGGGGGCGCGTGACGCTGGATGGGGTAGATGTGCGCGAGCTCGCCCAGGAAACGCTGCGGCGTAACGTGGGCATTGCGCTCCAGGAGACAGTCCTGTTCAGTGGCACGATCCGTGACAACATCCGTTATGGGCGGCCCACGGCCACCGATGAAGAGGTGGTGGCCGCGGCCAAAGCGGCGCAGGCCCATGAGTTTATTATGAGCTTCCCGGCCGGCTACGAGACTGAGGTGGGACAGCGGGGCGTCAATCTCTCCGGGGGACAGAAGCAGCGGCTGGCGATTGCGCGGGCGCTCCTGCTGGAGCCGGCGGTTTTGATCCTGGACGACAGTACCAGCGCGGTGGATGTGGAGACGGAAGCCCAGATCCAGACGGCATTGCAGGCGTTGAGGCAAAACCGCACCACTTTGGTCATTGCCCAGCGGATCAGTACAGTGCTGAACGCGGATAAGATCCTGGTGCTGGATGGGGGGCGGATTGTGGCTGAGGGGACGCACCGCGAGCTGCTGGCTACCAGCCCTATCTACCGCGACATCTACGACTCACAGCTGGGGAATGGAGGTGTGCTATGACCGAATCCCGTCCCCGACCGGCTCCTGACTTCCGCCCGGGTGGCGGGCCCCCTATGGCCATGTTGCGGGAAGCGCCCAAGCCCAAAAATGCCAGCGTGACGTTCAAGCGATTGGCGCGTTATCTGGCTCCCCAGCGCTGGGCCCTGGGAAGTGCGTTTTTGCTGGTGCTCCTGGGGGCGGGCCTGGATCTGTTGGGCCCTTACCTCCTGGGCCGGGCGCTGGACCAATACATTGTTCACGGTGACCTGGTTGGGCTGGCCCGGCTGGCGTTCATGCTGGTGGCAGTCCATTTGCTCTCGGCCGCGGCGACCTGGCTGCAAACTTATCTCATGGCGGGGATTGCCCAGCGCGCCGTGCGCGATCTGCGCAACGAGCTCTTCGTCAAATTGCAGACCCTCTCCCTGCGCTTTTTTGACCAACATGCCCACGGTGATTTGATGAGCCGGCTGACCAACGATGTGGAGAATATCAACACGACGTTAAGCACCGGCGTCACTCAGCTGGTGGCCAGCCTGGTGGGGCTGGTAGGCGTGGTTGGGATGATGCTGGCGATCAATGTGCCGCTGGCATTGGTCACGTTGCTGGTCGCGCCGTTGACGGTGGTGTTGACGCGGGCGATTGCGACCCGCACGCGCCAGGGGTACCGGGATCAGCAAAAGCACCTGGGAGTGTTGAACGGCATCATTGAAGAGACCATCACCGGGCAGCGGACGGTCAAAGCCTATGGGCGTGAGGCCATGGCCGTGGCCGCCTTCAGCGATGCCAACCGCCATTTGCAACAGGCGGCGACCCGGGCCGATACGCTTACCGGCTTCATGGGGCCGTTGATGAACCTGGTGAACAACAGTGGGCTGGCGTTAGTGGCGGGCGCGGGAGGCTGGCTGGCTGTGCGGGGATTAGCGACGGTCGGCACGATTGCCACGTTTGTGAACTACGCCCGGAACTTCGCGCGCCCCCTTAACCAGATCGCCCAACTCTTCAATACCATCCAATCCGCGCTGGCCGGCGCCGAGCGGGTCTTTGAAATTTTAGATGAGGTCCCAGAACTGGATGCGCCGGAGGCCCTCCCGCTGGCCCAGATTAAGGGGAAGGTCACTTTTGAGGGAGTCACCTTTGGCTACGAGCCGGATGTGCCAGTCCTCAAGCGGATCAATCTTTACGCCGAACCCGGCCAGACCATCGCTCTGGTCGGCCCGACCGGTGCCGGCAAGACCACGGTCATCAATCTGCTCATGCGCTTCTATGATGTGGATGCGGGCGCGATTCGGATTGATGGCATAGACCTGCGGAGGTTTAAGAAAGATGACCTGCGGCGCAAGTTGGGGCTGGTGTTGCAGGACAATTTCCTTTTTGCCACCACCGTAATGGAGAACATCCGTTATGGGCGGCGCGAGGCCGCTGATGAGGAGGTGGTCGCGGCGGCGACGCTGGCCAACGCGGATGCTTTCATCCGCCACTTGCCGCACGGTTATCAGACCGAACTTTCCGAGCGGGGCAGCAACCTGAGTCAGGGGCAACGGCAACTGATCGCCATTGCGCGCGCGGTCCTGGCCGACCCGGATATTCTCATCCTGGACGAGGCGACGAGCAACGTGGATACTCGCACAGAGAAGCATTTGCAGGAGGCCCTGTGGCGTTTGATGGAGGGGCGCACCAGCTTTGTCATCGCCCACCGGCTGAGCACCATCCGCAACGCTGACTGTGTGATGGTCATCCGGGACGGGGAGATCATTGAGCGCGGCACGCACGAGAGTTTGCTGGCGAAGGGCGGGTTCTACCATCACCTCTACCAGAGCCAGTTCAAGGGGCAACAATTCCCGCTTGAACTTGAAGAGGTTAACGCCCTGGCGTTTTCCTGAAATAACCAGGTTGCTCCCTGTCCGGTTGATAAGGGGCATGTTCTCTTTGACCACGGACCACCGACTACCACTTTTTAACGGTCGGTGGTCCGTCGTCTGTGGTCTGCTGATTACGCAGGTAGTAACTTGAGTTAAGTAAAAATGTAACTTACTCAGAATCGGGTTGGTAGTGGCGGCTTCAGCGCCAGGGGAACGTTTGAAGGCGCCACTACAGCCCTACGAGGTTAACGTGGATACCGCTGACCGGCTGGAGGCTCAGGGCCGCACGTCCAGGCTGACGAATTTGCTATTGGAGATCGCTATGTCACGAGCTAACCCACCCACCGTTCCTATTCCGAGCGTATATGCCTCTGGTTCACCGGTGACGTAAACGTAGGTGTTTTCATCCACCCACCGGAGGTCAGCGATGGCCGCCGGACCGGTTGGCGAGGTGACACGCTGCGGAACCTGACCGGGTTCCCCGATCCAGACCTCGGTCGGTTCAGTCTGCCAGAAGGCGAACCGGCTGTGCCCCGGTGCCCAGCCAATGAAGCGCGCGTTGCCGGAGACGTAAGCCCGCGGCGTGCTGCCGTCCCACCCGGCGATGAAGAGCGTCCCATTATCCTCGTAAGCCAGCTGGGTGCGATCCGGCGACCAGAGCGAGTCCTCCATGGTGTTGAAGAGGAACATGCCCGACAACGTGGTGAGCTGCACCGCTTCTCCGCTCACCGGCAGCCGCCAGAGTGTCCCGCTGGGTGACTGCCCAAATGGGTCCTGGGAGGAGATGCCGACAAGCGCGTAGCTGCTGTCCGGTGCCCAGACCGGCAGCGGGACGTAGGCGTATTCACTGGCCGTGTTGACCGCCGGGAAGGTGACGAGCGTCCGGCGGTCCGTCCCATCGGCTCGCAGCATGGCCACCTCTTTGGAGGTGCTGAGCGCTAACCAGAACCCGTTGGGGGAGAAAGCGAAGGTCCCGCCCTGCCCATCAGGCAACCGTTGCGCCAGCGCGCCGGTGGTCAGGTCTACGACCCAGAGGTCATTTTTGAGGGAGAGGCCGACGCCGTAATCCACCCGCGTGTTGAAGGCCACACCGCTGTTATCCGGCAGCCAGGCGACCTGGAGCGGCAGCCGGTCCAGCTCGAATTGCTGCTCGGCCCCGGCTGGCTGGCCCAGTTCGCCCGGCAGCTGCTCCGGTCCGACGAGCCGCCGTTCACCGCTCCCATCTATTCCCACCACGTAGAGTTCAAAGCGTGGGAGATCGGCCGGGCCAGGCGGCAGCTCGCGCCGGAAGAGCACCCAGCGGCCGTTGGGCGAGAAGCGCGGTTCGCTGTCGCCGCCGCCGTTGGTCAGCGGGCGGGGCGGGAGCGTCCCCTCCACCAGCCAGAGATTACCGCTGTGCGTGTAAACGACCGGGGGGGACTCCTGTGGGGACAAAGGCGTGGGGGTAGCGCAGGTTGTGCCGCAGCCGCCGGGACAGTCGCCGGGGCAGAAGTAGACCTCGTCGGCGCGGCAGGCGGGCGGGGTGCACTGGGGCGGCAGCGTTGTCTCGCCAGGGGTGGGCGTGGCGCAGGTCGTGCCGCAGCCGCCGGGACAGTCGCCGGGACAAAAGTAGACCTCGTCAGCGCGGCAGGCGGGCGGGGTGCAAACAGACTGTGGGGTGAAGAAGTTACAGGCAAGGGTCAGGAGCATCAGGATAGCAGCGGCAAGCCCCCAGGTTGATTTAGGCATAAGATTCCCTCCTTAAGTTCATTGTTCGTTCGTCGGGCATTTCAGCTAAACGCTGCAAAGCCGGTGGTATAGAGCGCCGTGAGCAGCCGCAGCACCCGCCTTGCCGTTCGTGGGTAAAAGAAGGCCAGTGTTTCTAACCCCTTTGTTCTGGCCACGCCATTAGCGGAATCGGTCTGGTTCTGGCGACGCTGGTTGATAGTGGCCTGGTCAGGAGCGTCAGGGTTGAGACACCAGGCCAGGACATCATATAACGGTTCCAGTAGTTGTGCGCGCGAGCCGTGGAATTTAGGAAGGATTTTCATCAACACTGCTGCATCCATAGCTTCCTCGCTGTTTTCATACAGGCCGTTGTCGGTCGCCGCAACCAGGTAGGCCACAATTTCGTCAAACACACGGTAGCCAAAGTGTAAATCGGCCGGACGCAACAGGGTATTGAGACGCTGTAACCGATCGCGGACTTCCGGGTGAGCGGCAATGTAAGGGGCAAGGTCCTCTTTCCTGAGCTGGGCAAAACGTCCCTGGCGGCTGAAGTGGGCCAGCAACTCGGCGCGTAGTGACTTTGGGAGCGAGATCGGCGCGGCAGCGGTAAGCAAGGGCACATGCCCTTTACCAACGCCAGATAGCAACCTGGGTTTATACACCATGGGTGTAATTCATCGTGCTTGCACTCTGAAACACATACGAAAAGACCCCGCGCCGGGCCAGGAAAGCGGCCAGTCCTTCCTGGGCGACTTCGTGGACCGCCACCTGCTGCCGCTGGCCGGTCTGGGTGCGCAGGGGGCCGCTCAGCGCGGCGAGCTGACGCGGCGTGCAAGTCCAACCGGTCTGCGCGGCGACGAACGCCAGCAGGCGCAGGAGGTGCGCGGCGACCGCTGTGCCGTCGGGCGTCTCCGGCGGCTGGCACTGGTAGCCGGAAAGCCCTAAGTGGCGCGAGCGCGCCTGTCCATGGCCCCGCGCAAAGCCGGCCGGCTCCATGACCTGTTGCTGGAATTGCTGCATCCGCTGCTCAAAGGCCAGGGTGTCAATCTCCCGCTCAAAGCCGGCCAGCAGCCAGGGGAGCGGGAAAATTTGCAGCCAGCGCCCCACATTTTCACGGAAGCGGTGCGATTGCCCGTTGAGGTAGGTGGAATCGGCCAGCCAGAGCAGCAGGTCGGCGTCGGGCTGCTCCGGCAGGGGCAGCTCGTAGAGCCACAGCAGGAAATGGACGGTGCCCAGGGGATATTTTTCGCGGAAGGTCGCCAGCGATTTGCCTGCCAGGTCGTTGAGATTGCAGCTGTTGCGAAATCCTGGCAGTGTATCCGCCGGAGTCAGCCGGAGGATGTGATGGCCGAGCGAGCGACAGGCGGGGTGGTAGATGTCCAAATCCAGCCAGACAGCGCCGAGCACCTGTTCCCATTGCAGCCGGGCGGGGTAATAGATGCGCTCGTACTGGTGGTAGATGCCCACCACGCGGGCGGTGGGGTGCGTGTGCAGATAGAGCGCCGCGCTGAGCGCCGCGTCCAGATCATCGCCCAGCACCACCAGTTCCGGGCGGCGGTGCGGCGCCAGCCAGGGATAGCGGTTCAGAATGGCGGTACGGTCCATAAGCAGTCAGCAGTCAGCAGTGAGCAGTGAGCAGTGAGCGGCTCCTGTTGGAGGCATCGCTTCATCACGTTCGACGTTTGACGCTTCACGTCTCACGCTTCACGCCTCACGTTTCACGTTTGACGCTTCACATTTCACGTCTCCCGTCTCCCGCTCCCGCTTCTCCCCTGCCGGCTCCTCCAGGCCGACCTTCTCAAAGCGGGCGACGAGCTGTTGCGGGCGCAACGCCAGGGGTTCGTGCAGCCGTTGTTCGGCCAGCGCCACGTAGCGGGCGATGGTCTCGTAGCCGACGTAGTGGCGTCCCAGGGCCTGAGCGACCTTCGGCGTCTGCCCGGAGCCGACAAAGGGATCAAGCACCAGCTCGCCAGGGTAGGAGTAGAGCGTGATGAGCCGGTAGGGGATCTCCTCCGGGAAAGGACAGGGGTGGTCTAAGATGTCTGGGGGCACGGGCGCGATGTGCCAGACGTTGTTCGCCAGGTCTAAGGTGAAGAGCCGGTTGATAGGATATGCCGCCGCCGCCTTCGCTTCCGGCGTCCGGTCGCGGTAGATGGGCGGGCCGGGCTTGCGGAAGACCAGGATGTATTCGGTCATGATGTTAGGGTAATAGTACCCCGGATAGGGTTTCTGAATGGTGACGCCGGCCCGTTTGACGCCGGCGGTGCATTTGTGCCAGATAATGTCCTGGTGGAACTCCCAACCGCTTTGGGCCAGGCGCGCGGTCACATCAAAGGGGACGGGGTAGTGGCGTCCCTCCAGCAGCACGGTGCCGATGACGATGGCGCAGAAACCGCCGGGTTTGGTGACCCGCCGGACTTCCGTAAAGACGCGCTCTAACCAATCCAGGTAGGCGGCGTAATCGGTGTACCCGGCGGCGTATGCGCGAGTGCGGTAGTTCTGCGTTTTGTCCACGGCGTGACGGTCGTAGTCAATCGCGTTCCAGTAGGGCGGCGAGGTGACGGTCAGCGCCACCACGCCGTCGGCCAGTTCGGGCATGGTTTCACAGGAGTGGGCAATGATCTGGTCCATAGGCCAAAAGTTGAAAGTCAGGTCGCGTGGCTCAGGAGCAGGCGGACGCGGGTGCAGCGCCGGGGAACGTCGGCATAGCCGAGCGCGGCCAGCAATTCATCGGGGCGGCCGGTCGCGCCGGGGCGGGCGGTTAACCGGGCCAGCAAGACCACAGGGCTTGAAGAAGGATGAAGGCGGAAGGATGAAGGCGGAAGGGCAACGGCTGATGGCTCAACGCTGAGCGCTTCAATCAACGGGCGCAGGTCGTAGGGCTTGCCGCGCCGCTCGCGGGGCAAGGTGGGCGCTGCCAGCACTGCCTCCACTGTGGATTGGACGGCAGCCGGTTCTACTTCGTAGAGCTCAAGCCGGTATTCGGCGGCGACGATCTGCGTCTCCAATGCCGGCGCGGATTCGGGAACCGGCTCAGCAGACAACGGGGTCAGGCCCACCGGCGTCTGCCCCTGGAGCGCGGCGAGCAGGCGCGCCGGCTCCCACGGCTCCACCAGCCAGAGGTCCAGCCATTCCGCTTCTCCCTCGCAGCCGGTGGGCAAGGGGGCGGCAAATTGCAGGCGGGGCCGGGGGTTGAAGCCCTGGCTGTACTTGAGCGGCACAGCGGCCCGGCGCAGGCTCCGTTCCCAGATGCGGCCCAGGTCCAGCACTGAGACATAGGCCAGCGGCCCGGCAGTGGCGAAGGTCAGGCGTAAGCGGTAGGAGGGCGCGGGAGATGAGGAGAGGGGCAGAGGGGAAGAAGGGGAAAGGGTCTGCTCGCCGACCGTTGACGGCTGACTCGCCGATTCGTTGACTTGTTGACTCGTTGATTCGCTGATTCGTGGCTTCATTTCGGCGGCGGACATTTCCACTCCACGCTCCAGGCTGCCGGGTAGGCGCTAAGGATGCCGCAGGCATGACATTGCGCGCGGCAATCGGCCAGAAACTGCCCTTCGGCGCTGCGGCGCAGATCGCGCAACAGGGCGCGCTTTTCCACGCCGCTCTGCAAGTGATCCCAGGGCAGCGGTTCGGCCGGGTCGCGGCGGCGATAGAGGTAAGCGTCTAAATCCACGCCGGTCTCGGCGAAGGCCTGCTCCCAGGCGGCCAGATTGCGCCATTCAGCCCAGGCGTCAAAGCGAGCGCCCAGCTGCCAGGCGCGCTCTACCGTCGGGCCCAGCGCGCGATCCCCCCGCGAAAGGAGCGCCTCCAGGATGGTCTCGCGGTAATCATTCCAGGCCAGCTCCAGCCCGCGTCCGCGACAGCTTTCGCGCAGGAGCACTTGCCGGCGCGTGAGCGTCTCGGCCTCCACCAGCGGTTCCCACTGGAAGACGGTGTGCGGCTTGGGGATGAAGGTGTTGACGCTGAGATGGACGTTCGCCCGCCGGCCGTGAAAACGCTCGCCCAGGCGGAGCACCTGCCGGGCCAGTTCGCCGATAGCGGTGATGTCGTCGTCGGTCTCACCGGGCAGGCCGATCATGAAGTAGAGCTTCAGGGTGCGCCAGCCCCGGCTGAAGACGGCCTCGGCGACCTCCAGCAGGTTAGCGGTGGTGATCTCTTTGTTGATGCGGGCGCGCAGCATATCGCTGCCGGCCTCTGGGGCGAAGGTGAACCCGGTGCGCCGCCCACCGCTGGTCCGCTCAGCCAGTTCCACGGAGAAGGCGTCTACCCGCAGGCTGGGCAGCGAAATGGCAAGATGCTGGTCGCCAAAGCGCGCCTGGAGCGCGGTGAGCAACGGCCCGATCTGCGAGTAGTCGGCGGAGGAAAGCGAGAGCAGCGCCACCTCCTCGTAGCCGGTAGCGGCGACAATCTGGGCCACCGATTCTACAATCTCGTCTACAGGGCGCTCGCGGAGGGGGCGGGTGATGATCCCGGCCTGGCAGAAGCGGCAGCCGCGTGTGCAGCCCCGCTGAATCTCAATCACAGCGCGGTCGTGGGCGATCTCAATGTTGGGGACCAGCTGGCGGACAGGCGTCGGCGGCAGCGTGCTCACCACCCGTTTGGGGATGGGGAGCGGGACCGTGGGCTCCACCGGCGTGACCCGGTACGGTGCTCCAGGCGGCGCCGGCCGGTAGAGCCCCGGCACGTAAAGGCCCGGAATCTGCGCCAGGGCGCGCCATTGAGCGGCGCGCGGTTGCCCTTTGAGCGCCCGCAGGGCGGCGGCGAGCTCTACAATCACCTCCTCGCCCTCGCCGATGACGCAGGCATCCACAAAATCGGCCACCGGCTCCGGGTTGAAGGTCCCGTGGCCGCCGGCGATGACCAGGGGGTAGCGTTCGTCGCGCGCAGCGGCGCGGAGCGGCAGCCCGGCCAGGTCCAGCAGCTCCAGCAGGTTGGTGTAGAGCTGCTCGTAGGCTAAGCTGACCGCCAGCAGGTCAAAAGCGGCGACGGGGCGGAAGCTCTCCAGCGCGTAGAGCGGCAGCCCGGCGGCGCGCAAAGCGGCGATCATGTCGGGCGCGGGGAGATAAGTCCGCTCGGCCAGCACGCCCGGCTGCCGGTTGAGGATATCGTAGAGCAGCTGGAGCGCGAAATTGGACATTCCCAGGTCATAGAGATCGGGGAAGGCCAGGCAGACGCGGACGTCGCAGGTATCCCAGGCTTTGTAGATGGCGTTGAACTCGCCGCCGACGTAGCGCCCCGGCTTCTGGACGCGGGGCAGCAGCGCAGCCAGGCGGGGGGGGAGCGGGCGTGGCTCAATGGCGGTGCGGGGCTGGTTCATTGGATCTGTTCCTGGCGGAGCTGCCGGAATGCCTCCGGCGGCGGGCCGTTCTCCACCCGCGCCTTGATCTGGGCCACGCATTCCTCCGGGCTGAGCAAGGAGGTATCCACGGTCAGATCGTACCGGCCGTGCGCGTGGACGAGGTCAAACTGCGCGCGAGCCTGGCCCAACGTCCGGTCGCGGCGGTCGCATTCCCGCCGTTCCAGGACCGTCAGCGGGCAGGTGATCCCGATCAGATAGGCCGGCAGCTCGCTGAACAACGCCGCGCATTCCTGGACCCAGGCCGGTTCCACCAGCACGTGATCGGCCAGGACGTGGTTGCCGGAGCGGGAGAGGACCGCGATGGCCTGGTGCATCCCAGAAAAGAGGCGATGCCCCACCGCGCCAGCTTGCGTCGCCAGACCGAGGACGTCGTCCCACAGCGGGCGGTCCAGATACCGCTTAGGGAGCATCCAGATAAACTTGTCAATCCCGGCGTCCAGGTAGGGTTCGGCAAACGCCCCCTGGAGTGCCTTGAGCAGGGTCGTCTTGCCGGAACTGGAAGTGCCGTTGAGGATGACGATATTACCGGCAGCCATGGGCGCTCAGCTTTCGGACGCCAGCACGTGGACCCACACCCGGCGGCGGCGCGGCCCGTCAAACTCGGCCAGGTAAATCCCTTGCCAGGTGCCCAACTGCAAGCGGCCCCCTTGGACGAAGACGAAATGGTCGTTGCCGACCAGCGTCGCTTTGGCATGGCCTGGCGAGTTGCCTTCCTCATGCGCGTAGGCCAGCGACTCCGGCGCTAAGCGGTCCAACACCAGGCTGATGTCGCGCCGCACGTCGGGATCCCAGTTCTCGTTGAGCGTCAGCCCGGCCGTGGTGTGCGGGCAGAAAAGGAAGCAGATGCCGTTGGCGATCTCTTGCTGGGCCACCACCCGCTGCACCTCGGCGGTGATGTCCAGCCAATCCACTTTGGCGCGGGTTTGAAATTCCAGCTGGATGAAGGTCATAGCCGGTCAGCCCCTTATTCCAGGAAATCCCGCAGCTTGCGGCTCCGGCCGGGATGGCGCAGTTTGCGCAGCGCCTTGGATTCAATCTGGCGGATGCGCTCACGGGTCACGTTGAAGGCCTGGCCGACCTCTTCCAGGGTGTGGGGGCGGCCGTCTTTGAGGCCAAAGCGCATTTCCAGCACCTCGCGTTCGCGCTCGCCCAGCTCGCTGAGGATGCTCTGTAACTGGTCACGCAGCATCTGCATGGAGGCCGCGTCCATCGGGCCGGGCAGGTTTTCATCCTCAATGAAGTCGGAGAGCTCGCTGTTCTCCTCCGTGCCGACCGGGGATTCCAGTGACATCGGCTCCTGGGAGATGCTGATGATGCGGCGGACTTTCGCCATGGCGCGGCGCAGTTTGCGCTCCAGGTGGGCCGGGAGGGGGGCGCCGGTGGCGCGGATTTTCAGGATCGCGCTTACATCCTCCGGCTCCATGACGTCCATCTCTAACGCGATCTCGTCTAACGTCGCCTCACGGCCGAGCTCTTGCATCAGCTCGCGCTGCACCCGCATCAGCCGATTGATGGTCTCCACCATGTGGACCGGGATGCGGATCGTGCGCGCCTGATCGGCGATGGCCCGGCTGATCGCCTGCCGGATCCACCAGGTGGCGTAGGTGGAGAATTTGTAGCCGCGCGTGAAATCAAACTTCTCCACGGCGCGCAGTAAGCCGATGTTGCCCTCCTGGATCAGGTCCAGGAAGGAGACGCCACGCCCGACGTACCGTTTGGCGATGTTGACCACTAAGCGCAGGTTGGCGCGGACGAGCATCTGCTGCGCTTCGGCCGCCAGGACCTCCACCTGTTGCCACCAGGCCAGGATCTCTTCGGGGGCGGGAAAATGCGCTTCAACCTGGCGGGCCGTGGGCCAGCGGGAGCCATCGGCGGTCTTCTGGCGAATAAAGGCCAACAACGGCGGCGGCAGCAAATACAGGTAGGTGGCTGCTTCCAGCAGCTTGATGATGACCGGCCGCCATTGGGGATCGTCCCCCCAATGGTTCGGCCCCATGTAACGATAGAGATCGGGCGGGTTAGGGGAGATGAGGACCTGTTGCTGGTGTTCAATTTCGGCCAGGAAGTTAGCAGCCGGAGGGGCAGTCAGCTGCTCCTTTTGAGCGGCACGCAACTCCTCTTTCCAGGCGCCGTGAGCTTCGTTGTAGCACTGGAGCAACGCGGCCTGGATTTTCTCGGTTTCCTGGAGTGGGCCAATTTGCTGCCGTAAGGTGTTGAGGTGAATGACCGAAGCCCGGATGATGCAGAGCCAGACCTCCTGGGAGGGCTCCAGCAGGTCTACCCGGCCGATTTCGCGCAGGTACATCCGCACCGGATCTTCTACCAGTTCCCCCACTTCCTCGGCCAGTTCTTCTTCTATCTGATCCAATTCATCAGCCGAGGGCCCTTCTTCCTCCGACGTCCACGGTTCTTCCAACAATTCATCCGTGTCGGCATGGGATGAGGCTTTAGGATGACCTTTGCCGGCGGCCGGCGGCGGTGGCGGCGTTTCTATATCATCGGTAGGTTCACCCCACTCTTCGCCTTGGGGGGGCGGAGCGGGCTTCGGGGTGCGTTTGGGATTACTCATGCGTCTCCTCTATTATTTTCGTCGGCCCAGCGCTTGCTGGACCTGATTGAGCGTTTGGTGCAGCGCTTTGAGCGTTGCGGCGTAACGGGTGGCTTTGAGATCGCCCTCGGCCTGAGCTTCGGCGACCAGCCCCTGGAGCTGCTGGAGCATGGCGCGCAACTGCCGTTCGCGCAGCCGCAATATTGTGCGGAACAGCTCGCGCTCGGCTTGCTCCATGCCCAGGTCGGAAAGCGGCGTGCTTAGCCATTGTTGGGCCTGTGGTTGCAGGTCCGGCGGTAGGAGTGACCTCAATTCGGCTTCGGGGTTGCGCAGGACCTCCAGCCAGGCTTCCCAGATGAGCCGGTAAGTGGGCGAAAAATCGCTGCTCTGGAGCGGCTCCAGTCCCAGCTCGGCCAGCCGGGCATCGGCGCGGGCCGGCAAGTCGGAATAGCGCATGAGCAGCGTCAAGGCGTAGCTTTCCAGGTCGGCAGTGTGAGCCTGGCGGCCGGGAGCCGCGACCGCCGCTTCGCGCCGCACGGCCTCGGCCCGATCGCGGGCCCGCAGCCGATCCAACAACGTGCGGGCGTCCAGTCCCAATCGTAACGCGATCTCCTGAGCGTAAGCCTCGCGCTCCACGCCATCGGCGATGTCGCGCAGCAGCGGCAACAGCGCATCCACGATCCGCGCTTTGCCTTTCGGCTCCTGGGGGTTCTCCCGTTGTAGCAATTGCTGAAAGTAAAAGCGGATCACCGGTTGGGAAGCGCCGATCAGCTGTTCCCACCGGGCCGGAGCTTGCAGGATCAGTTCATCGGGATCCAGGCCGTCGGGCAGACTGAGCACGCGGATGTCGGCCTGTAGCCGCCCTTCGTAGCCGACCAGCCCGCGCGGATCAAAGATGGCCTCCCACTGGCGGTCCAGTGTCTCCCGTGCCACGTCCAGGCCGCGGAGCGTCGCCTCTATGCCGGCGGCGTCGGGGTCTAAGGCCAGGATGAAGCGATGGGTCAGCCGCTGGAGCTGCTTCAGGTGCGCCTCGGTCAGCGCCGTTCCCATGGGGGCGACGACGTTGGCGTAGCCGGCCTGGTGGGCGATCATCACGTCCATGTAGCCTTCCACGATGACGGCCATGTCGGCCTGGCGGATGGCCTGGGTGGCGTGGTGCAGGCCGAAGAGGACGCGGCTTTTGTCAAAGAGCGGCGTCTGTGGCGAGTTCATGTACTTCGGCTGGTCTTCGGGGGCCAGGGCCCGGCTGCCAAAGGCGACTATCCGTCCCTGCCGGTCGTAGATCGGGATCATCAGCCGGTTGCGGAAACGGTCGTAGGTGCCGCCGCCCTCCTTTTCTACCAACAGCCCGGCTTTTACCATTTCCTCCACGGTGAAGCCCTGGCCGAAGAGTTCCGTCCGCAGCGCGTCCCACGACGAGAGGCTGTAACCCAGCTGAAAATGGGTGATCGTTTCAGGGACAAACCCACGCCGCTTCAGGTAATCACGGGCAAAAGCGGCCTGGGGCGCGGTCAACAGGAGCGTGTGGTAATAGCCGGCGGCGGCCTCCAGCGCAGCGCGCAGCCGGTCACCCTCGGCGGCGGCCTGCACCTCGGTGGGCGTGCGGGGGCGCAGCTCCACGCCGGCCTGCCGGGCCAGCTCCTCTAACGTCGTGCGGAAATCCCAGCCTTCCCGTTCCATGACGAAGGTGAAGAGGTCGCCGCCCCGGTTGCAGCCGAAACAGTGCCAGCCTTGCCCCTCTGGAAAGACGAAGAATGACGGGGTTTTCTCGCTGTGGAAGGGGCAGAGCCCCTTGAGGTTGCGCCCGGCCTTTTGCAGGTGCACATAGCGGCCAATGACTTCCGCTATGTCCAACCGCTCTTTGATCTCATCAACCACACTCATCGTGGGGCTATTGTACTCAGGTGAGTGAGAATGGCAAGAAGCCAGTGGCCGGAAAGCCGCGTATGGGTCAGCGGAGCTCTACTTCCCACTTGACGACCTCCAAAGCCCGGTAATTATCCTCAATCCAATGAACGGCGTGTTCCAGGACTGCGTAGAGATGGCCGGCGTCGTTGGCGACGGCGGCTATGGCGATGCGCGCCGACTGCCAGACATCCTGGTAATCCACCTCGGCGGCGGCCACTTCAAACCGCTGGCGCAGTTGGGCCAGCAGGGGCTTGAGCACGCTGCGCTTGGCCTTCAACGAGGCGACGCCGGGCAGGTACAGGTCAACCGTGCAGAGACCGACGATCATAGGGCACTCCTCCGCTCATGGTTGTATGCTCCAGCGACCGTTGTCCTGGTTGGCCGTGAGCAGGTGCGGCGTGGGCCACCGGTCCCGCTCCAAGGCCGCCACCTGGCAGCGCCGGGCCGGCTGATCGCAGATCAACCGGTAGGGCTCGTAGCCGGCGGCGAGGGCAGCCTGGCTGATGGCGCGGAAGTCGGCGGTCAGCCCGGTTTCCGGGAAGCCGTGGGCCAGCGCGTCTTCCACGGCGTCCAACACGGTGGCAGCGGTGGTGGGATCGTTTTGCACAAGCAGCTCCCCAGCTTGCTGTAGGAGCATCTCCAGCGCCAGCGCCTCCGGCTCGCGGGGCCGCCGCACAAAGTCGGCGGTGATTCCCCGCTCCGCTCCGACCTGGGGGTCAAACAGGATGCCGGAGAGGAAGTGGGCTACCGGGTCGTAACGTGCCTGATAGAGCCGCATGGTGTCCATGAGCCGTAGCTCCAGGTCCAGGACGGCGCGCTCCTGCGGTGTCGTCTGGACCGTGCGCAGCCAGGTCAGCCACGCCTGCTCAAAATCCGCCAGGTCGGCAGCGCCCAAAGCCTGAACGCCGGCCTCTAATTGTTCGCGTTCGCCGCCGGTGGCTTGGGTCGTCGCCTGGCAAAGTGTGCGCACCTGGTCCCAGCCGTATTGGTCCACCACGTAGGCGACCAGCGCGCCCGCTTCCAGGTAGCCGGTCTCGTGCTGGTGGGCGTAGAACCCGACTGCCAGCTCGGAAAGAGGAATGTAGCGGTCGGTGGCGAGCAGGATGGCGGCTTCCTGGGGGATCGGCTCCGGCCGGTAATGGCCGCCCGGTACATAGACGGCCAGTCCCTCGCGCAGCAAGGGGGGCGCGCTCTGACAGCCGATACTGGTGTCCAGACGGTGGACCAGTTCGTGGCGTAACAGCATCGGCAGGGTGGCGGGCGCGTACTGCCGGTCTGTATAGGTGACGGCGATCCAGTCCTCCGAGGCGTAGCCGCCCTGACCGATGACCCGATCCAGTAGATAGACGTGGGTAGGGTAGGGAGATTCGCCCAGCTGGGTGGTGATGGTGCGGTAAGCGGCCTGGGCTTCGGCGACCAGCTGGGGCAGATCCCGTTCCGCTGCGGTATGGGTGAGGTAGTGCAGGCGGATGCCGGTGGTTTCCGTGACCGCCCAACGGGTCAACGGCTCCGGCGGTACCAGCGTCTCCGGCGGGCGGAGCGTTATCGCAAGGCCGAGACTGTTATCCGCCGGATTGGGATCAGGGACTTCCGGTGGCACGAGGAGGGTGAACGTCAGCCATTGGGTGCCGGTGAGGCCGGCCGTGGCCCACTCCCAGTAGAAACGCGCGCGGGGGGCGCCGTCCAGCCCTTGCGGGACGACGGTGGTGGTCAAGGGAGTGGCGTTGGGCAGGGTCACAGTCAGCGTGAACGGTCCGGTGACACCGTCAGGCAGGCGTGGGAGCACGTCTATGCTGGCCGTGTCCCCGGCCGTGAGTGGCTGGGGGAAGAAACGCACTGCGGCAGGATCCAGGCCGGGGCCGGGCAGCGGCGTGCTGGTCGGTGCCGGCGTTGGGGTAGGGGGGGCTGGCGTTGGGAAGGGCGGCCGGGGAGTCGGGACGGGCCTGGCCGTCGGGGAGACCGGCCCAGGCATGAGGGGAGACAGGGCCGCACAAATGCAACACAGGATACCAAGCAACTCTATCCATAACCAACGTCTCACTATGACCTCATAAACGGCCGGGAATCACGGACGGCTGCCAGCACACGCGGCGTGATATCAACGTGCCGGCGTTGTCGCCCTTAGTCCCTGATTGTACAGTGATTTTGTAAAAAGTGGACCGGCCCCGTTGGCACAAAAAACGGCCGGCAAGGATAAAAAAGACCGGGGGTCCTTATGGATCCCCGGTCTTCTAAAAACGGCCCTGACTCAGGTAAGGGGGCCGGCCATGGCCGGTTCTGCCTTTACCGGCGCTCGCGAGAGCTCGGCATAGGTGGCCCGCTGGCGCTCTCCTAACCAGCTGCTCAGCGCATTCAGTTCCGTCTCCAATTCGTGCGCAATCTGCCAGGCTTTTTGCTCCTCACGTTTTTGTGCTTTGTACAACTCAGCGGCTCGCTGCACCAGCGCTTCACCCTCTTCCAGGTGGAACAGCGAGAGGTTCAAGCGGGCCAGGGCCAGCTGCCCTTCAGCGTCCTCCCGCAGGCGCGCGTAGAAGAGCATGGCCTGTTCCAGCCAGCCTGCCAAGTCCTGCCGTGGCAGGCGGTCTAACCCCAGGGCGCGCTGACGCGGGAAGTCCCTGGTGAAGGCCTGGCGGGCCAGCTGGCGGTGCACCAGATAGCAGGCCTCGGCCTCTTCCCACGCCGTTTCCAGCGCCCGGGTCGTGAGTTGCTGTTGGTGTTCCAGCTCTGCCTGGGTGGCATAAAGGGTTTTGACCTTTTCTAAGCGGCAGCGACCTTCCTGCAAGTAGGAGATGGGGTGACCGTAGCGTTGGGCGCCGGTTGGGGTGATGACGCCCGGTGAGATGTCCAGCGTACGCTGGACCTGCAGTAACAACTGATCAACAGGTTCATAGGATTCCATATGATTCCTCTTTACTGGATGAATTTTTAAGCGAACCCCTCATGACCAGACCGGGACACGTTATAACCAATGTCCGTCTTTCCACACATATATAAACATAGCGTATTTGGGGCTCCGTGTCTATCCGTAAAACTACGTAATTTGGCTTGCGAAATCCCGTAATTTTTAGCAGTGCCGGAACGAAATTGACTCTGGGGCGACTCACCCCCCCGGTGGGGAGACTATTTTCTTGGAGAGGGTTTGACAAACTCCCATGAAAAGAGATAATGAGGCCACCATGACACTGATAGACGACGCTTCGACCCCTCCACAATGGCCCCAGGTCGTGGAGACGCCCGAACGGCTCCATGACCTGGTTCAACGTTTGTTGCAGCAACCTCAGGTGGCGGTGGATACCGAATCCAACAGCTTGCACGCTTACCGCGAACGGGTCTGCCTGATCCAGTTTTCGGTGCCGGGTGAGGATTGGGTGGTGGATCCGTTAGCTCTGCACGATCTTCAACCGCTGATGCCGCTTTTTGCTGCGCCGGAGGTGGAAAAGGTCTTCCATGCGATGGATTACGACTTGAGTGTGCTCCAGCGGGACTATGGGTTCTGTTTCAAAAATATTTTTGATACTATGTGGTCGGCGCGGATTCTGGGCTGGCCCCGGGTGGGATTGGGCGACATTCTGACGGAACGGTTTGGGGTCTCGCCCAACAAACGTTATCAACGTTACGATTGGGGCCGGCGTCCCTTAGCGCCAGAAGCGCTGGCGTATGCCGCGATGGACACCCGCTATTTGCTTTCCCTGAGCGCGCTACAACGCCGGGAATTGGCAGAAAAAGGCCGTTGGGAAGAGGCGCAGGAGATCTTCGCCTATCTGGTCTGCCACGTTCCGCGCCCAGTGCTCAATGATCAGGCGAGCACTTTCTGGCGCATCAAGGGCGTCTATGATCTGAGTGCCACGGAGCAGGCCTTCCTCTACCGCCTTCATTGCTGGCGCGAGGCAACGGCTGAGCGGCTGGACCGGCCTGCTTTCAAAGTGGTCAGCGATGGGCTCTTAGTGACACTGGCGCGGGTTCAACCGCGCACCTCGCAAGGTTTGATGGCGGCCGGGCTGACGGCTCCTCAGGTCCGCCACTTCGGTCAGGGAATCCTGCGCGCGCTACGGGCCGGGCCGTTGCCCGTGCCCGTGTTGCCGGAAAATGAGCGCCCGCCGGAGGAAGTGGCGGAACGGTATCAGGCGCTGCGGGTCTGGCGGAAAGAGCTGGCCGCGCAACGCGGCGTGGAATCGGACGTCATTCTGCCCAATGCTACTTTATGGGAAATTGCCCGCCATCCACCCCAGAATTTGGATGACCTATTGAAGGTGCCCGGTATCGGCCCCTGGCGCCAGCGCACCTACGGGCCGGCCATCCTGGCCTTGCTGACGTATCATCGGTAGCTGGTGTGTCCGGCATGGCAGCAGCGCGCTGCCTGGCTGAAAAAGGCCGACCTGTGCCGTTTCCGCTCTTAAACCTGGCGTAAGGAGCCTGGCATGAAAATCAGATTCCTCGGTGCTGTGGGTACGGTGACTGGTTCCATGTATCTGTTACAGATTGGCCGGCATAACCTTTTGCTGGAGTGCGGTCTGTACCAGGGTAAACGGCAGGAATACTTTGAGCGCAACCGTAAGTTTCCTTTTGAAATTCGCCGGCTGGATGCGGTCGTGCTCTCCCATGCCCACATTGACCACTCCGGTAACCTGCCGAATCTGGTGGCGCAGGGGTTCAACGGCTCCATCTATGCTACCCGCGCCACGGTAGACCTGTGTGGGGCCATGCTTCCTGATTCTGGCCGGATCCAGGAACAGGACATCGCCTACGCCAACAAAAAGCGGGCCCGTCAGGGGTTGCCACCCATGGAACCTCTGTACACCGAGGAGGATGCCCTGCAAACGCTGGGGCATTTTGTCGGGTGGAGCTACAATCGTCCGCAGGAAATTATGCGCGGCGTCCAGCTCACTTTTTTGGATGCCGGCCATATTTTGGGATCGGCGTGCGTTTTGTTGGAGGTACAGGAAAAAAGAGGACGCCCGCTCCGGTTTCTTTTCAGCGGTGACCTGGGACGCTGTGGCTTGCCGATCATCCGGGATCCCATGCTATTGCCGGAAACGGATTACTTGATGTTGGAGAGCACTTACGGCGACAGATTGCATGAACCGGTGGCGGCCATGCAGGAACAGCTGGCCGACATCGTGAACAAAGTGGCGGCGCGCGGCGGGCGGATCGTCATTCCCGCTTTTGCGGTCGGACGGACGCAGGAAATCGTCTACGACCTGCATCAGTTGATTCACGCCGGCCGTATCCCGGAGCTCCCCATCTACGTGGACAGCCCCCTGGCCTTGAACGCGACCGAGGTTTTCCGCCAGCACCCGGAGTATTATGACCGCGAGACACTGGACTTTCTGACCCAATCGGGGGAGAAAGATGCTTTCGGTTTCTTCCGGCTGAACTATGTGCGCACCAGAGAGGAATCCCAGGCCCTCAATGAGGCCGCGAACCCGATGATTATCATCAGCGCCTCCGGGATGGCGGAAGCGGGCCGGGTACAGCATCACCTCAAACATGCGATCACCGATCCCCGTAACGCTGTGCTCATCACCGGCTGGCAAGCGCCCAACACGTTGGGGCGCCGCATCGCCGACCGCGAGCCGTTTGTGCGTATCTACGGCGAGGAGTTTCCCTTGCGGGCTGAAGTGTACGAGCTCTACGGTTATAGCGCTCATGCGGACCGTAACGATCTGTTGCGCTGGGCCGCGCCGCAGTCCCAGCGGGTGCGGGCGGCCTTCGTGGTCCACGGCGAGCCGGAGAGCGCCCAGGCGCTCGCGCAAGGGTTGCGTGACGAGGGGTACCGCCAGGTTGTGGTTCCCACCCTGGGAGAAAAAGTGACGCTGGGAGAAACGTAGACGTTGCTCAGGCACTGGCGTTTACCAGCGGTGGGATGAAATAAGTTCGTAGTGCTGCGCTTCAGCGCGGCCAACGGCGCTCAAGTGCCTCACTAAAACGCTAAGATATATGGCAGTTGAACTGATCGCCATTCTGTTATTGATTCTCGCCAACGGTCTTTTCGCGATGTCGGAAATGGCCGTGGTCTCGGCCCGCAAGGCTCGGTTGGAGCAATGGGCCGAGGAGGGGAACGGCCGGGCACGGGCGGCGCTGGCGCTCTCTCAGGCACCAAACCGCTTTCTTTCCACGGTGCAGATTGGGATCACGCTGGTCGGTATCCTGAGCGGCGCGTTTGGCGGCGCTACGCTGGCCGAGCGATTGGGTGCACAATTGAGCCGTGCCCCCTGGATCGGCGACTCCGGCCCGGCCGTGGCGCTGGCACTCGTGGTGTTGCTCATCACTTACCTCTCCCTGGTTTTCGGTGAACTGGTCCCCAAACGGTTGGCGCTCAATAACCCGGAGCGGATTGCGGTCGGTGTCGCCATCCCCATGCGAGTGCTGGCCGCGATTACTGCGCCGGTCGCCCACGTGCTGGCGCTCTCCACGGAGGGAGTTTTTCGCTTGCTCGGGATTCAACCCTCTACCGAGCCACCCGTCACCGAGGAAGAGCTCAAGGTGATGCTCCAGCAGGGGACGGAGGCCGGTATCTTTGAGGAAGCAGAGCAGGACATGGTGGAGAATGTCTTCCGCCTGAACGATCGCCGGGTCAGTGCTGTGATGACCCCCCATCCTGACATCGTCTGGTTGGATGTAAATGAGCCACCGGCGGAGCTCCGGCGCAAAATCATCGCCAGCGCCTATTCCCGCTTTCCGGTTTGCCGGGGCGACCTGGATAATTTGCTGGGGATCGTGCGGACCAAAGATCTGCTGGCCCGCGCCCTGAACGATCAACCGTTGGATTTGCTCAATTGTCTGCGGAGCCCGCTCTTCGTCCCAGAGGGGATGCCGGCCTCCAAGGTGTTGCAGCTCTTCAGGAATTCTAAGACGCACATCGCCCTGGTGATAGATGAATATGGCAGTATCCAGGGATTGGTGACGTTGAAGGACTTGCTGGAAGCCATCGTGGGGGAAATCACGCCCGGCATTGCGTTTGATAACGAACCGGAAGTGGTGCAACGTGAGGATGGGTCGTGGCTGGTGGATGGGATGTTGCCGATTGATGAATTCAAAGAGCTCTTTGACCTGGAAATGTTGCCGGACGAGGAGCGGAGCGGCTATCAAACGTTGGGCGGCTTTGTGATGAGCCAGCTGGGGCGGATCCCGCAGGCCGGGGATCATTTTGAGTGGCAGGCGCTGCACTTTGAAGTGATGGACATGGACGAGCGCCGGGTGGATAAGGTGCTTGTGGCCCGGCTACCGTCGCCGCTGACGGATAAAGGTTCGGACTTTGACTGAGTGAGTGGAATGAAAAAATAACGCAGAGTCGCAGAGCAGCAGAGTGTTGTGGGCTTTTCTCTGTGCCTTTGCGCTGCTGCGTTAAAGTCTTATTTTCAGGGGAGAAAAAGAGATGGCAAATTTATGGCATGAACTGCCGCCGGGTCCCCAGCTGCCCGAAATTATCTACGTGGTGGTGGAAATCCCCAAACGCTCCCGCAACAAGTTTGAGTACGACGAGGCTGGCGGTTTCATCAAATTAGACCGGGTGCTCTATTCGTCGCTCCACTACCCCGGCGACTACGGTTTCATCCCGCGCACCTTAGATGACGACGGCGATCCGTTGGATGTCTTGGTGATGACCAACGAGCCGACCTTCCCCGGCTGCGTGATTGAAGCCCGGCCCGTGGGCGTCTTTCGGATGCTGGATCGGGGCGTGCCCGACGCCAAAATCTTAGCCGTGCCGGCCACCGATCCGCTGTATGATACGACCCATGAGCTGGCCGATGTTCCCCCTCACTTTTTGGAAGAGGTGCGGCACTTCTTCTCAGTCTACAAAGACCTGCAACATATGCGGGTGGAAACGGTAGGATGGGAAGACCGAACCGCTGCCCTGGCAGAAGTGGAACGCGCCATCCAGCTCTATGCCCAATCACTCCGCACCCGGCGCTGAGCAGTATCCCGCCGCGACCTGGCAGCTCTGGGTCCAACCGCAGCCGACCCCGGGCGCGCTCAACATGGCCCTGGATGAAGCCCTGCTACAAACCGTAGCCGCCGGGGGGCCACCCGCCCTGCGGCTCTATACCTGGCAGCCGGGCCTTTCCATGGGGCGCAGCCAGCCGCTGGCAGAGATTGACCTGGCAGCCCTGGAACGGAGCGGCCACAGTCTGGTGCGCCGTTTAAGCGGGGGCAGCGCAGTCTGGCATGGCCACGAACTGGCGTTCTGCGCCGTCGGTCCGCTGACTGAGCCACGACTGGCCGGCGGTATTCTGGCGCGCTACCAACGTTTCAATCAGGTCTTGCTCCAGGCGCTCAAGGGATTAGGTGTGCCGGGACTCGCCTCTGTTCCGCATCCCGAAAATCGTCGCCGGCACAGCCCGGCCTGTTTTGAGCTCGCGGCCGATTACGAGGTGACCGCCCAGGGGCGCAAGCTGGTAGGCTGCGCCCAGGTGCAGCGCGGGGCGGCGGTGCTCCTGCACGGCAGCATTCCCCTGGAGGGCGATAGTGCTGCCGTGTGCGCCTATCTCCGCCACGGGCCGGCCCCGGACGAGCTCCGCGCCTGGGCCACGACCCTCAGCGCCGCTGTGGGCCATCCCCTGGCCTGGGAGACCGTGGCCGCCGCCGTGATTGAGAGCTGCCAGAGCCTGCTCAACCTCCGGTGGACGATAGCACCGGTTCCGCCTGAGGTCTGGGCTATTGCCAGTGAATTGCAACAGAAATATGCCAGCCCGGCCTGGAACGCCAGGCCCGGTGGGCCAAAAGCCGGGAGCGGTGAGCCGTGAAGCGTGAGTAGTGCTCAAGCGCCTGACTACAGACTACGAACAGGAGGTTCCTATGGAAGCTGCGGTTGCTACGCTGATGGCCACGGATTGGGGGCCGCTCTACCTGGCGGCCACCGCGCAGGGGCTTTGCCTGGTGGTTTTTCGGACGGAGCCGACGCCGACGGAACTCCGCCATCTCAAACGGTATGGCGTCGCGGCTCCAGAGCCGGGATCAACGCCGGTGTTGGCCGAAGCCGTGCGGCAGCTGGGGGAGTATTTCGCCGGGCAGCGGCGCGCCTTTGAGCTGCCGTTAGATTTGCGCGGCACGCCATTCCAGCGGGCGGTCTGGGAAGCGCTGCTGCGCATCCCCTTTGGCGAATCCCGCAGCTACAGCGGCCTGGCCCAGGAATTAGGCCGGCCCCGCGCCGCGCGAGCGGTGGGCCAGGCGGTCGGCGCAAATCCGGTCAGCATTATCGTGCCGTGTCACCGGGTGTTGGGGCACAATGGCTCGCTCACCGGCTACGGCGGCGGGCTGGAACGCAAGGTCGCGCTGCTCTGGCTGGAGGGGCTGGGACGGGGAACTTAGGATTTGAGATTTGGGATTTTGGATTTAGGGATTTGCCTCCCGCTGTGCCCTCGGCGGTAAAATTCAGGGGGCTGGCGTAAGTGTCAGTGCAAGATATCCACACAGCGGACCTCAATCCGGTCGGTCTGCGCTCCTGAAGCCTCTTGCACCGGCCAGCGCTCTAAGGTATCCAGCCAGTAGGCCCCGGTCTGGAGGCAGTAGCGCTGATCCGGCACGTCGACCGGCACCTCCAGCCGGTGGCGCTGGACGATGAGATCACCCACCTGCCATTGATCCTGCGGAACGCCTAAGCCGTCGCCCACGGCGATGGGAACACCCTCTGCTCCCACTAAATGCGCCATGATGGAAAGCGGCCGGCCGGGCAGCGTTCTGACCTGCCAGAAAGTCCACAACGTGACCGGCGCGCCGGGATAAACCCCTGCCTGCGGCGCTTCAGCGCCGGCATATTCCAGCGGCCCGGTGAGGGTGACTTCTGGCGGGCGGCTAAGCGCCGGCCGGGCCGCGCGCACCACCTGGTAAGCAACGGTGCCAGCGGGACGGCGGGCGGTCAGCTCCAGCGTGGCCTGCGGCGGCCACTCCGCTTCAGGCGGGAGGACCAACAACCCCGGTTGACCGCCGGCCGGGTAGAGCCAGCTCTGCCCACAATCCAGCGTCACCACCCGCAGGTCAGGGCGATTGAGCTCAGCGCGGACGGTCTCCGGCGCTATGAGGGGCGCCGGGTCGGTGCAGACTACCGCCCAGGCGGCGGGGGGGTGGGGTTCCACCCGATAGATGAAAAGGGCGTTCCCCAGTCGCGCTACTGGCTCCTGGTTACGGAACCAGGCGAAGGTGTTGAGATCGGGCGCGTAGGGGCCTTGCAGTACCGTCGCGCCGATAGCATAGAGTCCCGGCGCGGGCGCCCACGGCATGAAGGTGACTGCTCGCGGGTCCGGCGGCAGGAAATCGGCGTTGATCCCGTAGACGCGCGGGTTGGCCGGGCTGTAATGGGCATAGTAGACGTGCGTCTCCCCTTGCTCTGCCATCCAGGCCTTCAGGTCCCAGAGATTTTGCCCCCAATCCAGGTTGGAATCCACCAGATAGCGATATCCCCCGGCCGGCCCTCCGGCCAGCTCATTGAAGAAGGTGAGCGGGTAGGGCAGCGTGCGCAGCGTTCCCCAGGCCAGCCATACGAGCAACGCTGCGGGAGCCAGACGCAAAACGTGAAACGTGAAACGTGAAGCGTGAGGCGTGAAACGTGAAGCGTGAAACGTGAAGCGTGAGGCGTGAAACGTGAAACGTGACGGCGGTCTGCTCATGGCTGACTGCTGACGGCTGACCGCTGACGGCTGACCGCTGACGGCTGACCGCTGACGGCTGACTGCTGACTGCTGACTGCTGATGGCTATATACAGAAACGGCAACAACGGCAACAAATGGCGGTAGCCGATATTGACGCTGCTGAAGAACGCCGACCCGGTGTAGAGGAGCGGGAACAGGAGCAGGGGGGAACGCAAGACGTGAGACGTGAGACGTGAGACGTGAGACGTGAAGCGTGAAACGTGAAGCGTGAAACGTGACGGTTGGTTGCTGGATGCTGATGGCTGACTGCTGACTGCTGATGGCTGAATCCTGACTGCTGACTGCTGACTGCTGACCGCTGACCGCTGGCGGCTGATGGCTGAACCCACCGCCCAGGCCGCCAGTAGCAGCACCGGCAGCGGGGTTTTGAGCGCAAACGCGACCGGAAAATACCACCACCAGCCGCGCGTGCTCACCTGTCCCAGCAGGAACGTGGGATGGCCCAGCGTGTAATGCTCTTGCAGTGCGCGGTAAATCAGCCAATGTGTTCCCGCCGGCAGGGGAAACGGCAGCCCCGGCACCGAGAGCACCTGAAAGCCGTAGCCGGCCCAGAGAACCAGGCCGGCGGGGAAAAAGATGGAGGCCATAAGACGTAAAGCGTGAAACGTGAGACGTGAGGCGTGAAACGTGAAACGTGAAGCGTGAGACGTGAGGCGTGAAGCGTGAGACGTGAGGCGTGAAGCGTGAGACGTGAAACGTGAAGCGTGAGACGTGAAGCGTGAAGCGCGAAAGGCTTCCGCCAGCACCAACCAGGCCACCACCGGCACTAACAGCAGCGAGGAGACCTTGGCCAGCTGCGCCAGTCCCAGCAGCACCCCCACGCCAGACCATCCCAGCGTCTGGCGCCAGGCTTTTCCCGCCGTTGATTGCCTGATTTGTCGGTCCAGCGCGTACAAGGTTGCCACGCTGAAGAAAGTCGCCGCCATATCGGTCGTGATGAGCGCGCCGTGCGCGATCAGATTGGGGTCTAAGGCGCAGAGCGTGAGCGCCAGCAGCCCGGCCCGCCGGCCGCCGCGCTCACGCGCCCAGCGGTAGACGAGCGCCCCTAACAATACCCCCAACAGCAGAATGGGCACCCGCCCGGCCGTTGCCAGGCGCGCCGGGTGCGGATTTTGCCAGACCACCGCGTCGGTCACGGCCGAGAGACTGGCGATCTCCCAACCTTCTATCGTCCGTGGATCGGGCAGGGTGGGATCCAGGAGCAGCGGCGCGGCGGCCAGGACATTGGCCAGCGGCGGGTGGATGTGCACCGGCTGGAGGCGGAAGTCGCCGGTGCGCAGGGTGGCGTAGCCCACGGCCAGGTGCGGCCCCTCGTCAAAGGTGAGCGAGGCTTGGCGCACCTGCTGCAGTCCTAAGGCAAAATAAAGGAGCAAAAGGCCGCCAATCAGCCAGCGCCCAAGGCCGGACGGGCGGACGCTGTGCATAGACAATTTCCAGATAGAGTTTTTCATGGCTGGACGGTTATCGTCAGCAGTGGAACCTGGTCATTGGTGTAACGTTGCCCATTGGTGTCTACCGCGGCTAACCGTACGATAGTGTTTGGGTCATAGAGGCCGGTGTAGAGCGTGTAATTGCCCGGTGGCGTTTCTGGTGGGATGACTATTGTGTAGGACTCGGCCACCACTTCACCGGCTTGCCAACGTTCGGTGGTGTAGAGGCCAGCCTGCGGCCAGGAATCTTGCTGCCAGATCAAAGTCCCGTCGGCTTGCAGAAGATGGTTGAAAGCAGCATAGCGGCGGTCAATCCGCTGGAGCGCCTGCCAGTAAACAGTCAGCTGGACAGAATCTCCTGGTTTGAGATGGGTGGATGTTATCTGGTAGCCGCGCAACCGCAGCACATCGCTGAAGCGCACATCGCGCCGAGTACGTAGCAGGGGGGGGACATAAGTGTGCGGTCGTGCCTCCACCTGGATCACGAGAATGTCGGCCCATTCGCCATGCAGGACAACTTGGCTCCCCAGCCACCGTTCTAATACCGTGAGTGTTTGACGGTGCCCGCTGACTGACCAGTCCATCTCAGCCGGTGAACAGATCCGCATCTGAAGGTGATATTGGCCCGGCGGCAGGTCTTCGGGCAGGATCAGGCTGAGCGGTTGGCGGATCACTGTGCCCGTTTGCCAGGCAGAGGCTGGATACGTGGTTGGCCCCAGCGGCTGCGGATCACCGATGACCTCACGGCGTCCTGCCAAACGCAGCTGAACCTGGGCCGCACCCGGTGGCTGAAGAACCTGCCACCAGGTGGTCAGTAAGACTGGATAGCCCTGAGTGAAACGTAGCAAAGAGGGAGGTTGGAGTCCAACCAGCCGCAACTTCCCACCGAAATCGGCGGTCAGGCCTGCCCATTGAGGCAACACTTGCTCCAAGAGCAGGGGGTGAGACATACTTGATTCTGCGCCACGGATTACCAGTGGCAGGAAAAGGGAGTAAACGCCTGCTGTTGCTTCGGGAGTCATGGCTTGATCAACAACGTTGAAGGTCCCCAGCGGAAACCAGCCCTGCATGGAACCTGCTGGCATTTGACTATCTGCTCCGCTGACTTTGAGGGCCAACGTGTAGGAGCCAGGCGCCAGCCCTGGTAGCAGCCACAGCCCACGTTGTTCCGCCCAGCGAGTGGGCAGAAGGTTTGTTTCTGCTTGCTGGTCTGGCCCCAAATTGAATTCGTGTTCTATCCAGGGGCGGTACTCGGCGTCCAGGAGCGCCAACGTCACATGGTAACGCCAGCTTAGGTTGGGGCCCTCCCAATCCAGGCGCACCTGTACCGTTTCACCAATGGCAGCTCTCTGCCGGTTGGCAGTGGCTGTTTTTAGGTAGAGTTGGGGTCCAAAGGTTATATCTGTTACCAGGAGGTGCTGGAGACCATTGGGGCGTTCGCAGAGAGCCAGCTGACCCTGCCTGTAGATACAGTAGGTGTTTTCGGCCAGCCAGCGACTGGTGCGATATTCAGGGTCGGTGAACTGGACGGCATTGTACAGAACCCAGAGGCGCGGATGCTGGGCTACGATGTCTGTCAGGCGCGGGTAATCTACGGTTGCTTCAAAGCCGGGTGGTGCGGCCTGCGGCACCAAGTACTCGGTCAGGAAAGCCGGTCGGGGGTAGTAATTAAAGAGCAGGTTAGCCCAGGGACCATTCAGAACCAGGGCATCGGTGGGTTGAGCTGCACCATGCAGGAGGCCGACTTGCTCAGGAAAGGGATTGGCGGCGAGGGCGAACTGGTGATCCCAACGGAAGACGGCTTCGCCGAGGATGAGCAGCCCTAACAGAAGACGTGGCAGCCATGGTCCGAGCCAAGTTAATGTGGCTGCCAATCCTAACAGCAGGGGCGGGATACAAATCATGAAATAGCGGGCTTCCATAGCCTCGGGGACCAAATGGCTGAGTGCGACCGGCAACAGCCCCCAGAGTGCCAGCAGAACGCCTACTGGCCGCGCGCGGTGCCAGGCGAGGCCCCAGCCCAGCAGTGTCAACAGACAGCCCGCGAGTGCCGCCGGCCAGAGTGAGGGGGCATTCCAGCCCAGATAAAGATTGAGTGCCAGGTAGCGCAATTCCAGCAGGCGCAGTTTGCCCCAGACCGGAAAACGCCCCCCGGTTTCCAGCAACATTTCTCGCACTCCTGGCGCACAGGCCAGAAAAATCCCCACGATGGTAGCTGTGTTGAGGGCAGTTGCCAACCAGGGCCACCGAATGGCGCGGGTATGGCGGGGAGCAAGGAGTAAGAGCGCTCCCTCTATGCCCCATAGCAGGATAAGATAATAGTGCGTCAGCGCACCCGCCGCGGCCAGCAGCGCGAAATAAAGCCAGCGGCAGCGAGTGGAATGTGCTGCCCACTGCCACCAGGCGTCTATCGTCAGGAGGGTGAGCAGTAGCACCAGGGTGTACATGCGTGCCGTACGGCTTGCCCCGAGGCAGAACGGTGCGGCAGTTAACAGCAAGCCATGCCACCAACCGGCCTCGCGTCCCAGCAGGTGGCGGCCCAGGCGCAGGCCTGCCGCAACAGTCAGGACGCCGATCAATACGGAAGGATAACGAAGCGCAAAAACACTGGTCCCGGCCACCTGGAGCCAGGAGGAGATGAGCAGGTAGTAGAGGGGAGGATGCTCGCGGGCAGCCTGTAAGACGTAGCGGATCACTTCCATCCATGGGCGGTTAGCGATGAAATAGGTAGCCACCTCATCAAAACTCAGCTCGTTGGCTGCCAGTTGCCAGGCTCGTACTGCGTAAGCAAGCAAAAATAAGAGCACACTCCCAACGACACGGGCCAGGGTAGAATTAGGGGGACGGACAATCTTTCTTTTTCTTAATGAATAGTAAAGCATAGCTTATATTTTGGGCTGATGACAGCGATGGGTGAAGTAACTCACGCACAGGAATAGACCGGCCATGCCGGCAGCTGCCAGGCCCGAGCGCAGTGAGCGAGGAAAGAAACGCATTTCCAGGCGGTGAGTTCCTACCGGTATCGCAATACCCCGGAATAAACCGTCTGTAACATAAATCGGCGTGGGCTGATCATCCAGTGTAGCCACCCAGCCGGGGTAGACTGCATCCGAGAGGACAAAGAGTACCGGTGCGTCAGTGGTAATAGTGACCTTGATCCGGTTAGGAGTGTAGTACAAGTCATTCAGTGTAGCTGTGCCGTTGCCATCTAGTTGAGGCCCATTTTCTACAGTCGCGATTTGCTCTGGAGCAAAATCTGGTGCCAGGACGTAGGTGTAAGCCTCACCTTGGTCGCGTACTGATAGGGTACGATAGACCAGCCAGACACGATTCAAACTGTGGGTATTGAGATGAATATCCACCAGGGGGTCTTCAAAGTAGACCGGCCAGATACCTTCGCCACCAGGCTGAGCACTTTTTGGCACGATGATGTATTTGGCGCCCCATAGACGGTATGCCGGGGTGCCTTTGGTAGGAATGGACCAGTAAAACTGCGTATAGGTAGCCAGCTCCATTGGATTACCAGTTCCCTGAGGCACTTCAAACCCATCGGCCTGAAGACCGGCTGGGGACCAAAGCCCTCGGGCGGCAGCATCTACATCTACTCGGAACCAGCCGGGATCAGAACGCAAAAACGCAAGGGCAGCAATATGGGGGTTAGGGGACTTATCGGGTGGATTGGCTTCTGCAAAGGCACCAAGAGTGACCAGCTCGGCTAATAGTAGAAGCCAGATTCCGGCGCGTGCAGAACGCCAGCCGCGCACCGCCATGGCACTGAGGAATGCTAGGCCACCCGCCAGTAGGGCTGCGAGCCGCAACCCTCGCAGGGCTTGGCTTTGAGCCGCGCCGACCGGTACCGATGTCAACCAGTCTGGTGCCTGGAACCAAAGATACGCCCCTGTTACTAACAGCATCGCACTCCATATGTAGATTCGCCGGTTGCCGCGTCGCAGTTCCGCCATTCCCAAAGCCGCAGCAAGTGCCAGGGCAAAGGCGAGTATGAAAATGACACGAATTGTGCGCCAGGATTCAGCGAAGAGCGGCAAGTGTGCCAGGGGCGGATAAAGTGGCCCCCCGTAGCCCAAAGCGTAGAGGCTGGCAACCCCGCCCAACAACAACGCCCACCAACCCCGGCGGTGGCGCAGGTTTGCCAAAAGCCCCAGAATGGCAAGGTAGAGCGCAAGTGCGCCGCTGTAGCCGGTTTCCATGCGGTTCAGACCCAGCCAGGAACCGTCAATACCACGACCATGGAACAGAGGGGTCAGGAAATCTACCAACCCTGCGGTAGTTAGCTCATTGCCGTGCCGTTGTTCCAGCGGCACCTGTGCGCGGGCGGTGAAAGGCAGCCGTTCCAAGCCTGGTAGGAGCGCTGGAGCCGCTAACGCTGCGGCCAGCAAGCCGACGAGCGCCAAGCGACCTAATCGATGGGGGGCACGCCGTGGACCACCTTCTAAAACTACCCAAAGCGCGTAGAGCCCTACGGCCAGGGCGCTGTAAAGTGAGGCCTGACCATGGCCGGCGAGGATCACCAGGGCCAGCGCACCAGCGGCCCAGGGAACGTGCCGCCGACGCCGTGCGGCGCTTTCCACAGCCCACAAAGCCCACGGTAGCCAAGCTGCAGCGGCGTTGAATTGGGGGTGACCCAGGTGAATGATGAAAGAGTCGGTTAGCATGTAGGCCAGTGCACCGGTCAGAGCGGCCGTACGTTTTAGCCGCCAGAGTGGCGCGCGGCGTAGGTAGTAATAGAGGCCTACTCCAGCCCACCAGACCAGGAAAATCCCCTGGAATAATACCAGGCGCACGGGGATCGGGTGGAACAGGAAGAGCGGCCAGTTGAGTGGGTTGAGCAGGCCGTATTGCAACTCGGCGATGATGGGATCGCCGGCCATGAGCCGTGTGCTCCACAGCGGAAAGATGCCGCGTCGCAGCCACTCGCTGACGTAGTTCCAGACCGGGTAGAGCTGGCCGAAAAGATCGCCGCCGCCTTTGGGAAAAGTGTAACCGGCGATCCAGACCGGCCAGAAAAAGAGCGCCGTGGCTGCCGCCAGCAGGCCAAGCGTCGCCATCTCTTGACGGGCCGGCCTGGGGAACTGCTTCCACCACTGCTTCATACGCTCAACTCCTGCCGGTCAACGTGCGGAAAAACTCCACCGTCCGTGCCGCGATCCGCTCCCATGAAAACTCCTGCGCTAAGGTCGCCGCACCTTGTTCCAGGCGCTGGCGCAACGTTGGCTCTGCCCATACCTGCCGCAACGCCGCGGCCAGCGCCGTTGGTGTCTCCGGCAGGACCAGCAGGACAGTCTCCCCATGGCGCAATTCAGGCAGGGGTGTGGCAGGAACGGTGGTCACAATAGCACGCCCATGCGCCAGGCAGGCGTGCAGCGTCCCATGCCGCAGGTTGGCGCCCGCGCGATAGGGCAACGCACAGCAATCGGTCGCTAACAGTGCCGCCGAGACCTCCTCCGGGTGGGTGAAGCCGGTGCTGTGCACGCGCTCGGCCAGCCCCAGGCGCGCGATCAGCGCGTCAATCTCGGCGGCGTAAGCCACATTGGTCGGATCACTGGCGCCGGTGCGGCCCCCGATGAACACCAGATGGGCCGGCAGCCCCTCCTGGAGCAGCTGCGCCAATGCCGTGAGCAGCGTCTCAATCCCTTTAGTGCGGTTATGAAAGCCAAAAAAGCCGATCAGCAGCTCTGCCGGGCCAACCCCCAACGCCGCCCGCCAGGCTGCGCGATCATAGCCGGCCGGTGGGCGCGGGGCAATGTTGCTGCCGATGGGAATAAGTCGCAAAGGCGGGCGCTGCGGAGCCGGGAGCGCCTGCGTGAGCAGCGTGACATCGGCCTCATTGGTCAGGATCAGCCCCTGCGCATAGCGCGCCAGCTGCCAGACCGCCCATTGGCGCAGCGGGCCGGCCTTGGGGAACAAGTAGGGCGGCAGCAGGTCGTGAAAGGTGACGACGACCGGGGCGGGTAACCGGCCGCGTTGCGTGCGGGTAAAGAGCGGCATGGCCCCTTTCATCTCGTAAGCAGCGGCCTGATATTGCAAATTCACGATCTCCGGCCTCAATTCCTGAAGCCAGCGCCCGATCTGCGCCGGGGCCTTCCGGCCCCAACCTGGCATGTGCCGGTAGACCCGCAGGCCGTCTTCTTCGCTGACGCCTGTGGGCTCCGTTGTCGAAGTGAGCACATGGATTTCGTTGCCTTGAGCGGCTAAGGCCCTGCCCAACTCGCGCGTGAAGTCGCCGACCCCGCCTTCCAGCGGGGGGTATTCGCCAGTGATGAGAGCTATCCGCATGGCGGCGCCTCCTGAAAAATGGTCCGATCGTTGTAAGGTCGCGTGGTCAAGTGATCGTGCCATAGTAAGTATACTTCGGCTTGTATCTTTGCTCAAGCGTCCCCATCACTGAACGGTAACCTCAGTGATAAGTTTGACGGCGTCGCTTTCCGGCGTGGTCAGACGGATGCCGGTCACTTCGTCGTAGAGGCCCACTTCCAGAATGTAATGTCCGGTGGGTAAATCCACCGGGAGACTTAACTCGTGGCGATCTACGATATATTCCCCAGCTACCCAACTGGTCGTGGGCCGTTGCCAGGCCGCTGGTGTGGCGTCACTGCCGGCGATCAGCCGACCATCGGTACTCATCAGATGGACAAAAACCTTGTAAGAACGCTCAGTTTCGCGGTTGGCTTGCCAGATCAACGTCAACGTGAGAGTCGTGCCCGGAGCCGGCATAGGAGACAGGTCGTAGCCCAGCAATGTGGCCAGGTCGCTGAAACGGGCAGTTTGCAAATGAGCGAAAGTCGGTGCCGTGAAGATGTGAGCCGGGGCTGTTACTGTCAATGCCCCCAGGGGGATGATCGGCCCCTCGGGGAATCCCAGGGTCAGGGTGTATAAGCCGCTGGACAGCCGAGGTGAGAGTAGCAGGGTGTGCATTCCGCGCCAGGTGTCCTTGGGCCGCCATTGTGAGGTGGGATAGCCGGGCACTGGCGATATAGGGGTCTGCATGGCGATTTGTCCCTTGCCGTCTATGAGGTTGACGGCGAGCTGCCAGGCGCTGCCAGGCGCGACCTCCGCCTGCCAATCAAGAGTGAAAGGCAGTCGTTCACCAGTACGGACAGTTGTGACCGGCAAATCGTAGCCCAGCAGAGCCAAGCCGTGACCCAGCGACTGTTGGACGACGACGGAGGGGGCTAACTCGGCCAACGTGGCCGGGCGACGGGGGCGGGTCACCTGGATGGTGAAAGCCGGAAGAGACCGCCCGCTGGGCATACCCGCAGTATTGAGGATGTTCAGGGTTTGTTCAGGTTGGCCATAAGGATAAACGCTGACGTTGAGGGTGTAAGTGCCAGGCGGCAACCCCGGTGCCAGAGCTAAGTGATGCTGGTCAATGTTATACAAAGTAGCAGGCCACAAACGAGTAGGATAGTCGCCCGGATTTTGGTGGTCGCTAACACCAACTCGCAAGCCTTGTTCGTTGGTCAATACGGCCCCAATACTGTAATCAATCTGGGTTTCAGTGACGACTTGCCAGTACAAGATGAAATCCAGGGGTGAGTCCGATTTGATTGTGGCAGGAGCCTCCGCCCCCAACAGGCGGAGGCGATTGTCAAAGTTGGCTTGTACAGGATATCTGGCGTGTAGAATGGTGGTTCCAGCCAGGCGGTGATACCGGAGGAAAGTGTCGTGTGTATCAATGTATCCGATTTTGACCCCCATCCCTACCAGAAGTAAGGCCGTCACGCTGGTGGTGACATGCCAGGTAGCCGGGGGGGGAGTGAATAATGGTGGTGGTAGGGAGATCGTTGAGGAAAGCCGGGCGTTCAAAACGGCCAGAATGAACAACGCTGCCAGGCTCAAAATAGAGAGCCCTCCGGCGAGACGGCGGACCGGTGTGGAGCCAAAACGCACGGTGATTTCATGGTGGCCTGGCGGTACTATGACACTGATCAGCCCATAAGGATCGGTGGAGTAAATGGGCGCCGGCTTGCCATCCAGCGTAGCCTGCCAGCCGGGGAAATCAAAGATATTCAATGTGAGGGAAAACATTGTGGCCGCCTCCAGGGCGATTTGATGTTGCAGGGGACGCGCCACTACCTGTTGCACCTGCACATCGGCGGGCAGGGCGGCCTGGTTTAGCTTGCTACCGTCGGTGGCATAGGCGACCTGGTCGCGGGGCGGGAGCTCCCTGACTGTAAATGGCAAATATTCGCCGGTGGTGGTCGTGCCGATGAAAACACTGGTTTGCTCCTGTTGAATGGCGGCCGGGAGAGTCAGCTCTGTGGTGGCAGGATATAGGGATGTATATTGCCAGGTGATGACATAAAGGTAGGTGATTAAGACTGTGCAAGCGGCAGTCAAGGCAGTGATCCAGGGGCAGAGCTGCCAATGGCTTGTCAGGAGCTGATATCCCAGGGCAGCCAGGAAGGCCAGCCATAAGTTGGCCAGCCCCAGGAAACGCCAGGGAAATTGGAGCAGTTGCAGGAGTGGCCAGGCATTCCAGAGCGGTTGGGAAAGTGAGGTGGTCATGCCGAGGGTAACCAGAGCGCCGAGGCCTGTAAAGCCGATGATGGCAGCTTTTTGCCATTGGCGGCGTTGGGTCCATATGGCAAACATTCCAAGAAGAGCCAGTCCTGCCCCAAGGTAGCTTAAACCGAGTGGCATCATAAGGGCATAATTGATGGCGTCAGGATCAATGGCCGTCGGGGCGGCCAGTAGCTCCCCGAGGGTGAGAAAATTTTTCTGGTAGTCAAACACATTCCACACCAGCAGCCGGTAAGTTTGCACGAAGTGGCGTTCGGCCAACGCCGGCCACCAGAAGAAGGCTGCCAGCCCCATGCCAAGTACCAGTGGCAGCCCGGCCCGACTTATTGTGACCAGCCACTGCTGCCGGTCGCGCGTGGTAGTCAGAAAGATCAATAGACCGGCATAGGCGGCTATGAAGGGCATGGCGATCAGGGCGGTGACGTTATGGCTGAGGTTGAGTGCGGCAATAGCAAATGCGCCGCTAAGACCATAACGGCTGCGTCCCGTACTCATAAAGCGTTGGAGACTCCACAATGCTAGTGGAATCCACATCAACGCCATGATTTCAGGCAATACCCCCCGGTGAAAGGTGTTCATAATCAGGTAAGGTGAGAACACATAAGTCGCTGCGCCAACCAGGGCGGCGTCTGGCCGGCAGTGGTCAGCAAGCCAGCGATAGGTAAAAAAAGCCATCGCACTGTAAGCCAGGACCAGAGTCAGGATGACGGCGAATTGCAAATTGAATCCTAGCAAGTGGAATAGTTCCGCGCCATAATAGCTCAGCGGCGCATAGTAGTTGAAAATGGGATAACCGAAACCGCGGACCAGGTCTGGTGCCCAGCGGGAATAAAAGATGCCATTACGAAACAAAGTATCCAGTTGAAGGATACGATAAAGATGGAAATCCATGTCAGAAGCCTGCGGGAGCTGACCGGCAATGAGTAAAGGGAGGGTTGCCGCCACGCCGAGGGCCAGAGTGGGTAGAACTTCCAGAGGGAGTAAACTGTTGCGCCGAGGGATTGGACTCATACTGCTGTATTATGGCTGGACTTGGTAAACAGCCATATTATCCTCACCCAACTGCCGGGTCAGGGCCGTGTCGGTCTGGTAGAGCAGCTTTAAACGGGGATCGGCCACCAGGCCAGGGTACCACGAGGGGAAGGTGACCAGGTAGGCGGCCTGATGGGCCTCCAGCCATTCCAGCAGGCGCGGTTCGTCGCGGATGAAGGGGATCACCTCCGGGCTGATCAGCCCGGCCAGGTCCAGCAGGGGGCGGCGGGCAAAGTAGCCCAGCGCGCCGATGTCGTGGGCTGCGATCACGGCGTCGGGCGGCGTCTCTTCGTTGACCCAGTGGGCCACGTTGACCATTTCGCCGTTGATGATGGTGACGTCGGTGACGAAGCTGCGGGCGCCCAGGCCTAAGAAAGCGATGCCCAGCAGCACGGTCGCCGCGCCCCAGGCGCGCGTTAAGACCCAACCGGCTTGAGCCGTCGCCTTGCGCCAGAGTGTCACCAGCCCCCCCACGCCGTAGACCAGCAGGGGCGGCAGGAGCGGTATCAGGTAGCGGCCATGCTGGTAGGTCACCGGCAGACGCCAGGCATAGAGGACCCAGGTCCCCACCACCCAGCAGAGCGGCAACCAGGCATAGGGCTCCCGGCGGGGCCGGGGCAGCGCCCCCAGTAACCCGGGCAGGACGGCTACTAACGGCCCGGCGATGAGCGGGAGCGTCACACTCAACAGGCGTTCCAGCAGCGGCGCGGTGTAAAGGATGGCGTATTCCTGCTGCTTGGCATAAAATGTATTGGGGAAGGGGGTCCCGCTCAGGTGCAGGTTGAGCAGCACGTAAGGGACCAGGAGTGCGGCTGCGCCGACGGCCAGCAGCGCCAGCCGGCCGATCAGCGCGCGCCAGCGGCCCCACCCGGTCAACAGCAGGGCCAGCCCCAGGATGCCGCCCAGGAGTATCCCCTCCGGGCGGACCAGCGCCAGCAGTCCCACGCCCACGCCGCCCAGGAAGGTTGTCCGCCAGGGGGGGGACTGCCGTCCCCACCGGACTGCCAGCGCCAGCAGGGCAGTGACCCCGGCGGCGAAGAGGGCCGTCTCCATGCCGGAAGTGGCCGCCCAGACCAGATGCCATTCCCCGGCCACGGCCAGCGCCGCCAGCCAGGGGACGGAGCGCTGTTGCGGGAAGAGCGCGCGGGCCAACGCACTCGCGGCCAGCGCCGCCCCGACCAGGACCAGGGCCCCCAGCGCCCAGGTCCAGGCAAACGGTCCTAAGTGCAGCAGATGTCCGGGGGCCAGGAGCAACGTCCAGAGCGGCGCTGTGGAACCGGCGCTCGGCACCCCCGGCACAAATGACCATTCGCCCAGCTCCGCCAGATTGCGCGCATACGTCTGGTGGATCCAGGCATCGTCCAGCGGGAATCCCGCCCCGGTCCGGGTGGCGTAGAGTGCTCCGATGAAGAGCGCCGGCGTCAGGAGGGCCACTGCATAGGGTAGCCAGGTGAGGAAAGTGCGGTCAGCGGCTGGCTTCGTTTGACGTTTGAAGTTTGACGCTTGACTCATACCGTCCGTCCTTTCTCTTCCATGCCCGCCACCGTTTGCAACCACTGCCGGGCGGCGCGCTCCCAGGTGAACTGCTGGACGCGGGCCAGCCCCCGGCGGCGCAGTTCGGCGCACAGTTCGGCGTCGTCCAGGAGGCGCGCAATGGCCGCGCTCCAGGCCGGCCCGTCCAGCGGATCCAGCAGCATCCCGGCATCTCCTACGACCTCCGGCACGCTGGAGGTCGTGGAGGCGACGACGGGCGTCCCGCAGGCCATCGCTTCCAGCGGGGGAATCCCGAAGCCCTCGTAGAGGCTGGGGAAGGCCAACAGCGCCGCCTGCCGGTAGAGCGCCGGCAGATCGGCATCGGCGACGAACCCGAGCAGCTTGACCCAGGGGCGCGCCGCGGCTGCGGCCAGAATCGGCTCGGCCAGCCAGGCCGGCCGACCGACGATGACCAGTTGCAGCGGGTGCGCGGCGACCAGCGGGTCCAGCGCCTCCATGAGCCGCGCGTAGTTCTTGCGCGGCTGGACGGTGCCGACCGCCAGCACGTAGGGTTGCAGCTCCACACCGTATTGCCGGTGTAGCCGTTCGCGCTCGCCTGGTTCCGGCTGCGGAGTAAAGTGAGGCGAGACGCCACTGAGCAGGACCGCCACCCGCTCCGGCGGGACGGCCAGCAGCTCCAGCAGGTCGCGCCGGGTGGCCTCTGAGTCGGCGAGGATCAGGTCGGCGCGGGCGACGCTGCGCGGGACGGCCTGCTCCAGGTAGCGGCGCAGGGCTGGCGGGAAGGTCTCCGGCGTCCGCAGGAACGAGAGATCGTGGACGGTGAGCAGCGCCCGCGTCCGCCGCTGCAACGGCGGTAGCACAAAATCCGGTGAATAGAAAAGGTCCGCCGGCCCGGTGAGCCATTCGGCCGGCAGCGGCAGCCGGGCCCGTTGCCAGAGCCGGGCCAGCCAGTCATCGGTCAGCGGAAGGGTGCGGAAAGCCACGGATGCCGGGGCCAGGGCGCGCAGCCGGGCCTGCTCGCGCGCCCACCGTTCACCCAGCCCGCCGACGGCGGCAAACAACGTGTAACGATGCGGCGCTGGGGCGGCCAGGATGGCGCCGATCAGCTCGCGGGCGTAGCGGCCGATGCCGCCGCCCTGGCGAGCGGCCGAGGTGTAATCCATGACGATACGCATTAGAATGACGGCAGGGTCGTGAGATCTTTTTCCTGGATCAGGGCTTCAAAAAAGGCGATCTGGAGTTCCAACTGGGCCTGAAAGAGCGCCTGACCGGTTGGGGTCTGCATGACGGTGCGCGCGTGATAGTCATGTAAACGTTGGACGCGCGCTTGCAGTTTACCGATCATCCCTTCGTAATCGTCCCGCGCTTCCAGGCACCAGAGGATGACGCGGTACGCGCCGAACCGGTCCACATTGTCCGCGTCGGTGGTGACCTGGGCTATCAGCGTGGCAGGATGTTCCACGTCCACGTGCGCGGCGACGGCGTAGCAGATGGCCTCAGTGGCCTCCGGTGAGTAGCCGATCTCCGGCAGCCATGGGCGGATGAGCGCTGCTCCAAGCCGGCCGTGGTCGTGCCAATCGCCGGGATCAAAGACGGCCACGTCGTGGAGCAGGCAGGCGGCCACGACCAGCTCTTCATCGGCCCCTTCGGCCGCGGCGATGCGCCGCCCGTACTGGCTGACCCGCAGCGTGTGTTGCCAGCGATAGTCAATCTCTAAAGCCGGGATCTCTTGGGCGGCCCCGACTTGCTGCTGGCGTTCGCGGGCCAGGCGGGCCACTCGCTCCAGACGTTGGTTGGCGTTGTCCATCAAACCTCCAGCGTTTCAGGCTTTTCCGGCCGCCGGTCACGGCTTTTGACCGGGGCCGGTGGTCCAGGGTCACTTGACGTCGTTATAGGTCCAGAACCGATTGACGAAGAAGTTCCAAAACATTACAACGCCGGTGGCAAAAGCCTTGGCCAGATTATACCCTACTTTGTAAGCGGTCTCGGTGTTGGCCAGCGCGGCGATGGTGGGAGCCAGGCTGCCGGCTAACGACGCAAGAGGGTTGCGGAGCAGCAGCAAAATCCCGGTATTGATGCCCCAGCCGGCAATGTTGACCAGGAAGAACTGGCCCAGCTGGGCCCGAATCGGCTTGGAGCGCGAGTCGGGATAGGTCCAGTATCGGTTCCAGAGGAAGTTGCTTAAGACGGCGGTGGTAAAAGAGAAAGTGTTGGCGATGACGATGGGCAAACCGACGACAATATGCCACAGATAGAGCGTGCCAAAGTCTACGACGGCACCAATGGTCCCCACCACCATAAATTTAAGGAAACGGCTGATTTCTTTTTGATTTTTATTGAGCCATTGTTTGATCAATTGCATCACTCGCCTCTAACATATCAAAGGCCGGGCCAGGCCCGACCTGCCGAAATTATACCCGGCGGCAAAGGGATGTCAACTATCTTATTCTCGTATTTTGTGATATACTTGTCATACTTATAGCCGGGCGAGGGTGAAGAGTGAGCACAGAAGAGAGAAAGGCCCCCCTGACCATCCTGGTGGTTTCCGACAGTACCGGTGAGACCGCCGAGCGGGTGATCCGTTCGGCCCTGGTGCAATTCACGGGCGCAGGGGTGGAGCTGGTACGGCGTGGGGATATTTACACGCCTGAACGGGTCCGGGCCGTGGTAGCGGAAGCGGCCGGGCGGAATGCCTTGATTGTCCACACCCTGGTCTCTAATGAATTGCGGGTTTTGATGTTGGAAGAGGCCCGGTATCACCATGTGGACGCCATGGACCTGCTGGGGCCGCTATTGGATCGGCTGGGGGCGCGGTTGGGGCTTTCCCCGCTGGAAAAGCCCGGGCTGTTCACGCAGTTGATGGATGTGCAGGCCCGGCAGGTTGAGGCGGTGGAGTTCGCTTTCCGTCACGACGATGGGCAGCGCCAGGAGGATTTGTCGCGCGCTGAGCTGGTGTTGGTGGGGGTCTCGCGCACCATGAAGACGCCACTGACGCTTTACCTGGCCTACCGGGGCTGGTTTGTGGCCAACGTTCCCTTAGTGCCGGGATTGGTTTTGTCACCTGCCCTGTTGCAACTGCCACCGGAGCGCGTGTTTGGCCTGACGATGAGCGCGGCCCGGTTAACCGAATTGCGCCTTGCTCGGGCGCGCTACCTGACGATCCCGGAGGCCGATTACGCCTCGTTATCCCAGGTGCGGGAAGAGCTACGTTATGCCCATAACCTGTGTGCGGAACAGGGCTGGCGGTTAATAGATGTGACCGGCAAGTCGGTAGAAGAGGTTGCCGGTGAACTGATCGCTCTGGCGCAGCTCAAATAGAAGAGTCACGCAGGATGTGGCCCCGCTACGAATGGCGAATAGCGAATGGCGAATAGCGAATGGCGAATAGCAAATGGCGAATGAAGAATGGCGAATGAAGAAAAGCCTGTGCCCCCTCTGGGGTTCGGCGGTAAGAGGGCTTCTATAGCGGGAATGTTAGGGGATTAGGGGATAAGGAGGGTAAAGAAGATGGTCATGGCATGGGATAGTGCCACAATCCGCAAAGAGTTCCCAGTTTTGCAGCGGACCGTAGGTGGCAAGCGACTGGTCTACCTGGACAGCACCGCCAGCGCTCAGAAGCCGCGCGTGGTGATAGAAGCGATCACCGATTTTTACTCCAACCATTACGCCAACGTGCATCGGGGACTTTATACCCTGGCCGAGGAGGCTTCCGTCGCCTATGAGGCAGCTCGCGAGAAGGTTGCACGTTTTATCCACGCGGCCGATCCGGCCGAGGTCATCTATGTGCGCAATGCCACCGAGGCCTTGAACCTGGTGGCTTACACCTGGGGGCGGACCAACATCCGGGCCTGCGACCGCATTGTGGTGACCGAGATGGAGCATCACAGCAACCTGGTGCCCTGGCAGCAGTTGGCTCTGGAGCGGAACGCCGACCTGGTCTTTGTGCCGGTAACCGACGAGGGGGAACTGGACCTGGAGACCTTCCGCCAGCTGTTGGCGGAGGGGACAACCCGCGTGGTGGCCGTCACCGCGATGTCTAACGTGCTGGGCACGCTGAACCCGGTGCGGCAGATGGTGGAGCTGGCCCATGCCGCAGGGGCCATCGTGGTGGTGGATGGCGCTCAATCCGTGCCCCACCTGCCGGTGGATGTCCAGGCGCTGGGGGCTGATTTTCTGGCTTTCTCGGGTCACAAAATGGGCGGGCCGGGGATCGGAATTCTGTGGGGGCGGCGTGAGCTGCTGGAAGCGATGCCACCTTTTCTCTTTGGCGGCGATATGATCCGCCATGTGGAGAAATACCGCGCGGTCTGGAACGATCTGCCCTACAAGTTTGAGGCCGGGACGCCGGCCATCGCTGAGGCGATCGGTCTGGGCGCGGCGGTAGATTTTATGACCGGCCTGGGAATGGAGGCGGTCCAGCAGCACGAGCAGGCGCTGGTGGCCTACGCCCTGGAACGCCTGGCCGAAGTGCCCGGGGTGCACCTGTTGGGGCCGGCCGCGGAACGGCGCGGCGGGGTAGTTTCCTTCTGGCTGGATAAGATTCATCCGCACGACATTGCCTCCATTTTGGATGAGGAGGGGATTGCCATCCGGGCCGGCCTGCACTGTGCCGAGCCGTTGCACCAACGCTTCGGCCTGCCGGCGACGGCCCGGGCCAGTTTCTATGTTTACAATGATCGGGAGGATGTGGATGCGCTGGTCGCCGGGTTGTACAAAGTCTTGCAGATTTTCCGGCGCTGAGCTGAGGTGTTACAGGCGGAGGTGAGAAATGAGCGAACTGTATCGTGAGCAGATCCTGGAACATTATAACGAACCGCGTAATTACGGCGTGCTGGACGATCCCGATGTGGACGTGCAGCTGGATAACCCGACCTGTGGTGACACCGTCCATCTGACAGCGCAGCTGGATGAGCAGGGGCGCATTGCCCGAGTGTGTTTTGAAGGGCACGGTTGTGTGATCAGCATGGCCTCTACTTCTATGTTCACTGAGGCGGTGATCGGCAAAACGCCGGAGCAGATTGCGGCCATGGGGCTGCCTGATATTCAGGAGATGATGGGCGGCATTCGGCTGAGCATGGGGCGCATCAAGTGCGCGACCTTGCCATTGGTGGCACTTCAGCGTGGCTTGAAGGAGCGCAAGTGAACTTTGAGGGGGGAGTTGCCTGCCTGAGCGGCGCGACCTGCTTGACAGACTCAGGGGCGGCTCTCTGGTAAGAGCCGCCCCTGGCGTTTAGCTGACCGGTTGAAATCCCCGCGCTCTGCCCGTCAGAGATTGAGCTCCATCAGGGCAAGCGCGAGCGCTCCCCACAGCCCGACATCGGCGCCCAGCTGCGCCGGGACGATGCGTGTGTACTCCAGATAGGTGGCCGGTGCCCGTTGCTTGACCGTTTCCCAGATCGGGCCGAAGAGCAGGTCGCCGGCCTGCGTGACGCTGCCCCCCAGCACGAAGAGACCGGGGTCCAGCAGGTAAATGAGATTGACAATGGCCGCGCCGATGTACATGCCCGCTTCGGTGAAGATGGCCCTGGCCAGGGCATCCCCTTGTTGCGCGGCTTCGTTCACCTCTTTGGCCGTAATCCGTTCCAGGTCGCCGTTTACCATTTCCCTTAACAGTGAGGGCTCGCCAGCCTCCAGGCGCAACCGGGCCTGGTAGGCAATAGCCGGGCCGGCGGCCAGCTCTTCCAACGTGCCGGTGTTTCCCTGTTCCCGGTGGGGACTGTGCAGGTCCACCGCAATGTGCCCCACTTCGCCGCCGGAACCATGACCACCGACGAAAAGCTTGTTGCCCAGGATGAAACCGCCCCCAATCCCGGTGCTGATAGTCATGTAGATCATGTTCTGGACGCCTCGCCCGGCCCCAAAGCGGTGTTCGGCCAGTCCCGCCACGTCGGCGTCGTTTCCTACGAAGACCGGGATGCCGAACGTTTGCAGCATCATGTCGCGGATAGGAACGTTCACCCAGCCGGGCAGGTTAGGGGCAAAACGGACGACCCCGCGCCGGTAATCTAACGGTCCAGGGACCCCCATGCCGATGGCGGCGACTGTGCCTTCCAGGGGCCAGACCTGGCGCACGGCGGAGCGGATACGCTGGAAGACCGGCTCCAGGCCATCGGGGGCACCGGTGGGCATGGCGACGCGGGCCTCTTGCACGCCCTCGTTGGTATACCGGGCCGCCCGAATCTGGGTGCCGCCCAGGTCAACGGCAATGAAACGTAAAGGACTCATGCAACCTCCAAGGCGAAGTGTTTAAGAATGACGTTGCCGTTTCCAGGCCCGCACGGCTTCGGCCGGGCGGGTGTTGAGCAGCTGGTGCGGCTCCAACCAGCCCCGGCGGGCCATCGCCACCCCATAGGACAACACCGCAAAGCCCTCACCGTCGTGCGCATCTGAGCTGATGGCTAACATGACCCCGGCCTCGGCCGCCCGGCGCAGGTAGACGTCGTTCAGGTCCAACCGGTTGGGGTGCGCGTTGATCTCCAGGGCCACCCCGCTCTCCCGTGCGGCCTGGAAGAGCGCCTCCATGTCCAGGTCTATCGCCTCCCGGCGACCCAAGAGCCGCCCGGTCGGATGCGCGATCAGGTCGACACAGGGGTGGCGGATCGCGGCCAGCAGGCGAGCCGTCGCCTGTTCACGTGGCTGGCTAAGCCCACTGTGCACGGCCGCCACCACAAAGTCCAGTTTGACCAGCGCCTCCTCCGGCCAGTCCAGGCTGCCATCGGCGCGGACCTCCACCTCGGCGCCGGCCAGCACCTGGAAGCTGCCTCCCAGGGTGGCATTGACCCGTGCCACCTCGGCGAGCAGCTCGTCTACCGCTTCCGCTCCCATCCCGTGGGCGATGCCTAACCCGGCGGTGTGGTCGGAGACCACGATGTAGCGCAGCCCGGCCTCCTGGGCCGCGCGGGCCATCCCTTCCAGCGTACTGTGACCGTCAGAGCGCGTCGTGTGGCACTGAAAGTCGCCCAGCAAATCCTCGCGCCGCACCAACGTGGGAAGCCGGCCGGCCTGGGCTGCTTCTATTTCACCACGGTCCTCGCGCAATTCAGGCGGGATCCAGGGCAGGCCCAGGGTGGCATAGACGGCCTCCTCGGTGGCGCAGATCAGCTCCGAATCGTCTGCGCGGCGGAAGCCATACTCGCTCAATGAGAGCCCCTGGGCCTGAGCCAGCGCCCGTAGCCGGATGTTGTGGGCCTGGCTGCCCGTGAAATATTGCAGGGCCGCCCCCCACCGTTCCGGGGGGAGCACCCGCAGGTCTATCTGAAACCCGTCGGCCGTACGGATAGAGGTCTTGGTCGCGCCGGTCAGCAACACATCCGCTACCACCGGCAATGTACGGAAACGGGCCATCACCGGTTCGGAATCATCGGCCGCCACCAGAATATCCAGATCGCCCACCGTCTCGCGCATCCGGCGCAGGCTGCCGGCCGGCGAAATCTGCCGGACGCCTGGGACGGTCTGCAAGGCGGTGATAATTTCCTGGGCCAGCGGGGCGGCCACGCCCAGGGGCAGGCGTTGATCCTGCCGGCGGCGCAGTGCCACGATTCCTTCCAGGATGTTGGTTTCGGTCTTGTGGCCGAAGCCCTTGAGACCATGGAGCTGGCCGGCGCGGGCAGCGCCCTCCAGCTCGTCCAGTGAGGTCAGGCCCAATTCGTGCCAGAAGAGTGCCGCTTTGCGCGGCCCGACTCCGGGCACTTTCAGGAATTCCAATACGCCGCCGGGAACCTGGTCGCGGAGCTTTTCATAGGCTTCCAGCCGACCGGTATGCAGATATTCCTCAATCTTGGTCGCCAGGGTTTCGCCGATACCGGCGATCGTTTGTAGCCGGGCTTCTTGCGCCAGCTTTTCTAAGGGTTCTCCCAGGGCGCGCAAATTTTCTGCGGCCCGGCGGTAGGCCATGATGCGGTGGTAGTTCTCGCCGAGGATGTCTAACATATCGGCCATCGCATCAAAGATCGTCGCCAGCTCTTCTCTGCGGTCGGCCATCATTCCCTCCTGCGCCTTGCGCTGTTGGTAAAGTCCCGTCATTTAACATTCTTAGCTCTACCGTCATTATAGGGGATTTTGAGAAGATTGGCAACTTCTCCCCTGGGGCGCAAATGGCTGTGCGAGCGCGAGGCGGTCCTACCCTACAGCGAGTTAAAAGGAATCAAGCGCGTATTTGGCATTCGCCCCCCTTTGAAAGGTAGCCGGTGGAGGGGGAAGTTTGACAAAACCTCCATTCCCGCTAAGATTGAGGCGTTATGAACGGGACCAAATACTACCGCGAATATGTCGGCAATTTGCACCTGCATTCGGTTTATTCCGATGGTACAGCCACGCACGCCGAAATTGCACAGGCAGCCGAACAGGCGGGGCTGAATTTCCTTATCGCTACCGACCATAACGTGTGGGTGGAGGGCGTAGAGGACTACTACGGACGGGTGTTGGTCCTGGTTGGCGAGGAGGTGCACCACATCCGCCGCCGGCCCCAGGTCAGCCACCTGCTGGTCTACGGCGCGGAGGAAGAGATGGCCTCCCACGCTTTTGGCAGCACTCAGACGTTGGTGGAAACGGTGCGCGAGCGCGGTGGGTTCTGTTTCCTGGCCCACCCGGTGGAGAAAAGCAGCCCCATCAGCCCTGATCTGGAGGCTATCCCCTGGGTGGACTGGCCGCTGGACGGTGTCACCGGACTGGAACTCTGGAACTACATGTCGGAGTTCAAAGGGCTGCTTTGGTCGCACCTGCCGGCACTGATCTATGCGTTTCGCCCGGAATGGGGCATCCGGGGACCCTATCGGGCCACCCTCCGGCTGTGGGACGAACTGCTGGCGCAGGGGCAACGCCTGGCCGCGCTGGGGGGGGCGGATGCGCACGGGACCCTGTATACGTTCGGGCCGGTCAAACGGCGCCTCTTCCCCTACGAATATCTCTTCCGTTGCGTGAATACGCATGTCCTGACTCAGGGTTCGCTGACCGGCGACCCGGTTGCAGACAAAGCGTTGCTCTACGAAGCCTTACGTTCAGGGCGGACCTGGGTAGCTTATGACTTGCCCCATGCCACGCGGGGCTTCCAGTTTATCATGCGGAGCGGGGCCGCGGCGGCCACGGTGGGCGAGGAACTGAAACGCCTCGGGGCCATCAACGTGGAGGTGACGTTACCGGCGGCCGGTGAAATGCGGCTGTTGCGGGGCGGCCGGCTCGTGGTGCGCGCGCGCGGGACGGAGCTGCACTATACTACCGCTGAGCCGGGGATTTACCGGCTGGAGGTCTACCGGCGCTTCTATGGGCGGCGGGTGGGGTGGATTTTTACCAGCCCCATTTACGTGCTCTAAAACCGGGCGGGGGGCAGCCCCGGCCGGCAATGAAAAAGAGGCCGACGCGAGATCGGCCTCTCTATGGTGCCTGGTTGACAGGCGATTATTTCTTGCCGGGGCCCTTGGTGAAGAAATCGGCGTTCTTTTGGATGTCGGCGGTATATTCGCTCGGCACCTCTTCCGCGGGGAAGATGGCTTCGTTGGGGCACTCGGCAGCGCACGTGCCACAGTCAATGCAGGTGTCGGGGTCAATGTAATACTTGGGCCAGGCTGCATTACCCTCCACGAACTGGATGGACTCGGTCGGGCAGAGGGGGGCGCAAACGCCAGCGCGCTCGCAAAGATTGGTAATTACGTAAGCCATTGAGAAACCTCCTTAAAATGAAGTGGTGTAACACACTGTTCTTATTATCCCTGCTTTCCCGAAAATGACAAGTAAAAGTTCTCCCGTTGGCAACGGAAGGATGCGCCGGTGGACTGGCTGGAGCCGCTGATCCGGCTGTGACGCCTGGCGGAAGGCTGCTGCGGGATGGCGCGCAAATCTTTAAGCACGACTGACCTGGCTAAAGCGGCCGGGGTGCATCCCAACACCGTCCGGCTCTACGAGGCGTGGGGCTTCCTGCCGCCGATTCCGCGCAGTGCCAGTGGCTACCGGCTCTACACGGAGCGCCACCGTGATCAGATGGTGCTGGCCCGCACGCTCCTCCAGTGGCCTTATCCCGGCGGCAAGGGGATCGTCGTGGAAATTGTCACTCATGCGGCGCAGGGTGACCTGGGCGGTGCGCTGGAGGGGACGTACACGTACCTCGCGCGCGTCCGCGCCGAGCGGGCCCAGGCTGAGGCGGCGGCCAGTCTGCTGGAACGCTGGGCGCAGGGTGTGCCCGCGGATGCCACCGCTCGTCCCTTGACCATCGGGGCGGTGGCGCAGCTGCTCGGTGTCAGCGTGGACATGCTCCGCAACTGGGAGCGCAACGGGTTGCTCCACGTGCCGCGCGATCCCCGCAACGGCTACCGGCGTTACGGCGCGGCCGAGATCAGCCGCCTGCGCGTTATCCGCACGCTCAGCCGGGCCGGCTATAGCCTCATGGCGATTTTACGGATGCTCACCCGCCTGGATGCCGGTCAGACTGAGGACCTCCGCGCCGCGTTAGACACCCCGCGTCCTGACGAGGATGCCGTCTACATCGCCGACCGCTGGCTCTCCACGCTGGCGGACGTGGAGCGGCGCGTGTTAGAGGCCATCGCGTTGCTGGAAAGGATGTTGCTGCCACCGGGCTAAGCCTCCACTTGCATACCAGGGTTTGCCCGCGGCTTGATTGGATTGTTTTTGCCTGGGGGATGGGCCCATGTCCACTGACAAGGCTGTGCTGGCTGCGCAGGCAGTCACGTTTGAAACGGTGACTGTTGACGAGCGCGGGACGGTCACGGCGCGCACCCGCTGCACCGGCTACCGGGTCACGGAGCCGCTGCCGGCCGGCGTGACGTTGGAGCTGGTGGCGATTCCGGCCGGCGGATTCCTGATGGGGTCTTTGCCCGGCCAGGGGTTTGAAGACGAGCGGCCGCTCCACAGTGTCAGGCTGCCTGCGTTCTGGTTGGGCCAGTACCCGGTCACGCAGGCGCAATGGCAGGCAGTGATGGGGCGGCTGCCGCCTTGTCGTGGCCGCGGACCCCACCGGCCGGTGGATCGCGTCTCATGGCACGCCGCCCAGGCCTTTTGCCGGCGGCTGGCAGAGCTGACCGGGCGCGCCTATCGTCTCCCGAGCGAGGCGGAGTGGGAGTACGCCTGTCGGGCCGGCACCACGACTCCGTTTTATGTGGGGGAAACGCTCACGACCGGGCTGGCAAATTACGTGGGATTGCATCTCTATCGCGCTGAGCCGGAAGGGGTTTACCGGCATGGGACGACCGACGTGGGGACGTTCCCTCCCAATGCCTTGGGGCTTTACGATATGCATGGCAATGTCTGGGAGTGGTGTGCCGATGCCTGGCATGACGATTATACCGGCGCTCCACCGGATGGGCAGGCCTGGAAACAAAGGGACGCTGCCGTTTATGTCTTGCGCGGGGGCTGCTGGCATGATCCGCCCGGCCTCTGTCGCTCGGCGGCGCGCTTGCGGCAGCGCGCTACGGAGGGGGAGGATTACTTCGGTTTCCGGGTCGCCCTCTCGTCCCTGGATCTCAATGTGGAGACCCGGCAACTGGCGGCGCTGCCCCGGCGTCTGGCCGGTGCTATCCGCTCGCGTTTAACGGGCGGAAAATCGCGGTAGGCGAAAAATCACGCGCCTGGCATCTCCTAAAAGAAAGCCATTCAAAACCTGTCTGCGGGGGTGAGCTACCTGCTCACCCCCGCTGGCTTTTTCTGTAACCCTCCATTAATACACCAGGGTTGTACAATGAGAGAGAAAATCAGAACCTGGAGGAAAAGAGGGATGACCGAAGCCCCAATTGTCGTTCAGCGTTTGACCAAGACCTATCGGGTGCCGGAGCGCGAGCCGGGACTGGGCGCGGCGCTCCAAAGCCTGTGGCGGCGTGCTTACCGTGACGTGGCTGCTGTGCGCGACATCACCTTTACCGTCGCCGCCGGGGAGGTGGTCGGCTTCATCGGGCCGAACGGGGCCGGCAAGACCACGACGCTCAAAATGCTGGCCGGGTTGCTCTACCCGACCGCCGGGGAAGCGCGGGTGTTGGGCTTCCGGCCGTGGGAGCGCTGCCCGGCTTATCTGCGGCAGATCAGCATGGTGTTGGGCAACAAAAGCCAGCTCAACTGGGACATCCCGCCGTTGGATAGCTTCCGGGTGCTCGGCCAGATCTACCACGTGCCGCCGGCCGAACTGCGGGCCACGTTAGATGAGTTGATCGCGTTGTTGGAGCTGGAAGCGCTGCTGAGCAAGCCGGTGCGCAACTTCTCGTTGGGCGAGCGGATGAAATGTGAACTGGTGGCCGGGCTGTTGCACCGGCCGCGGGTGCTCTTTTTGGACGAGCCGACCCTGGGGCTGGATGTGTCGGTGCAGGGGCGGTTGCGGCGCTTTCTGGCGGAGTACAACCGGCGGCGCGGCGTGACGGTTATTCTCACCAGCCACTACATGGCCGATGTGACGGCGCTCTGCCCGCGCGTTATCTTGATCCATCACGGGCAGCTGCTCTACGACGGCGAGCTGCAAGGGCTGGCGCAACGGCTCGCGCCGTTCAAACTGGTGCGGCTGGCGCTGGGTGACGCCAACGGGCAGGTCGCGCCGGCGCTCCCGCCGCAGGTGGACCTGGTGGAGCAGGAAAACGGGCGGCTGACGTTGCGGGTGGCCCGCGACGCCACGCCGGCGCTGACTGCGCAGCTGCTTAACACGCTGCCGGTGGTGGACCTCGCCGTGGAGGACCCGCCGCTTGAGGCGGTGATGGATCAAATTTACCAGGAAGGGGCAGTGTAGGCCGGCGGACGACCGACGACCGACCACAGCCGCTATAATCATGGCGGTCTGTGGTTTTTGGGTGGTCTGTGGTCCGCGGTCTGTGGTCTAAATCGGTCACAAAATCTAAGAATCAGGAGGAGTCTATGTTACCCAAAGTCATTATCCATACCGAAGTGAGCGTGGACGGCCGGATGGATTGGTTGCCGGACGACCAATTCCTCTACTACCGTCTGATTGCCGACTGGCAGCCGGATGCGATCCTTGCCGGCAGCGAGACGATGCTGAAGGCCTATGCCGCGCCCGATACGCCGGAGCTGGAGGCCACGCCGCCGCCGGTCAAAGCACCGGGGATGCAGCGCTTCATCGTGGTGGATAGCCGCGGCCGGCTCCGCTGCTGGCGGCAGATGCAACAGAGTGAGTGGTGGGGAGAATGCACCGTCCTCTGCTCGCACGCCACGCCGCCGGCTTACCTGGACTACGTGCGGCGGTTGGGCGTGGATGTGATCATTGCCGGCGAGGAGCACGTGGATTTGCGCGCGGCCTTGGCGGAGGTGCACACCCGTTACGGCGTGGCGGTCGTGCGGACCGACTCCGGCGGCACCCTCCACGGGGCTTTGCTGCGCGCCGGCCTGGTGGATGAACTCAGCGTGCTGCTCAGCCCCTGCCTGATCGGCGGCACCTCCCCGCGTTCGTGCTTCGTCGCGCCCGATCTGGATTCCGCCGCCGGCTTGATCCGGCTCCGGCTGCTGGGAGTGCAGACTGTGGAAGAGCACTTCGTCTGGCTGCGGTATGCGGTGGAGAGGGGAGCGTGAAACGTGAGGCGTGAAGCGTGAAACGGGAGGCGGGAAGCGTGAAGCGTGAAACGTGAAACGTGAAACGGGAGGCGTGAAGCGTGAAACGTGAGGCGTGAAATGTGATGGGGTACGGGACCACGGGCGACAGATGACGGCGCCCGGGCGCTGAGCAGGGCCGCCGGCGGTTGGTCCGGTGGTCTGCCGTCCGTGGTCTGTGGTCTGTGATCAAAGTAAAGTTAAAGTGAGGCTAAGGAGGCAGTGTGAACTTGCGTGGCGGTTGGGCCTTGATCCAAAGCACCTGGGCTTCGTGGCTGCAATATCGCAGTTTTTTCTTTCTGCTGGCGTTCGGCTGGATGATCCCGCCGTTGATTTATCTGTTCGTCTGGTCCACGGCGGCGGGCGGCGCGCCGGTAGGCGGGCTGACGCGGGGCGAGTTTGTCGCTTACTACCTGTCGCTGGTCGTCGTCAACCAGATCACCTACTCGCAGACCAATTGGACGGTGGGCGACGTGATCCGCAGCGGCGGTCTGAACGCTCAATTGCTGCGGCCGCTCTCGCCCATTTATCACGCGCTCGCCAGTGAGGTGGCCGGCAAAGTGGTCTACCTGCTTTTTGTGATCCCGGTGGCGGCGGTGCTGGCGTTGCTGCTCCACCCGGAGGCGCAGGTGACGCTTCAGGGAGCGCTGCTCTTCCTGCCGGCGTTGGGACTGGCCTGGGCGCTCCGCTTCTTCTGGGGGTACTGGCTGGCGTTGCTGGCCTTCTGGGCCACCCGCGCCGATGCCCTGTTATCGCTCCAGGATGCGCTGATCTTTTTGCTGGGCGGGCAGGTCGCGCCGGTGGCCTTGCTGCCCGGCTGGTTGCGAGCGGTGGCGGTGGCACTTCCGTTTCGGTACATGGTCAGTTTCCCGGTGGAAGTGCTGCTGGGACAGGTGGCCGGGCCGGCGCTCTGGGCGGGGTTGGCGGTCCAGGCGGGATGGACGGCGGTAGCGGTGGTGCTCTTTAGCCTCGTCTGGCGCTTCGGCGTGCGCCGGTACGCGGCCGTGGGAGGGTGAAGCTCATGCATTATGTGAAACTATTGCGCGCTTTTATCGGCGTCAGCCTGCAAAACAGTCTGGCCTACCGTGCCAATTTCTGGATCAGTTTGCTGAACGCGCTGCTCAATTTGGGGACCGGGGTGCTGGGCCTGGGAGTGCTCTTCAGCCAGGTGGAGACGCTCAACGGCTGGACGTGGCCCGCGACCCTGGCGCTGCTCGGCGTCTACCTGACGCTGGATGCGCTCCGCGCGCTCTGCATCGGGCCGAGCCTGGAGGCGCTGGCCGGGATGGACGGTGAGGTCTGGACCGGGCGGTTGGATTTCACGTTGGTGCGGCCGGTGGATGTGCAATTTCTGGCGAGTTTCCGCTTCTGGCAGCCGCTTGCGCTGCTGGACCTGGGACTGGGGGTGGGGGTGCTGGGCGTGGCGCTGGTTCGGTTGGGCCACACCTTGACCCTGGTCAACGGGTTGACCTTTGTGCTTACCCTGGCGGCCGGCTTCACGCTGCTCTACGCCATTCTGTTGGCCTTGACCGGCCTGGTCTTCTGGAGCCCAGGCTTTCTTTTTACCTGGATTTTCCACAGCCTCTTCCAACTGGGGCGCTACCCGGTGGGGCTTTACCCGGACTGGCTGCGCTTGGTGTTGACCTGGGTGGTGCCGGTGGGCGTGATGACTACCGTGCCGGCGCAGGCGTTGGCTGGCGCGTTGACGCCGGCGGCGTTGCTGGGCAGTTTAGGGCTGGCGCTGCTCTTCCTGCTCGGTGCCACGGTGCTCTTCCGCACCGGCCTGCGGCGCTACGCCAGCGCCTCCAGTTGACAGGGCTATTGCAGTGGGCCTAAAAAGGCTTCTCTTCCCGCGCTGCGGGAAAAGAATAAAGAAAGTATTCTTTCCCCCAATTTGACCTTTTGGCTATCATGGGTATAATGGCTGTGTTGGCTAAAGTAAACTTGCAGGATAATCAAGAGAGATAGCGTGATGGCGTACCAGACAGGGCTTCCACTTTGCATCGGCAATGGTGTTGCGGGGGATTCCTTGTCGTAGTGCGCCTGTTACCGGTCATATTATGTTAAGTTAGAGCGTGGGCGCACACCGCCCACGCTCTTTTGTTTTCCAGGCCGTGGCGCATCCCACGGCTTTTTGTTGGGTTGGAGCAGGGTATTTTTGCGGAGGATGGAATGGCTGTACTTTCTTTCAACAATTTGGGACTGTCGTTTGGGGACTTTGATCTCTTCGTCGGGCTGACCGGCGAGATTCCGCACGGCGCGAAAATCGGCCTGGTGGGGCCTAACGGCATCGGCAAGACGACGTTGCTGCGCCTGCTGGTAGGGCAGGAGCCCCCCAGCGCCGGGGCGGTGCAGATCGCCAAAGGGACCCGCATCGGCTATTTGCAGCAAGAGGCGGCTGCCGCTTTCCAGACGTTGGAGCGGACCGTCTACGAGGAACTGCTCACCGTCTTCGCCGACCTGCGCGCGCAGGAAGCGGCCCTCCATGCGCTGGAAGAAGAACTGGCGCAGGGAGAGGTCACTGAGGAGCTGCTGGAACGCTACGGCGCGGCGCAGGAGGCCTTTGAGCAAGCCGGCGGTTACGAGTACGAGCTCCGCATCCGCCAGACGCTCACCGGGCTGGGTTTCCCGCCGGATCAACACGATCTCCTGCTGGCGCACTGTAGCGGCGGGCAGCAGACGCGCGTCTTGCTGGGCCGCCTGTTGTTGGAAAAGCCCGATCTCCTGGTGCTGGATGAGCCGACCAATCACCTGGACGTGGAGGCGGTGGAGTGGCTGGAGGAGACGCTGACCCGCTGGGGCGGCGCGCTGCTTATTGTCAGCCACGACCGTTATTTCCTGGATCGGGTGGTGACCGTCATCTGGGAACTCTCGCGCGTCGGGCTGGAGCTCTATCGCGGCAACTATACCACTTATGTCCAGCAGCGTGAGCTCCGTTGGGCCTACCGCGAGGAGGAGTTTGAGACGGTGCGGGCGCGCTTTCTCAAGGACCTGGATTACGTCAAGCGCAACTATATCCGCGCCAGCTCCCACGACCGGGCGGAGGGGATTCTGCGGCGGCTGGTCCGTTGCGTCAAGGCCGTGGAGGCCGGCGGGGCCGGGATGATGAGCCTGCAATGGAGCGACGTCACCGCGCAGGTGAGTATCTCCGGTGACAAGTGGGGCCTGGCAGAGGTGGAGCGGCGGATCAAAGGGCTGCGCGCGCCTTCCCCCCGGCAACACCAGATCAAGATGCGGCTGGGCATCCAGCAGCGGGGGGGCGACCTGGTGCTCCGCACCTACGGGCTGCGGATCGGTTATCCGGGCACGCCGCTTTTCACCGCCGATGACCTGCTTCTGAAGCGCGGGGCGCGCGCGGTGCTTATCGGCGCTAACGGGGCGGGCAAATCCACCTTCCTCAAGACGTTGATGGGCGAGCTGGAGCCGGTGGGCGGGGAACTGGTGTTGGGCGCGAACCTGACGCTCAGCTACTTCTCACAGGTCTACACCATGCTTGACCCGACGCACTCGGTGCTGGAGGAATTCCAGGCCTGGTACGATATACCTGCGGCTGAGGCGCGTGACCACCTGGCGCGTTATCTTTTCCGGGGTGATGATGTGTTCAAGCCGATGGAGGCGTTGAGCGGTGGCGAACGGGGCCGGTTTGCACTCGCGGTGCTGGCGTTACAGCGGGCTAATTTCCTGTTGTTGGACGAGCCGACCAACCATCTGGACATCCCGGCGCAGGAAGCGTTGGAAGAGGCGCTGCGCCACTTTCCCGGCACGGTGCTACTGGTCTCGCACGACCGCTACCTGGTCAGCGCGCTGGCAACAGAGATTTGGGAACTGCGCGACGGCCGGCTGCGGGTCTACGCGGGGGGCTACGCGGCCTATCTGGCAGCTCGCGCCCAGGAGCAGGAGGCGCGGCAGGAACGCCCGCGACCGGCACCGGTGGTCCGCGCCCGGCCGCGCCCCGACCGGGGGCAGGCGCTGGCGCTGGCCGAGGCCGAGGCGCGGATCGGCGAACTGGAGCTTTCGTTGCAACAGTTGAATGAGGCACTGCTCACCGCGACCGCTGAACGGGCGTGGGAACGACTTCACACGCTGAACCAGGAGTACCAGCAAACTCAGGCCCGGCTGGAGTCGCTCATGGAACAATGGGAGGCGCTGGCGTGAGCAAGCCCATGGTCTCCCTGGCGGCACAAGGTGACGCTGGGCCGTATTGAAACAAGACCGGCCTGGCACATGCAACGGCCCTGGAGGAAAACTCCAGGGCCGTTTGCTGGGGAAAAAACATGACTTAAATTCCAGTCTGAACAGCGTTGAAAATGGTTGACCGGGAGCGGAAATGAGCGTAAAATTAAATCAGTCCCCCTACCTACCAATCTATCCTGGAAGCAATCTTCGGTCAGCGACTGCCGGCGAGGAGGAAGATGATACAGGAAAACAGACTACCGCTGTATAAGTTTGGGGTGGGGATTGCCCTGGTTATGCTTTTGACGATAGCCTATGGCGGTATCCACGCCTGGCGGCCGGCGGACCCCTTCTGGCGCGAGCTGCTCCTAAACCTCATTCCCACGGGAGCCGCCCTGGTCAGTGCTTTCAACGCGACGCGCATCTGGCGCCAGTTTGCCCCGACGGATACGCCACTGCCGGTCTGGCGGGGCTTCGCGCTGGGACTGTGGGCCTGGGCCGTGGCTGAGGTCTTCTGGACCGGCTATGCCATGGTTTATCACGAGGAAATGCCCTCTCTTACGCCGGCCGATCTTTTTTGGGCGATAGGGTATCTCTGTTTTGCGGCGGCCCTCTACTATCAATACCGGCTCGTTTTCCATCTGCGGCCGGGGCAGCACCAGCGGGTCCTGGTAGGGGCCGTAGCGGCAGTTTTGTTGGTCAGCGCTATCGCAACCGTGTTGCTCCGCAAGACCGGCGGGGTTGCTGAATCCTGGCTGGCGACTTTTGTGGCTACCTACTATCCTTTTGCGGATGTCGCTATCGGCGCAGCCGCTTTAGTTCTGGTGGGGGCTTTTCGGCGTGGCTTGTGGGCCCGTCCTTGGCGGGGTTTGTTGGTGTTTGCCGTTTCCGACGCCCTTTACGCCTGGGGCACCGCTACCGGCTTTTATGTCCTTTATGGGGTGGGCAATTTCTTCAGCCTGATCGTGGATACGCTTTACTTGTTGGCTTACCTGTTTGTGGCCGTCGCCTGTTATGCACACCTGCAATTACTGCGTTACGGTCCTCGCTGGCGCTACGGCAAAGCCGCGATCACCGAGACGGTTACGGAGTAAGCCCATGATCCACTTATTTACTTACGCTCCGGTCCAACAACGGGTCATTCCGGCCGGCCAGATCGCCAAAACGCTCCAATCCTACCAGGAGGAGGGACTCAGCGGCGTTTTGCAGTTTCGCTGTGGCCGGGAGCCAGAGCTGGGTTTGTTGTTGGTGGAAGGCATGGCCATCTACGCAGTGCAGGATAGCGATCAGGGGCCACTGAGCATCTCCACTGTGCAATTGACAGAGCGGCTGAGCTTCTCGGCGGTCACGTTGCGCTTGATTGGGTTGCCTGCCGGCGGTGTGCGCGTGGCGAAAGCGATTCTGGAGTGGTACCCCCCGGTGGAAACCCGTCCGGTGCAAAGCGCTGAAGTCTCGCTTTTGCTTCAAGAATGGGCCGCACAACCGGCCAGTTCGGTTGTGCGCATCACCTGGGCCGATGCAGAGGGATTTTTGCTACTGCCGGGACAATCGCCGCCCAGCATTATCTTTTACACGACCCGGACCGGCGTGCTCTGGGACGAGCCGGCGCTGGCGGCCATGTACAAGCGCCCGCCGGGTCCCTGTACCGGCGTCCGCTACCAGGGGCCGGCTCAGGTAGCCGCCTCCACAGAGGCGATTGCGCCGCTGCGCGCTGCTTTTGCCGCCCTGTTGCTGCGAATCATCGCGCAGTATACCGCCATCGTGGGGCAAAAACTGGCTGCCGTGTTGCGGATAGATTTGAACACGAAGGCGGTGGGCAACGGCTGGCAGATCAGGGTTACGGCTCAGGCAGTCGCCGATACCCACAAGTTCTCCTCCCCGGAGGCAGCCGCCCAGGTTTACCAGCTACTGCTCAACGAGGCCGAGCAGCACATCGCGGCCGTAGTGGGGCCGCAATTCGCTCGTACTATGTTCTCAGAGGCTCCGCAACGGTTGGCCCCGGAGCTGCAGGCCCAGCTCCAACGGTATCACGTGATCAAAAAGTGACTTCACTGAAAAAGGGGTTCGCGTCCGCTCTGTTTTTACGAGGGCTGTTTCATTGATAACAGAAAAAACTGTGCTTGTGGCTGGAAATCGCCTCGTCTGTCTGGTGGCGGGCAATCCTGTGCACACACCCATTCTTATGATTCATGGTTGGGCTCATCATCCCTACATTTGGCAGAGCACCATCCACGCCCTGTCTGACCGGTATTATTGCGTCGCGGTGGGGCTCCTGGGTTTTGGCGCGAGTGATAAACCGGCTGATGGCGACTATTCCGTTCTCGCTCACGCCCGCGCAACCCTGGACATTGCGGATACTTTGGGGCTTGAGCGCTTCATCGTCTTCGGCCAGTCTCGGGGGGGACAGATCGCCTTGTGGCTTGCCGCTTGTCTGGCTCCCCAGCGAGTGACGCAAGTGGCCTCCATCTCAGGCGTTGTGACGGGGCATGTCGGTTGGTATTTGCGGATAGTCTTCGGGAACGGTATGCATTTTGCCTACCATGTGCCGCTGGGGTTTCGGGTGCTGCGCCGGCTCTGGGCTATCCCATCCATTGGGCGGTTGCTGTACGGGCCATATTTCTTTGATGGGAGGCACCAACCCCCTGAGGTTACCCAACAGGATGGGGCGTATGCGTTCGCGGTTGGGGGTCACCGGGTCAACTGGCCGGCGCTACAAACCATGTGTGCCACCAACCTCCTGCCTGTGTTGCCGCAGATCACAGTGCCTACCCTGGTATTGTTCGGGAAACAGGATCGGATTGTCCCGCCTACCGAAGGGCTCATAGCGGCTCGTCACATTCCGCACGCTGAGTTGGTGCTCCTGGATTGCTGCGGTCACTATCCGATGATTGACCAGCCTGCTCTGTATTTGAGGGTGATTCATCAGTTTCTCGACCAACACGCATCATCGTAAATGCGACACCAGTGATCATATCCCTGACTATGCTTTGCCGGACGGTATCGAGATCCGCCCCGAATCTGACCGCTCGTTTTTGTAATGATAGCTTTGCTCATTATTGATCGGCACCTCAGTCGTAGACAGGGCTGCTATTGCCCGCAGTGGCCGGTAGCGGCGTGCACGGTTGCGACCGTCGAAAGTTATCCGACTTATAGGTCGACGACGGTTTCCACCAGAGGGATGTTGCGCTTAGCGTACCCGGCCAGCAGATCGGCGTAGCAGCCCGGCGTGCGCCCGACAAATTCCGGCGGGCAGATGCCTTTCTGCGCGAATTGCCTGCGCGCGACCTGGCGGGCGACTAATGTGGCGGTGTAACCGGTCGTCCGCGCCATCGAGGTCGTCTGTGTCTCGCGGTCGTAGCGATCCAGCAGGTCGTAGGTGTAGCGGATGCGCCGCCCGGCCCGCTCGCCCTCAACGACGACCTGCAGCACGGTGAAGTCTTCTTCCCCTGGACGCAACTTCCAGTGCTCAAAAAGCAATTTAGAGGTAAGGTCAAGGGGGCGAACGGCAACGCCGCCGATATCTACCGGCCGGGTATCAAAAAAGCCGCTTTCCCGGAAGATGCGCATCAGATTGATGTGACCGGGGTAACGCAGCGTTTTCTCTTTCATAAACGGGGCGTCCAACGTGCGTTGCAAGGTGCGCAGCCCGTCGGTGTTGAAAGCTTCCAGCGTCCCCACACCGGGGAAATCCAGCAGCTCGGCGTCGGAGAGCGCCGGGCGGACCACGAGCTGCCCATATTCAACAAAACGCGCCGGCCGTGTGTACTCTTCCAGCACATCCACCGGCGAGAAGACGGCTTTGTACTCGTAGGGCCAGTGCCGGAGCACCGGCAGGCCGCCGACGTAGCAGACAAAACGCTCAACCCGCTCCAATAAACTGCTCACGTAGCCCGCGATGAGGTTGGACAGGCCAGGGGCCACGCCGCAATCCACCACCGCCGTGACATTTTTCTCCTTGGCCAGCTCATCCAGCAGGAAAGCATCCTCCGGGAAGAAGGAAATGTCCACCACGTCTTTGCCGGCTTCAATGATGCGCCGCAACGTCTCAAATCCCATGAAGCCGGGGACAGCGCAGAGGACCAGGTCCGCCTCCGCGACGAGCGCCGCCACGCGACCTGGTTCGCGCACGTCGGCGCAGATGGCCCGCACGGGAACTTCCGCGGCCAGCTGCTCCAACGCTGCCGGGTTGACGTCCACCACGGTCACCCGGAAATCGGCCTCCTGCGCCAGGTCCTTGACCATCGCACTCCCCACCAGCCCTGCCCCTAAAACGGTGATGTTCATTGTGCCTCCCATTGGCATTACAGGCTTATCGTCCCAACATGACATTCCTTGATGTCAATCATTCATGATTTCACTGCAAGAAGGTATTGCACTGCGGAGGTTGCAGAGTACGTGGAGGAATTATTAGAAACCCTTTGGTGGTTTCCAGTCGGGGCGGAGGGATTTGAACCCTCGACCTCTTGAACCCAAATCAAGCGCGCTAAACCAAGCTGCGCTACGCCCCGTGACTTTGGTTATACCTTACTTTCCCGTTTACGTCAAGGTCGGCTCAGGGAGCCCAGGAAAGCCGCTGGTTAGTCCAGTTGGGCAGCTCGCTGCCCAGGCTCACGACCTGCTGCATGTTTTGACCGTCAGGGGTCATGATGTAGATGGCCCAGGGGCCGCCCCGGTTGCTGACAAAGGCGATCCGGCTCCCGTCGGGCGACCAGGCGGGCAACCCTTCGTCGGAAGCATCGTAAGTGACCTGCGCGACGCCGCCGCTGGGGCTCAACGTGAGGATATCCCAGTTGCCGGTAACGTTGGTCATGTAGGCGAGCAAATTCCCGGCTGGCGCCCAACTCACCGCAATGTCATTCTCGCTGCCGGTCAGGCGGACACCGGCAGCGGCGTCATCGGGGTTGTCAATGAAGATGCCACAGGTGGTGCCGTCGGCTTCGCAACCGGTGTAGGCCAGCTGCCCGGTGCGCCCCCAGGCCGGGGCCCAACCGTTAGCCAGACGCCGGGGGGTGCCGGTCCCGTCTACGTTGGTGATGTAGATGGACCAGACGCCGTCGGCGGCCGCCGCGGCGTAAGCGATCCGGCGGCCATCCGGCGAGAGCGCGGGCCAGGCCTGACCATCGGGGGCCAGCAACCGCAGCGGCACCCCCTCTTCTGGCAGTTCCATCGTGAGGCCGCCATTAGCTTTGTCACGGTAGATGACGCGCCCCGTTCCCCATTCCCACCACGGCTGGTCGGCGTTGGCGGCCACCTGGAGCACCCGCCCGTCGGCGTAGAGCGCGTAAAGGTCATAAGCGCCGGTGGCACTGTTGTAGACGGGGTAGGCCAGCCGGCCGGAGGTGAACCCGGCGATGGGCTGGGGGGTCAGGAAAGCGACGGTGCCGCTGACGGGCGTGGGCGTCGCCAGCAGACAGGTTTGGGCCGCAGTGGAGCGCTTTTCATCCACCTGGGGATCGCTGAACAGTAACAGCGCCTGGGTGTAGGCGCGTTCTGCCGGGCACAGCTCGCCCTGGCTGGTCCAGAAGTCGCCGTAGGCCAGGTAGGCCTGGTAGATCCGCTGGGTCACGTCCCGGTAGCCAGGGGCATCGCGGTTGAGCGCGATCAGTTTGGCGATGCAGGTTTCCCAATCCACTCCCCAGTAGCCCAAGGCATCCAGGTAGCGGGCCGCGAGGTTGCGCGCGTTGACCGCGTCCACGTCCAGCGGGCGCAGCGCGATGGCCTGATCCAGGTAGGAAATCCCTTCTTCCAGCCGATCTTGAGCCAGGAAATCCATGCCGGCGTGGTAGAGGCTGGGGAAAAGCATCTCCTCTACCTTTTGTTGTTCGTAGTCGGGATCCAGGCCGCGCAACTGAGTCAACGTGCGGGCCGCCGTGACCCAATCCTGCGCCGCATAGGCCGCGGTGGCTTCGGCCAGCAATTGCTCGGAGAGCGATTGCACCACTTCCAGGGTGGGGGTGGGCTTGGCGGCCAGCCGGATTTCGGCTTCGTCCAGGCCCTGCTTGGCCAGAGCATTTTGCGGCTCCAGCTGCAAGACATACTTGAACTCGGCCCTGGCCCGCTCGTATTGCCCGGCGTTCAGGGCTTGCAGTCCGGCCTGATAGTGGGAATCCAGGGTGGCTTGGCGTTGGGCGGCGCGATCGCGCTCCCCGTAGTAGATCCCGGCGTAGGCGGCCGCTGAGAGGGTGCCCACCAGGAACAGGAAAGCGAGCAACAGCAGGAGCGCCCGGCGCAGGCCGGTACGCGGCAGCGCGGCCTGGCGGGCTGGGGCCTGGGCTGGCGATAGCTCCGCGCCGCAGGCGGGGCAGAGCAGGGTAGGGCGCTCCAGGTCGGCGTGGCACTGCGGGCATTGCTGGTGCGGCGCAGCCTGATCAGCCAGGAGAGGCTGGGTGTCCGAGGGGAGGGGGGGGATTGGAAGCTCGCTCATAATCTAACGGAGTTTTAGTCCTGTACTAATCCCAGCGGAATTTTTCCAGCGTCAGACCGCCGATGAACTCCCGCAGGATGGAGTTCTCTGGCACCAGGCTGGCGTCGGCCGGATGGAACCACTGGAGGAAGGCGAGCAGCCGTTTGGCTTCCACCCGCTGGCGGAGTTCTGGCTCCACCTGGAGCAGCAGTGGCTCGGCGAACGCTTTGAGGACGGCCAGTTCATAGACCAAGGCCGAGTTGAACATCACGTCGGCGTTTTCCTGGAAGGGGAAGATGTGCCGGCGTTCGCCACGGCGCACGCTTTCCCAGCGGGAGAGCGTCTGCGTGGCGTTGTAGCCGCGCGTGCGGGCATCGCGGACGATCCGCCGGATCAGGCGGGTGTCGGTGGTGGGCACGCGGTTGTGGCGATCCAGGTTGAGCTGGGTGAGCGCCGAGACGTAGATGCGGAACGTCTGGCGGGGATTGAGCCCGTAGACCAGTTTGGGGTTTAGCCCGTGGATTCCCTCCATGATGAGGATGTGGCGGGAGCTTAACTGCACGGTCGGCCCCGGTTCCCGGCAGCCCAGCTGGAAGTTGAAGGAGGGCAGCTGGACCGCCTCGCCGCGTAACAGCGCCTGGAGATGTTCGTTGAGCAGGGCCAGGTCCAAGGCTTCCAGCGCCTCAAAGTCGTAGTCCCCTTTTTCATCGCGGGGCGTTTGCTCCCGGTTCACAAAATAATTGTCCAGCTCCAGGGCAAACGGGCGCAACCCCTGGGCAAGCAGCTGGATCGCCAACCGCTTGGAGAAGGTCGTCTTGCCGGAAGAGGAGGGACCGGCGATCAGGATGGCGCGTACTTCGCCACGTCGCTCCCAGATCTGGTCGGCGATTTCCGAGACACGGTGCTCGTGCAACGCCTCGGAGATCAAAATGACTTCCCGCAGGCGGCCCGCGTCCACGGCGGCGTTGAGATCGCTCAGGTTCTCAAAATCCAACCGGCGCAGCCATTCCCCATATTCGCGGAAGACGGTCAGCAGCTGGGGTGACGGCATTGGCGGTTGCAGGCGGGTCGGCTGTTGCCGGCGGGGGAACTGGAGGACGACACCGTCACCCCACCGCATCAAGTTGAAGTAGCGCAGATAACCGGTGGAAGGCACCATGTACCCGTGGAAGTAATCCCGGTAGCCATCCAAGTTGTACATGCGGAGGAGCGGCTTTTGGTCACTGTTGCGGCCCTGGAACAGGGCCGCTTTGTCCCGCGCGCCGTGCTGGCGGAAAATTTCCACCGCTTCTTCCAGTGGCAGCTCTTCGCGGAGAATGGGCAGGTTAGCCTCTATCAACCGCTGCATTTCCTGGCTCAGGGCATCCAGCTCCTCGCGGGTCAAAGGCGGGCGGTTGCGTATCTCGCAGAAGTAGCCGCCAAAGGGCAGGGAGTGATCTACAAAGAGTTCCGCCTCGGGGAACAGCCGGTGGGCAGCCACCACTAACAGAAAAGTGAGGGTACGCCGGTAGATGCGCTCACCATCGGAAGTGGACAGGTCCAGCGGCTCCACGGTGCAATCCCGTTGCAGCGCATAAGTAAGCTCGCGCAGGGTGCCGTCTACCAGGGCGGCCACTATTAAGAGCGGCGGGGCCGGATAGGCTACCCGAAGAAATTCCTCCACGGTAGTGCCCAACGCCCCTTCAAAGGTACGCCCATCGGGCAACCTGATTTGGACTGTCTGGCGCGGTTCGGCTAACCGCACAGTGCCGGTGTCGCTCATGAATTTTTCTGATCCCCCACGTGGCCTCGCTCTGCGCGGGCAAAGTATACCTTGTTTGGCCGCTTTGTAAAGCCGGGCAGCAGCCCTACCAAAACCCATTGGCACTCAAGGGAATGAGTGCCAATGGGTCAGGGATCAGGAAGGACGGGCCAGGCCGTCGTGTTTGGCTATTCGGCCGGAGCGGTCCAGATGGACTGCGGGGAGGCCACGTCGTATTCCGGGGTTTGGGCGCGCAGGTTGAGCAGCTGGGTCATGTAGTCTTGCAGCGCGCTGTACCGTTCGGCGGTCAGCTCGGCCTGCTGGCTGGCGACCCCTTCCCACAGCAGGGCCAACAGCAGCAGGGAAACTCCAAAGCTGGGCGTGCCGGTGGCGCTCTGGGCCGGGATGGTCACGGTCAGTTCGGCCTCGCGGGCCGGCAAAGCCACCCCGAATTCGCTCAGGCAGACAGTCTTGATGCCTTTCTCGCGGGCCATTTTCACCGCGTAGCCGGTGTCCAGGCCGGCGTTGCCGATTGCCAGCGCAACCAGGACGTCCCCTTCTTGCATCATTGAAACCGCGCTGGCCGTTTCCATCATGCTGGGATGGAAAGCGACCGCCGGCACACCAATGATCTCCAGATTTTTGGCAATGGCGCCGGCAATCTGGTAAGCTGCATATTCGCCGGCCAGCCAGATCTTGGCCGCGCCACGCAGGATTTGCAAAGCCTGGGCCAGGCTGCGCATCTCGGTGGTGACGAAGTGTTGGAGGTTCTGTTGGGCATCTTCTACCAGCGCCCGCAGCAGATCTTCTTCGGTCTGCGCTTCGGTGGTCTTACGATAGGTGGCCGTGACCTGGTCCCGCACGTGATGCTTGATCTCACGGGAAAGTTCGCGGTAGCCGGAGTACCCCAACTCCTGGGCAAAGCGGACGACGGTGGCCGGGTCTACCCCCACGCGGCGGGAGAGCTCCGTCGCCGTCAGAAAGGCGGCATCCAGGGTGTGGGAGACAATGAAGTCTGCCAACTTGCGGTATCCGGGGCTTAGCTTCTCGTAGTTAGCACGAATACGTTCTTGAAACATTGTAGCTCCTTTCCAGACATGAATTTGATAGCCCTGATCGGTTACAGGGCAGCTCTACACTTTTTGAGTACTTGAATTATAGCATAGGTCATTGAGAAACGCAACAGCCAAACGCCTGAATAGCATATTGATTTTCTGACTATTCAGGGTTAGAATGGGGATTTAGATGGTCGTTGAGGAGAGTTCATGAAGCGCATCAGATTTTTAGGTTGGCTGGGGTTAGGCGTGCTTTTCGTGGCCTGCGGGCGGTCGCCCGTGTCGGAGCCGACCGTCACGCCGACCCCGGTGGTGGTGGCGCAATGGGCTGTGGCAGCCCAGGCCAGCTCGGAGTTCGGTTTCCCGGATTGGAGCGCCAGCCGGGCGACCGGTGAGCCGGATGTGAATACCTGCACGTCGGATCCACGGGCCTGGGCTTCGGCGCGCGGGAGCGGGTTGGAATCTCTGGAATTGTCTTATGCGGAGCCGGTCTATGCGACCGAAGTGCGTATTTATCAGACCTGGGGACGCGGCGCTCTCTCGCGTGTGTTGCTGGTGGATGAGGGGGGCGCAGCGCAGCTGGTATGGGAAGGGACGGATACTGCGGACCCCTGTCCTGGCGCGCTGATTATCCCGGTGCCGCGCACGCCCTACCGGGTTGTCGGTGTGCGGCTGGAACTGGACGAATCGCGCACCGGCTTCTGGAACGAAATTGACGCGGTGGAGCTGGTGGGGGTGCAGTAACCGTCAGGACTTGCGGGCCAGGAGCCGCTGCCGCAGCACCTCGGGCACCCGCCCCTGACCTTCTAAGGTTTGCAGGGCCGCCTCGGGGGCCAGCGGAGGCAGGTCCACGGTGGGGAGATCGTAGGCCTGCTCGGCAGCGGGCGGGGCGGACGGTTCCGTCACGCTGGCGGCCAGCCAGAACAGCACCTCACCAGGCTCCGTGGCGAACTGTATCCCCGGTGGGCAAGGCGTAGCCGGCGGCTCGGCGGCGATGTACAGGACACGGCCGTGCCAGTCCGCTGGCAGCGCGTCCATCTGAGGCGCTGCGGTCAGGATCAGGCGATAGGCTACCGCCGCGGCGAGTTGTTCCAGCAGGCTGTCCCAGGCGGGGTTGGCGGCCGCGGTGGGGGGCAGTGGGCTGACCAGGAGCAGCCGCCCGGCCTCCAACAGCGCCGCTTCCACTGCGGCGAGCTCCAGCTGTCCGCTGCCGCACCGCGCGAAGAGCAACGTTTCCCCTTCGGCGTCGGCCATCTCCGCCAGCAGCAGCTCGGCCTGCGGGCTACCCTGGAAGGCGGCCGGCAGAAACCCTTCCCCTAACAGTTGGGCGATCAATTCGTGCGCCGTCTCGCGTTCCAGAGGGGTCAAGGGGGCCGGCGGCAGGTAGACCACGGGCCGTTGCAACGCCTGGACCGCGCCCCGGTAGAAGAGCAGCGCCGGTCTGACTTTGAGCGGGAGGTGGCGCAAGCCGTCTGGATAGAGGGGGTCGTCCCAGCGGAGGGCGGTGACGGGCGGGAGCGCCGCCGGTGGGCGGAGCAGCGCGGCCTCAGCCGGCGTCAGGCCCAACGCGGCGGCCTGACCAGGGAGCGCAGCGAGCACGGTGCGCAGCGTTCGCCCTTCGTTTGCCCAGTGCTCTAACAGAACCTTGCCGCGTTGTGGCGGCAACTTGCTATCAAAAAGGAACCAGGCCCAGAGCGCAGCTTCGTCGTGCATGATAGTGTTCCTTACGCTGAAAGTAGTCCATCGGTTCTTAGCCCAGCAGTGAGGCGCTTTAGCGCCGTTTTCAGCGCGCCATTACGAATCCTCACCCCCTGGTCAGGAATGGCAAACCTGGGCGTTAGTCGCGGGTGTGCGGCTCTTTTTCCAGCCAGATCGTCACCGGCCCATCGTTGATCAGGCTCACGCGCATGTGCGCGCGAAAAACACCGGTCTGCACGGAGACCCCCTCCTCGCGCAGGCCGGCGACAAAGGTGTTGACCAGCGGCTCGGCCACTGCGGGCAGGGCGGCGTCGGTGAACGAGGGCCGGAAGCCCCGGCGGATATCACCGTAGAGCGTGAATTGCGAGACGACCAGGACGCTCCCGCCAGTCTCTTTGACCGAGCAGTTCATTTTCCCCTCGGCATCGGGAAAAATGCGCAGGTTGGCAACTTTATGAGCCAGCCAGCGCGCTTCCGGTTCGGCGTCCCCCTGACCGGCGGCGATCAGCACCAACAGCCCCGGCCCGATGGCGCCGACGACTGTGCCTTCCACCGTGACGGCGGCTTCGGTCACTCGTTGAATCAGGGCGCGCATACTCTTTTACCTCATGGATGCTATCATAGTGGGTGAGCCGTGAGTAGCCAGTAGTTGAGGCGCGCTGCCATGCTCCTGGACCTCTGGCTTTATGGCCTTGCTTGCGCGCCCCCCGGCCCTTGTGCGACCACGAAGGCGAGCGCCAGGCCTCCATCATGGGTCAGGCTGATGGCCCATTCCGCGAGTCCTTGCGCTTCGGCGAGCGCTTGAGCCCGGCCATGCAGGATAAGGACGGGTTTGCCCAACGGATCGTTGAGCGTCTCCACGTCTAACCAGCCGATGCCGGCCGGGGAGAGCATTCGCATCCCGACGCCGAGCGCCTTGGCGGTGGCCTCTTTGGCCGCGAAGCGCGCGGCCAGTTCGGCTACCCGGCCACGCGCGTAACGGACCTCGGTGGGGGTGTAGACCCGCGCGAGAAAGCGTTCCCCGTAGCGCGTGAAGACCCGCTCCAGGCGGGCAATGTTCACCAGATCAACCCCGGTCGTTAGCATAGCCTGTCTCTAAGTCTCCGGTTCGGCGTGACGCACTTCAGTGCCGGGACGGCGCGAAAGCGCTAACTACGAACTCCCCTCATCCATGTGAGCGGTGAAACTGAAGCCACCGGCTGCTCTTACGCTTCTGGTCCTGCCACGGCCAGCGCGTAGTGATCCGGGTCCAGCCAGCGGCGGGCCGCGGCCTGGACCGCCGCCGGTGTCTGCGCCTGGATCAGGTTGCGGTACCGGTGGAGGTAGTCCAGCCCCAGCTGGTAGCGTTCAATGTTGATAAGCGCCCCGGCAACGCCTTCGTTGGTCTCCAACTGGAGCGGCAGGCTGCCGGTGAGGAAGGCTTTGCTGTCGTTCAGTTCATCTTCAGGTACTGGTTCCTCGCGGAGGCGCCGGATTTCCTGCTCAATGAGGGCGATGGCTTTCTCCACGTTGGCCGGGTTGACGCCAGCGACGGCCCGCCAGGGCCCGGGGCCTTTGCCGCCATCTACCCGGCTGGAGGCGTAGTAGGCCAGCCCGTTCTGCTCCCGCACGATCTCGCCCAGGCGTCCCATCATGCCGAAGACGCCCAGGACGGTGTTGGCCAGGTGTGCGGCGAGGAAATCAGGTTCGGAGCGGGCCGGACCGGGCCAGCCGAGCTGGAGGTCGCTTTGGGTTTTGTCGGCAATGGCGATGCGTCGCATCCGCCGTGCGGTCAGGGGGGGGACGGCCGGGAGCGGCGCGCGGGCCGGGCGGACGGCGTCCCAATCGCCGAACGCCTTAGTCACCGCCTTGAGCGCCGCCAGGGCCTTGACTGCGCCGACGATCACGATGGTCATACCCTGAGGGGCGAAGTAACGTTGGTGGAAAGCGGCCAGGTCATCGCGGGAGAGGCGGGCAATGGTCTCGGGGTAGCCGGTGAGGCTGCGGTGATAGGGGTGCTCCGCCGGGTAGGCCAGTTCGTAAAAGGTGAGGGCGGCCATACGGCGGGTGTCGTGTTCCCGCTCCTGGAAGTCGGTTAAGAATTCGGCCCGTTCTTTTTCCACCTGCTCGGCCGGGAAGGCGGGATAGCGCAGTGTGTCGGCGAGCACATCCAGCAGGAGCGGCAGGCTTTCGGCCAGCCCTTTCGCGCCGAAAGAGGTGAGGTGGACGCTGCTGCTCAGGCCGAAGGTGGCCCCCACCGACTCCACTTCTTCGTAGAGCTGCGCAAAAGAGCGGTGGACCGTGCCACGCTCCATGACCTCGGCGGTGAAGCTGGCCAACCCAGCCTGCTCCGGCGTTTCATCCTCAGCGCCGGCTTCCACATAGCCGTTAATGACCACGGCCGGGCTGTCAAAGTTCTCCCGTGCCAGCACGGTAATCCCATTGGGGAGGGTTTCGCGCAGGATGTCGTTGGGACCGGGTAAAGAGGTTTTAGCACGGACTGCCATGGGGGCCTCCAGCATCTGAATCTGAGACGTCTGAATCTGAGGTGGTGGAGAGGTAATAGCCGACGGTCCGGTTGGGCTCCTGGAGGTACTGTTGGGCCACCCGCAGCACGTCCTCGGCGGTGACGGCCTCCAGGTTGGGCAGGTAGCGGAGGAACCACTGGTAGCCGGCAAAGATCTCGCTGAAGCCAAGCCAGAAGGCCTGGTTGGTGATGCTCTCACTGGAATAGGCGAACAGGGCGCGGGCCTGGCGGCGGGCTTTCTCCAGTTCCGCCTGCGAGACCGGCTCCGTTTGGAGGCGTGCCAACTCGGCCAGCAGTGCCGCTTCCACCTCGGCCGGTGTGCGCTCGGGCCGGACGGTGGCGGTGAAGCGATAGAGGCCGGGGTCGCGGGTGGGGATCAGGCTGCCGCCGATGTCCACGGTCAGTTCGCGCTCCACCAGCGCGCGGTACAGGCGACTGGTATGATTGGTGAGGCTGCCCCCGCCGACCAGGAACGAGGAGCCGCCGGTCAGGACGGCATTGAGCACGGTCAGGGCGAAGAAGTCGGGGTGGTTGGCCGGCGGTGCGTGGAAGACCACCTGGAGGTAGTCGGTCCCGCCGGCTCCCTCCACAATGACCCGGCGCTCCTGCTCCTGGGGCGGCTCCACCGCCGTGACGGCCGGCGGTTCAGGGCTTTCCGGTAACTGCCCGAAGTAACGCTCAATCAGCCGTTCCATTTCCCCGGCATTGAAATCACCCGACAGGGCGATCACCGCATTGGCCGGAGTGTAGTAGGTCCGATAGTGCTGGTAGAGCTGGTTGCGGGTCATCGTTTGCAGGTCGTGCAGCGTGCCGATGGTGTCGTAGCGGTAAGGATGGACCTGGTAGGCAACCGCCGAGACCTGTTCCTCCAGCAGGAAGAGCGGTTCGTTTTCTGCCCCTTGCCGCTCGCTGATGATCACGGTGCGCTCAAATTCGGCCTCTTCCGGGTCGAAGCTGGCGTTGACCATGCGGTCGGCTTCAATGTCCATGGCCAGCGCGATCTTTTCAGCGGGCAGGGTCTCGTAGTAAGTGGTGAAGTCGTACCAGGTCATGCCGTTGAACTGGCCGCCCTCCCGCGCGATCGTCTGGTCTATGCTGCCCCGGGGCCAGCGGGGTGAGCCTTTGAAGAGCATGTGCTCAATCCAATGCGAAATACCGGTAATGCCCGGTTGTTCGTTTCGGCTCCCCACCCGATACCAGACCCAAAAGCTGGCGACGGGGGCGGTGTGGCTCTCGCGGACCAGCGCGACGAGGCCGTTGTCCAAATTAACTTTCAGCAAGTTCACACGATACCTCCAAACTCGGGAAAGTGCTGCTCTCAAAGGCCAGCGCTTCCTCTATGGTGGGCAACCCGGCCTGGGCTCCGGGTGCACGTAGTTTCAGGGCGGCGACCGCCGCGCCGAGCCGGGCCGCCTCCTCCGGTGACCGGCCTGCCAGCAGTCCGGTGAGCAGACCGGCGGTAAAGGCGTCGCCCGCGCCGGTCGTGTCGGTCGCCGGCACCGGGAAAGCCGGGACGAGCGTTATCTGCGTCCCCTGGCCGACCCAGGCCCCCGCGACGCCGGCGGTGACCACGGTGCAACGCGGCCCGCTGTCCAGCAAGCGCCGAAGCGCCACGGCGGGATCGTCCTCGCCGGTCAGTGCAGCAGCCTCCACCCGGTTGACGACAAGCAGGTCCACATGGCGGGCTACCTCGCGCACGGCCGCCGGCCCGTTGGCCCAGCGGACATCCCCCGGCGCATAGGAAACCAAACTACCGGCAGCGCGGGCTTCTTCTACTGCCGCCCACGCCACCTCGCTGTAGCCCTGGACGATGTGCACCGCCCGTGCCTGGCGCACGGCGGCGCGATCCAGTTCGGCGTCCCGTTCCAGGACGGCAGCCCCGGGCAGGCCAAAAATCAACCGCTCGCCGATCGGGGTCACGGCGATGAAGCAACCGTAGGTCGGCACGCCCGGCCGCACCAGCAGGGCGTCGGTCTCCACGCCGGCTTGCGCCAGGATCTGCCGGAGCCAGCGGCCGGCCTCGTCATCACCGGTGGCGCCCAACAGGCGGACGCGGTGGCCCAGCCGGGCCAGGGCCACCGCAACATTCGCGCCCAGGCCACCTGGCGCGCGGAGCACCTCGGTAGCGACGACGTTCCCATCCGGGGGTGGAACGTAGGGGACCCGTGCGATCCAATCCAGCGCCGGTCCGCCGACCACGGCAATGCAGGGACGGTTATTGCACACCCTGACCGTTGTAGCCGCGTCCCATCCCCAGATACTCAAAGCCAAGCGCGCGGACGGCGGCCGGATCGTAGATATTGCGGCCATCCACTACTGCTGGCCGGCGCATTATCCCTTTGATCCGTACCAGGTCCAGGTTCTTGAACTCATTCCATTCGGTGACAATGATCAGCACATCGGCACCTTCAGCGACGGCATAGGCATTGGCCATCATCTCCACCTCAGGCAGGATCCGGCGGGCGTTTTCCATGGCCACCGGGTCATAGGCCCGAACGCGCGCTCCTTCGCGCAGCAGGAGGTTGATGATGTCAATGGCGGGGGCATCGCGCATGTCGTCGGTGTTAGGTTTGAAGGCGAGTCCCAAGACCCCGACTACTTTGCCCTTCAGCGGGCCGATCAGGGTTTTGACTTTCTGGACGACGCTGCGCCGCTGGTCGGCGTTGATATCCATGACGGCATGGAGCAGATGCGGGTGGCGGCTTTGAACTTCGGCCATGTAGGCGAGCGCTTTGACATCTTTGGGGAAGCAGGAGCCGCCCCAGCCCAGGCCGGCGTCCAGGAAGTAGCGGCCGATGCGCTTATCCAACCCCATGCCGTAGGCGACCTCTTTGACGTCTGCGCCCAAAGCCTCGCAGATGGTGGCAATTTCGTTGATGAACGAGATTTTGGTGGCTAAGAAGGCGTTGGAGGCGTATTTGATCATCTCGGCCGTGCGCAGGTCGGTGATCATGATGGTGGAGCGGAGCGGGAGATGGAGTTGGGCGACCTTTTCGGCGGCCTCGCGGCTGGTGGAGCCGAGGACGGTGCGGTCGGGATTCATGAAGTCGGTGATGGCGGAACCTTCGCGCAGGAACTCCGGGCAGGAGACGACGGCGAACTCCGGGGCGTCGGGGCGGCGTTGCCGGATGATCTCCGCGACCCAGTCGCCGGTGCCGACAGGCACGGTGGATTTGTTGACGACGATGAGCGGGTGGTCCATCACGTCGGCGATGGATTCGGCGGCCATGCGGACGTAACGCAGGTCAGCCTGCCCATCCACGGCGGAGGGGGTGCCCACAGCGATGAAAACGAAGTCGGCCTCTTTGAGCGCCTCAGCATAGGAGGTGGTGAAGATGAGCCGGCCGGCTTTGACGTTGCGCTCTACCAGCTCTTCCAGCCCGGGCTCGTAGATGGGCAGAATCCCCTTTTTGAGGTTCTCAATGCGTTCTTCGTTGACGTCCAGGCAAGTAACGCGGTTGCCCAGGTCGGCAAA
>CAYTGR010000005.1:82019-139688 GCA_964437445.1 uncultured Anaerolineales bacterium | reverse complement strand
TCCCACGGCTGGTGAACGCCAGTTCATGGGGAATTCCTCTGAAAATAACGCGCTGCGTTTGTAGTCAGGCGCTTCAGCGCCGTCTGAGCCGCGCTGAAGCGCGGCACTACGAGCCAATTTTCATCCCACGGCTGGTGCACGCCAGATCATGGGGAGTTCCCCTGCAAGTAAAAAAGATGGTTTTACTGCAAGGTTCGTAAAGAACGCCAGGTTTCTTAATGAAAACTTTGCGCCCCCTGCGTTCTCAGCGGTGTGTCCCTGCCGGGGACTCAGGAATGGGACAAGAATTCACGCAGGGCGGCCAGGCGCTCTCGCCAGGTGCCAAACAGCAACGGAATGGCCCGGCGGACGGTGGCAATGGTTCTGGCCGAGTTGGGGAACCAAAAGGGCTCCCGCTTAGTCTGGAAGCGCGGCCAGCTGAGATGCTGGAACGTCACCATCTCCAGCAGCCCCTCTTTGCCGCGCGTCCGGCCGTAGCCGCTGGCTTTCATTCCGCCCCAGGGAATTTCCGGGTTGCCGGCCGGGGTGCCGTGATCGTTCACTGCCGCATCGCCGACCTCCAGCCGGGCCGCCAGGCGCCGCCCCAGTTCCAGGTTGCGCGTCCAGACGCTGGCTGTCAACCCGAAGGGGGAGGCATTGGTGCGGCGGACCGCCTCCTCGGCGTCGTGAACGCGCTGGACGGCAATCACCGGCCCGAAAGTTTCCTCGCGCATCAGGAGCATGGCGTCCGTCACGTCCGTCACAACAGTCGGCTCAAAGAAGCGGCCCGGTTGGTCAGCCTGCCGGCCGCCGCAGAGGATCCGTGCGCCGCGCGCGACGGCGTCGGCCAGCTGGGATTGGATCACCGCCAGCTGCGCGGGGGTAGTGATCGGGGGGATGTCGGTCGTCGGGTCCGTTCCCGGCCCGACGCGCAGGCGCTGCACCTCAGCCACCAACCGTTGGAGGAACGGTTCGGCGACCGCCTCCACGACGTAGACGCGCTCAATCGCCAGGCAGGTTTGCCCGGCGTTGAGGTTGGCGGCCCAGGCGATCCCGGCGGCCGCCCGGTCCAGGTCGGCGTCGGCCAAGACGATGGCGGCGTCTTTCCCGCCGAGCTCTAACGTCACCGGGACGAGATGCTGGCCGGCCAGTGCCGCCACTTTACGCCCGTTGGGGACGCTGCCGATGAAAACCAGCTTGTCAATACCGCTGGCAATCAGGGTGGCACCGACGGCCGCATCACCGGTGACGACCTGTACCAGATCAGCGGGCAGCCCGGCCTCGCGGAAGAGGGTCCCCAATTTCAGCCCCAGTAACGGTGTCTGCTCTGACGGTTTGATGACGACGGCGTTCCCTGCTATCAGCGCCGCGAAGGTTGATTCCAACGTCAGGCTGACCGGGTAGTTCCAGGGCGAGATGACGCCGACAACCCCGTAGGGGCGCGGGACGATCCGGTTGACGCGCAGCAGGCCCAGGAGGGGAAAGACCCGGCGCGGGCGCAGGACCCGAGGCGCGCAGCGGAAGTAGTAATTGAGCAGCCGGAGCATGGTCAAGACCTCGCCGTAGGCGATCATTTGATCCTTGCCCTGCTCGGCCACGCTGAGTGCGACTAATGTTTCGCACTGGGTGACCAGGGTGCGCCGGAGGGGGCGCAGGGCCCGCAGGCGCTGTCGCACGGCCAACGCTCCCCAGGTCCGTTGGGCCAGTCGGGCGGTGACGACTGCCTGGCGGACTTCCTCAGGGGTAGAGACCGGCACGGTTCCCAATTTTCCCCCGGTGGCGGGGTTATAGGATTCCAGGACAACGGGAGGAGGCATGTTGACCTCGCTTTCGTTATGTTGCCGGGCCACGTCGTGCAATAGCAGCGGGGCGGTCGTCCGGGTGGGTCATGCGGTTTTCAGGGGGGTGGGGTGAGCATGGTCGCCAGTTCCGCAATGCGGGGGTCGCCAGGAGCCAGGGCGTGAGCCTCATCCAGCGTCTTGGCTGCCAGGTCAGACCGTTGGATTTTCAGGTAAGCGACCACGAGCGCCAGACGCGGCGCTAAGCCGTCGGGGATCATGGCTGCCGCCCGGCGCAAATGGATCGCCGCCAGCGCCCACATTTTTGCTTTGGAATAGAGCCGGCCGCGTTCCAGGCAGGTCAGCGCCGTTTTGGCGTCACGGTCCAGGCGCAGCAAAATACGGTGCCGGTCCATGATGAAGTCGTCCTCGGTCCGCAACACAAAGAAGAATTCCACGAAAGCCAGCACGATGTTGAAGCCGCTAAAGAATAAGCTCAGACCGAACGAGAGAACGATGCTCACTAAGGCGTAGACCAGCTGCAACACAGCTCCGGCGATGAGCAGGTAAAACATAGGCCGCCAGCGGACGTACAGCCCGATGAGCAGCCCGGTGGAGATCCAGAATGGAACGGTGGAGGCCAACAGCACTCCGCGTGGAAGCAAGGTCAAAGCGGCCTGGGCGGTGGTGTCTGGCAGCGGATGCGACAGGCCGAGGTAAAGCGGGATGAATTCAAAGAAGTTTTCCACTTTGAGCCGCCAGCCGAGCAACGCCAGCGCGATGAGCGGGGCGACCGCCGCGCCAAGGGTATTGAGGGCCTGGAAGCCCAGCAAGATCCACAACTCGGCGGACCGTTCCTCCCGCCGCCGGACGTAGAGCCAGAGCGAGTTACCGCAGCTGGGGCAGCGTTTGTCATCAGGGGCAGTGGGGGCGGCGCAGTAAGGGCAGAGGTATTCGTCCGCCAGTTCGTTCCAATGGGAGTGATCGGCTTCCACTGGCTGCGGCTCGGCCGGGACGATGGCCGGGCCGGTCTCCTCCCAGGTCGGGGTGGCGACCGGCGCCGGTGCGGCCGGGGTGAGGAACGGTGGCGGGGATTGATCTGGCTCGGGAAACGGCGGCGGCAGCAGGTGTTTTTGGATCTGCACCTGTGATAGCGCTCGTTGAGCCACTTCGTTCTGCGGGTCTATAGCCAGCACATGCTGGAAACAGTGTTCGCGCTCCTCCAGGTTGTCTACCAACCCGCTTAACCAGAGCCAGGCGCTCACGTTGGTCTCGTCGCGGGCCACGGCCTGGCGCAGCAGCTCACTGGCCTGTTCCCGCTGCCCCGATTTGGCCGCGGTAATTCCGTCGCGCAGCAGCTGCCCGGCCAGTTGTCGCCGCACCGCCAGCAGGCCTTGGCGCGCTGTTTCGTTGGCCGGGTCCAGGGTCAGGACGTTTTCCAGACAGACTTCGCGGTCTTCCAGGCGGTCCAGCAGCCCACCCAGCCAGAGCCAGGCGGTGAGATTGCGCTCGTCCAGCTCAGTAACGCGCAGCAGCAGGGTGCGAGCCTGCTCCCGTTGCCCGGCTTTGGCCGCCGCAATCCCGGCACGTAATAGCTCGGCCACCGGCTCGGTTGATTCTGGAGGGCCATCCAGCAAGGTCATACTTTTCATTTTACACCCGGTTTTGATTTCTGCATCCTCTTTCTTTTTTCCCTATCCGTGGTTTGACTCCAGGCACAGTTGCTTTATACTGTGCCTATACCCCGGAATATTACGTAGCAATGTGAACTACAGATCAGTTCATTCAGAGGGCGCCCGGCGCCTGGGAGCGAGGTGGGTTGATGCAGTGTTCACAATGCGGCTTTGAGAACCGCCCCGACGCTCGTTTTTGCAAGCAGTGTGGTAACTCCCTGTCTACTGAGCCGGCAATGGATTTGATTTGCCCGGCCTGCGGGGCTACCCTCAGGTCAGGGGCGCGATTTTGCCGGCAGTGTGGCCGGCCGCTGACCGTTCCGGCGTCATTGCCGGCGGCCATTACGCTCGCGCCGCCGCCGTTGCCGGAAACGCCGCCGCCTGTGCCGCCGGTCATTCCCCCGCCGGCGGGGCCGCTGGGGGTCGTTCAAACCGTCCGGGGCAATCAGAATCTCCAGCTCAGCATTGGGGAAATGCACGGCGGTGTAGTCACCATCAGCGCTCCTGTCGCGCTGCCCCAGCCCCGCCCGCAACCGGTAACGCTGCTGCCGGCCGCTTTGGCGGAATGGGTGGATCGTGAAAGTGAAGTGCGCACTGTGACCGAAGCGCTGCAAAAGCAGTCCGCGGTGGATTTGTATGGTCCGGCAGGCGCGGGGAAAACGACGTTGCTGCGTATCCTGGCCCGGCAGGAACCGGCATTGGCGACAGCTTTCCCGGCCGGCATTGTTTACCATTCGGCCCAGGGTGAGGGGGTGGAAGAGCTCCTGTTAGCCCTCTACGACCTTTTTTATGAACGCCCCCCGGCCTTCAAGCCCTCAGAAGCGCAGATTCAACAGGCGCTACGGGAGGTGCGCGCGCTCATTCTGCTGGATGACGTCAAATTGCCCCGGGGCGAGCTGGATAAATTGCGGAATGTTGCCCCGGCGTGTAGCTTCTTCCTGGTGACGGTGGAACGGTGTCTGTGGGGCGAGGGTGAGACGCTGGGACTGGCGGGGCTGCCGGCGGCTGAGGCGCTGCTGCTGATAGAACACGCGCTTGGCCGTCCGTTGACGCCGGAGGAGCGTCCTGTCGCCTCTGAGCTCTGCGATATTCTGGCAGGACGGCCACTTCACCTGCTGCAGGCGGTAGCCCTGGTAGAGGAGAGCGGATATCCCTGGAGTGAGGTGGTCCAGCGGCTGAAGACCCGTGCGCCGGAGCTCTCGTTGATCGCGCAGCTGCTTGCGACGCTCCCTGAGCCTGAGTTGCGCGTGCTGACTGTGCTGGCAGCGGTAGACGGCGCGCCGTTTCCCGAACAACATCTGGCGCCGCTGACCGGGCTTTCCGATGTGCAGCCGGTGCTGGCCTCTCTGGTTCGCCGGGGCCTGGTGCAGGCCCACAGTCCGCGCTATACTCTTACCGGCGCTCTGGCCCAGGCGCTCCATCAGGCCTGGGATTTGACCGGTTGGATAGAACGGGCGCTGGTTTATTTTAGCGGGTGGGCTGAAGCGCAGCGCGCGGCTCCCCGCCGGTTGGAGGAGACAGCGGACACGATTCTGGGCCTTCTGGGGTGGGCGGTGCAGACGCAACGTTGGGAAGCGGTGCTCCGGTTGGGGCGTGTCATAGAACCGACCCTGGTCCTCAGCGGCCGTTGGGAGGCCTGGGGGCGCCTGCTCCACTGGCTGCAGCAGGCAGCGCAGGCCCTGGGCGAGACCGGAGCCGAAGCGTGGGTCCTCCATCAGATGGGGACCCGGGCGCTCTGTGCCGGGGACGCGGCCACTGCTCAAGCGACGTTGAGCCAGGCTTTGCAGCTGCGCTTGGCCGCCCGGGACCGGGCCGGGGCTGAGGTCACCCGCCATAACCTGGAACTGCTGCTGGGGCCTGGCGCAAGCCGTAAACCGCCGGTGACCGGCCCGATACAACCCGCCGCGGCGACCGGGGGCGGCCTGACCGGGGTGATGAAAGTCCTCATCGCGGTAGCGGCCGTTGTAACTCTGGTGGTGGGCGGCGGGTTCCTGGCTCTGGCGCAGAAGGCCACCATCCGGGTGCACAACGAGGGGTGCAGCGAACTGGTGCCGCCTACCGGACTGAATGCGCTGCCAGGGGTGCAGCTGTTTGAGCGCCTGCCGCCCGGCGCTGTGGATACCATGACTGTGCCCGCGCTTTTACTCGGCCAGGCAGAGCTGACCGTGGCCGAGAGCTCGGCAGCCGAAACGACGCTGCGGTTGACGGTTTTGGGACAGGCATTTGATTTCCCGGTCACCGGTGAGGTAGTGGATGTGACCTGGGACGGGGAGTCGGTGCTCAAGGGACGGGTGGCGTTGACCAGTTCAGCCAAACATGATTTAGTGATTACCTGCAGGCAGTGAGATGGCTGTCTTTACACCGGGTTCCGCCTTGGTGATCGGCGCGGGGGGCGATCTGCCCGCCACGATCGGGGACGCAACCGGACTGGCAAGCCTGTTGGCCGATCCGGCCCGGTGCGCTTATGCACCCGAGCAGGTGCGGCTGCTCACAGACGCGCAGGCCACGCGGCCCGCCGTACTGGCGGCGCTGGAGGCGCTGGCCGGTGCCGCGACCACGGCCACGGTTGTGATTTACTTCTCAGGTCATGGTTATCGCCTCAGCGCGGCGGCGGGTCCCGCTTACTATTTGCTGCCCTACGGCTACGATCTGAACCGGCTGGCGCAGACGGCGATCAGCGGCAAGGAGCTGGCCGACCGTTTGCGGGCAATCCCGGCCGCGCGGTTGCTGGTGTTGCTGGATTGCTGTCATGCCGGGGGGGTGGGCGAGGCGAAATCAGGGGCTCCCCTGACCCGGGCGGCACTGCCGTTGGAGGCGCAGCAGTGGTTAGCGGAAGGCCGGGGACGGGTGCTCATCTCTTCTTCGCGCGAGGACGAGCTCTCATACGCCGGCCGGCCCTACAGCGCTTTCACGTTGGCACTACTGGAGGCGCTTTGCGGGATCGGGGCGGCAAAGGCCGATGGCTACGTGCGGGTCGCTGATCTGGCTTTGCACGCGCGAGAGGCGGTGCCAGGACGCACACAGGGCCGTCAGCATCCCATTTTGCACTTTGAGCAGGCCGATAATTTTGTGCTGGCCTATTACGCCGGTGGCGAATCGCAGCCCAAGGGGGTGCCGTGGACTGTTGCTCCTGAAATTGAGCCGGAGCCGGGGGCCTGGCGGGGTCTGGGGGCCGGCGGGATGGTCCAGGTGGCGCAGGGCAACGGTAACATCCAGCTCCAGATCGGCAATCTCAGCGGCGGGGTGGTGAATCTTGGTGGCGGGGCTGGGCCGGCCGCCCCAGCAAGATTGACCTGCCCGACGTGCGGCCAGGCTCTGCGACCAGGGGCGCGCTTCTGTGGACAATGTGGCCGGCCCGTGGCCGCTTGGAAATAATCTCTGTGTAGTGTGTTAGCGCCGTCCAGCGCGCCGAAGCGCGTTACTACGAGCCTGTTTTCATTTCTGTTGCCGCCCAGCGCTGCGCCTGTTCCAGGTCCAGGCGGGCCCCTAACTCCTGGAAGATCGCCATGGCCCGTTCCAGGGCTGTGGTGCTGTTGGCCTGATGTCCCAGCGCCCGGTAGAGCCGGGCCAGCTGGAAGAGCGTCTGTCCGACCTCATACCGGCTATGTAGCGCTTCCAGGGTTGCCAGGCTCTCCTCCAGGGCCGTCTGGGCGGCGGTCAATTCCCCACCGGCCAGGTAGACCTGGCCCAACACCCGTAGAGTAGCTCCCTCTTCCAGCCGCATTTCCTGGGTGCGGGCCAGTGAGAGGGAAAGTTGGGCTTCTTCTAATGCCTGGGGCAGGTTCCCCTGATCCAGGTAAGCTTCGGCAAAGTGGCGATGGACCTCAGGGAGGAAGTCGGTGGAATTGATCTGCTGGAACAGGTCCAGGCTTTGTTGCAAGAGGTCCAGGGCGCGTTCCGGGGCCCCTTGTTGCAGCGCAACCGCCCCCATGTTGTTGTGTAATAGCGCGATGGCGTAGGTAGAGCCGAGCTCTTGCCACATTTGCAGGCTTTGTTCGTTGTAATGGGTGGCCAGATCCAGGTTGCCTTGATTGCGGTAGACTCCCCCCAGGTTCAAGGTGATGACGGCCTGGTAGTAGGCGTCACCGATTTTGCGTTTGATTTCCAATGCCTGTCGGTAGTGATCGGTGGCAGCGGCCCAGTCACCCAGGTCAAAGTAGCCGTTGCCTAAGTTGATGTGAGCCAACGCCGCGCCGTTAATTTCCTCAATTTGTTCGTAAATGGCCAGGCTTTGCTGGCAGAACTCAATTGTGCGTGCGGTGTCACCCAGCCGGCTGTAAATCAGGCCCAGCAGGTAGTAGGCGTGCGCTGTGATAGACAATTGATCACGGCCTGTTTCCTGACCGGCGATGGCCAGGCTTTTCTGACACCATTCCAAAGCCGCCGTGTGTTCTCCCTGCCGGTGGTAGAGGCCGGCCCCCATCAGGTAAATGCGCGCCGCCTCCGGCACCGCGCGGCCCTCAATGGCCGATAACCCGCCTTGCAACCATTCAAAGGCAGTGGTGTAGTCGCTCTTTTGTTCATAGATAGAGGCGATCTTCCGGCAGATTTCGGTCAGGTGGCTGTGGCGTTCCTCTATCGGCGTGTCCAGCAGCATCACTAAAGTCAGCGCCCGGTGGTAGTTGGCCAGCGCGTTCTCATAATCGCCGGTGGTGGTCAGCACTTCTCCCAGGCTCTCGTGGGCCAGCAATTGCCGGTCCTGGCTGGAGGGTACCCGGCGGGCCGCTTTGAGCGCTTCTTTGAAGTGATGCGCTGCCGTTTCGTTGGCGTAGATGCTTTGGGCCTTGTGGCCGGCCTGGAGATGATACGTGAGGGCTTTCTCCCACTCCTCGGCCAGACTGAAGTGGTGGGCCAGGATTTCCCAGTACTCGGCCAAGTGGCCGGCCTGCTGGGTTTCCACGGACTCCCCAATCCGGCGGTGTAACTGGCGGCGGTCGGCGAAGAGCAGGCTCTCGTAGGCCACTTCGCGGGTGAGGATGTGGCGGAAGAGGTAGAGATATTCAGTGTAGGGGCCTTCCAGGAGCTCGCGAGCGGTCAAGTCGCTTAGCCGCTCGCGCAGTTCGCCCTCTACCTGGCGGTAAGGGTAGATAGCGTTGAGCAACCACTGGGCAAACTCGCGGCCGATGACCGAGGCCACCCGCAGGACGTTGCGGCTGCTTTCATCCAACCGGTCAATACGGCTCATGATGACCCGGTTGACCGAGTCGGGGATCTCAATCATTTCCAGGTCGGTACGGGCATGATAGGTGCCGGTGGTCTCGTCTAAGGTTAAGTAGTTCTCAATCAGCGTATGGGCGACTTCTTCAATAAACAGCGGGTTGCCATGGGCTTTGTCCAGGATCAGCTGTTTGATGTGCTCTGGCATTTGAGGGGTGGTCGGCAGCAGCGTGTCCAGCAGGCGCAGGCTGGCCTCGTCGGAGAGTTCCTGGAGCCGCAATCCGGTGTGATAGGGAAGGTCGGCCACGTTCAGGGGGAGCTGATCCTCCGGCCGGTAGGCCACTGCCAGCAGGAAGGGGCAGCGGGTTACCTGGCGGGCTACGTGGTTGACCAGTTCCACGGAGGTGTCATCGGCCCATTGCAGGTCGTCAATGGTCAGGAGCAAGGGGCGCTCGTTTGCCACATGGTCTATCAGGCGAATGATGACCCGGAAAAGTGTGCGCTGGCGGGTTTGAGCATCCAGCGCGTGGACCAGCTCGGTCTCTTCCACTGCCAGACCAAGCAGGGAGGTGATCAGGGTGGTCCAATCCTGCCAGGTTGGATCCATTTCGCGTAGCAGCGCGGTGATCTTTTCCCGTTTAACCTGATCCGAGTCGGCCTGGTTGAGCCCGAAAAGGTCGCGCAGCAGCTCCAGCCAGGGCAGGTAGGGTGTATGGCGGCCAAAGGAGGGACAGGTGGTGCTCAGGCTGAGCGCGCCGTGTTCGTTCCAATGGGCGGCTACCTCGTCCAACAGGCGCGATTTGCCCAGCCCCACATCACCAACGAGCGTGAGCACCTGAGGCTGGCCGGCCAATCCCAGGTCGGTCAGGTGGTGGATTTGCTCCCATTCGGCGTCGCGGCCAATCAGCGGTCGCCGCTCGCGGGCGCGATGTGTTTGCAGTCCCAACACTTCGTAGTTGGGGACGGGGCGCGCTTTGCCTTTGACCCGCACCGGCTCCCCGACATGGAGCAAGAAGGCCCCCCCAGACTGGCGGGCCGTGCTTTGACTGGTGAGGACCTGGCCATCGGTGGCGACGGCCATCAGGCGGGCGGTCAGGTTGACCTCGTCGCCCATGACCGAGTATTCCTGGCGGGTGGGCGCCCCAACGTTGCCGGCAAAGACCAGCCCGGTATTGACACCGATCCGCTGTTGGAGGCAGTAGGTCCCGCAAGAAGTATCAAGCCGGGCAAAGGCGGCCATGGCTTCCTGCATTTCCAGGGCGGCGCGCACGGCCCGTTCCGGGTCATCAATGTGGGCGCGTGGCGCGCCAAACAGGGCCATGATGCGATGGCCGACGGCGTAACTATCCACTTTGTTGACCACGCCGCCGTATTTCGCGATGATTTGGCGCATGGTGGTGAAGTGGGCGTTGAGCACGGCGGTGATCTCCGCAGTACGGGTTTCGCCTAACTGCTCAATGATCTCGTCAATGCCGTAAAAATTGGCGAAGAGCACCGTCACCGGCCGATATTCGCCCCCGATGACCACCCGTTCCGGCTCCAGTTTGATCTTGTCCAGCAACCCCGGCGGCAGGAAGAGCTCCAGGGCGTGAATGCGCCGGACGGTAGCGGTGATCCAATCTAACAGGGTCTCGTCGGTGGCGGGGACCAATAGCGTGGTCAGGAGATCCTCGGCCGGGGCCGCCGGCACGTCTTCGGCCGCCAGACTGACCAGCTGGTAGAAGCCGTCGCTGGTTTTCGCGGCGGTGGCCTGCCCGGCGACGGCTTGCCAGGTTGTTGCATCTACGAAGATCTCGCCCGCGGCAGCCAAATCTTCAGCTTGAGCCATCTGTGCCATCGCCCGACCCATGACCGCGAACTCCATTCCCTCGGTGGAGCCCAGGTGCGCCATGAACAGGGGGCCGGTTCCCAGCCCAATGGTCATCTGCAGGCGGAAGACTCCCTGCGAGGTGGTGGTCTCCGAGAAGCGGGCCATCGTCGCCTGCATCTGGAGCGCGGCCTGGCAGGCCCGGCGGGCATGTTCCGGCCCGCCGAAGAAGACCAGCAGCGCGTCCCCCCCAAACTTGAGCAGGTCGCCACCGTAAGAGCCGGCCACTGCCAGCAGCGCGGCGAAGAAGCGGTTCACGATGGCCGTGATCTCTTCCGCGCCCTCTTTGCCCAGTTGAGAGAGCTTTTCTGACATGGCGGTGAAGCCGGAGATGTCGGAAAACATCACAGTGCCGTAGGTAAAATGGCCTTCCACTTTGCCCAATTCCGGTGCAGCCAGTAGGGGCAGGACCACCTGGCGCGGCAGGTAGGTGGTGATCGTCCGCAAGAGCGCGCTGAGATGTTGGGCGCAGAGTTCCGGCGCTCGCAGTTCATCGCCGCCGAGGCATTGGCGTTCCAGAAAAGCGGGCAGGTATGGCCGCAAGGCCGCAATCAGCTCGGGCGAAATGGGTAGAGTTTCGGGTTTGGATGTAGGCATCACCGGTCAACCTCAGGATCACCCTTCTACAAATGACACCACTATTATAACCCAGAAATGATTATCTGTCCGCTGGGACATTTACCCCATGGCATAAAAAGGTGCGACGCACCTGGCGGTATGCGCAGTGCGTCGCACCTGGCTATGCGCGGTTAGCGCTGGTTGCGCAGGACCACCGGCAGGTAGACGAAGTATTCTTTAGCCTGGAAGAAGACCCCTTTATTGGCGGTGAGATTGACGTTGCCGGCACCATCTACCGCCTGGATGAAGTAACTGAGCTGGTGAGCGGTCACGGGGATGACCCCCTGCCAGCGATCCGTGGGTGGATCGTAGATCAGGTCGCTGCTTTGCCAGTGGTTCCCATCCGTGCTGTAGGTAACGACAACGCGGACCACGTTGGATTCGTCGCTGGCTTGCACCTGGAAGGAAGCGAAGCCCTGGAACATGAGGCTGTTGACTGTCCAGATCGCCGGCGGCGTGAAATCAATTTCCGTGGTACCGGTATAGTAAATCCAAAAAGTGAGATCGGTGAAGCGGCGCAGCTGGCCGTTGTCCTGATTGCCCGTGAACTGGGCCGGGGTGGTGACCAGCCGATCCACGTCGCCGCCCAGACGGTTCACTGTCCAGAGGTTGGCCGGGAACCAGGCGGTGGTGGTGAAGGGGGGCTCGCTGAGCTGGGTGTCGGTGACGGGACGCGCGATGAGCGGGTTGAGCGTCTCTAACGAGCTGGTTGCAGCCAGCAACAGGGCCCCGTGCGGGGTGAGGCCCGATTTGATGGGCAAATCTACGACGGCGCGCGGGAGGATGGGGCGGCCGGGGCTGGCCTGGAGGTCATCGTCAACGGTATAGTAGATCCCATCGGGGGAAGCCGTCTGGGCCTGGAAGAGCGGGACCAGAGTGAGCGGCTCGGTCGGCAGCGAGGTGGCGCTCAGGGTGACCGCTGCTTCCGCTGCCTCCAGAACGGTGGTGGGCCGGTTGATACGGTACATCGGGAGACCGTAGAGCGTCGCTTCCAGGAGCACCTTCTCGTCGTAGGTGCCGAAGCCGCCGTAAGCGGCACTGCCCAGATAGCGGAGTTTGGCGTTGCGGAGGGCGTCGCCCACCGAGATGCTTGTCACGCGGGTCAGCTGCCTGGCGAACAGGAGTTGCAGCCGTTCCGTGAGCGCGACGGCGTCGTCCATCCCGTAGCCGAAGCCGGTGTTGCCGATCCACCAGGCTCCCTGGCGAGCCAGCGCCTGGGGGAAGTCTAAGGCGTGGTTGATGGCCTGGGTATCCGGGGCGTTGAAGCCGGAGTGACAACCCATGGAGGTGTTGAGGGTCCCGCTGAGGCCGGGGCTGGCCAAGACGGCACGAGTGTCCAGTGTACCGGCGGTGGTGGTGGCAGGGATGGCCTGCCAGTGGTCAAAGTGCGCGTTGACCGCGGCAAAGGGATGGGTGTTGGTCAGCCAGGCTGTCTGCAAAGCGACAGCGTCCCAATCGTCGCCAATGAGGGGGGTGGGTGTTATGCCGCCCGCACCCAGGGTATTGCTGATGGCCTGAGCGCTGTCCGAGAGGAAGTCGTAACCCGTGACGAGCGCGCCGGTGGGCGTGAGCGTGGCATTGTGGCCCAGGAAGGCCTGGATCACTGTGATCATTTCGGCCGGTGTTTCCACCAGACGGCCGGGGGCCAGGGTGGGGGCCAGGAGCGGGCGTCCCCGCCAGCGCGGCGAGTTGAAAGCGCCATAGAAGTCGTCGGTCAAGAAGTAGCCCCGGTCCAGGGCGCTGTAGGCTGCCGTCTGTGGATCAAGGCCGGACCAGGTTGCGTAGGCGGCTTCGTTGGCAATCCGGCTGTCGTCAGGGACGCGGTAGAAGGGCAAAAGCTGGTCGTTGCCGATCAGCACCAGGTAGTAGAGCGTGGGGTAGTCGGTGCGATAGGTAGCGATCAGGTCGTGGATGGATTCGGCGACCTGGTTGGCGGCGAGCGGATCGCAGGCGTTGGCGTCCCAGGCGGCGTAGGCACTCGTGATGGCCGCGGTGTTCTCCACCGGCACGACGATGCCCCGGACGGTTGAGGCGTCGGCCAGAGTGTGGAGAGAGTTGAGGAGAGCCGCCGTGGCCGTGACGGTGTAAGAGCGGTCCAAACGTTGTTTGTTGAGTAGAATCAGGGTGAGCGGTTTGACACCGACGGAGGTGCCGGTGTAGACTGAGGTGGCCGGCCCCGCTGGATAGGAGAAGGTCGCGGTACACGCCGGCACGCCGGGCAGCGGGCCGGTGGTGACCCGCAGGCGATAGGGCGTGGCATTGGTGTCGCCGTTGTGCGAGAGGACCAGGATGTAGTAGGTGCCGGGCCGGCGGGCGCGGAGAGTGGCCACTTCGTCGGCCTGACCGGGGTTGGCCGAGATGGCGCCCATTTGCCCGATCGCGCCCATCTGCCCAATCGCCCCCATCTGGCCGATGGCCCCCATCTGTCCGATCGCGCCCATCTGCCCAATGGCGCCCATCTGGCCGATGGCCCCCATCTGTCCGGCGGCATTCACTTCCTCGGTGTCCTGGAGTTCACCCACTTCGGGGGGAGGCGTAGCGGTGGTGGTGATGGGGTAAAAGAGCAGCAGGTCGTAATCAGTAGCCAGATTGCTGAGCGTGGCGGTGAAAACCAGTGGCGATGTCACCTCCAGCTTATACCAGTCCAGGTCCTGATCAAACCCAATGAAGCTGGTGTAGACTGACCCGGCGACGATGGGATAGGCCTGCTGCCAGGTATCGTTCGGTTCGTAGGTGTCGGGCTGGTAAGGGGCGTTGCCGTAGCCGGTGAAAGCGGTCTCCACTTGGGTGTCGCTCCCACGGCTGGTGTAGAAGATCATCGGCGGGGTCAGAATGGAGCCATTGTTTTCGATCAGAGCGTAGTGGAGGTAGCGGCGGAACGTCGCATCAAAATCCATCCAGGTGAAGATCGCGTGGCCCGCGCTGTCGGTGGTTGCCGACACGCGGGCGTCGCCGGTAGCCGCGGCCGGGTCGCTCAACGACGTCGGGCTGATGAGCGGCTGGTAGCCACTATCCATGACCAGGTAACGCAGGATGGGTTTGTCGGCTTCGTAGGCGCGCCAGACTACCGCGATGTTGAAGTCCTTGATCTCTACCGCGTCGGGTTCACCCCAGTCCCAAACCTCGCTGCCGTCGTTCGTCAGGTTAGTTGACGGCACCGTTACATTGCCGTTGGTATTCAGTACGGTGTAATAGATGTCCCCGTAGTCGCCGGCCCGTTGATAGGTGAGCAGCACCCGGTTGCCGGTCAAACGGTTGACGTTGGGACCGAGATAGGCGTCGGTGTTGCCAGCGGTGTCGTTGGTCAGCTGGGTCACGGACTTGATTACAGCTCCGGCGCTATCGCGCACGGTATAGAAAATGTTGTCCACATAGCCGTTGGTCTCCCGGTGTTCGCGCACCCAGGTCAACACGAAGCGGTTGTCGTCCGTTGCCGCGATGTGCGGCCAAATCAGGGCCGGCACGTTCAGACCGCCATCTACCCCCCAGACGGTGTTGTTGGTCACATTGACCGGCCCGTAGGCTACGTCGCCGTTGGGGTTCAGCATGGCAAAATAGATGTTGTAGTTCACCTGATTGGTGCTACCGTTCCACAAATACCGGAACCAGGTCACACCGATCCGGCCGTTGGGGGCGACGGCGGCGGCCGGGACATTATCAAGAGTGTAAACGGTCGCACCGGTATGGTTGGTCAGGCGGGAAACGCCTCGCTTGATGTTGCCCAGCCGGTCCAGCAGGGTGTATTCCACCTCGTAAACATAGACATTGCCTTCTGCCCGGCCGCGATCCCAGAAGTAGGCAAATCCGTCGCCAATATTGACCACCGCTTGCTCTACCCCGCCGTAAGCGTCGCCGGTGACCTTTTTCAACACCTGGGCGTTAGGCTGGACCATCTGGAAGCTCATGGCACCATCGGCACTGTCCTGGAGCGTTTGCCCAAACGGCGCGGGAATGGCCGTCTGGAAGGTGACCGTCTGCGTGGCTGTGTAACTGCGTGAGGAGAGAATGTTGAGGGTCGCCCAGTTGAAGTCACCCACAACGGTACCGGCCGGCGCAGTCACTTTGACCGTCACGGTATAGGCCGCTCCCTGGGGGATCAGACCGGTATCCGGCATGTAATCGCCGTTGGTATCGGCGAGGGGGGTCAAACCGTCGGTGGTGTAAAGGCCCACGTTCCATTCTGAGGCGGGGAGCAGGTTGTAGGTGTCGCTGCCAAGCTCGCCGGTGTTGCGGATCGGCACCTGGAAGGCGATGGTCTGACCTGGACGCATGAACCTCCCCTGGTAAGGCGGATAGACTCCCACACGGGCCTGCGGGCCGGGCCGGTAGAAACGGACCGCCTGGTTGGAGGGGGCCATTTCACAGTACGCTACATAATTGAGGCCGTCCAGGCCGGTGGTGTTTTCAATGCCGGCCGCGCCACAGGCGTAATCGGTGCCGGTGTAGGACATAATCTGGTACTGGAAGACGATATCGCCGTTTTCGTGGAGGATGACCTCAAACGTGAACCGTTCATCTTCAATTTGCACCTGATACCACTCCACGACAAAATAGCGGTTGGGCGTGGTCCCGCCGAAGGTATAATAGACCCGGTTAGTGGGTCCGCTGGTGGCCAGCGAGAGCGGTGTGGCGTAAGGGGCGATGATGGCGTTCGGTAAGCCGGCCCAGGGGACGCGGGGCTGCCAGGGCCAGGTTTGATCCTTGAACCCCAGGTACCCTGACGCCCCGATGTAGACCTGACTGTAGGTATTTTCGTAGTACTTGAAGGCGAAGGGCAGGGAGACCGGTCCGGTTCGCTTGCCGTTGCTGGAACCGCTCAGGTTGGTGTCAATGCCGGTCGTGGCGTCAATCCAGTTCAGGGCAACCGCATCGTCCCAGTAGTAGCCGTAGACGTCGGGACCGCCGGTAGCCTGGGGGCTGCGCAGGGCATACGTCTTTGCCAGCCCGGTGTGTGTTTCGAATCTTTCCTCGGACGGCAAAAGCACGGCGGTCGCACCGCCGCCGGTGGTTGCAGGCGGCGGTGGGGGGGCAGGCTGCTCCTGAGCCAGGCTGGATGGTGTGCCGGCGGCAAACAACACCAGGATGAGCAGGAAAAGAAGCAGGGACCATTCCTTAGGTCGCATGGCTTGACTCCTTTCTGTAGATTTCTGATTTACTGTAGGGCCTTCATCTGGATGGATCATGGACATTCTGTGCGTGGCACAGAACCAGAACCGAGAGCCAGCGCAACCTGAAAAATGAGGGGGCAGACAGGGACGCTGAGCTCGGCCAGGAGAAGTCGTAAAGTTAGATTCCTCGTGTTTAGTGTAGCACAAGTGGGGTGAAACTGCAATCGGGAAAATCAGCGGGAGGAATGAGACCTGCCGCACAAAACAGGAGTTGTCCATGACGGGACCGCCATCCACCGTCATGCGCTTCCAAGACCCCTTGTCCGCTATCCGCTGGGGAGAAAAAACCCTGTGTCTCTGCCTTAAACTCTGGCTTTCATGGGAGATCGGGTATAATACCAGGGCGGTTATTTGTGGGGTGCTACAATCTCTGGGGCAAGGAGGACTGGATGGAGCCTTATCCGACTGATCCGATGGGTATGGCTGTAGAGCAGATTCCTCAACCGGCGCGGAAACTGGCCGCGGGCTGTTACGTGGCGCTTGTTTTGGCCGTGGTGGGCGCGATGGCGCTCTGCGTGGGCCTGATCGCGCTCTTCCCGCTCTCTTTTCGTTCCTCGGAGCCGGCCCGCCTGGCGCTGGAACGGGCGCAGCACGATCCTGACGTGATCGCGCTGGTGGGCACACCGGTCAAACTGGGCTGGTGGGTTTCCGGGTCTATGAGCAGCAATGCGGAGGGCCAGTTTGCTGATTTAAAGCTTCCCATCTCCGGTCCCCAAGGGGCCGCCACGCTTTACATCACGGCCCGTAAGCAAGAGGGAACCTGGCACTTCTCCCAATACCGTGTGGAGCCGGCACTGTCGGGGGGCGGCTGGGCCGGCTTGTTCCGCAGCCCGGTTTTTTGGGTCCTGCTGGCGATTTTCGGGTTTATAGGGGTGCGGGAATTGTTGAGCCGGCGGGCCTGGGCGGCGCTGGCGGCGGAGACCGGGTTGCGGCCGGTGGCGATTCCCTTTGACCTCTTCAGCTTCCTGATCGGCCGGCGAGCCCGTGAATTGCGCGGGCTTTACCGCGGGCACGAATTTATCGTGACCCGCTACAACGCTCCCAGCCCCACTCACCACCATGACCGTACCAGCATGACCACGTACACGGCGGTGCAGGCGGCCTTCGGCGGGTTGACCGGTGTCCGGGTGGCGATTCTGTCCGGAGCCGGCGCGCCGCCGGCGGCTGCGCCCTGGGCGGCCGATCCGCTCGCCCGCCGCTTGCGCTTTGTGGAACAACAGCCGGCAGGGATGGTCATGGCCCTGCTGTCCGTGCCCCAGGTGCGCGAGGGCTTGTCACAGTTGCACTCGTTTAACAATATTGTCATGGCCGACGGCCGGGTGCGCTACGAACAATACGGCGTGCCAACCCGGTCCGCCTACCTGCATCGGGTCATGGACCTGGTCGCCGATCTGGGCGAGACGGCGGAGCGTTACCAGGGGATGTTATGACTGATTCCGGGGTTGATTTACGTACTGCTTTGACAAGGGCCCGCCGGGCATTGGAAATCCTGGAAGCGCGAGCGGCCGCTTATACAGCTTTAACCATCCCACCAGAACTGCAAATAGAACTTGAAGAAAAACGCATAGAAGTAAAAAATTTGGAGAAAAGGGTAGACTGTTTACCCCCTGACCCAGCCGTGCCTCTACCGCCTCCGCCCCGACTGTGGCAGCGTTGTCGGGAATGGTTTAGCTGGATTGTAAACTACTCAGGATGGGGAGGTATTGGTGGATTAGTGGCGCTGGCGAGCTGCCTGTTGATGGTAGTGATCTGGCAATTCCCGGCTTTCCGGTTCTGGGAGACATCGACGCCCACTGTATTGCCGACCGGGACGATGATGCCTGCTGCGTCACCAACAGTAACAATCCGCCCTTCGCTGACGCTCGCGGTTCCCCCGACCCTGACTGCCGAGCTGCTGACCCCGCTTTACACCTGGTCTAATGCAACCGGCTGGCATTGTTGGAGCGTGCGGAGTGATCCCAGTACCCAACGTGCTTTTGGGTTGACAATAACTCCTACAATCCAGGGGTTGCAATTTCAGGTAGATTTTTGGACTGCCGCTGAGCAGCGTGGGCAGGTCATGTACTACGCCTCAGGCGCTAATTGCCCGCAGTTGATAATCCCTGCTGAGGCAACCTTGACGGCCGTGGTGAAACAGCTCACGCTAACAGAGGCTACTATCCGGGCCGAGCTCTTTCTCCAGACAGCGCCGCAGTGGGACTGGGTGGCGGGTCGGCCTCAGACAGAGCTGGTCTGGGGTGAATGGCGTACGTTACGCCCTGTTTCATGGGTGACGGGGCTACCGCCAGCACCAGTGACCCGCACCGGGCACGCGCCGCTCATCACGTTGGGGATAGAGTTTAATACTGGTGACACGCCGCCACCGACGGGCACCGTGGAGTTTCTCATTGAACGGGTCATGGTCACGGTGCCATAATCATGAAAAAGCTGGCTCGCTTAGCTCTGGCCTCCGCCTTGGGACTGGCCCTGGCATTCCTGGGGGGAGTATGGGCTGTGGCGGGACCTCCTCCACCGTCTAAAGGGCCGGTAGCGTTGGAACCGCGTCTTTACTTGCCGTTGATCCTGCGGGAATGTGCCTCCCCGCGTGTGAACTGGCGCTATCGGGGCGCCAGCATCGCTGGCTACTGGGGGCATGCCTATGCCCCGTCAGGTAATATAGATCAAATGTTGACGGAGCTCCAGCGCACTGGCATCAATGCTATTACGATATTAGCAACCTGGTATCAAGAAGATATAAGTACTACGCAGATTGCTCCTGGTCCCATGACGCCACGTGATGAAGATGTGGTGGCACTCATTCAGAATGCGCACCGGCGCGGGTTGCAGGTGGTGCTTAAGCCGCATGTGGATCCGGGCCCGCAGTGGCGCGGTGAAATCTCGCCCACTCAATCGGCGGCCTGGTTTGCCACTTTTACGAATGATTTCCTGTTGCACTACGCACGCCTGGCCGAAGATAATGACGTAGAGCTCTTTGTTATCGGCACTGAGTATGATAGTCTGGTCCGGCCGCCCCATCTGCTTCATTGGGCTGAAGTTATCACCGCTGTGCGTCAGATCTATCATGGACCGCTCACCTATGCGGCCACTGAAAACAGTCTGTTGCACGGCAATCTCCCGGATTGGTTCTGGCAAAGTTTGGATTTGATTGGCTTGACCTTTTACCATGACTTTTCTATGGCGCGCACCCCCACGCTAACTGGCACGCTGGCGGAGTGGCAGGCCAGTGGTGTCGTAACCCAATTGCAAGCCCTTCATACACGTTACCAGCGCCCTGTGCTCCTGGCTGAGGTGGGCTACCGGAGCATAGATTATGCCGGGATTGAGGCCTGGCGGACGGAAGGCCCCAATATGTTGCGCGATGCGCAGACTGGTATGGTGCTGGTGAACCCGGAGGAATCTATTGCCTATAACGGTGTGGGACAGGCAGTGCTGTATGAAGCTTTGTTTCAGATGCTGGGGCAACAGCCCTGGCTTGCCGGCGCGTTTCTGTGGCAATATGTCCCTGATGGTGGCTGCGCAACCGCCCTGCGCGGTGGTGCGGGCAACACCGATTATAGTATTCTCGGCAAACCGGCGGCGTTGACCGTACAATCCTGGTTTGGCGGGCCAGGCCGCCCTCCTCCGCAATGGACGGCGCAGCCGACCGTGGCGTTAGTCCATACGATGGAATATACTGTTGCTGAACAGGTGACCTATAGCTGGCAGGTGTCTGCTTCTGGCCCAGTGACTTTTACTGTGGAGCTGGCCCATCCGCCACCTCTGTCTGGAGTGACGCGCACACTTCTGGTGGAAACAACTATCCCCAGCGGGACCGGCCGTTTTCAACAGATGGATCTCTATTTTTGCGACGGCGATCGCGACTGGCATGGCTACGCTGGCCTGGAACTTTGGGTTCGCACCGAGCCATATCCCGGTGATCCGGCGGGCTGTGAGCTGGCCGTTGGGCTGATTGACGGGCGCTCGCAAACGCGGGAGACCTGGCAATCCTCGCAGTGGTTGTCACTGACTCCGCCGGCCGATGCGGTAGATGGTTGGCGCCCGGTGCGCCTTGCGCTGCGCGGTGCGGTGCTCTCCGAACGCGACCCCTGGCGGCATCCCACCGATTTTGTTGTACCGGCGTGGGAGACAGCGGTCGACGGTGTACTGGATCTGACCGCCGTACGCGGGATTCGGCTTAAAACGTTGACCTCGGGCGAGGGGGCGGCGACGTGTCGCCTCTGGCTGGGCCCCCTGCGCGCCATCACCGAAGCAGTAGAAGTGATCACGCCGCCGATGCCACCAGTCCTGGATGCCTTTGAGTATGCCAGCGCGGCCACCGCGGCCCGGGTTTGGCAGGCGGCGGCAATTCAATCCGGCACGGTCAACCTGCTGTCGGAGACGAGCAAACATGCCCCCAACTCCACCCGGTCGTTGCGTGTTACTACCGTCACCCCCTGTGCTTATCCACGCTTTGAACAGCTGAGTAACTATTTCCTGGGCGGCGGTGTAGACCTTTCTTCCTATACCGCGTTGATCCTGGGGATCGGGGGAGATGGGATTAATGCTCCCCCCTATGGTGGCGAACTCTCGTTGGTACTTGAAGACCGCGATGGTGAGCAGTGGCAGAGCACGCGCTGGCAGGGACGTACATTGCAGGGGGGTGAATATATAGCCTATGGTCTGGAGCCGGCGTTGTGGTCGCTGACTTCATTTACAACTACGCCCGGTGCTAAGCCCTGGTTACACCCAGCAGACTTTGTACTCATCGGCGCAGTGCCCGGTGGCAATCACTATCTGGACCGGGAGTGGATTCGCAGCCTTACACTAAAAACGCTGACTCCTGATGAGTCCTGCGCTACATATCCCACTTTTACCGTTTGGCTGGATATGTTAACCGTTTCCACTTACTCAGTTGGAATCCCGGAAATCCCTACCCTGCCGGTGGTGGATCACCTGGAGTACTTTGATGCCTACACTGCCCGGCTGATCTGGCGTTGGGCCGCCTCCGGTGAGATGCGCATCCTGACTAGTGCCGATATTCATGCGCCGGGTAGTGCGCATTCCTTGCATGTGTGGAGTCAGATCCCGGCCGGTGCGGCACGCTATGCTCAAGTTGCTCATGTTTTTCTGGCTGGCCCGCAGGATTGGAGCCCCTACCACCAATTACGTTTTTGGGCCAGAACAGCCAACCAGGCGCCATGGGGAGGTGAACTTTCGGTAGAACTGGTGGAGACTGACCCGGCCACCGGGGTGCAGGAGGTCTGGCGCAACACCCGCTGGTTTGGCGATAGCACCGGGCGTTGGATCACCATCACGCTGGCAGCCGGGAGTGCCACCCCGGCCGACCCCTGGGATCCGCACTATGCTGATCGGTGGGTGGTACCGCCTGGTGGTCAGTATCAAGATGGTGTGTTGGATTTGACTCGGATTACAGAGATGCGACTGTTGCCGCTCACTACTCAGGCGGCGGCTCAAGTGGGCTATACTGAGTGGCACTTGTGGGTGGATGAAATGACCGTTGAGCCGTGATGGGGTTTTGATAGGCGGCGTTTTTAAATTAACAATGATTTTTACACTTTTAAATTGTAAAATAATCACCAATTGACGAAAGGATTGCCTAATGCGCGAGATTATTCCAGAGTTAAAACGTTGGCTGGCTGCCGGGCAGCGGGAGATTGCCCTGGCGACGATTGTGGAGACCAAAGGCTCCTCATTGCGCCCGGCGGGAACGCGGATGGCGCTCAACAGTGCGGGCGAGATCGCCGGCTCGGTGAGCAGCGGCTGCGTGGACGGCGACACGGTGGCCGAACTGGAGGCCGTCCTGCGTGGCGAAGGGCTGATCCGCCGGCCCTACTTTGGCGTGAGCGACGAGCAGGCGTGGGGCGCGGGCCTCTCTTGTGGCGGCGAGCTGGACATCCTGGTGGAGCGGTGGAATCCGCTCTACGAGACTTTCATCGCCGAAATTGAGGCGCGGCGACCGGTGGGCTTGGCCTCGCTGCTGGGAGTGGGGCGCACCGCCCATCTGCTACGCGACGCCAGTGGGGCCGTCCAGGGCACGCTGGGCGACCCGGCGCTGGATACGGCGGTCGTGGCGGATCTGAGCGCTGCCTGGCCGGGACCGCTCGCCGAGAAACGGCGTTATCCCCAGGGCGAGGTCTTCGTGGAGGTGGTGCCGCCGCCCATCACGTTGCTCATCTTCGGGGCGACCGATATCGCCGTGCCACTGGCACAGCTGGGCGCCGTCATGGGTTTCCAGGTGATCGTCAGCGACGCCCGCCGTGCCTTTCTGCGCGAGGACCGTTTCCCCGGCGTGGAGACGCGCTTCGGCTGGCCCCAGGATTGTTTCACGCCGGAGGAACTGGGGCCGGGCTGGGCGGTGGTTGTCCTCTTCCACGATCCTAAGTTTGACCTGCCGGCGCTCCAGCTGGCGCTCAAAAGCCAGGCTTACTACATCGGCTTTTTGGGCAGCAAGAAGACCCAGGCTGAACGTCGCGCTGCGCTGCTCGCGCTCAACTTCACGGAGGAGGACTTGGCCCGCATCTATGGTCCGGTGGGGTTAGACATCGGCGGTAAGGAATCAGGGATGATCGCGCTTTCCATCCTGAGTGAACTCGTCGCCGTCCGCCACCGGCGGGCCGGCGGCATGATGTCGCGGCGGGGCCGGCCTTAGCGAGGTAGGGCAAACTTTAGTTGGCCGCCAGACGCCAACTGAAGTTTGCGCTATGCGGGATGGGAACCAGGCCGGGCGGGCGTCTAAACATTGCCGGGCGACCACGGACGATTGCCCGCAGACCACCAGCGGTCAGCAGGGTAGTCTGCGGTCAAGGGGCAAACGCGGACCGGCTACCTGCCAGCGGCAGGTAGCAACTGGCGTTTTGATTTTAAGGAGGTAACCATGAGAAGCCCGATGAGGCCAGGACGGAGTGGGCTGGTGCTGCTATGGGTTATGATGCTGGTCACCGCGTGCGGCGGGCCGACTGCCGGCGCCAATGTGGCCCAGGCGGATGTGACACGCGAGACCGCCCCCCATGTCTCGCCGGATGACTTACAGGCGCTGGCGACCGGTAACACCGCCTTCGCGCTGGACCTGTATCAGGCGGTGCGCGGCGAGCCGGGCAACCTTTTTTTCTCGCCGTACAGCATTTCGGCGGCGCTGGCCATGACCTACGCGGGCGCACGGGGAGAGACCGAGCAGCAGATGGCGCAGACGCTGCACTTCACGCTATCGCAGGAACGGCTGCATCCGGCGTTCAACGCGCTGGACCAGACCTTGCAGGCCACGCCGGCCCAGAATGAGGGGGAGAAGTATCCTTTTGAACTGCACATTGCCAACTCGTTGTGGGGCCAGCAGGGTTACACCTTCCGCCCTGAATTCCTGGAGACGCTGGCGCGTTCCTATGGTGCCGGGCTGCGGCTGGTGGATTTCAAGCGCGACGTGGAGGTGGCGCGCCAGGCCATCAACGGCTGGGTGAGTGAGCAGACGAAGGATAAGATCAAGGACCTGATCCCGCCAGGCACGCTTTCTGACGATGCCCGTCTGGTGTTGGCAAATGCCATCTATTTCAAAGCCGGCTGGCGCGACCCCTTTGAGGAAGAGCTGACCGCCAACGGGCCGTTCACGTTGGTGGGTGGCAGCCAGGTCTCCGTGCCAATGATGAAGTGGGGCAAGGCCGAATCCGTCCGCTATGCACAGGGGAAGGGCTATCAGGCGGTGGAGCTCCCTTACCAGGGTGACAAGACCGCCATGGTGCTCATCGTGCCCGACGCCGGCACGTGGCTGGCTTTTGAGTCGGGGTTGACGGTCAGGCAGCTGGACGACATTTTGGCGGCATTGGACTGGCAGCAGGTCATGGTGACAATGCCGAAGTTCCGTTCCGAAACGTCGCTCAGTCTGGCCGATACGTTAGCCGCGTTGGGGATGCCGGCGGCGTTCACACCGGGCCAGGCGGACTTTTCCGGTATGGATGGCAACCGCGATTTGGCGATTGGAGCAGTCTTGCACAAAGCGTTTGTGGACGTGAACGAGGCAGGCACGGAGGCCGCAGCCGCGACCGCCATCGTGATGGTCGCTACCGGCCTGCCCGCTGAACCGGTGCGGCTGACGGTAGACCGGCCCTTTATCTACCTGATCCGTGACACGCAGACGGGCACCATTTTGTTCATGGGGCGGCTGCTCAACCCGGCGGAGTAGGAATGCCAGGGATTGTAGGGGGCCTGAAGGCACAAGAAAGAATCCAAAGAAGGTGATTTTTGGGCGCGTATAGCGCGCCCAAAAATCACTCTTATTTTTTCCTCGTGTGCTGCGCGAGGAGCGGACACTCATTGTGAGGTGATGTTGTGAACGAGCAAGAGACGGCAGACAACAGCGCGGTCGTCACGCCTTGGGAACCGGAACCGGTCCCGGCGGAGAAATTCCACCGGCCCGGTGAGTGGGCCAACATCAACCGCGCGCCGTATGACCAGGTGGGTGGGGTCGTCTTCAAGCGGGCGGCGCTGATTGCACGGGTGCGTTATGCGCCGGCCGATCCCGCCCCGGAGCAGCCGGAGCCGTGGCAGGGGCAGGGCGCGGCCATCGTCCGCTGGCTCTTCAGCGAGCAGTCTGGCACGGAGGAACAGCTGTTGGCCGGCGCGACGCTGGAATTTCTGCACGATACCACGTTGGAACCCGGTGCGCGCACCGGGATGCAGGCGCACGGGGACGTGGACGAGCTTTTCTACGTGGTGGCCGGGCAGGGGCGGCTCTACCATCGCATGACGACCGGCAGCCCCATCATTACACGGCCACTGCGCCCTGGTGACGCGGCGCTGGTCCGTGGTGGTGAATATCACTGTGTGGCCGTCGAGGGCGAGTTGCCGCTACGGCTGATCGTCGTGGGGCTGCGGCGGCCCTAAGCAGCCGTATCTGCAAACTAAAGTTTACCCTACCTGACAGGGAACCGATGTCCGTTAGAAAATTTTGGGATGTGATCGTCGTCGGCGGCGGGGCTGCCGGGTTGCTGGCCGCCGGACGTGCGGCCGAGTGCGGCGCGCGCGTGCTCCTGTTGGAGAAGATGGACGAGGTGGGGCGCAAGTTGCTGGTCACCGGCAAGGAGCGGTGCAACCTCACCAACAGCGTGCCGTTGGAGGAATTCCTCGCCTACTTTGGCCCGCAGGGAGTCTTCCTGCGCAATGTCTTTCACCGTTTCTTCCGCGATGAATTGCTGGCGCTACTAACGCGCTATGGCGTCAAGACGCAGACTGAGCGCGGCGGGCGGATCTTCCCGGCTTCTGGCAAGGCGAGCGACGTGCGCGAGGCCTTGTTGCGCTATGCAACGGAGCAGGGCGCCACGGTGCGCACCGGCGCCCCTGTGACCGCGTTGCAGGTTGCTGCCGGGCAAATCCAGGGCGTGCGGCTCAAGAGCGAGGAATTCTTGCCGGCGCGGGCGGTCATCCTGACGACGGGCGGCGCCTCATGGCCGGCCACCGGCTCTACCGGCGACGGTTACCGGATGGCGGAGGCCGTTGGGCACACGCTCGTCCCCTTGCGGCCGGCGCTGGTCCCGCTCACCGTCTATGAGAAGCGGCGCGCGCAGGCGCTGCAGGGGGTCAGCCTGCGCAACATCCGCTGCACGTTGTGGACGCAGGCGGGCAACGCGCCGGAGCAACGGCTGGCCCCACCGTATCCTGTTCCGCCGGTGGGTGAGCTGCTTTTCACCCACTTTGGTCTCTCCGGCCCGCTGGTGCTCAGTCTTTCCCTGGCGGCGGTAGCTGCGCTGCGTGCCGGTCAGAAGGTGACGCTTTCTATTGACCTCAAGCCGGGGATGACGCCGGAAGAGGTGCGGGCGCGGTTGCAGCGGGAGTTTGAGCACCTTCCGCAGCGGCGATTACCGGCGTTGCTGGCGGGGTGGGGACCGAAATCGCTGGCCGAGGTATTGGCTGCCGAGAGCGGATTGGGGCTGGAACGGCCGGTTCACACGCTACGGGCGGCGGAGCGCGACGCGCTGGCGGCGCTGCTCAAGGATTTCCGTTGGCGGATCACAGGCTCGCTGCCGCTGGCCGCCGGCATGGTGACGGCGGGCGGCGTGGCATTGGACGAAGTGGAGCCGCGCACGTTAGCCTCCCGCAAAGTGGCGGGGCTTTTCCTGGCCGGCGAGGTGCTGGACCTGGCGGCCGACACGGGTGGTTTTAACTTGCAGGCAGCGTTCTCCACCGGTTACATCGCCGGGGAGAGCGCGGCGCAACGTTATTCCGTGCGCAGCCGGTAGCCGACCCCCGGTTCGGTCAGGATGTAAAAGGGGCGGGTGGGGTTTGGCTCAATTTTCTGTCGTAGGTTGCTGATGTTGACCCGCAGCAGGTGCAGTTCGTTGGCATAGGCTTCGGGTAACCCCAAGTCCCGGATGATCAAATCAGGCGGTTGGGGGTAGCGATCTCCAACGCAGCCGCGCCTGAAGCAGCTTCCTGCACGGTGTACCCCTGGGCGCTCAGGGTAGTGTCAAGGAAGCGCCAGATGGCTTGTTCATCGTCAACAATCAGACTGTTGGGCATGGCTGTTTTTTAGAGGGGTAGGAGAGGTGTCGGTCAGCGGGAGCGCCAGGTGGACACAGGGCCGCCGGTTGGATGATTTTGGGCCCAAATCTGCCCTCCATGCGCCTCCACAATTCCTTTGCTGATGGAAAGCCCCAGGCCGATGCCGGTGGTCCAGGCGGTGGGGGAAGCACGGTAGAATTTGTCAAAAACTCGTTCCAGGTTTTCCTGCGAGAGACCCGGCCCGTGATCGGCCACTGCAATTTCAACCGTAGTCTCGTGCAGCTGCGCGCTGATTTCCAGCGGGGAGCCGGCTGGCGAGTATTTGAGTGCGTTGTCCAACAGGTTGATCAGGACGTGGGCGATCAGCACAAAATCCATTTGCACCAGGGGAAGGGGGGCTGGAACGGTGAGCGTGAGCGGCCGCTCGTTCAGGCGACTGCCGATTTGCTCCAAAGCAGTGCCGATCACATCGGCTATATCGCAGGGGGTCCGTTTGATGTGTAGGGTGCCGGCCTCTAAGCGCGTCATGTCTAATAGATTGCCGACCAGCCAGTTCAACCGTTGAGCTTCTTCACGGGCAGTGCGGATCATTTGTTGGCGGCTCAGATCATCCAGGGGCATTGTGTTTTGTTCCAGGCCGGTGAGTGCCCCGGTGATTGTGACCAGCGGGGTTCGCAGGTCGTGGGAAATGGCATTAAGCAATGCTGTTTGCAGTTTTTCAGTGGCTTCCAATACCTGGGCTCGGCGTGCGGTTTCGGCCAACCGGACGCGCTCAATTGCCAGGCTGGCAACACTGGCGAACGTTGCCAAAAACTGGCGCTGTTCGGGGGTCAGATAGGGACCAGGAGTAACCGGCCGGACTCCCAGTACACCTATGTCAGTTTGGGCCGTGCGGAGGGGAAGATAATGGGCTTGCGCCTGGGGGTAGCTATCCGTGCCGCGCCCGGCAGGTTCCTGGTGTTCACGGACCCAGACGGCAGTGGCCTTTTCCTGGGCGTCGAGCCAGGCAATATTTTCGGTTGGATAGGCTTTGAAGTCGCCTTCTGGTGTTGAGGCCGGCAACAGGATGACGGCCTCGCGCTCAAACGTCTGTCCGATATTGGCCACGATAGCCTGAATGATAGCTGGCAGGTCTTCAGCGGCAGCCAGATCACGACTCATGGCATAGAGTGCCTGGGTGGCAAGCGCCTGGCGTTGTTGCTGGGCAATTTGGGTTTTGAGCCGGGTGGTCAGGCTGCTGATGACCAGGCTGACGACCAGCAGTTCTATCAAGGTGAGCAGATTTTCCGGGCCGGGAATGGCAAGGGTAATCGGCGGCGGAATGATGAAGAAATCAAAGGCGACCACGCTCAAGCAAGAGACCAGCAGCGCCGGGCCGCGCCCTAAGTAGACGGCCGCGACCACGACGGCCACCAGATAAGTCAGCACTTGATTGGCCGAGGTGTGCCAGTGTTTTAGGGCCAGGCCCAGCAGGCTGGCGAGAACCACCAACCCCAGACCCAGGCCATAGGCTCGCCACCCAGTGGTCAGGTTATGGCGAGTGCGGGGCAGATCACCGCTTGGTCTCATCAGGCTATACCTTTCAAGTTGTGTTTACCGTTGGCCATGGGCTTATTCTAAGAGATTCAGGAGCGACGTCAAGCGTCCGGCAGGAGAGGTCAAGAAATCATCAAGAAACTCCCGGCGGGGTTGACCATTCAGGAGCAATCTGGTAAGATTGGATACGTGTGCCTCTTATTTACACCGGATCGGTTTGCGATTTTTTGCTTTTAAGGAGGAGAATTTGAAACGCTGGTTTGGTGTTCTGGTGGTGATGGTGGCCTTGAGCGTATTGATTTTGAGTCAAGAGGGAGGGGTTTTGCCGGTGGCCGGACGGTCAATGGTTACAGCCCCAGTCTCAGAGATACCCCCGCACGAACAGGTCGCCGCGGCAGATAATTTGTTGGTCAACGGTAATATGGATACCCATCCCTTTTATTTTCGCCCGACCAATCATTTCGTGGCGGGGATGTGGTATGAGTGGTTTGTGGCTGGCTCGTATCGGATTCCAGAATTTATTGATGGCGGTCATCCCCATCACAATGCCTGCTATCCCGCTCAAACCAGCTGTAGCAACCAGGGAAATCATTCCCAGGGGTATATTTTGTGGACGGCGGTGCCGTTTACGGCCGGCATTTTCCAACCGGCCAAAGTGACGCCTTGTGTGCCTTATCAGTTTGAAGCGTACGCCCGCAATGACGCGACCACCTACACTTCAAAGGTGGGGATTGACCCAACCGGAGAATTTTCTTTTCCCTTACTGGGTCCTGATCCAGTGTATGATAATTTCAATTGCCCTCCTGATGGTCATACTCAATGTCCTGATCCTGGCATTTCGGGGCCGGAAGCGTTGCCAGCGAACATTGTCTGGTCGCCAGAGACTCACATCCCGGCTCTTACCTGGGGGAAGGTGAGCGTTGTAGCGGAAGCACTCACCAACACCGTCGTCGTATGGACTTATACGGCTGCCACAGCCGATATCTCGTCCCAATCGGCCTACTGGGATGCGACCACGCTGATCACCGCTACCACCTACCCTGGGGAGCGGTTGCCGGTGCCGGTTTCGTGGGTGCCTACCGCCGCCATTACGAATGTGACAGTGGTGACAGGCAACACGGCCATCACCCTGACCTGGCAAACTACCGTACCGGCGCTGACTCAGGTCTGGTATGAAATCAGCCCTGCCGGCACGGTCACGACCTCAACCCCTTATTCTTACACAACCTATTTCCCCATCGTGGCGCGGAATTACAAGTCTTATGCACTGTCCACGCCGGTGGACCTGAGCCGGTCGGTTAATCATCAGGCGGTCATCACCAACTTGCAGGCTGGAGATAAAGTCAAACTGGTGATTGCGGCGCGCTATTGGACCGGTGGCTGCGTGACCGAGGTCTCTGCGCCGTTGGAAGCCGCCTTGCCTCAACCCTAGTGAGCCGGTCACTCCTTTAATGAAACCTTGTTATAGTGAGCACAGCTTGGCCTGCACTGGCTGCGTTGTAAAATTTACGCCACGTGGCGAGGGTCGTCGTTGCTAACGAGCTCCCTGACTGCGTTTAGGCTGAAGCTCTGTGCCGACCTGGGTTGCATTAAATATAAATCTCCCTAATATGAGGATATTGCTGAATGGCAGTGATATTCTAAGTTAAGGAAAAGAAGGATGGTATCTATGTTTTCCAAACGTGTGGTGTTTCTTCTGGCCCTTTTAACATTAACAATTGTTCCACTTTGGGGAGCGGCAGGGACGCCTCGGGTAGCCGCGCAGCAGCCAGGGGTCAACCTGTTGACCAATGGTGATTTTGAGGCGGGAGCCGGGCAGGCCTGGCCTTTCCAGGATGGTATCCCAGAGGTCCAGATCGCACCGGGGTGGCGCGCTTTTTATGTGGACAATCCGCCCGCCAAGGCCAAGATCCCCGTCAGTTGCGGTGCGGATACGACTAGCTGCAGCTACTGGCGGCGCCCGGAGTTCCGGGGGGTCAGCGTGACGGAATTCTCCTATCGCGTTCACGGCGGTAGCCTTTCGCAAAAGTATTTTACATTTGCTGGTCAGCATGAAGCTGGATTATATCAACAGGTCGGCAATATCAAGCCTGGAACTTCACTGGTTTTCTCAGCTTACATGCAAACGTGGTCCTGTATGCCACCCCGTGATAAGTGGAATGAATGCCCTACCGGTTCAGGGTCTAACAATCCCGCTCCGATGCACACGAAGGTTGGGATTGACCCTTACGGTGGGACGGACCCCTGGTCGCCCAATATTGTCTGGTCGCCGGAGATCAACGCCTATGACCAATGGACGCTTTTCCAGGTCCAGGCAGTGGCCCAGGCCAGCACAGTGACGGTCTTTACGTATTCCTGGGCCGATTGGACCGATAATTTTTTCCGGCTTAATAATGATGTTTACATTGACGATGCCAGCCTGGTGGTGGGCTCTTTGCCGGCCACGGCACCGACGCTCCCGCCCGCTGTCACGGCCGGTCCTACACCCACGTCTGGCCCGACACCAACCCGTGGACCCACTGCGACACCTCGACCGACGCCGACCCCCCGGCCTGACGGCGCAATCGTGCATGTGGTGCAGCTCGGGGATACGCTGGGGGCGCTGGCGACTCAATATCAGGTCACGGTGGACCAGATTGTCAGACTGAACAACCTGACCGATCCCAGCCAGATCTTTGTGGGCCAGGAGCTGGTGATCTCTATTCCGGCGGCGACACCTACGCCGACCCCGTCACCGACCCCCATGCCGACCGTGCTCCCACCCACCGTTACGCCGTCACCGGGGGGACTCTGTGTTCTGGTCTATCACGAACGCAATGCAGATACCAAACGCCAGGCTGAGACTGAAGAGCTGGTGCCCAATGCGGTGGTCTCTGTGGTGACTGCGGACGGTACCGCGCTTCCGTCTTATACCACCGACGGTTTAAAGGAACCCTATTGCTTCTCGGCGCTGCCGGCCGGACAGTACCGGGTAGGAGTGCAGCCCCCGCCGGGCTATGAAACCGGTGGCACCGGTGAGGTTACCGTTGTGGTCGGCCCTGGGGAACCGATCCCGGTGGCTTTAGGGATCACGCGGACGGCGGTTTCTACCGTCGTCGCCACGCCTGAGGCGCCAGAGGCGACGGCCACTCCTGCTGCCAGTAGCGGCTCGCCGCGTACCGCTTTGCTGGTGGCGGGCGGAGTGATCCTGGTCGCGGGTGCTTTCGTGGCAGGGTTGTTGCTGCGTAAGCGTTGACACAAGCTTCTTTATCTTCTTAATCTTCTTAAGAAATAAGCAGAGAGGTGGCTCTTGGAAGCCACCTCTCTTGTTTGCAGTGCAACTTCCCTGACAAGTGTCCGTATTAATGAATAGTGCGGCGAGCATCTGAACTGCACTTAACCTGTGAATCAAGGAGTCTAAAATGAGTACCAGACTGTATCGTAGCCGGACCGACCGGGTCCTCGGTGGTGTCTGTGGCGGGCTGGGGCGTTATTTGGGGATTGATCCCACGTTTGTACGGCTCTTTTTCATCCTGTTGACCTTAGGAGATGGAATGGGGCTGTTCATTTACTTCTTGCTGTGGATTATTGTCCCGGAAGAAGGGGCGGCTGAGGGTTCAACCCTGGCCGATAACGCCCATGCCGTGGGTGAGGAGCTACGCGCGTCTTTCCATACTCCTCATCCCCAGGCCGGGTTGTATGCCGGGATCGCGCTGGTTTTGCTGGGGGCTTATTTCCTGGCACGGAATTTTTTCCCCTGGTTGCACTGGTTGGACTTTGAAGTAATATGGCCGGTGCTGTTGATCGTTGGCGGGCTGGCTTTGTTGTTGCGACGCCCGGTAGCGTGAGCGATGGGGTGGACTGCATTTGAAGGAGGCAAGCATGGACGAGGAAACGCGCGCAGGGCGAGACCCTTTGTGGCGGAGGCGCGGTATCGTTGGGCCATTGTTGTTGATCGCCATTGGCCTCATCTTTCTGCTGGATAATCTGCATCTTTTACCCTGGAGCGGCTGGGAGCTATTCTGGCGCTTCTGGCCGGTGCTGATCATCGCCGGTGGATTGGACGATCTGATCCGCAATGGCAAACTGGTCGGCCCGGCGTTCTCTATTAGCCTCGGCGCGATTCTGCTGTTAAACACGCTGGGGATGCTCTCGTGGGATATCTGGTGGACCTTGTTCCGGCTATGGCCGATTATCCTGATTGCCATTGGCCTGGAACTGGTCTTTGGTCACCGTTCCAAGCTCGGTGAGGTGGTGGCGGCACTGTTGGTCGTCGGCGTGGTGGTCGGGGCACTCTATCTGAACGGTGTCAATGTCCAGTTTGGGCAGCCGTTGGAGAGCGACGAGATCAGCCAGGCGCGGGGCGAAGCGAAGACCGCTCAGATCACGCTGGCACCGGCTGGCGCTGCTTTGCAGGTTAAAGCGCTGACCGACTCTGAGCAGCTGGTTGAAGGCGTGGTGCGTCCGAGCCGGGGTGAACGGTTCACCCGCGAGGCCCGCAGCGAGAATGGCGAGGCCCACTTTACCCTACGGAGCACCGGGGTTGTCTATGTGCCGGATTGGGGGGAGACGCCTGATTCCCCAACCTGGAACTTAGGTCTCACGCCAGCGATCCCCTTAGACCTGGCGATCAGCATGGGGGCAGGGCAGGCTGACCTGGACTTGAAAGGACTGAATCTACAGTCTTTGGACGTCAACACGGCGGTGGGCCAGACATTCGTGCGCTTGCCGGCCAAAGGGCAATTCAACGGGGCGATCAAGGGGGCAATTGGGCAGATTACCGTGGTCGTGCCGGCCGGGATGGCTGTGCGCATCCATGCCAATTTCTTGTTAGGCGAGCGGCTCATGCCGGCCAGCTATCTCCATGAGGGCGATAACGTTTTTGTTTCGCCTGATTACGAGAAGGCCGACAATCGGGTAGACCTGGACCTGGGGCTGGCTATCGGGCAGCTGCAGGTGCAAGAGGCCGGTGGGGATTAGACACCAGGGGCGAAATCGCCGGTATTTGAAACAGGTCCCCGATCCGACAAATTCGGACCGGGGACCTGCTGTTGGGTTGGTTGATGCTCAACCGCTCAGCGCTTCCTGGAGGGCGGCCTGAATGGCTGCCGGCGGAGCAATCGGCCCGCCGCCCTGGGCCAGGCTGGACGTGCCGCCGCCTTTTCCTCCCAACCGGGTTAAGGCCCGACGCAGCAGTGCCGCGGCGTCCACGGCTGGCTGGCGCTTTTACCATAGCGAAAGGCGAGAAAATCGCCCCTTCCGAGACTCTTTCTTCTGAACCATTCTCGAGGAGCGGCTATGAAACGAATCCTTTCTTTCGTCTTTTTTCTATCTTTTCTCCTCTTCGCCTGCCAGCCCGCGCCGACGCAGCCTCCGTCCGCCCCGCCCCCGACGTTCACCAGCACCCCCCTCACATTCACCCTGGCCCCCACGCCTGCCCTCGACAAATGGTCGCTCTGGACGAACGGGACGCAGCTGCGCGGGGCGAACCTCTGGCAGCGCATCCGCGTCCCCGACCTGGACGGCGGCCTGCTCGGCGACGGTTACATCGGTCCCCCCTATGCCCAATCCGATTTCGACCGTCTGGCGGCGGCGGGCGCCAATTACGTCAATCTCTCCATCCCCGGCCTGTTCACCGAACGTCCGCCCTACGTCCTGGACGAGGGCGCGCAGGCCAACCTCGACTCGCTGCTCGAAATGGCCGGGCGCGCCGGGCTATACGCCGTCATCTCCTTCCGCACCGGGCCGGGGCGCAGCGACTTCACCTTCTACCGCGACGGCGCCGGCGACTGGTTCGACTCCGCCCTGCTCATCGAAACCGTCTGGACCGAGCAGGCCGCGCAGGACGCCTGGGTGGAGATGTGGCGCGCCACTGCCGAACGCTATCGTGGCCATCCGGTGGTTGTCGGCTACGACCTGATGGTGGAGCCGAACGCCGATGAAGTCATGCTGGAGATTTACGACCCGGCGGAGTTCTACCCGCGCTACGCCGGCACGCTCTACGACTGGAATCAGTTCTACCCGCGCCTGGTAGCCGCCATCCGCGAAGTGGACGCCGAAACCCCGATTCTGGTCAACCCGATGGGCTGGGGCAGCGTCCCCTGGCTGCCGTACCTTGAACCGGTGCAGGCGGAGCGCATCGTCTATGCTGCCCATCAGTACGGGCCGTTCCTCTACACCCACCAGCAGCCGGAGGAAGAGAAACCCTACCCCGGCGAGTTCGACATCACCTGGGACGGCCAGCCCGACCGCTTCGACCGCGCCTGGCTGGAAGCGTATCTCGCCCCGCTGGAGGAATTTCGTCAGCGGACGGGCGCGCCGGTGGCGGTCAATGAGTTCGGGGTGGTGCGCTGGGCGCCCGGCGCGGCGGACTTCCTGCGCGATGAGATTGCCTGGTTCGAGGCGCACGGCCTCAATCACGCCCTGTGGGTCTGGGAGCCGACTTACGAACCCTGGTACACCTGGGGCGACCGGGCGATGTACTATCCCTTCGGCTCCGACCCGGCCAACTTCACCGAAGTCGAAAACGACCTGTGGCGGGTCATTCGGGAAGCGTGGGCGCGCAACACGATTCGTCCGTCCGGCGGGGTGAGCGGCGCCGCGCCAAACGCGCCTCCTCCCCAACCCTCTGCCGCGCCTTCCCCTACGCCTTCGCCCCTTCCTCTGCCCGCCTATTCTCTGCTCCGCAAAATTGTAAGTGGGCTTGACAGCGTCTGAGAAAGCGCGTATAATTGAATTCAAATTCAATTATTGAGGCCCTATGCCACGCCCGGATGTCAGCCAACAGCGAAAGGTGCAAATTCTCGAAGCTGCCTTGCACGTTTTCGACCGCCAGGGCTTTGCTCAAACCCGCATGAAAGACATTGCCGCCGAAGCTGGCCTGAGTGTGGGGATTCTGTATCACTACTTCGCCGACAAAGACGCTCTGCTCGATGCGCTGCTTGATCAGCTCTTTTCCACCGATTTACAGGCCACTGCGCAATCGTTTCAGCGCGGGGGGAGCGTTCGTGGGCGCTTGGGGGAGTATTTTGAGCGGGGCTTGCTGGCCGAAATGCGTTTCCTGAACGCCGGGCTGGAATTGCGCGCTGTGGCGGAACGTCACCCGCATTTGCGCGAGCGCGTGCATGAATTGGAGCGCCAGTATTTGAATCTGCTCCTGCCGCTCATCGCGCGCGGCATCGCCGAAGGCGAACTGCGCCCGGCTGCGCCTGAAAGCATGGCGCTGACCTTGCTCTCGCTCTACAATGGCCTGCTCGAAACCCTGCCGCGCTTGTTTGCGGAGACGAACGAGGAAACGCGGCGCGAACGGATACGCCAGGCATTGGGGTTGCTGTTTGAGGGATTGGCGGTGTAATTTTCCATATTATTTCCTGCTCGTATTTAGACAAAATTGGTTTTGACACCATATATGGTGGTTTTGCATGGCTATCACCCGCCAGATATACGGGAAAATTGCGTTTTGTCTAAACTCGAGTTCCTGTAGATTTCCTGTAAACCTGAGGAAAGGAGGACCTATGCGCGCTCGTTGGTTTATTGGGTTGGTTGTTATCTTGATGGCGCTTGCCGCCTGTCAGCCAGCGACGAATACCACGCCTCCGCCGCCAACGTTCACGCCGGTTGGTTCTGCGTCTCTGGGCGACCTGACCTGGCACGACGCCAACGCCAATGGCATTCAGGATGCCGGCGAGGAAGGGCTGGCGGATGTCCTCGTGCGGCTTTATGATGTCAGCGGGAAGATGCTCGCCGAAACCCGCAGCGATGCCGAGGGCCGCTACGTCTTCTCGGGCCTGCAGGGGGGTGACTACACCCTGGAGTTCGCTGCCCCTTCCGGCTACGTTCTGACACAGCCCGATAAGGGCGGCGACGACGCTCGCGACAGCGACCCCGACCCGGCTAGCGGGAAGACGGCGCTCATTTCTCTGAACGCCGGGCAATCGGCGATGGATTGGGATGCCGGTTTCGTCGCTGAAGTTGCCGCCCTCCCCACCGAAACGCCCACCCCGGAGCCCACCCTCACCCCCACGTCAGCCGGCCCGCCGGTCGAACCAGAAGAAGTGGTCTTTCATGGAAAAGCCGCCGAAATTCATGGACGCTACTATCGCGCCGCAACAGAGGACGCCCCGCTGGTGGTTTTGCTCCACTGGGTCAGAGGGGATATGACCGACTGGAACGAAGTCGCTGTCTGGCTGCAAAACCGCGGTCAGAAGAATCCCTACCCCAACCCAGGCTCGGACCCTTACTGGGACCCCTCCTGGTTTCCTCCTGTGCCTGCGGGCCGCTCATATAACGTCCTGCTTATCACCTATAGCGGCTGCCAGCCTGCTCCGGTTGGTTGCCCGGCCAAACCGCCGGATGGGTGGTTCTTCCCCACGATGTCGGAGACCTGGCTCTTCGACTCGTTGATGCTGCCATCACAAATCTCCGACCTGACTGGCGTCCCCTCGTCCCGCATTGTGTTCATCGGTGCGAGCATCGGCGCCGATGGAGCGGTCATTGCCTGCGCCGAACTTGGCTGCGCAGGCGCGCTTTCTCTCTCGCCGGGTAACTTCCTGGCAGACCCCTGGGCGCCTGACACCAGTTATTCCGGCGCTGTGAAAAGATTGGTGGGGGAACGCAATCCCCCGGCGCATGTCTGGTGTTTGGCTGACGAGAATGAAATCGGCGTCTGCAAAAAGGCCGAATCGGTCGGCGGAGCAAACTATCGCGCCATCGAAATCCCCGGCGGCGGGCATGGTATGGAATTGCTCCAGCCCAACCTTGACCCCCTGCCCATGCAGGAGATTCTCGAGTTCTTGAAGACGGTGTTTGGTAAGTGAACGCTGTGGGGAAAGCCTGGAAACTTAATTTTAGTGTAGCTACTTAACCTCTGCTGCCACCAATTGAAATCGGTGGCTGAAACGCCAGGAAACCCACTGAAGCAGGTTCAAAATGCTGCTCATAACCCGCTTCAGCGGGTTTCCAGATGTATCAGGCGTCGGATTCATCCGATGGTTGGGCTGAGTAGTTTTAGTTGAGGTCGTCGGCTGGCAAGATTGTATCCAGTGCAGCTTGTAACGCAGGGCGGAGCACTTCCGGGGAAAGCCGGGGGGCTCCGCCCTGCGCCAGCGCCGGTGTGCCACCTCCTTTGCCCCCCCATGGAGCTAAGGCCTGCCGCAGCAACACCGCTGCATCTACGGTGGGCAGGTCGTCGCTGCGGGCGCAGAGCAAGCGCGTGCTGCGCTCCTCGGTCACGGCCAGCAGCAAAACGGTTTGCGGCCGTTCCCGGAGCTGGGCCGCCAGGGTCTGAATTTCGGCCCAGGGGCGCTCCTGCCACTGAGCAACAATCCGGCGCACTCCCGCTTGCGGAGGGGTTTCGGCCCAAAGCCGGTCGGCTTCCTGCTCAAGCAGGGCGGCCTGCGCTTTGTGGAGGGCCCGGCGCAGCTCCTGGGTTTCGGCTTGCAGGCGCGCCAGGGCTGCCGGCAGCTCCTCTTGGGCCACGGTGCAGCCGGCGGCCAGCTCGCTCAGCGTGCGCAGCGCCCGCCGATAGTCGCGCAAGGCCCGTTCTCCACAAAGGAAAGTTACCCGCACCCCGCCTTTATAGCGTTCCACGGCGGTGATTTTGACCAGGCCGATGGCGCCGGTGCGCGTCACGTGCGTCCCTCCACAAGCGGTAGCATCATAGCCGTCCACAGTGACAATTCTGACCGGCCCGGCAACGTCGGGCAGCTTGCGCAGCGCCAGCGTGGCCAGCTCCTCTGCTGTGACGAAGCGGGCGGTGACTGCCCGATCCTCCCAAATGAGCCGATTGACCTCATCTTCTACCTGGAAGGCCGCTTCCCAGCTCAGCTGAGAGAGCGGCAAATCAATCGTGCTGGCTTCGCGTCCCAGGTGAAATCCCACGGTGGGGGCATCCCATAGCCGCAGAAAGGCCGCCGAGAGAAGATGCTGTCCGGTGTGCTGTTGCATGTGGTCAAACCGGCGTGGCCAATCCACCAGCCCGGTGACGGTCATACCTTCCAGTGGCCGGGCCAGCCGATGCCAGAGCTCGCCGGTGGCTTCGTCTTCCCACACCTCCAACACCGGGATGCCGTTCAGGGTGCCGGTGTCGTGCGGTTGTCCGCCGCTGGTAGCGTAAAAGGCCGTGCGGTCCAACCGGGCTGCCGGGCCGCGTTCTGTGGTCCGTTCTTCCAGGACCTGGGCGGTGAAATGGCGCAGAGTAGCGTCGTCGTAATAAAGTCGTTGCGTCACAATGGCCCTCCGTGCTCGCTGCAAGCTGGCGTCTGGTTCCCCCCACTTAACGTGGGATGGTAAAGATAAACTGGCTGCCCTCCCCGGGTTGGCTTTCTACCCAGATTTTTCCGCCGTGCGCTTCCACGGCCAGTTTGCAGAAGGCCAGTCCCAGCCCCGATCCTTTGACGGTTCGGTGGTTTTCCAGGCGCACGAAGGGGTCAAAGATTCGCTGGCGATCTTCCGGGGGAATGCCCGGCCCGGTGTCGGCGATAATGAAGTGGAAAACGGCCTGGTCAGCGGTGACTTTGAGGGCGATGGTCCCACCGGCCGGGGTGAACTTGATGGCGTTGTCAAGCAGGTTGGTAATAACGCGCCGCAGCATGTCCGGGTCCCCTTGCAGCATAGGCAAATTATCGGGAATCTGCCGGATCAGCGTCAACCGGCGCGCAACCAGCGTCGGTTGGAGGATATCGGCCACCTCCATTACCATCTCTGAGACAGTGATGGGGGTGGGGGAGACCAGCTTCTCGCCCGCACTCAGGGAGGCAATGTCCAGGATACTGCTGATCAGCTGCTCCATGCGCCGGATGCTGCGTTCCGCGATGCGGATCAGATCCTGCACCGGTATGGTGGTATCTTGCTGCTCCCAGGCTGACTTGAGTAGATCAAAGCTACTGGAAATGTTGTTCAGTGGGTTGCGGAGGTCGTGGACGATCATGTTGGACAGCTGAGAGCGCATCTCTTCCAGGACCACCCGGTCGGTAACGTCGTGAGCCAGCCATTGATACGCTGCCATAGTGGTGGTGTAGGAAGGCAGGCGGGTCAGATGGACCTCCAGCGTCCGCGTGGTGCCGTCGGAGCCGGTGAAACGCACTTCCCAGGCGACGCTGGCCTCGGTGAGCAGGGTATGTTTAAGCTCGGCAAACCGTTCGGGGGTCAGGCCCAGCGTGACCAGACAGGAGGCCCCCATGGCTTTCTTGGAGAGTTGGAAAAGCGTGCGCGCGGCCCGGTTCAGATCCAGGAGGCGTCCCACTTCATCCATGACGATGACCGGATCCAGGTTGAATTCAAAGAGCCGCTGATAGCGTTCTTCCGCCAGCCGCGCCTGGCTGAAAAGGCGCGCGTTGCGAATCGCGGAGGCGGCGAGGGCTGCCAGCGCTGCCATGACCTCGCGCGCTTCTGCGTGGTCTAACCCGAACGAGGGGTTGATCATTTCCAGGACGGCCAGGGTGGTCTGCCCAATTTTGACCGGCACTGCATAAATAGACTGAGTTTTGAAACCGGTTTGCTGGTCAACGCCATGGTAGTAACGGGGGTCTTTATTGACGTCGGGAACCCACAACGGCTCGCCCGTCCGCGCCACCCAGCCGACGATGCCCGTTCCGGCCGGTAACCGTAATCCGCGCACCTGCTCGGCTGCGCCGCCGGAGGCGGCTTGAAAGGCCAAAGTGCCGTCTGATTCCACCAACGCCACGGAGACCGCATCGGGTTGGAAATGCTGATGGATCAGGTTGAGGAGCATCTGGGGGATTTCGTCGGCATCTAACGTGGCGCTCAGGGTGCGGGCGGCCTCGTAGAGGAAAGAACGCCGTGCGAGCGCCTCACGGGTGCGCGTGGCCATCAGGGCGTTGCGGACAGCGACGGCAGCGTAATCGGCGTAGGCATTCACCCAGGCCACTTCGGCGGAACTGTAAGCGCCCACCCGTTGACTGTCCACTGTCAGCACCCCGACTACCTCGCCGCCGGCCAGCAACGGCGCGCCGATCCACCCGTGGGCTGGCTTGATTCCTTCCATCTGCACCCAGAGGGGATGGGCGGCGGCGTCTTCCAATACCAGGGGCTGGCGCTGGCGGATGACCTCGCTTACCAGTGTGGGGCGTTGGAGGGGAAAGACCATGTCCTGTATGGCCTGGTTATCGGGAAAGCCGCGCCAGGCCTGGATGCGGATGAACTCCCCTTCCACGAGGAAGACGGCTGCACTATCATAGGGGACAGCCTCGGCCAGTTGTTCCAGCATCATGGCCAGCACCTGGTCCAGGTCCAGCATATTGTTCAAGTTGCGCGTGGCGTCGCACAGTGGCGCTAATGGGCAGGGTTGCTGGCTCCGATCAGGTCGTGCCTGAGAGGTTTGGGCCGGTTCAGCACGCTCACTCAAAGGTCACAACCTCCTTTCCTTGCAACCGTTCCAGTACTTTTTGGGTGATTAATGTGAGGTGGTCGCTATTGGCGACGAAGTCTAACCGGTCGGCCGGGACCGTGAGCACGGGACAAAGGGAAAAACTCTGGATCCACGCTTCGTAGAGTTCGTTGAGCTGGGTCAGATAAGTTTCCTGGATTTGTCGTTCGTAGGGGCGGCCCCGATGCGCGATCCGTTCTTTCAGAGTAGGGAGTGAGGCCCGCAGGTAGATCACCAGGTCGGGCGGTGGAAGGATCGCGATCAAGGCCCGGTAGAGATCGCTGTAGGTGTTAAAGTCCCGCTCGCTCATCGCATTCCGGTTGTAGAGGTTACGGGCGAAGATTTCGGCATCTTCGTACACCGTCCGATCCTGGATGACCGAGTTGGGCCGATCCAGCAGCTGCCGGTGGTGAAGGAGCCGCCGGGCCAGGAAGAAGATTTGTGAATGAAAGCTCCACCGTTGCATATCCTGGTAGAAGTCAGCCAGGTAGGGATTATCGCTCACGCCCTCCATGAAGGGCTCCCAGTTTAGCCGCTCACTCAGGAGCGTGGTCAAGGTAGATTTGCCCGCTCCGATGTTGCCGGCTATGGCCACAAAGTGCTTCACGCTGTTTCCTCCGCTGTTAAAGGGTTGGGTATGGTTGGTGGGAGTGGCAACAATATGGTAAAGGTGCTGCCTTTCCCGGGCTCGCTTTTCACACTAACATGCCCGTTATGGGCCTCTATGATGTCCCACACTAACGCCAGGCCAATTCCCATACAACCAAAGCGGCGGGTAGGGCTGCCGTCAGCCTGGTAGAACGGTTCAAAGATGTGGCGCAGGTGGTGGTCCTCAATGCCGATCCCCTGGTCCTGCACTTCAATAATCACCCAATTGCTTTTAGGATGGGCTCGGATGGTAACAATCCCTCCCGTCGGACTGAATTTGACGGCATTTTCTATTACATGGCTCAGCGCCAGGTAAAGCTGTTCCCGGTCGCCAAGAATCGGCGGGAGGGTCGGCGAGCATTCCAGGGTAAAGCGCACCTTCTGTTTAGCCGCCAACTCCTGGAATTCCCGCAGCAGGGCCACCAGGAGGTCGGGGAGCGCTAACGGGCTGAAAGCCTCCGGCCGTGTATACTTTTGCAGGGTGGTGAGGCTCTGAATCATCCGTTGTAAGGCGTGGGCGCGGTTGATGACCGTGTGGATCACCTCGGCCTGTTGAGGGGTCAGCTCTCCCAACAACCCTTCGCCCAACATCTCGGTATATCCCAGGATGATGCTCAGGGGGGTGCGCAGTTCGTGGCTCACGTTTTGTACCATCTGGGTGCGGACCTCACTGAGGTGGCGCGCTTCTTCGTACGCGCGGTGCAGTTCCCTGGTCTGTTCGCTCAGGCGGGTTACCAGCTCCGCGTTATCCGCCAGCTGTTGTTCCAGGTCCCGGTATAGCCGGGCGTTGATTAAAGCGTTAGCCAGCTGGTCGGCCATTAACTGGAGAGTAGTGAAGTCATCTTCGGTGAAGGCGTTGGATTCGGTGGATTGCACGTCCAGTGCGCCGATAATTTCACCGCCATGGCGGAGTGGCAGGGTCATTTCAGAGCGGGTGTAGGGGAGCTCCGGGTTGACAAAATGCACGGTGTCGGTATCCACGTCCAGGGCAATGCGAGGCTCGCCGGTTTGGGAGACATAGCCGACCATGCCCTGTGCGCCGATCTTGAGGCGGTGATTCTGGGCCATGAGCCGCCGCCCGCCCTCACTATTGGCTGCCCGCAAGACGGCATACTCGCGGGCTTCATCTACCAGGAACAGGCCCACGTGATAGAAGCCAAACTGTTCGCTGATGAGCCGCGCCGCACGTTGTAATAGCTCCTCAGGGGACAGCAGGATGGTGGCGTCGCGGCTGACCGTGGCTGCGGCACGCAGCCGGACCTGGCGGCGATAGGATTCTTCCGGGGTTTGTGGACCCTCAAACGCAGCTTCAATGAGCTCTCCGACGGCCTGGAGCCCCTGCCATTGGTCTTCAAGGATGACCATGCCGGTTGGCAGGCCGATCAACAGGCCGGCGCGGGGCACCGCAGGGGTATCATCATTGAAGGGTGCTGATAGTAAGAGCAGCGTTCCCAGGCCGTCCAGCTGGCCGCGGTCAAGGTTGACCAGATGGGGGGCCGGGTTTTCGCGCAAGAGCGCCGGCAGATATTGTTGTATCATGGATTGGCCCTCGGGTGTGGTGAATGGCTCCCCCATTGCGAACAAGATTTGCACTTGCCTGTTGTGGATCAGCCATCCGACACCCAGGGGCGGAATATTTAACATCAAGCAGACTGATTGCAGAAGTTTGGCTGTGAATGTTTGGTGATTCATACGACTTCCCGCTTCCGATAGCTTAGTCCATGGACAGGGTATATGATTGGGGTGCTGGGGGCCGTTCAAGATTATTCTGAATGGGGCACTGCCAAGGGCAAGCTGACCCGCACAGCCAGTGTTTCCAACGTCGTCATGGCGCCATTTAGCGCCTCTTGCAATGAGGCCGGCGCACCCTCCGGTCCAATCGGTGGCTGTTGCGAGAGCGCAGCTCCGATCTGCCCGACGGCTTCTACCAGGGCCAGGAAATCCCCCAGGGCTTGCCAGTTGGCGGTGGAGCGCGGTTCGGCCACCGGCAGTGCGGGCAAGGTCCAGGCCGGGCGGGGAGCCGGCGGGGGGGCCAGCTCAGGCAGTTTGGGCTGATGAATGCCCGCAAGTGCTGCCCGAATCTGGCTCTCTATGGTGTCAAAGTCGGCCGGATTGCGGACAAAATCCATTTCATCCGTCTCTATGACCAGGAGGGGGGTAGTCACGTAATTAGCGAACAGCTCTTCGTACCCTTGCCGCAGCGCCTCAATGTAGGCGCGATCCATTTGCCGCTCGTAGGGACGGTCACGCATGGCAATGCGGGCCATCAGCGTGTCGGTTTCGGCGCGCAGATAGACTACCAGGTCCGGGGGATTGACTTTCTCGGCCAGCGCTTCGTAGAGCCGGTCGTACATCTCCAGTTCATCTCCTTGCAGATTCAAGTGTGCAAAGAGGCGATCTTTGGCGAAGAAATAATCCGCCATGAGGGCGCTTTGTTTAATCAGGGGGGGAACCCGTTGTTGTTGCCGGTAACGGCTGAGCAGGAAAAAGATCTGGGTTTGAAAAGCGTAGCGAGCCCGGTCGTCATAAAAATCGGAGAGAAACGGGTTTTCGTCAAACGCTTCCATCAGTAATTCGGCCCGGAAACGCGGTTGTAGCAGGCGAGCTAACGTGGTTTTTCCTACACCAATCACTCCTTCAATGGCGATGTAGGGTCGTGGTGATGACTGATTCACGGCAGCGGTCTCCCTTATTTGGTATTCATGGTCAGAAGATACCCCCAGAAGGCAAAAAGTCAAGGTTGGCTCCGGTTCTAATGTTCTTCTGATTTTCCATTAATTTTATTCTTATACAGCTCGGGTATATAGAAGAGTGTAGCATAAATTCTAATCTCAATAAAAACTAAAGCATTAGATTTATGTTAAGGAGGTTAACTATGGTCATGCAAAGAGATCGTGAAATGGTATCGCTGCGCGATATGATGTCCAGGTTGCTGGAAGAGAGCCTGGTGCCCAGCTGGGCCTGGGGGCCGCGCACAGAAGAGCGGACCTGGCGGTTGCCGCTGGATGTTTACGCGACGGATGATGAAATTGTCATCCAGGCTGCTGTGCCGGGGCTGAAGCCGGAGGACGTGGAGATTACTTTGGAGGGGGATACCCTGACGATCAAGGGCGAATTTAAAGCGCCGCTGGAGAACGTGAACTATCTCTTGCAGGAACGCGGCTACGGCGTTTTTGTTCGCACGTTGACGCTCAATATTCCGGTGGAGGCAGATAAGGCCACGGCGCGCTTTGAGAACGGTCTGTTGACGCTGGTGCTGCCCAAGGCCCAGGCGGTCCGCCCCCGGGTGATCAAGGTAAAATCGCAATAACGTTTCTGTTTAGCCGCCGCCGGCCATCCTCTGAGGGGATGGCCGGCTTTTGCGTTGGTGTGCCGTGACCGGGTCGGCGGCTCCAGGCCGTCAGGTGGAGCGGCGACGGCGTGGCCACCAGAGCAGGCTGATCAGGGCCAGGGGGACGGCCATGCTCCCGCCGCAGAGCGCCGGCCGGCCAGGTTTTTCTTCCCCTGTTTCCTCTGTTGGTGTTGGCTCAGCGGTGGGAACGGGGGGCGGCGTGGTGGGCGGGGGGCTGACCGGTTGTCCCAGCAGGGCCAGGTCGTCCAGCCACAGGGTGCCGCTGAGCCGGGCGGTTTCCGGCGCGGAGAGGCCCAGCGAGAAGCCGGTAATGGCGCGGGGGTCCAGTGGTGAGCCGGCATTCTCCTCCCACTCGGCACGCCGGAACTCCGCCCACGGGAGCTCTACCCGGACCCACTCGCGCTCACTGCCAGGGGGCGTTTGGAATTCACTGGTGTAAGTAGAACGTTCTGCGGGGGAGCCACCGTACAGGTCCAGGCTGAACGGGAGGCCGGCCCGGTCGGCCCGCAGGTAGAAAACCAGCCCCTGCCCGGCGCTCCAGTTCTGCACCGTATCAAAATAAAAACCGCACGTGGCCCAACTGTTGGCTGCCACGTCAAAGCTGAAGCGCAGGGCCTGAGCGCCGCTGTGCACCTGATCGGCAGCCGGGGCGCAGTCAAGGGTGGTGTTGGCGCCGTCCTGGTAATAGCCCTCCCAGCCGGAGGTGCCGGGCAGGGGGCCGTGCTCCAGATCATCCAGCAGGGCTGAACCGGTGGGGGGCGGCGTCTCGCGTTCGCCGGTGAGGGTGGGGGGCGGCGACAGGGTGGGCTGGAGGGGGAGCGAAGCCTGCCAGCGGTGGTAGAAGACGTTGAGCAATGGCACAAACTCCTCCGTGGCTTTGCGGCTGCCTCGCGCGGAGGGATGATCGTCGTCGGAAGGGTAGTAAAGGGTGTTGCGCTGGCCGGTCAGATGTTCTATTTGCCCGTCCTTGAAGCGATGGTGAGCGTTGGGGTCGGTGAGGACGTTGTAGAAATCAAACACGGCCACATTATTGAGCGGGTAGTGGTTCTCGCGCAGCCAGTCGTGGACGAGCCAGTTGTTGAAGGCCCGCGCGTTTTGGGCGTAGGTGCGATCCGAAAGCGGCGGGGCAGTGATGACCACGAACAATTTATCGGGGCGGGTGGCAAAATATTGGAGGATCGTGTTGTAGACATATTTAGCGCCGCTGACCGATAGCTCGGCGTAACTGCCGGGAGGATCGTTAGGATGGCCTTCCAGCGCCGAGTTGGGGAAGCAGGATTTGAACAGGATGATGGTGTTCTCGCCGCCGGGGTCGGCCAGCGGACGTGAGTACGCGGCATGGGGGTCGCTTTCCTGGAACAACGCGGCCATGTAAGTGGGCGTCCGGTCGCTGGCAAACCATTCTACCCAATCGGGGATGTCGGTGCGGTCGCCAATGGAATCGGGCCCCCACCCGTAGTTGGTGTCGCTGACGAAATAGTTGTTCTCGGCCAGCGTGCGCCCCAGGTCGCCGTAGCCGTCGGCGAGCCAGTTCTCGCCGGTGGAGTGATGGATGAAAATGAGTTTGACGACCTGATCGGGAGGTTGCGGGTTTTCAGCCTGGCGGGGAGTAGCAGCCAGGGCCGAAACGAGCAGGCCGGCGCCTGCCAGCAAGCGGAAAGCCCATGCAAGCCTGGTTTTCATAGCCTCCTCCTTCTTGTTTTTCCTGTTGGGGTAACAAAACCCTCATGACTCAGCGTTGCCGCTTGGCCGTTGGGCGCCCCGGCCTGGGGTTCAGGATACCGGTGGATGAGTATCTCTGTGGGGAGGGATAGGTGAAGAGCGCTTATGAGTAGTTTATCACAAATCTGGTAAAATGGGGCGATATCCAGGCCTGGATACAGGCTTGCAGTGTCGCGCTTGGGCGCGGCTGACGTGAACGGTGAGCAGAAACAGGCACTTCTGCCTGCTGCTCTCTGCTCACTCCTTAAACTGGATTCAGAGGAGAGGAGCGCATTATGGAGACGCATGGGCTTTACCAGGCCGAGGCTTATCGGCGGGAAATGGATACGGTGGTCCTGGCTGTTACCGCAGAGGCGGTGGCGCTGGCGGCGACGGTGTTTTATCCGGGCGGCGGTGGGCAGCCCCACGACCTGGGGATTTTGAGCGCCGGCGAGCAGCAGTGGCCGGTCATCAAAGTCTGGCGCGAGGGGGCGCTGGTCTGGCACGCGGTGGCCGGGCAACCGCCCGCCGTGGGCACTCCCGTGCGGGGCGTGCTGGATTGGGAGCGCCGTTATGCGCTGATGCGCACGCATACGGCATTGCATATCCTCTGTGGCGTGGTCTGGCGCGACTACGGCGCCAAAGTGACCGGTGGGAACATGGAGCCGTTGGCCGGGCGGATGGACTTTGAGTTTGAGACGCTGCGCGGCGAGTTTGTGCGCGAGATTGAGGAGAAGGTCAATGCCGAAATTGCGGCGGCGCGGCCGGTGCGGATTGCTTTCCTCCCGCGCGCGGAGGCCGACCAGCACCCGGACCTGATCCGCACAAAGGTCAATCTGCTGCCGGCCGACATTACCACCGTCCGCGTGGTGGAGATTGTGGGGCTGGATATGCAGGCTGACGGCGGCACGCACGTGGCAAATACAGCCGAGGTGGGCCGCGTGGTGGTCACCGGCTACAAGAGTAAGGGACGGATCAACAAGCGGTTTGAGATTGCGGTAGAGTGAAACGTGAGGCGTGAAACGTGAGACGTGAAGCGTGAAGCGTGAGACATGAGTTGTGAAGCGTGAAACGTGAAACGTGAGGCAGAATCACGTTTCACGTTTCACGTTTGACGTTTGACGTTTCACGTTTGACGTTTCACGTTTGCCGCTTTGGCTTTCACAAGCCCAGTTCTGCCAGTTTTTCGGGCGCGGGGCGGCCATCCGGGAGCCAGTTCCGGTAAGCGTAGTATTCGGTGAGCAACGCCTCTAAGTCGGGCAGATTGCCCGCCGCCCCACCGGTAGGACGCGGTTCGTACAGCAGCCGGGGCGGGAGGGTATCGTCGGCGCGGGTGATGCCCAACCGCAGGTTGATGAGCCGCTTGAGGTTGAAGAGCCGCTCGCCGGTCTGGAGCACCTCTGCGGCGGTGATCTCCCAGCCTAACGCGGGAGCGATCAGCCGGGCGATCTGGGCCGGGGTGATACCGGCCTTGCCGATGAATTTGCACAGCCCTAACGGGTTGTAGACTCCCAGGTAGTTCTGATAATCCGCCGCCAGTCTGGCCGCGCCCTCGGTCTGGAAACGGTCATGGGGGCCTTCGTGCCAGCCTTTGTGCTCAACGCCGTAGCCGCGCCAGTAGCTGAGTGCTTCTAAGTGACAGCCGCCCCGGTTGGCTGTGGCGTAGTTGGCGGCCATGGAGACAAAAGCGCGCGGGTCGTGGTAGGCCACCTCCAGCCCCTTGACGTGGACGGCGAAGGCTTCGGCACCGTGGCCCAGGCGCGCAGCGGCGGCCCTGACTCCCTCGGCCAGCCAATCGCCGGCGCCGCGCCGGTAAGCAATCTGCTCTAACAGCCGGTGACCGCCCTCCGGCTCGCCCCAGGCTAAGGTGATGCCGTCCAGGTCGGCGGCAGTGAGCAGCCCTCGTTCCATGGCCTCGGTAGCGAAGGCCACCACCGCCGAGGCGCTGATGGTATCCAGCCCCAGGCGGTTGCAGAGATCGTTGGAGCGGGCGATGGCCTCCAGGTTGTCCACCTCCAGCAGCGCGCCGAAGCCCGCTAACGTCTCGTATTCCGGCCCTTCGCCGTAGACGCCCGCGTAAGGTCCCTCTTTAACTTCCACCAGCTTGCCGCAGCCGATGGGACAGGCAAAGCAGAAGGTATGCTTGACCCAGATGGTCTCGTGGATGGTCTGGCCGGAGATTTTCCGGGCGCCCTCGGCCCAGCCACCGCCGGCCCAATTGCGGGCGGGCATGTCACCTTTCGCGTCGGCGGCAATCACCCCGCCGGCGGTGCCGTAAGCCGACATGCCGATGGAAGCCTCTTTGAGGTAAGCGTTGTATTCTTTGACGACGGCTTGCAAGCCCTTCAAATCCGCGTAGGTGGGCCGGGTGGTGCCCCGGGCGACAATTGCCTTGAGGTGTTTGCTGCCCATCAGCGCGCCCAGCCCGCCACGCCCGGCGGCCCGGCTGTGCTCGTGGCCGCCCTGCATGATGGAGGCATACTTGACCCGGTGCTCACCTGCCGGACCGATCACGGCGGCCCGTGCTTTAGGGTCGGTTTCGGCCAGGAGCCGCTCGTAGGCCTCGTAGGTCTCCAGCCCCCAGAGATGCGTGGCGTCGCGCACTTCCACGATCCCATCGTGCACGTAGAGATAGACCGGGTGGTCGGCCTGCCCGGTGATGACCAGCCCTTCCAGGCCGGCCGCGCGCAATTCCGGCCCGATGTGCCCGCCCACATTGGATTCGTCCCAGATGCCGGTGAGCGGGCTGCGTCCGGCAAAGGTCAGCCGGCAGCCGGTGGGCACGAAGGTGCCGGTGAGCAGGCCCACAAAGACGTACAGCGGCGCGCGCGGATCCAGTGGATCCAGGGCCGGGTCCATTTCTTCATGAAAGAGTTTGGCGGCATAGCCGCTGCCCAGGTAATACTTCCGCGCGTCGGCGTCGGTGATCGTTTCCACGCGCCGTTCGCCGGTGGTTAAATCCAGGCGTAAATAGTGGCCGGTGTAAACATAAGACATAGAGTCCTCCAGAAAGCTTGAATTCAAGTGTGGGTGACAGGGCCGACAGGCAAGTTTTCTAGATCAGCCAGATCCTGTAGACGTCCGGCAGCTTGTTTGCTTTTTCTCAGGTTTTCCAAGTCAATAAAGCTAACAACAATGCCGTCAATTTCTACGTCTACCCGTGCTGCGTAACAACTCTCAAATTCTACGCCAGGGGGGGTAGTAATGAGGTCAATCCGGTTCGGGGGGTAGCCTAATTGGATGATTTGATCTGGCACGAGAAAATCGGCGGCCTGAAGTCCTAATGAACTAAATCCAAACTGCTCCAGTGCTTTGAGCATACGGGCAGCATTTTCTGGTTCCATTTGAATCCAAAGGTCAATGTCTTTGGTATAGCGAGGATAGCCGTGTAGAGCAACGGCATAGCCACCAATGACCAGGTAGCGAACCTGATTATCGTTTAACGATTGAATAAACTCTTTGAAATCGGGGTTCAGCATGGTATTTCCATTGGTGGAATTCTCGCCGGATTTCTTCCAAGGCTGCCAGGCGGGCCTGATAAGTCTGGGTTTGCCAAAAGACCCATTCAGGAAGGGCTTCGCCCAGGCGTACTCTAGTGCAGATGGGCTTGATGGCGCGGTTCGTTTCCATAAACTTAAACTTACCAACCTGATATCATCTTGTGTTATTTTACCCCCAGCCGCCTGGCAGACAAGCTGCCCTCAGCCGTCCGGCGCTGACGGCTGAGGGCTGACTGCTAACTGCTAACGGCTGACCTGATCCAGCGCACCGGCGAAGATACCGAGCGCTTCATCCATTTGCTCCGGCGTGACGACCAGCGGCGGGATCCAGCGGATGACGTTGTCGTAGGTGCCGCAGCTGAGCAGCATGAGGCCGCGCTCCAGCGCCGCTTTGACGACGGCTTTGGCGGTGGCGGTATCGGGTTCGCCGGCGCGGGTGAATTCGGTGCCGACCATCAGGCCCAACCCGCGCACGTCGCCGATGACGGGGAAGTCGGCCTGCAAGCGGCGCAATCCGGCCTGGAGCTGCTCTCCACGCGCGACGGCGTTCGCCAGCAGCCCCTCTTCCTGGATAACCTGGATGGTGGCGACGGCGGCGGCGCAGGCGACGGCGTTGCCGCCGTAGGTGCCGCCGTGGGAGCCAGTCTTCCACTTAGCGGCGAGCTCTGGCCGGGTTGCCAGCGCCGAGAGCGGTAGCCCGGAGGCGATGCCTTTGGCCATCGTCAGGATGTCGGGCACCAGATCAAAGTGCTCCACGGCGAAGAATTTGCCCGTCCGCCCGAAGCCCGATTGTACCTCGTCGGCGACGAGCAGGATGCCGGTCTCGTCGCAGAGGGCGCGCAGCCCCTCCAGGAAGCGGCGCGGCGGGACGACATAGCCGCCCTCGCCGAGCACCGGCTCTATAACGATGGCCGCGGTCTCCTCCGGCGCGGTCTGGCTCTTGAGCAGGTGTTTGAGCGCGCGGAGGCTGTAATCGGCGGTCTGGTCTTCGTCCAGGCCGAGCTGGTAGGCATAGGGGTAGGGCGCGACAAAGATGCCCCCGACGAGCGGCTGGTAGTTTAGCCGGTACGAGGTCTTGCTGGTGGTCATCGCCATGGTCAGGTGGGTGCGGCCGTGGAAGCTGCCGGTGAAGACGATGAGGTTGCTGCGGCCGGTGGCGTGCTTGGCGAGCTTGACCGCTGCTTCCAGGATCTCCGCGCCGCTGTTGCTGAAGAAAAGGCTATCCAGCCCCGGCGGGAGGATGGGCAGTAAGGCCTCTACCAGCCGGAGCGCCGGTTGGTGAAAGACGATGTTGATTTGCCCGTGCAGGAGCTTCGTCGCCTGTTCCTGGATGGCGGCGACGACTTTGGGGTGGCAATGGCCGGTGTTGGTCACGCCGATGCCGCAGGTGAAATCCAGGTAACGGCGGCCCTCGGTGTCGTAAAGACAGGCGCCTTCACCGTGGTCCACCATCAGGTTGGCAATCCGGCCCCAGACGGGGGAAAGATGGCTTTGTGGATTGGTTGACATACTCGCGTGCTCCTCTAAAAAATAGAAACCAGTTAAGGAGTGAGCAGAGAGCAGCAGGTAGCAGTTCCTGTTTCTTGCTCACCGCTCACGGCTCACAGTTTTATCCCCCTGTTGGTGAACGCCAGTGCATGGGGAATTCCTTAAAAATGATGACCACAGACCACAGACCACCTTATTCACCGCCGGTGGTCTGTGGTCAGTCGTCCGTGGTCTCCTGGCAGGGGGAGGCCACTTGAGTTACCTTAACGGCGTTGACCCAACCTTACATTTCCTTAATCCCATAGGGGAAGCCGTACTCGGCCATCCGCTCCATGAAGGGGACCGGGTCAAACGCCTCCGGCCCGAGGACGCCGACGCCTTGCCAGATGCCATGCTCCAGCAGATCCCAGCCGATGACGGGGTTAAAAGCGGTCTGCGCCACAACCGCCTGCACCCCCAGGCGCTTCATGCATTCCTCGTTATCGGCGACCTGGTAAATATAGACCTGGCGTTCTTTGCCATCTTTGATCCCCTTGACCCAGGTGCCGGCACAGGTCTTGCCGAACATCTGGTCGCCCAGATGGGCCGGATCGGGCAGGCAGGCGGCGACGACGTCGCGCGGCGCGACCTGGACGCCCTTGACGTTGATCTTCTCCTTGTTGTCCAGCCCTAACATCTTGATGGTCTTGAGGACGCGGATGAACTCATCGCCCAGGCCGTATTTGAAGGTGACGCGCTTGCACTTGATCCAGCGCGGTACCAGGAGCACCTCTTCATGCTCCACGTTGACGCACTCTACCGAGCCGATGCCCTCCGGGAACTCAAAGACCTCCGGCTCGGAGAAGGGGGCCGTGGTGAACCATTCCTTGCCCGCTTCCCAGATAACCGGCGGGTTGAGGCACTCCTCAATGGTCGTCCAGATGGAGAAGTTGGGCGCGAATTCGTAGCCGCGCACTTCCAGATTGGCCCCATCGCGGATGCCGATTTCTTCAATCTCGTCAAAGAGATAATCCTGCGCGTAGCGGGCAAAGACATCGGCCATGCCCGGCTCTACGCCCAGGCCGACGATGGCGAGCAATCCCTTTTCCTCCCAGGCTTTGGCCCGCGCGAACTGGTAGTCGCCCAGCTTGACGCCCGGCTGGTGGAAGGGATCCGTAGGATGTGGTTCCGAGAGCGTCATCGCCATGTCCATGTAGGTGCAGCCGACATTGAACGCGGCTTCAAAGATCTGCTCGTTGAAGACCGGGTCCACCGCGTTCATGATCAGGTTGACGCCGTACTTGCGGGCCAGGGCCTCAATTTGAGCCTGATCGCTGGCATCAATCCATTCCACCGGGAAGCGGGCCGGATCGCCCAGCTTGGCCTGCACTTCCTTGGCGCGCTCTAAGTTGTAATCCGAGAGCACGACCAACTCTACCCAGGGCCGTGATTTGGCAATCACCGCGATGGATTCACCGACACCACCCACACCGACCAGTAAGACTTTCATGGTTTCCTCCTGAGATGATGGGATTAAGGAGTAGGGCTTAGGGAGTAGCGGGAGATGTTCCCCTACTCCATACTCCTTACTCCATACTTCTTAACTTTGTTCTTCCCCCTGGTACGGATCCACATCCGGCACTCCGGGTTTGACGAAACGGCGCAACGGGAAGTAGAGCACTGCCCCAATGGCCATAGCGCCCAGCGCCCAGATGATGGAGTTCAGCCCTGCCTCGGCGACCTGGCTGAAGATGGCTAAGAGGATGATCGCCGCCGGGGCCAGGGTGATGTAGAGCAGGCCCAGATAGCCGCCGGGGACTTTCCAGCGCGGCAGGTCAGGCCGCTTGAAACGCAGGACCCACAGCGCCAGAATCTCGGCCATCAGCACCAGCATGTTCAAAAAGACATCAATGACGACGAGCGAGGCAAAAGCTTGCAGGGAGAAGATGCTGAAGATGACGCCGCAGACGACAATGGCCACCCAGGGCGTGCCATACTTGGGATGCACTTTGGTCATCCAGCGCGGCATCATCCCATCCTCGGCCATGGCGAAGGGGACGCGCGTCCCGCCCAGCCCGTTGCCGATGAAGAGGCCGATCATGCTCAGCACGGCGGAAAAGGTCACTGCCAGGCCCATGCCGCGCGCCAGGGGACTGTTGCGCCCGGCGACCTTCTCGCCGATGGCGTGCGCGATGTCGGGGAACTCCCAGCCCACCGAGCTGGCCGGGTCCACGCCCCATTCCTCCAGTTTCTCCGGTGACACACCGTAGTCGGCCACCACGGTGCCGATCCCGGCGCCACTTTCGTATTCTTCAATGCCCCAGAGCTGATGGCGGCCATCCTCGCCGGCGCCACCATACAGCCCGGCGATGGTGGGCAACGAGTAGGTGGCGACGGCGGCGATCAGCACCAGCACCATCGCCAGCGGGTAGGTCTTCTTGGGGTTGACGATCTCATCGCCGGCCGCGGTGGGCAATTCCCAGCCCATGAAGTTCCACATGGCGACGTAGATGCCGGTGCTGAGGGCTCCCATGAGATTTTGCCCCTCTGGCAGGAAGGGCAGGTGAGGGGTACTCCCGCTGCGAATCCAGGAGTAGATCCCCACGAAAAACATGAAGATCAGCGGCAAGAGCATGACCACCCCCAACCAGTCGGTGGTCAGCCCGGCCAGGCGCGCGCCCCGGACGTTCAGGTAACTGATGGCCCAGATGAGGACCAGCGCGACCAGCCACGAGAGGACGCCGCTGGAGACGAAGACGCCGCCGATCAGGGCCCCTTCGCGCAGCGCCGGGATGAAGTACCCCAGGTAGTAGGCTGCCAGCACCGGGTAGATGGAAACATCCACCCAGGCGACGACCCAGTTCATCCAGCCGCCCATGTAGCCGACAAACGGCCCAAAAGCTTGCTTGAGCCAGTGATAGTAGCCACCCTCGACCGGCATCATGGATTGCATTTCGCGCACCATCAGCATGTTGGGGATGCTGAAGACCAGGGGCGTGATGATGAAGAGCGCCAGAGCCAGACCAGGGCCAGACCAGCCGACCATCGGTTCAGCGCCGAAAGCGCCACCGCAAACAGTGAAGTAGATCAGGCCAAAGAGCGGCAGCAGCGTCAGCTCGCGCTTGAGCTGGCCGCCCGTGGTGGCGGGGGTTTTGTCTTGTGTCATGATTATCTCCTGCAATGATTCCGTTGTGATGACCCCTGACCACAGACCGCAGACCACATTTTTAGCTGCTGGTGGTCTGTGGTCCGTGGTCTTGAGGGCTTTAGTCTTGCAATTCTTCTGGCTTAAGCTTCCGCAGCGCATCCCACAACGGCAAGAAGCCGAGCTTCAAGCGGGTATCCAGTGGGTTGCCATCCACGTCGGTGAGTGGCAGCGGCGGGCAACGTTTTTGCGTCGCCAGCGAGACCACTACCATCAGCACGATGGAGATGATGAACGCCGGTGTGGAACTCACATACACGGCATCCCAGAAGCCGCATTCAAAATCACCGGCGCAGGCCTCAATCGTGGATTGGTAGTAGATGAGGCCAATGGTCACCCAGGAGATAAAGCCCCCCAGGAAGGCCGCCACTGCCCCGTACCGGTTGGCCTTTTTCCAGTACATCCCAAAGGCAAAGGGGGCGAACAGGCCCACCAGCAGGATAGACCAGGCTACCATCGCCAGCTTGTAGATGGTGGAGGCTAAGATAGCGAGCAGCAGGCTGATGCTGCCGATGGTCAAGACCATGATGCGGGTCCACTTGAGCTTTTGTTCGTCGCTGAAATCGGGTTTGAACAGCGGGATCAGGTTTTCGGTGACGACGGAAGCGCCGGCCAGGATAGAGCTGTCGGAGGTGCTCATCAGCGCGGAAGCCAGCGCGGCAATGAAGATGGCGGTCAGGATCGGGCTGAGATGTTGTAAGGCTGCCGTCACCAGGATGAAGTCGGTATCGCCGGCGGCGATGTTGGGGTTGAGCCTGAACATCATGATGCCGATGAGGGGGGACATGATGCCGAAAGTGATGTAGAGCAGCCCGGCGAAATAGGTTCCCCAGACCGAGGTGGCTTCGTTGCGCGCCGACATGGAGCGCTGCATCAGGTCTTGTGTGGGGACGCTGCCCAGCCCGACGGCCATCCAGGCGCCCAGCCAGTAGAACCAACCGGTCGCGCCGGTGTAACCCAAAAAGCCCTCGCCGGGGATGGGGAGCAGCGTGAAGGGTTTGGAGACGTAGAGCGTCCCGGCGCCCTCAGTCAATCCCTTGAACCCACCCACGGCGCCGAGCACGCCGAGGAAGATCATCAACATTCCTCCGGCAGTGAAGAACATCTGCATGAAATCCAGCAGCGTATCGGCCAGCATTCCGCCTAAGGTCGTGTAGAGGGTTACAATACAGGCGATGACGATCATGCCGACCCAGACCGGCCAGCCGAACAGGCCGCGCAGGATGTTGCCGCCGGCGACGAATTGCGCGCTGGTCCAGGCGAAGTAGGTGAGGATCTGCGCGATGGAGCTGAGGATGGTCATGCTTTTGCCGTAGCGGCGGTCAAAGAAATCCACCACGGTCAGGTAACGGGCGCGGCGCATCAACCGGATGAAGAAGACGCCGGAGAGGAGCAGGCAGAGGGTGGCGCCAAAGGGATCAAAAACGACGCCCTGGAAACCCCATTGATAGGCGGTGGAACTCGCGCCCATCAGCGTTTCGGCGGCGAACCAGGTCGCCATGATAGAAGCGCCGGTCAGGTAGATCGGCAACCGTCGCCCGGCGACGACGTAATCGGCGGCCGTGGCGACTTTCCGTGAGGCGTAATACCCCACGCCCAGCCGGACAAAGAAGAAGATGATGATGCCGGCCACAATCACACCCAGATATGGGTAACTGCCTAATTCCATCTCTCCCTCCTGAGCGAGTCAGCGAATCTGCGAGTCAACGAGTCAGCGAATCAGCGAGTCAGCGAGTCAACCATTCGTCATTTGCTATTCGCCATTCGCTATTCGCCATTTGCCATTCGCTATTTGCCATGCGTTACAGCGTTTGGGCGACTTCGGCCAGGATGTCTTCCAGCCGGTTCAACAGCGCGTCCAATTGCTCGTAGGTGATGACCAGCGGCGGCTCAATGCGGATGGTGTGAGCACTGGTCAGGGTGCCGGCGACAAGCACGCCGCGCTTGAAGAGGCCGGCGGCCACCTTGTAGCCGATGGCCGCATCGCGGAAATGCATCCCGATGAGCAACCCCTTACCGGTGATATTGTGGAAGATCTGCGGATAGCGTTCGGCGAAGGCCTGGAGTTTGGGCATGAGGTAATCGCCCTTGGCCGCGGCCACTTCCCACAGCCGGTCACGCAGCGTAACGTTGATGGCGGCAATCGCGGCGCTGCACGCGAGCGAGCCGCCGCCGGTCGTGGTGGTGTGGATGAAGGGGTTGGGGTCCATCATGATCTGCCAGATCTCAGGAGTGGAGCAGAAAGCGCTGATCGGCATGACGCCGCCGCCCAGCGATTTGGCGACCGCGAGGATGTCGGGCACGACGCCCCAATGCTCCACGCCCCAGAGCTTGCCGGTGCGGCCCAGCCCGGTCTGCACCTCGTCGGCGATGAGCAGCACGCCGTAATGTTTCGTCGCCTCACGGATGCGCGGCCAGAAGTCGTCGGGCGGCACAATCGCGCCGGCCTCCCCCTGGATCGGCTCCATCAGCACGGCGGCGATATCAATTCCCACCTTCTGGCAGATCTCCAGCTGGCGCTCCACCGCGTCCGCATCGCCAAAGGGGACATGGTAGATCGGCCCGCCGTACATGATGCCAGGGGGTTGGCGGTAATCGGACTTGCCCATCATGCTCAACGAGCCCATCGTCTTGCCGTGGAAGGCTTTGACGGCGACGATGAAGCCGGCTTTGCGGGTGTACATCTTCGCCAGCTTGATGGCGCCTTCCACGGCTTCGGTGCCACTGGCGGCAAAGAAGCTGTACTGGATGTCACCGGGGGTGATGTCGGCCATCAGGTGCGCCAGGACGCCCCGGAGCGGATCAATGAGCTCCTGGCTGGGCATCGGCACGCGGTAGGTCAGCTGGTCCTTGACGGCGGCGACCACTTCCGGGTGCGCCCAACCCAGGTCCATCATGCCGTAGCCGCCGAGGCAATCAATGTATTCGCGGCCTAAAATGTCGCGGAAGAGCGCGCCGGAGCCGGTCCATTCCGTCGCAGCCCAGTCGCCCGCCTCGGTGATGGATTTGCGGTATTCCAGCCAGCCGGCGTTGAAATAATCCGCAAAGTTGCGTTTGGATTCTTCAATAATCTGTTTCCCCTCGTCCTCGGGGACGGAAGGACGGTGGAGGATGTCCAGCCAGCGGCTGGAGTAGGCGAGGGCGGCTTCCAATGATTGTGGCATAGCTCTA
>CAYTGR010000005.1:0-81919 GCA_964437445.1 uncultured Anaerolineales bacterium | reverse complement strand
CAGCCAGCGGCTGGAGTAGGCGAGGGCGGCTTCCAATGATTGTGGCATAGCTCTATCTCCTTTGTAAATAACGTGTCAGTTAACATTCAGGAGCAGGCATAGCGCAAACTTGAGTTTGCGTCTGGGGACAAACAAAAGTTTGTCCTACCGGGAACCGGAGCCGTGGAAATAAAAAGATAACCTTGTGATGGCGACGACCTCCTTCCGGGTGATGACTACCTAAAATTCGCCCTACTCCCCGGCGGGTGGAACGAGCGTGACGGTGGTGAGCGGCAGCCGGTCGTCCGGCAGCCGCTGACCGGCGGCATCGTAGAGCGCCAGCCGGGTCAGGGTGGTGGCGTCGTACATCCCGATATAGAGGGTGTAGATCCCGGCTGGTGCGTCGGCTTTGATTGGGACGACATGCTCATCTACGACGAATTCGCCCGCTTCCCAGCCGAGGGTGGGACGCTGCCACCCGGCCGGGACGCTGTCGTCCTGCCCCCAGGTTTGCCCGTCAGGGCCGACCAGATGGACGAAGACCTTGTAATCGCCGGCCGGCGCGGTCAACGCCTGCCAGGTGAGCCGGAGCGGGAAGGCCGCACCGGGTTTGACCTGGGCAGCATCCAGGTCGTAGCCCCAAAAGGCGATTTCACTCCCGACGGTGGCGCTCAGCGGGTGCTGGATCGGCGGGAGCGTGAAAAGCCGCTCGCCGCCGGTCAGCGCCAGCCGCCCCAGGTCCAGGACACCGGACAGACCGGTGACGTGCAGCGTGATCTGGTAGTCGCCGCTCGCCACGCCCCGCAGCGGCAGGACGTAGACCGTCTGCACGACCTCGCCCGGTTGCCAATCGGTGGTGGGATACCGGTAGGCGAGCGGAAATTCATACTGCTGCGCCGCCGCGCCCGCGGCGTCGGTGAGTGTTACCGTGGCGGTGTACTCCTGCGCGGGACGGAGCGCGGCCTGCCAGCGCACAGCCAGGTGGACCTTGCCGCCGGGGACCGCCGTTTGGGTGGTGGCGCTCTGAACGGTCGCCGTGAAGAGACCGCCGAAGCTCACCCCAGGCAGGGGGGGCTCCAGCCGGGCGCCCGCTGACGTCAACGTCACGGTGCCGAGCGTCAGTGCCGTATCGGCCAGCCGCCCGTTTTGGTAGACCGGCAGGATCCCGCCGGCTTCGCGGCCCAGGATCAGCCGTGCCCGGTAGGGGCCGGCCGGCAGCCCGGGCGGCAACGCCACGGTGAAGAGCTGGTAGACCGTGTCCCCGGCCCGCCATTGCTCAGAGAGGTAGCCCATCTCGCCGCCCTGCGCCCAGAGGACATCGTTTTCAACTAGATGCAGCGTGAAGGTGCGCCCTTCAGCCACCGGGCGCAAGACCCGCCAGTGGACGAGCACCTGGAGCAGCTGGTCACGTGGCGCGGTGGTGGGCAAGCTCCAGTCCAGCGCGGCCACCTCGTCGCTGAAGGTGGCCTGGACCGGGGCCGTGGCTTCCTGCGTGACCGCCTCCGGCTTGAGGCGATAAATGACGGCGGCGACGCTGCCATCAGGGGCGAGCAACCGATCCACCGGCTCCAGCAGGCGGCTCATGAGCGGCTCCAGGGCCGGGGCAGGTGGGATGTCGTGTATGGGCCAGAGGTAGCGTACTTCCGCCGGCGCGCGGTTGGGAAGGGCGAGGTTCTGATTCCCGGCGACCCAGATGGTCTCCAGGGTGCGCGGGGCAGTGAAGACGGCGGTAGGATGTTTATAGTAGCGCGTCTGGAAGACCACGGCGTGCCCGGCATCCAGTTCGGCCACGGCGCGCCCGGCCAGCTGCAGGTATTCGGTGTGGAAGGTGTAATAGGTCGCCGTTTGCCGGCCCCAGTCCCCGAAATAGGTCACGGCGGTAGAGGCAGTTTCAAAAAGCAAAAAGACGGTGATGGCGTAAGGGGTGAGCCGTGAGCCGTGAGACGTGAGGCGTGAAGCGTGAGACGTGAGAGGTGAGGCGTGAGACGTGAGGCGTGAAGCGTGAGCGGTGACGTTTGACGTTTGACGCAGGAGGGCTTCCAGCCCCAGCGCGGCCAGCAGGGCCAGCGCCGGTGTGATGCCGAACATCCGCTGGCCCTGCGGCATGAGGTCTACGGTGAGGAGCGCCGGCAGGCACATGCCGAACACCCAGAGCGGGAGCAGCGCGTACTCCACCCGGCGCCGGCGGCGCCACGTCACGCCCAGTCCCAGCAGGAAAAAGAGCGCCATGAGGGGGTCAAAGATCGGCTTGCCGGGCAGATTGTAATGCTGGCGCGGGTCGCCGCGCACGAAGAAGGCCCCGGCCGTCTGGAGCAGATTGTTCCCAATGACCCGCAGCACCTGATCCGGCGCTTGCTTGAAGACGAGCACCTGCCCGGCGCGCTCCATGAAATCGTGAGGGTGGTTGAGGAAGTAGAGGCCGAGTGGTGCAAAGACCAGCAGCGCCGCCAGTGCCGCCAGCACCAATCCCGGCAGCCGCCGGCGCCAGCGCCGGGCATCCACCAGCGGCGCGTAGAGGAAGATCAGCGCCACCGTGATGGGGAAAAACCGCGCGGCCAGGTAGGTGTAGAGCACCGCGCCGACAAAGACGCCGCCCAGGGCCAGCTGCCAGAGCCGCCCGTCGCGGTAGCCCTTCCAGAGCCAGAGGAGCGCCAGACATTCCAGCGGCGGGATCAGGATGTTGGGATAGCCGTTGCGGCTCACGGTGAGGTGCCAGTAGAGGATGGCCAGCACGGCCGCGGCCAGCACTCCCACCCGGCGCGAGAAGAGCGCGCGGCCCACAGCAAAAACCAGCACCACGGTCAGCAGCCCGATCAGCGCGGAGGTGAGCCGGAGGCCGTAAGCGTTGACGCCGACCAGCCGGAAGACGCCGGCCATGAGGTACATGTAGAGCGGCTCGCGTCCGGTGTAGGCCGGGAAGAAGACGGGGGTCGCGCCGTGGTAAATCTCCAGCGCCATCAGGCCATAAACCGCCTCATCAAAGTGGAGGCCCGGCGGGATGCGATCCAGTCCCAGCAGCCGCAAGGCAGCCGCCAGGAGCGTGGTGAGAGTCATCCCATAAATAGATAAGAGGAGCGATTTTTTGCTGTTCACAAAGCCCTTTTACCGCTGAGGTCGCAGAAAATGATTTAAGTCCTGACTTCTGCGACCTCAGCCATGAGTTTGGGGGAGCGTGGATGGTTATTTGCCGATGCTGAGCGCCTGTGGATGGCAGAACTTGACGCATTCCGGGTCGCCGCCGCACATATCACAGGCCAGCGCATAGTTGGTCTGGACGTCAAAGTACATCGCCCTGTAGGGGCAGGCCGGGACACAGGCGGGTTGCCCGCCGCAGCCGTCGCATTTGGCCGGATCAATGAAGAGCGGCTGGCGCGGCGCGGCGCGGGAGATCGCCTGCTGCGGGCAGGCGGCGATGCAAGGGGCTTGCGGGCAGGAAAAGCAGGCCATCACGCTGCTCTCGCCCTGTTGCGCGTGGACGGTGGCGCGAATGCGGGCCCGGGTGGGTGCAAACTCCTGGTAGTGCGCCGCCGAGCAGGCCAGTTCACACAGATGACAGCCGGTGCAGAGTTTGTTTTTGAAAATCAGTGGCATGGCAGGCTCCTTCAATCCATGACTTCGTGTAGTGAAAAGCGCTCGCTTAACGCGGCAGCCAGGGGATGAACTCATCCAGGCCCAGCTCATGCAACCGTTCGGGGGTGGGGATACCGTCGTGATCCCAGCCCCGGATCGCGTAGTACTCATCTAAGGCGGCTTGATATTGCTCGCGGGTGGGGGTAATCCCGGCGGCTGCGCCGTTGCGCAACGGGCGGTCAAAGATGGCCGGTGGCAGGTAGTCATCGGCGCGGCGGAAGCCCTCGCGGATGTTGAAGAGCCGCCCCAGATTCCAGATGCGCTCGCCGATCCGCATCACCTCTTCCGGCGTGTAGGGCTGACCGGTGCCGAGCGTGTAGAGCGTGGCGATGTCCTCGGCGTTGATCGCCCAGAAGTCGCAGAAAATGCCTGACCATTTGACCGAGTTGAGGTTCTGGTCGTTGATGACGAGGGCCGGTTTGCCCTCAAAGGAATCGGGGTGCATGGTATCAAAGAGCGTCTCTACCGCGATCACAAAGGAGCGCAGATGGCAGGCGCCGCGTTCGGAGGTGGCGTAGGCCAGCCCCATGCCGAAGCCGCCGCGCGGATCGTAGCCGGGGAACTCCAGCCCTTTGATCTCCAGGACGACATGCTCGCCGCCGTATTTTTGCGCCAGCCAGCGGGCGCCGTGGGCCAGGTCGTCACCGATACCGCGCCGGTAGGCGATATCCTGCACGATTTGCAGATAGGCCGGGCCGTCGCCGTAGTGCAGGCCGAAATCGTGGATGCCCTCCTCGGTCATCGTCATCGCCAAGCCCACCACATTCCCGGCGGAGATGCTATCCAGCCCCAGGTTGTCGCAGTAGCGATTGAAGGCGATGAGGTCGGCCAGCTCGCCGATGCCACAGTTGCTCCCGCACAGGGCGATGGTCTCGTATTCCGGGCCTTCCATGCGTTCCCCACGTAGGCTCTGGGTCACTTTGCCGCAGGCCAGTGGGCAGGCGGTGCAGGCCCGGTTGCGCACGCGGGCGGCACGCATGGTCTCCAGGCTGATGCCGGGGTGGCCGTCGAATTCGCCCTGAGTGAAACCGCGCGTGGGCAGAATTCCCTTGGCGTTGGTCCCGTCGGAGATCGCCTGCGTGCCGGTGTCCCAGGCCCAGAGGTTGGCGTCGCTCAAGACATGTTCGCTCAGGATGGTGCGGTAGGTCTGCATAAACGCGGCCATGTCGGGGACACGGACGGCGCCGGTCCCGCGCACCGCGATGGCTTTGAGGTGCTTGCTGCCGAAGACGGCGCCCATCCCGCCGCGCCCGGCCTGCCGGTAGGCCTCTGAGGTAATGCAGGCGAAGGGCACTAAGTTTTCGCCGGCCGGCCCGATGGTCAACGTCGTCAGCCGGCCCGGAGCATGGTGTTCCTCCAGCCAGTTCTCGGCGTCCCAGATTGGCAGCCCCCACAGCGGCGCCGCGTCGCGTAGCTCTACCTGGTCATCGTTGATGAACAGGTAGACGGGGCGGGGCGATTGGCCGGTGATGATGATCCCGTCCCAGCCGGCGTAGCGCAGGTTGGCGGCAAAACCGCCGCCGACGTAAGAATCCAGGATGGTGCCGGTGAGCGGTGAGCGGGTGCAGAGCACCGTGCGGGCAGTCGTCGCCACCGGCGTCCCGGCGAGCGCCCCCGCGAAAATGAGCACCACGTTCTCCGGCGAGAGCGGCTCCACCCCTGGCCCTAACTCAGAGAGCAGGTAGCGGAAGGCCAGCCCCTTCCCACCGATGAAATCCCGTGCCCAGTCCATCTTGAGCGGCTCGGCGGTGATCTGACCGGTGCTCAGGTCCACCCGCAAGAGATTGCCCGCATAACAGGTCCCAGTGGTCATCTTGGCATTACCTCCTCCTTAAAACAATCTCCTTAAAACAATAGTAGTGGGTGAGTGGTGAGCCGTCGCTTTCGTCCCATGCACTCCGTACCATTCACAACTCACTGCTCACCTGATTTCACGCTTCACGTTTCACGTTTTACGTTTCACGCCTCTTGCTTCCCGGCCGCACAGGCACGGTGGGGGATGCGCCATTCATACACGTCTTTGAGGACTTGGGGGACGAGCAGGGTGGTCGTTTTGCGCACACCGGGTACCTGGCCGACCACTTCGGTCACGAAGCGGTAGAGCTCCGCGTTGTCGCGGGCAACGACCTGGATGCTCACATCCCGGTCGCCCGTGGAACAGGCCACGTAGCTCACGCATTCATATTCGGCCATTTTGCGCGCCACCGCCATAATCTGCCCCGGCTCCACTTCCAGGAAAACGTCGGCCACCACCGGGAAGCCCACGGCCTGGGGGTTGACAATGGCGCTGATGCGGATCAAGCCCTGCTGGATCAGGCGGTCAATGCGGTAACGGACAGCGCGTTCGGAGAGGCCTTCTATGCGCCGGGCAATTTCGGCGCAGGACATGCGGCCGTCTTCCATCAAGAGGTCTACTATCGCGCGGTCAATGGTGTCTATTTCGGACATAAATGGGGTACCTGTTTACCGATTCCTACATAGATTATATAAAAAATTTCCGATCACGTCAAGCCAGGGGGGAGATTTTCTTAAATAACCCAAGTTGCTACCTGTTCATTGGTAAAAGTCACGTTTTCTTTATGACCACTGACCACAGACCGCAGACCACCCTATTTTAACCGGTTGGTCGTCTGTAGTCAGTCGTCCGTGGTCTCCTGGCAGAACAGACCGCGATGGGCATACTCAATGACTTGTGACTTCATGGGCCTTGAGGTATGATACCACCATCACAGCCAGGAGGTGAGGGAATGACGGTCATGGAAGCTTTGCAAGAACGGATCTGCCGGGAAGGGAAAAATTTAGGGCGCGGTATTCTCAAGATTGATAGCGTGATCAATCATCAGGTGGATGCCAGTTTGATGCTGGAGGCCGGTGTGGAGTTTGCTCGCTATTTCAGCGCGGCCCAGCCCACCCGGGTCTTGACCGCTGAAGTCTCCGGCATTGTGCCGGCGCTGGCGACTGCCTACGCGCTGGGGGTGCCGCTGGTCTACGCCCGCAAGCACAAGCCGATCACCATGCAGGAGCCGGTGTTGGTGGAATTTGCGCCCTCGCATACCAAAGGGCACGAAGTCTCCCTGATGGTCTCGCCGGAATTCCTGCACGCTCAAGATCGGGTGCTCATCATTGATGATTTTCTCGCCACCGGTCAGACCATTGCCGCGATGGCCCGGATTGTGCACAACGCGGGCGCGACTGTGGTGGGCATTGGATCGCTGGTGGAAAAATCGTTTGAGGGAGGGCGGGAAGCGTTGCTGGGGCTGGGCGTGCCGATCTATTCGCTGGTCATCATCACCGAGATGCGTGCAGACGGCACGATCGTCTTTGCCGAGGTGTGAGGTCACGATGGCCGGCCATGAGACGATCGTTATTCTGGATTACGGCTCGCAGTACACGCAGCTGATTGCGCGGCGGGTGCGTGAGCAGCAGGTCTACGCGGAGATCGTGCCCTGGACAGCGCCGGCGGAGACGGTGAGGGCCTTGGCGCCGCGTGGTTTCATTCTCTCCGGCGGGCCGGCCAGCGTCTACGAGTCCGGCGCGCCGACCCTGCCCTCTTATGTGTTGGAATGGGGCGTGCCGGTGCTGGGGATCTGCTACGGGATGCAGCTGCTGGCGCAGACGCTGGGCGGGCGGGTCACGCCGGGAGAAGCGCGGGAGTACGGCCCGGCTACCCTCACGATCACCGCGCCGTTGGGGCCACTGGCCGGCCTGAGCGGCCCCCAACGGGTCTGGATGAGCCACGGTGACCGGGTGGAGCAGGTCCCGCCGGGATGGGAGCCGCTGGCCTATAGTGAACAGGGGCTGCTGGCGGCCATGGGCGACCCGGAACGCCGGCTCTATGGCGTGCAATTCCATCCGGAGGTCAGCCATACGGTGGCGGGCGGGGCCATGCTGCGGCATTTCCTCTACGAAATCTGCGGTTGCCGGGGCGATTGGACGCCGGGCGCTTTCATTGAGGAGGCGCTGGCGGAGATCCGGCAACAGGTGGGGGAAGCCGGCGTGGTCTGCGGGCTGAGCGGCGGGGTGGATAGCGCCGTGACGGCCCTGCTGGTCCAGCGGGCGGTAGGCGAGCAGCTGACCTGTATCCTGGTGGATACCGGCCTGCTCCGGCGGGAGGAGGTCGCGCAGGTGACGGCGCTCTTCCGGCCCTTGCTGGGGGAGCGACTGGTGGTGGTGGAGGCCGCCGAGCGTTTTCTGAGCGCCCTGGCGGGGATCAGCGAGCCGGAGGCCAAGCGCAAAATCATTGGGGAGCAATTCATCCGCGTCTTTGAGGCCGAGGCCGGTCGCCTGCCCAACGTCCGCTTTCTGGCGCAGGGCACCATCTACCCGGACGTGATTGAGAGCGCCGGGCGGCCGACCGCGCAGCGGATCAAAAGCCACCACAACGTGGGGGGCCTGCCGGAGCGGATGAACCTGGCGCTGGTGGAGCCGTTGCGCTGGCTGTTCAAGGACGAGGTGCGGGCGGTAGGACTGGCCCTGGGGTTGCCGGAGGCTCTGATCTGGCGGCATCCGTTTCCCGGCCCTGGATTGGCGGTCCGTATCTTAGGGCCGGTGGGCCCGGCGCAAGTGGCTACGTTGCAGGCGGCGGATGCGATCTTCCTGGCCGAGTTGCAGGCGGCGGGGCTGTACCGCCAGATCGCGCAAGCCTTTGCCGTGCTCCTGCCGGTGCACAGCGTGGGGGTGATGGGCGATGGCCGTACCTACGCGCAGGTGGTGGCGTTGCGGGCTGTGACTACCGAGGATTTCATGACAGCTGATTGGGCGCCGCTTCCTTATGAGCTGCTGGCCCGTGTATCCAGCCGGATTGTCAACGAGGTGCCGGGGGTGAACCGGGTGGTCTACGATATTACCAGCAAACCGCCGGCCACGATTGAGTGGGAATAGTTTTGGGATATTGTCAGGAGACCACGGACGACGGACCACAGACCACCGCCGGTTAAAATAGTGGCCCGTGGTCTGTGGTCAGTGGTCCAACAAAAACTGCTCCTTACCGGCGACCGGTAGTACCCCGGGTTCCTACTTGACCTGAAAGCCATTCCTGATGATAATAGAGTTAAGTATGAACCGTAGTCTCAAAGGACCGAGGGTTCAGAGAATGATTAGATTTTGCCAGACGGCCACCCTCACCGGCTGCGCTTGCGTCGGGATGGTTGCCGTGGGCCGGTGGCTCTTGCTCCATTTCCCCGTTGATGGATGTTCCCCTATGGCCTTGGCCGGAGCGTGGCTTTTCCGGTGGGGTGAGCAATCCCGCCGACTTTTGCCATAAACAAGATTCGTGAGGAGGTGATGCCAAATCTGTTGACTGCGGGGCAAAGGGTTACCAGAAACAGGTCAATCCTGATCACTCTGAAATTTACGAAGCGCTGAGAAAGGATAGAGAACTATGTTTGACGAAAAAACGCTGCGCGAGCTGGCTGCGATGGAAGCTCAGGGCCCGGTTTTGAGTGTTTACCTCAATGTGGATCCCACGCAACAAACGGCGGAAGAGTACAAACTGATCCTGCGCGAGCTGTTGAAACAGGTGGAGGGCCAGGTAGGGGCCGCCGATTTGGAGGCGGTCAAGCGCTATGTGGATCTGGAGTACGATTGGTCTGGCCGCGGGCTGGTGCTGTTTAGCCGCCAGGCAGAAAACTTCTGGCAGGCTTTGACGCTGGCGGTGCCGGTCCGGTCGGGGGTCACGGTGGCCCGCAAGCCTTATATCTCCCCGCTGGTGGAACTGGATGGGGTCTATGGTCGGTACGCGGTAGCGTTGGTGGATCGGCAGGGCGCCCGTTTCTTCACTTTTCAGATGGGGGAATTGATCGCCCAGGAAGGGTTTGCCGGGGATGACGTACGCCATACCCGCAAGGGCCGGGGGTCGTCGGTGGTGGGAATGCGGGGCGGCGCGCCCTTATCGGGGCGCAAAGAGGCCGAGACGGTGCAGCGCAATCTGCGCGAGATGGCCGAGGCGCTGGTCCTTTTCTGCCAGCAACAACGTCCCCGGCGGCTGCTGCTGGCCGGCGCCGAGCCGACGGTGGCCCAGTTCCAGGAAGTGCTCTCGGCCCCGCTGCGCGAGACCGTGGTGGGCTCTTTCCCCGCCGATATGACGGCGGGCGAGGTGGAGATCCGCGAGCGTTCTTTGCTGATATTGCAACAGCTGCATGAGCAGCGGAAGAAAGAACTGGTGGAAGCGGTCATTACCAGCGCCGCTAAAGGGTCCAACGGCGTGGTCCGCCTGGACGAGACGCTGAGCGCGGCCCACGAGGGGCGGATTCAGGTGCTGGTGCTGGAGCGCGATTTTCACGCGCCGGGCTATCGTTGCCTGGGCTGCGGCTATCTGACGGCGCAAACTTTGGAACACTGCCCGTTCTGCGGCGGTACCTTTGAGCACATCCCTGATGCGGCGGAGGCCGTGGTCAGCCAGGTGGTGGAAAAAGGCGGCACGGTGGAAGTGGTCTCCAACTCGGCTTTGGGGGAGGCACGGATCGGCGCGCTACTCCGATACTAAGCGCATGGCGAATGGGCGAGCGGGCGGCAGATGTAGCTTGTCTGTCTGGCTGGCCCCTGATAGTGGTGAGTGATATGGAGGCCACGATGCCCTGGAAGGAACACAATTTGCGGCAATACCAGCGACGACTGGAGCGCGAGCTGGTGATCGGGGTGGTCGTGCTGCTTGTGGTCGTTGGCAGTGGCCTGACCGGCTTGATCTATGGCTGGCAGGCTACTTTCACGGCCTTGCTCTGCCTGGCCCCGGGTGCTGTAGCGTTGGTGGGGCTCTGGTTGGTGTTGCGAGGGTTGGGCAGTAAAGAACTATGAGGCACGATTGACCGGCTCGCCCCTTCAATACGATAAATACCCACGGCCCCTGAATTCAGGGGCCGTGGGTTGTGAAAAAAACCATTTGTGGGCTTGCTATTGCCGGCTACTGCTCCGTGCTCGTAGCCAGGCCCCCAGCGCCAGCAAAGCCAGGCCGGGCACCAGATAGAACCATGCTGTCAGGTTGGGGGCAGCGCCGCTGGCCGGCAACAGGGCGCGCGGGTCCTCAACTTTGGCCGCGGCCACGGTGCGGTTCTTCACCAGGGCCGGATCAGGCTGTTGGGCCGGGAAAATTCCCATATCCTGTACTCCGGTCTGTTTGGCATCTTTGAAAACGATACCGTAGGGAATGCAGAGAGTCTGTTCTTTATCGGTTTGGTTGGTGACGACCAGAGTCCCCTGACCAAAATAGGCCGGATCTGAAATGTTGGTGAAATCATCCAGCGTGACCGTGGCGACTCCTTGCTCAATGGCCTCGGAGAGAGCCAAGCAGTCTGAGCCGATGTCGCCGGGTTGGACGCCGCTTTCCGCATAGGCGGCAATTTCGTTCACCAACGGGTATTGCGAGCCTTTGTCCAGCTTATCCGTTTGCCGCCAGACGGCCAGCTGAGCCTGCCAGAGGTCGCTTTTTGTGTAACCCCGGGCCAGATTGTAGCAGATGGTGTTGCGGATGACCTCGGTGCCGAGCCCTTTGTAGACCATGACCTTGCCGGGGAAAGGTAACCCGTAGTTGAGGCAGTGGCCGTTGACCAGAATTTGGGTGGCGGCTTTGGCCGGCAACCGGATACTGACCTGGTTGCAGACGCTCGCCGCCTGCACGACGGTATCGCTCCCTGTCTGCGGCAGGGTCGCCGGGAAAATGGCCATTTTCTGGACGCCGGTTTGCCGGGCATCCACAAAGACCATCCCATAGGGCAGATGGATCACCTGCGTGCTCTCGGTCAGATTGGTGATGATGAGGGTGCCGGTGCCAAAATAGGCCGGGTTAGAGATATTTTTGAAATCTTTGATGGTAGCCAGCACCAGTTTGTTTTCAACGGCCTCTATCAGGGATAGACTACCGGCATCCAGATCGGTTGGTTTGGTTTTGGTGGCCTGGGCGACGATCTCGGCCGCTTGCTTGTTCTTATCGCCGGTAATATCTACCTGGTTGGTGAAGTGCCAGATGGCCCATTGGGTTTGATAGAGCTCGGCGGGTGAGTAGTAGTCTTGAGCCAGGCTATACAAAATGGCAGCGCGAATGGGGTCATCGGCTAAGGCACTGGCCTTGAGCTCCCGGCCGGGGAAGGGTAGGCCGTAATTCAAGCAGTGTCCCCGGATAGCCACCTGGACGGTTCCACGGGGAGGGATGGAGACGATGTAAGGAGGCCATGCTGCCCCGGCACTCAATGCTGCCGCCGGGGGAATAACCAACCAGGCTATCAACCATAGAATCAAGAGGAGGAGCAGGCTTGATTTTCCATGGCGGCCACAAAAGGTCGGAACTGTGTGGTTTGCCATCATCAACTCCTTTCCTGGTTTGGGGGTAAGAACACTATGTTTTTATTGTAGCGGCAACTGCTGCAAAGTCAACGGTATCAGCGTCAAAAAAGCTCACGGCCCCTGCATGCAGGGGCCGTGGCCTGTCATTATGTGTATGGCGGGGCGCTTTTAGATCCAGCCGCGCAGTTCCATGGCGCGTTCAACCCGCTGGATGGCGACCCAGTAGGCGGCATCGCGCATGTAGATGCTGTGCTCTAACGCCGTGTGGAGCACGCCGGCGAAGGCATTGGACATTTTGTCATCCAGCTTGCTCATGACCTCGGCCTCGCTCCAGTAGTAGTTCATGTCATTCTGGACCTGCTCAAAGTAAGAGCAGGTGACGCCGCCGGCATTGCAGAGGAAGTCGGGGATGTCAAAGATGCCGCGCTCCTTGAACGCTGCGTCGGCTTCCAGCGTGCAGGGACCGTTGGCGCCCTCGGCCACGATCTTGACGCGCGGGTGCACCCGAGCCACATTCTCGCCGGTGATGACCCCCTCAATGGCGGCGGGGATCAGGACATCGGCTTCCTTGCCCAGCCAGGCCTCACCGTCTTCAATCACATAGCCGGCCCGCACGGCCGCATCCTTGTCAATGGTACCGTATTGGTCGGTGATGCTTTGCAGGAAGCGCGGATCAATCCCGCCCGGTTTGGAGAAGGTGTAGGAGACGCGGTCGTGGCGGTCCCAGCAGGAGACGCACGCGACGGTGCCGCCCAGCATCTCAATGAAATGGATAGCGGCGTACTGAGCGACGTTGCCAAAGCCCTGGATGGCAGCGACGGTGCCGCGCGGCTCTATTTTCAGGTGTTTCATGGCCTCACGGACGGTGACGATGACGCCGAAGCCGGTGGCGGCGGTGCGGCCCAGCGAGCCGCCACTGCCCAGCGGCTTGCCAGTGATCACGCCGGGGACATATTCGCCCCGCAGCTTGGAATACTCATCCATCATCCAGCCCATCATTTGGGGATTGGTGCCCACGTCGGGGGCGGGGACGTCATTGCGCGGACCGAGGTTCTTCCAGATGGCATCTACCCACTCGCGGCAGAGGCGTTCCTTCTCGCCGGTGGAGAGCTGGGCGGGATCCACTACCACGCCGCCTTTGCCGCCACCCAGCGGAATGTCGGCCACGGCGGTTTTCCAGGTCATCCAGGTCGCCAGGGCGCGCACAGTATCCAGGGTCTCTTTGGGGTGAAAACGAATGCCGCCTTTGGCCGGACCGCGGGCGTCGTTGTGCTGCACGCGGAAGCCAAAAAAGACCTTGATGGAGCCGTCATCCATCCGTACCGGCAGCTGGAAGCGGAATTCGCGCAGCGGCCAGCGCATGATAGCCCGGGCGGCCGGTTGCAGATTCATCATCTCTGCCACTTGGTCAAACTGGGCTTGCGCCAACTCAAAGGGATTTAGTTCACTCATAGTTCCTCCTGAAAAGATTGGGAAATAGATTTCCTGTTCAGCTGGAGCGTTGCCGCTCCAGGTAAATCTTGACCAGCTCTTGCGCCTGTTGGGGGTTCGCCTTACCCTGGGAGGCTTTCATGACCTGCCCGACAAACCAGCCCATGACGGCCGTTTTGCCGCTTAAGTATTGGGTAACCTGGGTGGGGTTGGCGGCCACGATCTGGGCAACCAGGGCGGCGATGGCGTCGGTGTCGGAAACTTGCGCCAGCCCCAGGCGCTCCACAAGCGGCTCGGGCGGTTCGCCAGTGTTGAACATCTCCTCCAGCACAGTTTTGGCGGCGGTGGCGCTCAGGGTGCCCTGTTGGCGCAGGCGCAACAAGGCCACCAGGCGTTCGGGGGTAACCCGGCCGGTTTCCAGGGTACCACCCTGCTCGTTCAACAGCCGGAACAGCTCGCCGGTGATCCAGTTGGCGACTTCCTGTGGCTCTACGCCGTCGGCCCGGCCCAGCCGGGCGCTGGTTTCAAAATAAGCGGCGGTGGCCTGGCTGCCGACCAGCAGTTCCGCCTCGGCGCGCCGGATGCCGTACTCGTCCATCAGCCGGCGCTGTTTCTCCAGCGGGAGCTCCGGCAGCCGGGCGCGGAGCTCCTCAATCCAGGCCGGCGCGATCTCCAGCGGCGGGATGTCGGGTTCCGGGAAGTAGCGATAGTCGTCGGCGTACTCCTTGCTGCGCTGGGTGAACGTTTCTCCCTTGCTCTCGTCCCAGCCCATCGTCTGCTGGACGATCGTGCCGCCGGCCTCCACCACCCGAATCTGGCGCTGGATTTCGTACTCCACGGCGCGCACTAAAGCCCGGAAGGAGTTGAGGTTCTTGATCTCGGTGCGGGTGCCCAACCAGGTGGCGCCGCGCGGGCGGATGCTGACGTTGGCCTCAAAGCGCATCACGCCTTTTTCCATGTCGCCGGAGTTCACGCCCAGGTAGACTAAGATGTCGTGGAGCGCATTGGCATAGGCTTTCACCTCTTCTACCGTGTGCATATCCGGCTCGCTGACGATTTCCAGCAGCGGCACGCCGGCCCGGTTGAAGTCAATCAGCGCCTTGCTGCCGAGGTGATAGATCTTGGCGGTATCCTCTTCCAGGTGGACGCGGGTGACGCCGATCCGCTTGACCCCGGCTGTGGTTTCAATCTCCAGGTAGCCGCCCAGCGAAAGGGGCAGATCGTATTGGGAAATCTGGTAGCCCTTGGGCAGGTCTGGGTAGAAGTAGGACTTGCGGGAGAAGACATTGACCGGCTGCACGGTGCAGTGGAGCGCTAAGGCGGTCAGGATGCCGTATTCCACCGCCCGCCGGTTGACGACCGGCAGCGTCCCCGGCAGCGCCAGACAGACTGGGCAGGTATAGGTGTTGGGGGACAGATTGCCCGTATCCTCCATGACCGGACAGGTGCAGTACATCTTGGAGTGCGTGTGCACCTGTGCATGAACTTCCAGGCCAATGACGGCTTCATATTCCATAATTTCAGAGCCTCTTCTCAAAGTGGGCAAACTGAAGGTTGCCTGCATTACAGCAGCGAACTGAAGTTCGCGTTACGGCTGCAAACTCAAGCTGGCGCTACAGTTGGTTGTGAACGCTGCTGGCTATCCGTGCCGCTGCGCAAAGCGGGCGATGCGTTCCAGCGCCTGCTCAATCTTCTCGTAGGCGGTGGCGTAGGACATGCGGACATAGCCCTGGCCCGATTCGCCGAAGGCCCGCCCGGGGATGACCGCGACGCGCTCTTCTTGCAGCAACAGTTCGGCGAACTGGTTGTCGTCCAGGCCGGTCTTTTCCACGCAGGGGAAGGCGTAGAAGGCTCCCTGTGGCTCGGTACAACTCAGCCCCAGGCTGTTCAGCCCGCTGACGATGAGCCGCCGGCGGCGGTCGTACTCCGCGTGCATCTCCTGGACGAACGGCTCGCCTACTTCCAATGCCTTCAGTGCGGCCATCTGCGAGGGGGTAGGGGCCGACATGATGAGGTACTGGTGGACTTTGCGCATCGCGCCAACCAGCTCGGCCGGGCCCAGAATGTAGCCGATCCGCCAGCCGGTCATCGCGTAGGCTTTGGAGAAGCCCTGCAATACCACGGTGCGTGAGTACATCCCCGGCAGGCTGGCAAAACAGGTATGCTCCACCCCGTAGACTAAGCGGTCGTAGATCTCATCAGAGATGACAACCAGGTTGTGCCGCTTGGCGACGGCGGCGATCTCATTGAGCCGCTCCCGGCTGATCACCGTCCCGGTGGGATTGTTGGGCGAGGCGATGAGCAGCGCTTTGGTCTTGGGCGTGATGGCGGCCTCAATTGCCGGCGCGGTGATCTGGAAGCCGTCGCGGGCGTAGGTGGGCACCCGTACCGGCACCGCGCCGACCAGCTGGGCCGTCGGCACGTAGGAGACAAACGATGGCTCCGGGATGATGATCTCGTCGCCCGGATCCAGCAGGGCCGCCATCGCCAGGTAGAGCGCCTCGGAGACGCCGACCGTGACCAGCACCTCGCTGGCGGCGTTGTAGGTCTGATCGTAGAGTTTAAACACATGGTTGGCGATGGCCGTCCGCAGTTCGTTGGTGCCGGAGTTGGAGGTGTAGTGCGTCGCGCCCTGGCGCAGCGCCTCTATGCCAGCCTCAACGATGGGCGCGGGGGTGTCAAAGTCAGGCTCGCCGATGCCCAGGCTGATGACGTTGTCCATCGTGGCGGCGATATCAAAGAAACGGCGGATGGCCGAGGGCGGGATTTCCTGCACCGCGTGCGAGAGAAACGAGTGAGTTGTGTTCAACGCTTCCTCCGAGTTGGGTGGGTTTAAAGGAGCTGTCATGGTCATTCTTCCACGACGGATGAGTCACCAAGGTTCAGGCCGCGGAAAGCGCCGCTCACCTTGACCCAGCGGCCGATCAGCGATTCCTCTAACAGTGCCGCTTCTATCTCCGCACCGTCGTCAATTACCGTGTCGCGCAGGATGCTATCGCGCACCGTCGCGCCGGCGTGAATGGAGACATACGGCCCGATCACCGAGCGCTCTACCACGGCCTCCGGGTGGATGTAGACCGGCGGGATGATCGCCACGCCGGGCCGCAGCGCTTCCAGGCTGTTGTCGTAGCCGTGCTCCAGGATGTAGCGGTGCGTCTTGAAGGTGGTCTCCGGCTTGCCGGTATCTTCCCAGACGCCGACCTCGCGGGTGCGGAAGCGGGCGCCCTGCTGGATCATCAGCGTAATGGCGTCGGCCAGGTAGTATTCGCCTTTGGTCTGGATGCGGCGCGCCATCAACTCCTCACAGGCCCGCGCCAGCCAGGCCCCATCGCGGAAGTAGTAGAGGCCCATCAGGACGCTTTTGTTCTCCACCGAGTCCGGCTTTTCTACCAGGCGGGTGGCAAACCCATCCGGCCCCACTTCCACCACGCCGAAGCGCCGGGGGTCTGGCTCCTCTTTGGTGAAGATGATTCCATCCAGCCCCGGTTCGTCCAGGTGGGAGAAATCCACGTCGTCAAACAGCGTATCCACAAAGAGCGTGAAGATCGGCCCGTCCAGATAGTCGCGGGCCAGCCAGAGCGCATGGGCCTGCCCGATCAGCTCTTTCTGTTCCACAAAATGGGCCGGGATGGCGTAATGGGCTTTGATGTATTCATCCACCTGCTCGCCCAGCCAGCCGGTGATGAAGACGTATTCCTGGATGGGCAGGTCGCGGAAGCGTTCCAGGATATGGGCTAACATCGGTTTGCCCGCCAGGGGCAGCAGCGGCTTGGGCCGCGTCCAGGTGTGCGGCCGCATCCGGGTCCCGTACCCGGCCATCGGAATGACCAGTTTCATAGATGTTACCTCCGTGGGTTTATTTACCGGGCAGCGCCGGCCGGCGTTGATGCCAGGGAGTGGCCTGCTCGTAGGCATAGGCGACCTGTAACAGCTGCGCTTCGGCCAGCTCAGGGGCGGCCAGCTGCAAGCCGATGGGCAGCCCGCTCTCGTCAAAGCCGCAGGGAACGCTGACGGCCGGGATGCCGGCCAGCGCTTGCGAGAGCGTGAAGATGTCGGCCAGGTACATTTGCAGCGGATCATCGGCCCGTTCGCCGATGCGGAAAGCGGTCACGGGCGAGGTGGGCCCGGCCAGGACATCCACCTGCTGGAACGCGGCGTCAAAATCGGCCTTGATGAGCGTGCGGACCTGTTGCGCTTTGCGGTAGTAAGCGTCGTAGTAGCCGGCGCTGAGCGCGTAGGTGCCCAACATGATGCGGCGGGTGACTTCCGGTCCAAAGCCCTGCCCCCGGGTCTGAGAGACCATCTCTTCCAGGGTAGTCGCCGGGGCGCGGAAGCCGTAGCGCACGCCGTCAAAGCGGGCCAGGTTGGCGCTGCACTCGGCGGGCGCGACCAGATAGTAGACCGGCAGCGCGACGTCGGTGTGGGGCAGGCTGACCTCCACCAGCGTAGCGCTCAGATCCACCAGCGTTTGCAGCGCGGCCTGGACGGCCTGTTCCACTGCCGGCTGCAAGCCGGCGACGAAATATTCGCGCGGGACGCCCACGCGCAGCCCCTTGAGATCGCCGGTCAGGGCCGCCAGGTAGTCGGGGACCGGCTCCGGGCGGGTGGTGCTGTCGTGCGGATCGGCGCCGGCCATCAGGCCCAGGAGCAGCGCGGCGTCGGTCACGTCGCGGGTCAGCGGGCCGGGTTGGTCCAGGGAGGAGGCGAAGGCGATCAGCCCGTAGCGGGAGCAGCGCCCATAGGTGGGACGCAGGCCGACCAGATTGCAGAGCGAGGCCGGCTGGCGCACAGAGCCGCCGGTATCGGTGCCCAAGGCGGCCAGTGCCTCGCCGGCGGCCACGGCAGCGGCGCTCCCGCCGCTGGAGCCGCCGGGCACGCGCTCCAGGTCCCAGGGGTTATGCGTGGTGAAGAAGCCGGAGTTTTCGGTGCTGGAGCCCATGGCGAACTCGTCCAGGTTGGTCTTGCCCAGGATGATGGCGCCGGCAGCCTTCAGGCGTTCCACCACCGTTGCGTCAAACGGCGGGACGTAGCCCTCCAGAATCCGCGAGCCGGCCGTGGTGGGCACACCCCGGGTGGAGATGTTGTCTTTGATCGCCAGGGGAAGGCCCAGCAAAGGGCGAGTTTCTCCCCGCGCCCGCAGTTGGTCCGCCTGGCGGGCGGCGGCCAGCGCTGCTTCGGGCGTCGGCGTCAGATAAGCATGGAGTTGGTCATCTATGGCCTGAATTCGCTCCAGGAGCGCCAGGGTCAGTTCGGTGGCCGAAAGCTCTTTCCGGTTGAGCAGGTCTAAAGCTTCGTGCAGGGTTAAATCGGGCAGTGCGTTCAAGACTCCTCCCGCGTGGGGTAGATGGGGTAAGCGGCGGCCTTACCGTAAAGGCGGGACCGCAAAGCAGTCCGCAATGGCTTCTGGGGCGTTGGTGAGCGCCTCCTCACGGGACAGGGGCGGGGTCGTGGTGTCATCGCGCAGGATGGTGCGTAGCGGCAACACGGTGGCGGTCGGCGAAATGGCGCTGGTATTCACCGCCTGAATCCGGGCGGCGTAATCCAGGATGGCCGAAAGCTGCTCCTGGTAGCGGGCTTTCTGGGCCTCGCTCAAGGTCAGATGCGCTAAGGCGGCAATGTGATCAACTTCTTCGCGGGTCAGGCTCATGGCTACCTCCACCCTGATTATACCTTAAACATTCTAACGCAAAAGTTACGAAAAGCATGAAAGGATAGAAAGAACCTCCCACCGCTTTCCATTCTTATCCCCTATGCTATAATTTCTCTGTTTGTCGGTATGAGCTCTCCATTACCCATAGAGGTGGTTATGCTGGGTTTACAACCTGAAGTACTGTTGGGACGGTTGCTGGTGATCGTCCTGGGGATCCCCATCCACGAGTGGGCGCACGGCTGGATGGCCCATCTGCTCGGCGATGAGACGCCGGAGCTGGAGGGACGGCTCTCGCTCAACCCCCTCAGGCATTTGGACCCCGTGGGGACGCTGTTGATTCTGTTGACCGGTTTTGGGTGGGGGCGGGCCGCCCGCGTCAACCCGTACCGGATGTGGCGGGTGAAAAATCCCCGGACCGGCATGGCGCTCACTGCGCTGGCCGGGCCGCTTTCCAACCTCTTGCAGGCCGTTCTGCTGGCGCTCCCGTTCCGGCTGGGATTGCTGGCGCTGTTGCCGGCCGCCCAGGCGGATAAGCTGGAGATGATTCTGTTTTGGGCGATCCTGGTCAATATTGGGTTGGCGGTCTTTAACCTGCTGCCGGTCCCGCCGTTGGATGGTTCCCGCGTGCTGGCAGGGGTGGCTCCCCCACGGGTGGCCGATTTCATTGAACGGCTGGAGCCGGTCGCGCCTTTCATTTTGCTGGCTGTGCTCTTTGTGCTCCCCATGTTGGGGATTGACCTGGTCAACTGGCTGATGACGCCGTTGTTTAATCTGTTAATCCGCGCGTTGCTGGTGTGGTGAGCTGGGGGCGGGTGCGCCATCGGGTGGCGCAATTCTTCCGTACCTTGCTGGCGCCACTGCGCCCGGTGCCGCTAACCGAGGCGGCGGCGCAGCTCTCTCCGCCGTTGCTGGCGCTCTTTCGGCGGATGTCAAGGGCTGAACAACAGCATGGGATCGCCGTCTGCCGGGCGTTGCAGGCGCAAGGGTATGCTGACCCGGAGTTGCTGGCGGCGGCGTTGCTCCATGATGTCGGCAAAACGGTGGCCTCTCCGCGGTTGTGGGAGCGGGTGGTCGTGGTGCTGGCCGAATGGCTGCTGCCGGCGCTGGCGGCCCGCTGGCGTGAGGGCGCGCCGCGCGGCTGGCGGCGCGGCTTCGTCATCCGCCATCAACATCCGGCCTGGGGCGCCGACCTGGCGGCGCAAGCGGGGGCTTCTCCGCGCACGGTGGCCTGGATCCGCCACCATCACGACGCGCCGGGAGATGATAGACTGCTGGCGGCGTTGCAGACAATGGATGAGATGTGAAACGTGAGGCGTGAAACGTGAAACGTCAGGCGTGAAATGTGAGGCGTGAGGCGTGAAACGTGAAACGTCAGGCGTGAAATGTGAGGCGTGAAACTTAAAATGCAACACGTATTGTGTGAGCCTAAGGGGGTAGCGGCGTGGTCCGTCAACGGATTACTTTGATTGGTACTGGTTGTATCGGGACGGCGATAGGGCTGGCGCTCCATGCGACGCCCGATGCGGCCCGGTTGGAAATTGTGGGACACGACAAAGAGCCGGATATTGCCCGGCAGGCCCAACGATTAGGGGCTCTGGACCATGCCGACTTTAATCTGGACCTGGCGCTGCGCGAGGCCAAATTGATCGTGGTGGCGGTGCCGATGGCGGCGCTGCGTGAGGTGCTGGCCGACCTGGGACGGCTGTTGCCCGTCAATTCAGGCGCGGTGGTGACGGCCATCGCTCCCTTGCTGACACCCACACTCACCTGGGCGGCGGAGCTGTTGCCGGCGGGAACTTACTTTGTCGGCGGCAACATCTTCCTTGCGCCGGGCGCGGGCGGCTGGGAGCCGCTCCACGGGCCGGAGAGCGCTCGTGCTGATCTGTTCCATGAGGCTCTTTATGGACTGGTGGCCCGCTCTCAGGAACATCCGAGCGCGGTCAAGGCGGTCACTAACCTGGCACGGGTGTTGGGGGCCGAACCGCTGTTCATGGACCCGGCCGAGCATGACGCGGTCAGTGTGCTGGCGACAGCGCTGCCGGCGTTGACTGCGACGGCGCTCTTCCAGGCAACGGCGGCCGAGCCGGGGTGGGGAGAGTTACGCAAAGTGGCTGATCGCTCCTTTGCCACGGCCACGGCCGCGGCCGATGGCGATGCGCCCTCGTACCGGATGCTGGCGCTGCTGGGGCGCGAGCCACTCCTGGCCGGTCTGGCGGGTGTGCTGGCCCGGCTGGGGGCCTTGCGGGAACTGGTCGCGCAAGGGGAGGCCGAAGCATTGGAGGAGGCGTTGGCCGAAACTACCGCTGCGCGCCGTCAATGGATGGTTGCCAGCCGTTTGCGGAGCTGGGAAGTTGAACCCGGCGGGCCCAGCCCAACCTCGGTCTTCCAATTGACGTTGCAGGCGCTGGTGGGGGGACTGGCCGGCGGCGGCCCAGAGGAAGAGCCGGCCGCCGAGGGCCGCGACAGCCGGGCAGACCGGGAGCCGAAAAAATAGGGAGACAGGCACCGGCTTACACTTGGGCTATCAGCGGGTTGTTCTATTTGCTGATTGCTGACCGCTGATCGCTGATTGCCGATTGCTAACTGCTGATGGCTGTATGTCGCGCCGCATCTTGATGATTGCCCCCACGTCGTTCTTCCTGGATTACGGCTGCCATGTCCGCATCCTGGAAGAAGCGCGGGCCCTCATGGCGCAGGGCTTGCAGGTGCGGATTGTCACCTACTACAAAGGGGATAATTGGCCCGGGTTAGACATTGCGCGCTCGGCACCCACTCCCTGGCGCGCCGACTATGAGGTAGGGTCGTCGCCGCATAAGATTGCCTTTGACGCGCTCCTTTCCTGGAAGGCCCTCACGGAGGCGCTGCGCTGGCGGCCACACCTGATCCATGGGCATTTGCATGAGGGCGCGTTGATCGGCAGCGTGGTGGGGCGGCTGCTGCGCGTGCCGGTGGTGTTTGACTTCCAGGGCAGCATGACCGGCGAGATGCTGGACCATGGCTTCGTTCAACCGGACTCGGCTGCCTATTACTGGTGGCGGCGACTGGAGGAACGGATTGTGACATTGCCGGAGGCCATCGTCACCAGCACGGTCAACAGCGCTGATCTCCTGGCCCGCTCTTTCGGGCGGACCGAAGGCGTTATGCCTCTGCCCGACAGTGTCAACCTGGACTTTTTCTGCCCGGACTGCCTGACGCCGGAGGAGCGGGCGGCGCGCCGGACCGCGCTTGGCATCCCACCGGAGCGCAAGGTAGTGGTCTATCTGGGCTTGCTGGCCGACTGGCAGGGCATCCCCCAATTGCTGGCGGCCGCGGCCCGGCTGCGGGCACGGGATTACCCCCTTTCGCTGTTGGTTATGGGGTTCCCGGCTGTGGAGAAGTATCGCCAGCAGGCGGCGCAATTAGGGTTAACGCCGCAGGACGTTGTTTTTACCGGCAAAGTGCCTTACGCCCAAGCGCCGCAATACTTAGCGCTGGGCGATCTGGCCGTCGCCCCCAAGGTCTCGGCGACGGAGGGGAGCGGCAAGATCTTGAACTACATGGCGATGGGCTTGCCGACGGTGGCTTACGACACCCAGGTGAGCCGCGAATACCTGAACAGCCTGGGGATTTATGCCACGCCGTTAGGGGACGTGCCGGCGCTGGCGGCGGCGCTGGCCTTTGGGCTTCGGAATCCGGTGCTGGCGACGATGTTGGGCGAGCAGCTGCGCGAGCGGGCCCGGCGGCATTTTTCCTGGGAGCGGATGGGACGGCAGCTGGTGCGGCTCTACGAGCGGCTGTGGGCGGACCGGACAGCGGCTTAGAGCCAAAGGTATCATAAAAAGTGTGACCGGCTAACTACCCGGCAAAGATTTCGTGGTCATTGGTTGGCGCATACGACTGGAAGCGGTTAGCGGGTGTGCCAATCTTGCCGTCAGGTGAAATGAGTGGAGATTATGGAGACAGCTGAATCATGACCGGCAGGCGGATGCTTCGCGTGGGTTTGGGGCTACTGTTGGGAGCGGTGGCTTTGAGCCTGGCCGCTACATTGATCTACCAGGCAGCCTTTAGCGACAAAATCTATCCTGGCGTGGCGGTGCGCGGCATTGATTTGGGCGGACTGACGGTGGCGGAGGCCACCGTGCGGTTGCAAGCGAGCGCGTTGCTGCTGGATCCACCACCTTTGGCCGTGCACGCGGCAGATCGTTCCTGGTTGCTGGGTTGGGAACAGACCGGTCGGCGCTACGATCTGGATGCGGCGGCGGCTATGGCGTACCGCGTGGGCCGTGAGGGCAACACCTTAGTGCAGGGGTGGACGATCTGGCGGACGTTGGTGCAAGGGACAACCGTTGAACTGCCGGTCACGCCGCCGGACGAGGCGCGTTTGCGCGCCACGGTGGAGACGCTCGCGGCGCAACTCTGGGTCCCGGCGACCGACGCGCGGTTGGAGATAAGCCCTGGCGGCGCGCTGCCGGTTGCCGGTCAGGTTGGACGAGCGCTGGATGTGCCGGCCAGCACGGCCGCTCTGTTGACGGCGTTGAATGGAGGAGCTGCCAGCGTTGAGCTGGTGCTGGCGGCCGTCCCGCCGCGCGTCACGGGGCCGGAGCCGGCCGCTACTCTGGCGCAACAGCTCCTGTCTCTGCCTTTTGTACTGGTAGCCAACGACCCCCTCACCGATTATCAGGCTGAATTTACTGCGCCGCCGGAGCGGGTGGCGAGCTGGCTGCGCCCGGTCCCGGCCGGCCAGGGGATCGCGCTGGAGTTTAACGCGACCCCCGTGCAGGACTGGCTGGCGGAGGTGAACGGGCAGCTGGGCATCTCGCGGACGTTGGATCTGGGTGCGGCGTGGGCCATGACCCTGGCGGCGCTCGCCACGGGCCAGCATCAGGTGCAACCGCGCATTTACCACCCGTCGCAGGTCTACGTTGTCCAGCCCGGTGACGTCTTTTTTGATCTGGCCTACCGTTTTGGGTTCCCCCAGTGGCGACTGGAAGAGGCGAACCCCGACGTGGACCCCGGCACCATTGACGTCGGTCAGGTCTTGACCATCCCTTCCATTGACGTCCTCTTTCCGCATCCCATCCCACCGGGCAAGCGGATTGAAATTGATCTGCCGACGCAGACGCTTCGCGCTTATGAGAACGAGCAACTGATTTTTGAATTCAAGGTTTCCAGCGGGATGTCTACCACGCCAACGATCGCCGGCCAATTTCAGGTGCTCATGAAAGAGCCGGACGCCTTTGCCCGCCGCTGGCAACTGGACATGCCCTATTTCATGGGGATTTACTTAGAGGGGCCGGATTACTACAACGGCATCCACGAGCTGCCGATTACGGCGAGCGGGCGGCGGCTGCCGGCGGGGATTTTAGGCTGGCCGGCCTCCTTTGGCTGCATTATCGTTAACCAGGGGGACGCCGAGGCGCTCTTTAACTGGGCCCCGCTTGGCACGCTGGTGCGGATTCACGGCGTCGCGCCGGGCACGCCTACCGGCGCTACCACGCTGGATGTCGTGGTTAGTCAGGAAGGCGGCACGCCCCCGTAAAGGCGGTGGCGTGCCATGTTCCCGTCAAAACCGGGGCTGGGCCTGTGCGTAGCGTGATTATCTTCTCTCAAAATACTCGTGCCCGCAATACTCGCATTCCCAATGGCCGGGTTCCACCTGCTTGGTAAGCTTGGCCCCACAGGCCTTGCATTGCAATTGCACCAGGCCGGCCGGCTCACTGCGGGCGGCTGGTGACGGGGCCGCGGCTGCTTTATGCGCCCTTTTCCATTTGCGCACGCCTTGCTGGAGGGCCTTTTCAAAGGCCTCAATGTTGTGGGTGTTGACGCCCCAATCCAGCTGCGTCTCGGTCAGGATCAGCATCAGCTCACTGTCAATCCGCACCTGACAGCTAGCTTGATCCAGAGCTTCTACCTGAACCCGGATGTGCTCGCCGCGGGATTTCAGCGTCTGGCGCGTCTTGGCGGTCAGATAGCCTTGCTGGTCATCCACCTGTTCAATCACCGCTGGGATGGCCTGTACGGCCGGGATAATCATACCCATGACGTCGGTCCAGGGCACTTCCAGGCGCAGGATTTTATGTAAGCGTGGCGGCATAAAAGCCTCCTTGTGAGCATGGCCTCCGCATACGGCCATTGTAGCACAGTTTCGCGCATTTGACACTACCAGCGGTTAGGTTATGCTATCCCTTGAAAGAATGATCTGACATGGCCTACGCCCAGGTGCTCGTCTTCCAACCGATTCGGTCCAAAGCCACACCGCTGTTTGATTACACCATCCCGGCGGCGCTGGCCGGAGCTGCACGCCCCGGTGTGCTGGTCGTGGTCCCTTTTCGGGAACGGCTGCTGCCCGGCGTGATGGTTGCCCTGGCGGAAGCCCCCTCTGTCCCGGCCCCCCGGCCCTTGCACAGCCTGCTGGACCCCGAACCGGTGCTCTCGCCGGCGTTGCTGGCGCTGGCCGAATGGATGGCGCGTGAAACGCTCGCGCCGCTGCACGAGTGCGTCCAGCTGATGATCCCGCCAGGGCTGCGGGCGCGCGCCGACCAGCGGTTGCGGCCCCTGGTGCAGGTGGTGCCCCCCGATTTGAACGAAGCGGCCAGGGCGCTGTTGCAACTGCTTGTGGAACGCGGGCCGCTCTTGGGCCGGCAGGTCGCCGCTGCGTTGCGCGGCCAGGATTGGCGTCGGGCGCGCCATGCCCTTCGCCAGCGTGGCTTGATTGCAACGGAGCAGGTCCTGCAACTGCCAGATCCCCGCGCGCAAACGGTGAAGCAGGTGCAGCTGGCCGCATCCCAGGGGCAGTGGGAGCCGGCGCTCCGGCGGACTCGTCTCAAGGAACGCTACCAGGCGATTCTGGAATACCTGGAGCGTGAAGCGCAGCCGGTGGATGTCACGGTGGTCTACGCCGAGACGGGGGCCGACGCAGCGCAGCTCCAGGCGCTGGCTCAGCGGAATCTCATCGCTTTCAGCCGGGCCGAACTGCCCCGCGACCCGTTGGCTGATTTCATTTTCACCCCTGATGTGCCGCCGCCCCTTACCCCTGACCAGCAGGCAGCCTGGGAACAGCTGGCCGCCTGGTTGCCTTCCACCCAGGACGCGCGCGCACCCGCCCCGGTGCTCCTGCTGGGCGTGACCGGCTCTGGCAAGACCGAGCTCTATCTTCGGGCGATCGAGCGCGTGCTGGCGCAGGGCCGACAGGCGCTCTTCCTCGTGCCTGAAATTAGCCTGACGCCGCAGACGGTGCGGCGCGTGGCCGTCCGGTTTCCCGGCCGGGTGGGGCTCTGGCACAGCGGGATGAGTGAGGGGGCGCGGTACGATACCTGGCGGCGCATCCGCAGCGGTGAACTGGCGGTGCTGGTCGGGGCGCGCTCGGCTCTCTTTGTCCCTTTCCCCCGGCTGGGGGTGATTGTGTTGGATGAGGAGGAGGACTCCAGCTACAAACAGGGGAGCCATCCTTTCTATCACGCCCGCGAGACTGCCGAGACACTGGCGCAGCTTACCGGTGCACTGCTGATTTTGGGCAGCGCCACCCCCACGTTGGAAGCTTACACCCGCGCACTGGAGGGACGCTACCGTCTGCTCTCGTTGCCCCGGCGGGTGCTGGGCCATCGTCGCCGCCTGACCGATTGGCAACGTTTCCTGCATTTGCCTGATAGCCGTTATCGCCCGTTGGCTGAAGCGCCGGAAGCGGCTGCCATTGCCCTGCCGCCGGTGCAGGTGGTAGATATGCGCGCCGAGCTGAAGGCGGGCAATCGGAGCGTTTTCAGCCGTCCGTTGCAAACGGCGGTGGACGCGGCTCTCGCGCGGGGTGAACAGGGAATCCTTTTCCTCAACCGGCGGGGGACGGCGACCTACGTCTTCTGCCGGGATTGTGGTTGGGTAGCGCGGTGCCCGCGCTGCGAGCTCCCGTTGACTTACCACGCGGGGGGCGAAGTGCTGCTCTGCCATCATTGCGGCCTGCGCCGCCAACTGCCGGTGCGCTGTCCCCAGTGTCGCTCGGAGCGGGTGCGCGCCTTCGGCCTGGGAACAGAAGGCCTGGAACAGCAGACCGCCGCGCGCTGGCCCCAGGCCCGCCTGCTCCGCTGGGATCGGGATACTGCCCGCAGCCATGCCGGTCACACCACCCTGATGACCAGCTTCGCCGAGGGCGGGGCCGACCTCCTGGTGGGCACGCAGATGATCGCGCGGGGGCTGGATTTGCCGCGCGTCACCGTGGTTGGCATTGTCTCTGCTGACGTGGGATTGAATTTGCCCGACTTCCGCGCGGCGGAGCGCACCTTCCAGCTCCTCGCCCAGGTGGCCGGCCGCGCCGGGCGCGGCCTGGCGGGCGGGCAGGTCATCCTCCAGACCTACCAGCCGGCGCATTACGTGATCCAGGCGGCGGCGGTCCATGATTACACCGGATTCGCCGCGCGCGAGCTGGCCTACCGGCGCGAATTGGGCTATCCCCCCGCGATCCGGCTGGCGCGGCTGGTCTTTACGCACCCCGACGCGCATCACGCGCAGGCCCAGGCGGAGCTGCTCGCTGCCCGGCTGCGGGCGCTGCTGGAAGCGCACGACCTGCCGGCCAGTGACCTGATCGGGCCGGCGCCGGCCTTCTTTGCCCGCGTGCGTGGCCATTACCGCTGGCAGTTGTTGCTCCGCAGCGTGGACCCGGCGGCCTTATTGCGGGCGGTGGAGCTGCCCGCCGGTTGGCAGGTAGATATTGACCCGGTTGACGTGCTCTGAGGGCCGGCGCTTAGCCGCAGAGTAATCCTATAGGATTTACACAGTAGGGGCGTAAGTCCTGACATAAAAAATCCCCCCTCTGGATTGAAGGAGCGAACGCTATGACTTATCAAGCCCCGCCTCACGGCTGGCGCACGTTTTTGATCGTCTGGGTGACGCAGTCTATCTCGGTCTTTGGCAGTGCGTTGACCTACTTTGCCATGAACATCTGGCTGACGCAGACGCTCTATCCGCTGCCGGAGCAAAGGCCGCAGCTGGCGGCGGCACTCTCGGCGGTGAGCCTGGCCTTTGCGCTGCCGACGGTCTTCGGCGCGCCGCTGGCCGGGGCCTGGGCCGACCGCCATGACCGCAAGCGGACGATGATGGCGATGGATTTCCTGAATGGTGGCCTGAGTTTGCTGCTGGCGGTTCTGGTTATGACCAATACGCTCCAACTGTGGCTGTTGATTTTCGTGCTGGCGCTGTCGGCCTTTATCAATGCGTTTCATTTTTCGGCGTTTGATACCTCTTACGCGATGCTGGTGCCGGAGGAGAAATTGCCGCGCGCTAACGGCATGATGCAGACGATCTGGGCACTTTCGGGTGTGCTCTCACCGGCCATTGCGGCGGCGATCATTGGGATTCCTGCCCTGGCCCGCCAGGGCCTGATTGCCGGGTGGCTTGGCTGGCAGTTGGGCCAGCTTAATAACGGAGCGGCCCTGGCTATGGGAGTGGACGCCATCACGTTTTTTCTGGCGGCCACGACGCTGATTTTTCTGTTCATCCCTTCGCCCAAGCGCTCCGATCTGGGGCGCACAGGCGAGAAGCCGCAAAAGAGCATGTGGGCCGACATCAAAGAGGGGGCGCTCTATATCTGGCAGCGCCGGCCGTTGTTATGGCTGCTGGGCACTTTCACGGTGGCGAACTTCGTTGGCGCGCCGCTGGGGGTCTTCACCCCGTTGCTGGTCAAGTTTAACCTGGCGGCCGATTGGACGGCACGCGGCTTCACTTTTGAGTCGGCGCTGGCGCTGCTGGGTTCCATGGCGGGGGCTGGGGGAGTGGTGGGCGGCTTGTTCATCAGCGCCTGGGGGGGCCTCAAACGGCGGCGGGTGTATGGTGTTGTCGTGCCGATCTTGCTCACCGGCCTGGTGGAGGTGGTGTTTGGGCTTTCATCGTGGCTCTATCTCACCGCGGCGATGAATTTGCTCTACGACGGGCTCATCCCGGTGATGAATGCCCATTCGCAGACGATCTGGCAGACGCAGACGCCGCGCGAACTGCAGGGGCGTGTTTTTGCGGTCCGGCGGTTGATCGCCCAGATTTCGTGGCCCCTGGCGACGGCCCTGGCGGGGTGGGCCGGTGGCGCGTTCAACCCGGGGGCGGTGCTGGCCGTGCTCGGGGCGTTCTGCGCGCTTTTCTGTGTGGGGCAACTCTTTAATCCGTACCTGCTGCAGGTGGAAGACAAGCAGCTCCTGGATGGGTTAGCCGCTGAGATGGCGCAGGAAGCCACGCCATAGTCCGCCCTGTGTTGTTGTGGGACATGCCCTGGCGTTCACCAGCCGGGGATGAAAATAGGTTCGTAGTGTCGCGCTTCAGCGCGGCCAAGACGGCGCTAAAGCGCCTTACTACGGACTTTTCACATTATCTTCAGAGAAGAAGTCGGGACATTGGCCGTCCACGAATGAAACACGAATGCACCATCAAGGCCGCGATTCGTGCATCCGTGGCCGATTCGCGGACGGCCTCTGCTGGGGTGAGAGAGCTGTTGCCCGGGGCCGTGCTATTCACGCGGCCAGTTCGCGCTCGCGCCGTTGCAGGTCGGCGCGACCGATCTTGCCGGTGGGAGTCATCGGCATCTCCGGGATAATCTCCACGCTTTCCAGGCTGGCGGCGGCCCCCAATTGGGCATGACAGTGGGCCAGGAGCTCCTCTGGCGTGGCGGTCTGACCGGCGTAGAGCTCCACAATCGCTTTGGGAACCTCGCCCCGGGCCGGATCGGGCTTGCCGATGACGGCCACATAGCGGACGGCCGGGTGGCGCAACAGCGCTTCCTCCATGGGCCGGGGGAAGATCACCTTGCCCGCGCAGACGATCCGCTCGCTCCAGCGGCCCAGCATGGAGATGTATCCTTCGCGGTCCATGTGGCCCATGTCGCCGGTATGGAGCCAGCCATTGCGCAACACCTCGGCGGTCTTTTCCGGCATCTCCCAATAGCCCAGCATGTAACCGCTGCGGATCACCATCTCGCCCGGCTCGCCGATGGGGACTTCGCGGTCCTGTTCGTCCACGATGCGGACTTCGCGGTCGGGCAATGTTGGCCCGATCATATACCGCTGTTCTTCCGGTTCAGGACGGGGGTAGCCCAGCGCGACAAAGCCGCCCAGTTCGCTCTGACCGTAACTTTCCACCAGGAAGACCCCCAGCTCATTCGCAAAAGCGCGTTTCAGGTCGGGCGGGACGGGAGCGCCGCCGGAGAGCGCCAGCCGCAGCGCGTGCGGTTTGCGGCCCCGTTCCCGGCAGATGTTGAGTACATCGGCAAAGAGGAGGGGATTGCCGACGAGCACCGTCACGCCCCGGCACTCCATCTCATCCCAAGCGACGGCCGGGTCCCACCGGGTCATTACGCCGATGGCGACACCCCGGTGCATTCCCGGCAGCAGGTTGGCGACGAGGTGGTAGGAACTGGCGAGCGAGGTCGGCCCTAAGGAGACATCGGCGCTGGAAAGCCCCAACCGTTCGGCGATGCAGTGCGTGGCCCGCGCGGTGAAGCCATGGGCCAGGACGGCTCCTTTGGGGGCGCCGGAGGAACCGGAGGTGTAGGAAAGGTGGGCGGCATCCATATCGCTGACTTCTACAGTGGGCGGCGGGGGCGCGGCGGCGAGCAGCTCGCTCCAGCCGAGGGCGCCTGCGCGCGCTCCGTCCAGGCAAACATAGTGCTGCACGCTGGGCATTTGCGGCCGGTTAGCCATGACCACGTCGTGTTTATCGCCGGTGTAAATCAGCACCTTCGGGGTGGCGTTGTTGATGTAATAGGCCAGGTTGTGTGCCTGGAGCACGCTGATGTGGGTGGAGATAGCGCCCAGTTTCCACGCCCCGAGCATCGCCAGCACATAATCCAATCCGTTGTGGGCGAAAATTCCCACCCGGTCGCCCTTCTGGATGCCAAGCGCTGCCAGGGCTCCGGCCACTTGATCCGAGATCTGATCGCCCTCAGCGTAGGTGACCGTGCGGTTACGGTCGGTCCAGGTGATAAAAGGATGATCCGGTAGCCGCCAGGCGGTCCGGCGCAGCATGTCGTTGAACGTTGTAAAGCCCATGGTTGTCTCCTGCGGGGATTGGAATATTAAGATTATAGCATAACTCCAGGAAATTTTTCAAACTTGTGAGCTTCTTGATCGCCGCAGGGGTAACTTTTGCGGGGTGTTGAGCATTATGCTGACTGGCCGGGCAGTGGTATAATCCAGACACTGTCCAGGTTCACGGGCGCAGGGAAAACCGGCCAGGACCTGCCCAGGACGCATCAACCAGTGGAGCAGATGGGGTGGCAGTAACGCCCGTTCACATTAGCACTACCGCTCACGGCATCCGGCCTGTGGACCCCCTACGCGACTTGCCGGCCATTGTGGAATTGATTGAAACCGGCTTCCGCGAAGAGCTGGATCCCCAGGGCTGGAAAATGTTGAAGCGGATGCGCCGGGCGGCCGAACGTTCCTGGTGGACCTGGCTGACCAGCGAAGGATGGGCGCCGAACGGTTTTGTCTGGCTGGAACAGGGGCGTATCGTCGGCAACCTGTCGTTGCGCCGGGCTCATGCCCGGCGGCCTGGCGGCTCCATGATCGGTAACGTGGTCGTGCACCCCGATTTTCAGGGGCAGGGGATCGGCCGCGCCCTGATGGAGATGGCGCTCAAGACGGCCCGGTCGGAGCGCGGGCGCTGGGTGGGGCTGGAGGTGCGGGTCGATAACGCGGTCGCCCGCGGGCTGTACGAGCGTTTGGGTTTCCAGACTGTGGGGCAGATGGAGCATTTACTCCGACCGGCCGGACTGCCCTGGCCGGGGCGCCCGCTGACCGAACGCTGGCGTTCCTCTCAGCCCGCCGATGACCGGGTCTGGCTGGCGCTGGCCGACCAGATCTATCCTCAGCGCCAGGCCGACGTGTTGGAAATACGGACCGGTGCCTATCTGTTTGGCGGCTGGGAGCACAGGCTGGATCTCTGGTTGGCCGGTGAACGCGAGGGAGCCTGGCTGCGTGACGAAGCGTCGCCTCAGCAGGCGGTGCGGGTGCGGACCGACCGCCGCTATCGTTTCCATAGTTGGGAGCTGTTGGTCCATCCGGCCAGCGGCGCGACCGGCGCTCAGGCCGCGGTGGCGCGGGCCCTGGCGGCCACCCGCCGCTTCCCGTCCTGGCCCGTGGTGACATTGGCCGATCCACAACCGGCGTTGCTGGCTGAACTGGCAGCGCTGGGATTCCGACCCCACCGCACGTTAGTCCAGATGGTACTGGATTTGTAACCATCAGCCGTCAGCCCTTAGCAATCAGCCGCCAGCCGTTGGCGGTCAGCAATCAATATTCTACTTTCAAGGAGATGCCCGATATGGATACAGAGCCCAAACAACCCAAACTGGATTACGGCAAGACCCTGCTCATCGGCTTCGGTTTCTTTGGCCTCAGCGTGATGTGGAAACTCTACAACGATTACGTCCCCATCTTCCTCCAGGCTGGCAATCCGACGTTTGAGACCACGACCAAGGCTGCGGGCTTTGGGCTGGGAGCCACCCTGGCCGGTTTCATCATGACCCTGTGGCGCTGGCGCCGCTTTCCATCCTGGCCTTTATCGTGATTCCGTTTATTGCGCGGAGCATTCCCCCGGCCTTGAGCGGCCAGACGGCGCAGTTGGGCCAGCCGCTGGCGATCTTCATGATCACCGTCGGCATTTTTATTGTGACGATGGCCGGGTTCCGCACGCCGGTGATCGCGTTGATGCCCGACCTGACGCCCTCGCCCTTGCGGAGTCAGGCCAACGGGATCATCAACTTGATGGGCGGCCTGGGCGGTATCATTATTACGCTGGTGGGGGCTTATCTTTACGGGATTGACATTGTGGCTCCCTTCCTGGTCGCCGGCGTCTTGATGGTTATCGCCGTCTTGATGCTGGTCTTCTTTGTGCGGGAGCCGCGCACGCTGGAAGGCGGGTCAGCGGAGCCGGAGGAGGGGCTGGGCGTGCTCAAAGGCGTGCGGCGCGTCTCCCCGGCGGCGCGGCAGAGCCTGCTCTTTTTGATGCTGGCGATCTTCCTTTGGTTTGTCGGGTACAACGCCATTGAGACCTTTTTCACCTCTTACGGGGTTAACGTCCTGAAGATCAAAGAAAATCAGGCGTCGCTCCTCTCCAGCGTTTCTTACATCACGTTTATCCTGTTTGCGGTCCCCAGCGGTTTTATCGCCGCCAAACTGGGCCGCAAGCGGACGATTACGGCCGGGTTGGTCATCTTTGCCGGCCTGTTGTTGATCGGGTATTTCATCCCCAACATTTTCGTCATTGGTGCCGCGTTGGGCCTGGGTGGGATCGCCTGGTCGCTGGTCAACATCAACTCGCTGCCGATGGTGGTAGACACCTCAGACAGTGACGCCAACATTGGCACGTTTACCGGCCTGTATTACCTGGCTTCCCAACTGGCGGCGATTGCCGGGCCGACGTTGAACGGCTTCGTGATTGAACGCTCGGGGAACTACGGCCTGACGTTGCTGATGCCGGTGATTTTCTTTGTGCTGGCCGCGGCGGCGATGCAGGGAGTGACCCGGGGCGAGGCGCGCCGGTTGGGAGGCAGCACGTCGTAAAGCGTCGCCCATGCTGGCTCCGCCCGCCGCGAAATGCAAATGGCGATAAAAAACTCTGCGCCACTTACGCACTTTCCGTGCAACGCTTAACCTTGTAGCACTGGAGTGGCGACTTCAGGCGTTCCTGTGACGCTAAGGTCGGCTGAAGCCGCCACTACAAACCCTATGCGGCATAAGTCCTGTTTATTCTCAGAGAATTCACCCTGCCCCGGCGGTGCACCAGCGGGGGATGAGCCATGCTGTCTCTGGGTTTGTCATTTGCCCCTTTTTCTGGTACACTTACCCCGCTATGGTCAAGGGAGGCATTGGATGAAGGTTTTGCGGTGGTGCTTGGTGTTGGTGCTGGTGCTGGGTGGAATCTTGCTTTCTGCCTGCGGTGCCAAACCTTTGCTTCAGGATGTTTCGGTGACCCCTGATCTCATTACCCCCAACGCGGATGGCAGGGACGATCTGGCGAAATTTGAGTTTCGGTTAAACCGCAGCGCAACGGTGGCCATTTATCTCTATGATGCTGCCGGACAGCGCTTTACATTCCGTTCCCCTACTCCCCTGGGGCTGAGCGAAAAATCTTATTCCGTTTTCTTCCCCGGGATTGTGGAGGGGTTTGTTCTCCCCGGTGAATTGCAGCCCGATTTCACCGTGGTCAAGCGGATGTTGCCGGATGGTCTCTATACCTGGGAGCTCTCAGCTGAGACGCCGGCCGGTGAGCGGGCCGTCTTTACCGGCACACTCACCCTTCAAAATGCGGATACCCAGTTGCCGGCTATCAAGGGGTTTTCCGTTTACCCTAAGGAGTTTTCACCCAATCAAGATGGGATTGACGATCGAGTCACCCTCAACCTGGATTTGAAGAAAAATGTGGAAGAGTTAATGGTCTACCTGCGCGGGTCTGATGGGACGCCGCGTCACATCCCGGAAAAGGAGCAGACCACGCCGCTGAACCAGGCCGGCTGGCACACCTTTGATTATGATGGCGGCATTGATTCCGGCGCGGAACCGCCGCCGGACGGTGACTACGTGGTTTACGCCGAGGCGCGCGACAAGGTCGGCCAGCGGGTCATCGTGACCGACACCGTCCGCATTGTCAACGCCGGCCTGCCCAGCGCCTACATTCTCAACGGTGAAGTGGAATACTCGGCCACCTCGTTGGTTCTCTCCGATACGCTTTGCTTCACGCTGACGGTGGAAAACGACAGCAATACCTATCTCCGCACCACCGGCCCCTGGCCTGGTACGACTTACCGGGGCGACCAGAATTTCAATACCCTGGGCTACTCGGAAGAGTCCGGAGTCTTCCGGGTGGCGTTGAATTACGACACCAGCCTGCGGGACTATCCTTACCGTTGGGGGATCGGCACACCAGGCCAGGACCTGGTTCAGATCGGCGAGTACTGGTATCTGCCGCCTTTTAAACGGACCCTGGTGACCGGTTGTGTGCAGATTGTGGACGTGCCGCGCCGGAACCCGCTTTACTACTGGGCCGGGTTGATCCACGAGGATGTGGAGATTGCCAGCGTGAACAATCGGGTGGATCCACGCCAGATCACAATCTGGCAACCTTGAGCCGGTGCTATGCCCTCGCTGGCTGTCATTATTGTTTCCTGGAACGTTGCCGCGCTGCTGGACCGCTGTTTGACCACACTGCGGGAAGAGCTGGCGCGCAGCGCCGTGGCGGCGACCGTCTGGGTGGTCGATAACGCTTCTACCGACGGCTCGGCCGACCTGGTGCGGGACCGCCAGGGCTGGGTCCGGCTGGAGACGCCGGGAGAAAATCTCGGCTTTGTCCGCGGCAATAACCTGATTTTAGAAGGACTGTTGCGGGAGGGGCTGCCGGATTTTGTTTGGTTGCTGAATCCCGATACGGAGGTCCGCCCCGGAGCAGTGACTGCCCTATTGCGCTGTCTGGTTGAGCACCCGAACGCCGGGTTGTGTGGCCCGCGCCTGCTCAACTCAGATGGCTCACTGCAACCGAGCGCCTTTCATTTCCCTGGTTTGCTCCAGCCGTTGTTTGATCTGGGCCGGCTCCCGGCGCGTTTCTACGAGACACCGCTTAACGGCCGCTATCCGCGGGCGCAGTACGCAGGTCGCCAGCCGTTCCGCGTGGACCACCCCCTGGGCGCGGCCTTGATGGCGCGCGGCGCAGCGGTTGCGCAGGTGGGACCGTTGGACCCCGACTTTTTCATGTATTGTGAGGAGATTGATTGGGCCTGGCGGATGCGTCAGGCCGGGTGGGAGGCCTGGCTGGTACCGGAGGCTATTGTGGTGCATCATGGCGGGGCCAGCACCGGGCAGGCCCGCCCGGCGACGACGGCCCATCTCTGGGTCAGCCGTGCCCGGCTCTATCGGAAGTATCGTGGTCCACTGACGCGGGCGTTGGTGGGGTGGGTGGTACGGCGGACGTTTGCCCGCCAGCCGGCGACCTCGCCGGAGTGGGCGGAAGCTTATCGGCAGATTGTGAACGCCTGGACATGAGCCAACACCTGACTGCTGTTATCCTGACCTTCAACGAAGAGCGCCACATCGGGGCCTGTATTGAGAGCTTGCGCTGGGCCGACGAAGTGGTGGTTTTTGATTCCTTCAGCCGCGATGCGACAGTGGCACTGGCGCAGCAGGCCGGAGCGCGGGTGCTCCAACATCGCTTTGAGAACTACGCTCAGCAGCGTAACGCTGCTTTGGCGGCGATCACCGCGGATTGGATTTTCTTCGTGGACGCCGATGAGCGGGCCACGCCGGCGCTGGCGGCCGAGATCCGGCGAGTCATTGCCCATGACGGGCCGATCGTCGGCTGGTGGGTGCCGCGCCACAACTACATCTTCGGGCACCGGATGCGCGGCGCGGGGTGGTGGCCTGATGCCCAATTGCGCCTGCTGCGCTGCGGCCGCGCCCGCTACGACCCCGTCCGCGAAGTCCATGAGGTGGTAGTGTTGGATGGAGCGGAAGGCCAGCTGGCAGAACCGATGATTCACTACAATTACGAGACGCTGGCGCAGTTCAGGGCCAAACAGCAGCAATACACCGATTACGATGCGGGTATCCTCTACAAACAGGGCGTGGTTCCCCGGTTTTATACCCCCTATACTCAGGCCATGCGCCATTTCTGGTGGCGTTTTGTCACGCTGGCCGGCTGGCGTGATGGGGGGTACGGGATGTTACTTTCCGGCCTGATGGCCTATTACGAATGGGTCAAATATCGCAAGTTAAAAAGCAGGATCAAGCATGGAACCTGAAACCAAAGCCATAACGATTCAAGAGAGGCCAGACCAGGTGGTGGCCCCTGGCGCGGACCACATCCAGCCGACAACGGTCGTGTTGTGGCGCGCGCGTTGGTTCCGCCAGGCACTGGGGGTGGCGCTAATGTTGACGCTGCTCGGCGTCCTCGTCGTCATTCTGTTGCAATTTGGCCTGCCACGGTCGGGCCCGGCGAAACTGACACTGGTGGGGGCGCGCGCTGAGGATGTCGCTGCCCTGTGGGGCCAATTGGATGTGCGGACCCGGTTTCACCACCAGGATTGCCGGGCCTGGAGCGGTTACCTGGAGGGCTACCCGGTAGCTATTGCGGTCGTCGGCACTGACCGCCAGACCGCCGAGACCTGCATGGCCTGGCTGCTGCAATCCATTCCCACCCAAGCCGTGGTGGTGATTGATAAAACGCCCGCCGCTGCGGGGGCGGCCGAGCTGGTCATCGCTGAACCGGTCCACGCTGGCGAGCAGGCCTATCTGCCCGACGGCCGGTTGACCACAGCGCTCTGGTCAGCGGCGCAGGCCCTCTCGGCGTCGCCGGTCGTGAGTCGGACGGCGGTGCAGGTGCTGGGTGACACCCGGTCGGCGGTGGTCAACCAGCCCCACGCGGTGGACACCGTCAGGGTTGATCTGGCCGAGGCTGACGCTGCCATCATCCAGGTGGCTCAGGAGCACGAGCTTCCCTGGGCTGTGGTCCGTTGCCTGAACGAACCGGCAGAAAAGGCTGCCTCACCGGTTATCCAGGAGGCATTGCGCGCGCTCTTTACCCCGGAACCAACCGCGGAGAAATAACGGGCGACGGTCAAGGTCAGCCATGGACACTGAAATGGATCCCTACGCCGATTCTTACGATCTGTTTTTCACCGGTGCAGAAGCGGACGTCTCGTTTTACGTGGCCGAAGCCCAACGGGCCGAGCCGCCGGTGCTGGAACTGGCCTGCGGCACCGGCCGGGTGTTGATTCCTGTAGCGCAGGCGGGGGTGGAGGTGGTGGGGCTGGACCTTTCCCCGGCGATGCTGGCGCACGCCCGGCGCAAGGTGGCGGCGTTGCCGCCGGAGGTCCGCGCCCGGATCACGCTCCAGGAAGCCGATATGCGCACTTTTAGCCTGCCGCACCGTTTCGGCCTGATTTACTGTCCGTTTCGGGCCTTCCTGGCGCTGTTAACGGTGGAGGATCAGCTGGCGGCGCTGGAGCGCATCCGGTTGCATCTCAAGCCCGGTGGCCGTTTCGCGCTCAACTTCTTTGACCCTAACCTGCGCTACCTGGCCGAAAGCCAGACCCCGGCCGGTAACGCGCTGCACCTGGAGCTGGAGATCGCGCTGCCGGACGGCGGCCGGCTGTTGCGCTGGACGGTGCGTCAGTACGAGCCTGCCCGGCAGTGGCTTGACGTTGTCTACATTGACGAGTGGTTTGATGCGCACGGCACCATGACCCGCCGCCAGCGCATCCCGTTGCAGCTGCGGTGGATCTACCGCTACGAGTTTGAGCACCTCCTGGCGCGTGCCGGCTTTCAGGTGGAGGCCCTCTACGGTGACTTTGAGCGCCATGCCTGGGAGCGGCCGGGTCAGGAGTTGATCTGGATCGCACGAGCGACGACATGAGCACCGCTGCGGGTGGGGCACCGGCGGTCCGCGGCCGCTGGCGAGGGTGGGCCGCTTGGGCGTTGCTTGGTTTGCTACCCTGGTGGCTGGCGGCCTGCCGCGGCGGGACGCCGTTGCCAACCGTGCCGCTTGTGGCTGGGAGCCCTTTGCCGACCCGCGCTGCGGTTCCGGTCCTCACGCTGGAGGAGTCCTTAGTAGCGACTCAGGCCGCTTTATTGCGTGGTCAGGTAGCCGAAGCGCAACAGGCCTGGGCGCAGGCTTATCGTCTGGCCCCGCAAAGCGGCGTCGTGCTGCGGGAGGGGGCACGGGTAGCCCTGGCGGCCGGTGATCTTGCTACCGCCGAAACCCGGGCCTGGGAGGCCATCCGCGCAGCGCCCAAGGATGCGATGACGTGGGCGTTGCTCGGAACGGTGTTGACGCGCCAGGGCGATCCTGCCGCCGGGCAGCAGGCACTGGGGATCGCCCGTGAACTGGATCCTGCCCTGGCCCCTGATCTCTTTGCCGACCGTTGGCTGGCTGCACGCCGCGCCGGTGATCCCGTGACGCTGGCGGCGCTGGCTCAGGAGTATGCGCTGGAGCATCCTGCCGAGTTGCTGGCGGCCTACTATCAGGCCGAGGCGCTGCTGGCGGTGGGCGAGGCCCGCGCGGCGCTGGAACTGCTGCAATTGACGATGCGCCGGGGGGAGCCTGCGCCGGCGGTGCTCTGGGACGTGTTGGGCCGCGCCTATCTGGCTGTGAGCGCCTGGTATGAGGCTGAAGGGGCGCTACAGATCGCGGGCGACCAGTTCACACGGGGAGACGCCAGCCTTTACCTGGGGAGTGACACGCCGGTGAATGACCTCAATCTCAACCTGGCGCGGGCTTACCTGGGGCAAGGGCGCTGCGCTGAGGCCGAGCCGATCCTCCGCCGGCTGAGCGTTGCCCGCCCCGAGCTGGAGCCGCTGGTCCAGCAGGCGCACCGTTGCCTGACCCCGGTCCCGACCTGGACCCCCTGGCTCCCCAGCAGCCGTGGGGCGATGCCGCCGGTCACGCCGCGTCCGTAATCCAACGAAACACGCAACACGTATCGCGTGTTGCGTGTTTCGTATAATGAAATGCCAGCGCTGGCGTTAAATGACAAACTGCCCGTCTTGGTAGAGCAGTTCACCGTCCACACGGATCTCGCCGCCCTGGCGCATGTCGCAGATCATGTCCCAATGGATCGCCGAGCGGTTACGGCTGCCGGTCTCGGGGTAGCCGGCCCCCACGGCCATGTGGAAACTGCCGCCGATCTTTTCGTCAAAAAGGATGTTTTTGGTGAAGCGCTGAATCCCGTAATTGGTGCCGATGGCGAACTCGCCCAGATAGCGCGACCCGGCGTCGGTATCCAGCATCCGCAGCAGATATTCCTCGTTCTTTTTGGCCGTGGCTTTGACGACCCGTCCCTGTTCAAACCAGAGCTCAATCCCCTCCACCTCGCGCCCGCCGGTGATGGCCGGGTAGGTGAAGCGGACCCAGCCCTGGATGCTCTCTTCCACCGGGCCGGTGAAGACTTCGCCGCTGGGCATGTTGTGATGCCCGTCCGAATTGACGAAGGTGCGCCCTTCAATGGAGAGCGTGACGTCGGCGTTGGGGCCGGTGATACGTACCATGCGCCGCCCTTTGAGCCACTGGACGACGCGCTCCTGCTCGTCATGGACGCGCTGCCACTCGGCAACGGGGTCTTCGTGATCGCAGTAGCAGGCCCCGTAGACGAAGTCCTCGTAGGCCCGCAGGCTCAGGTCGGCCTCCTGGGCGTAGGCCTCAGTCGGGAAGAGGGTGCCGTTCCATTTGAGTTCTCCGGTGGCCCCGCGTTCCATGTAACGCTGGGTTACCGGCGCCATGGCCTGGCTGCGCAACACCTGCCGGGCCGGGTTGATCCCGCTGAGTGAGCGGGTGTTCGTGTCGGCCCGGATGCTGATGAGGGCTTCGTACTCCTCCATCGCCATCTTGCGGATGGGATCTACAAACGCCAGCTGGGCATCGCTGGCTTTGCGGTAGAAGAGCTCGTCCAGCCCTGGCAGCGTCAGTGCTACCACGGGGTTCCCGCCGCGCTCCAGGATCCGCTCGTAGACGGCTGCCACCAGTGGGGCCGCCGCCGGCATGGAAAAGATCGCCACCCGGTCGCCGGGTTGGACATGGACCGAATAATCCACCAGGACGTGGGCAAGGCGTTGAATGCGCAGGTCTGCCATTTATACCTCCAGCCTTTCTAACGCTACCAGGCTTTGTCCCGGCCGGATCGGTTCGCCCTGGCGGCGCAGGTAATCTTCCACCCCCAGCAGGAAGGAGACCACATAGTCGCGCCGTCGTGCCAGGCCGATGTGGCCCACGCGCAAGATCTGTCCTTTCAGCGCCCCAATGCCGCCCGAAATCTGGACATGGGCTTCGTGGAGCAGCGCCTCCTGCAGCGCTTCAGGGTTGACGCCAGGACGCATCAGGAAAGCCGTGGTCAACGGCGAGGCATAGGTCTCATCGGGGATGTACATGGGGAAGCCCAGGGCTTCCAGTCCGCGCCGGGTGGCGACCGCAGCGGCGCGATAGGCAGCGTAGCGTCGCTCTATCCCTTCTTCCAGCAAAAGTTGCAGGCTGCGATGTAGCGCATTCATGTTGCTGGTCGGCATAGTGACCGGCGTGGGATGCCAGCTGCCCCAGTTTTCGGCGTACCAGCGCCAGGTCTTGAGGTCCAGATACCAGCCGCGCGGCGCCCGGCGCGCCAGGATGTGCTCCCAGGCGCGCGGGCTGATGGAGAGCAGCGCCAGTCCCGGCGGCGTCTCCAAGGCCTTGTTGGCGACGGTGACGCAGAGATCAATGCCCCAGGCATCCACCGGCAGCGGGATACCGCCCAACGAGGAGACAGCATCCACCACAATGAGCAGGCCATGGGCGCGCGCCACGGCGGTGATACCTTCCAATGGATTGATCAGACCGGTGGAGGTCTCGTGGTGCACGACCGCCAAAGCCTTCACTTCAGGATGGGTCTGCAGCGCCGCTTCCACCATCTCCGGCTGCACGGGTTGCCCCCAGGGGGCAGAGACTTTCAGCGGGACCAGACCACATCCTTCCACTAACGAAATTGTCCGTTCGGCAAAGAAACCATTGTCCGGGACGAGGACAACGTCTCCCGGCTCCAGGGCACTGGCAATGGCGGCTTCCAGCGCGGCCGTGCCGGGACCGGTTATGATGTAAAGATCATTGCGAGTGCCAAAGACCTGTTTAGCCATTTCCTGTGTTTCCCCGTAGAGGCAAAGCCAGTCACGTCCATAATGGGGCGTGGAGGGGATCGCCATGGCCTGGCGCACCTCCTCGGTGACATCCACGGGGCCAGGAATCATCAGTTTTCTTTGTGACATGAGCTCCTCCGCATGGTTAAGGGATCGCCAAAGGTTGACGTCATTCTCTTCATCTTATCCCTGCTTGTGGTAAAAAACAAGTGCAGACCTCATGTGAGGTCTGCACGGGTGTCATATTTTGGATAGAGCGCGCGGGTGTTTTCAGCGCCGGCGCCGGAAGCCGCCCAACAGGAAGATATAATAGAGCATGGTGGAGATGGCCTGGGCCAGCGCCGCCACGTAGGTGAGGGCCGCGGCGTTGAGGACGGTACGGGCCCCCTGGAGTTCGGCCGCGCCAACCAGGATGTTGCTCTGCTCCAGCAGGCGCAAGGCCCGGCGACTGGCGTCTAATTCCACGGGCAGGGTGATCAGTGCGAAGAGGACGAAGCCGCCGAAGAGATAAACTCCCACCCAGGCCAGGTTCGGCATCCGCAAGAGCATCCCCAGGAAGAAGATGAGGGGGGCCAGCCAGGAGGTGGCATTCACCACCGGCACCAGGCCGGAGCGCAGTTTCAGGGGGAGATAGGCCTGGGCGTCCTGTTGCGCGTGGCCTACCTCATGCGCGACAATCCCCACAGCTGCGACTGAGGGGGAGTAGGCCACTTGTTGCGACAATCGCAGCACTTTGCTGCGGGGGTCGTAATGGTCGGTTAGCTGGCCCTGGGTGCCCTCCAGGTTCACATAGAGCCCGGCGGTTTGCAGCAACCGTTCGGCCGCCTGGGCACCGGTCAGCCGGCCGGCGTTGGGTACTTTGAGATAGCGGTTGTAGGCGCTACGCACCCGCCACTGGGCATAGAAAGCCAGCAGCAGTGCCGGTAGCGCAAACACAAAGTACATCGGATCCCAATAAAACATGGTACACCTCTTTTCTACGCTAAATCCCTATCTGTTCCTGATCTGGTATTCTGTTCGGCGTGGTCGGCGCTCCGTGTCCCCTGCGGAGCGCCGACCGGGTGCGATCAGGCGGCGGCCGGGGGTTGTACCGGCTGCGGGGCCAACAGTTCTGGCGGCACGACGACGTCCGCGGGGGTGGCTTCCAATGGTTTCAGCGCATATTTAAGCACTTCTGCCATATCCTCTACGAGGATGATATCCATTTCGTTGCGCACCTCCGCCGGGATTTCCTCCAGGTCCATTTCGTTGAGCTTGGGGGCAATCACGGTTTTCAGACCGGCCCGGCGAGCAGCCAGGACCTTCTGTTTAAGGCCGCCGATGGGCAGCACTTGCCCCTGTAACGTGACTTCGCCCGTCATACCGATGTCAGACCGCACGGGACGGCCCGAAAGGAGCGAGACAAGCGCCGTGGTCATCGTCACACCAGCCGAGGGCCCATCTTTCGGCACTGCGCCGGCCGGCACGTGCAGATGGATTTTGCGGTCCTTGCAGGAGTCGCTGCACAGCCCCAGCTCTTGGGTGTGAGATTCCACGTAGCTCAACGCGATCCGCGCCGACTCACGCATCACATCACCCAGCTGCCCGGTGAGGATGAGCGTCCCTTCCGCGCCGGGCATCACGGCCGCCTCTACGAAAAGCACCTCGCCCCCCACAGGGGTCACTGCCAGACCGGTGGCCACGCCCGGCCGCTCGGTCCGCAGCGCCGCTTCAAAGCGGAAGTGGGGCTTGCCCAGATAGTCGGCAATCTGCTCCGGCGCTACGGCCGTCGTCCCTTCCAGTTTGCCCTCGGCCAGCTGGGTGGCCAGTTTGCGGCAGACTTTGCCGATTTCCCGCTCTAACTGGCGGACACCGGCCTCGCGGGTGTAATCACGGATGATTTGCCGGAGTGCCGCTTCAGAGAAGGTGACCTCTTCCGGCAACAGCCCGTTGACCTTAAGCTGGCGCGGTACCAGGTACTTTTGCGCGATGTGCAGCTTCTCAAACTCAGTGTAACCGTCTAAGTTGATCACCTCCATCCGGTCCAGCAGCGGGGCCGGGATGGTGGCGGTCGTATTGGCCGTGCAGATAAAGAGGACCTGGCTCAGGTCAAAATCCACGTCCAGGTAGTGATCCCGGAAGGCATGGTTTTGCTGCGGGTCCAACACTTCCAGCAACGCTGAAGAGGGATCGCCGCGCCAGTCGGCACCGATCTTATCCACTTCATCCAGCATGAAGACCGGGTTCTTGACGGCGACGCGCTTCATCGCCTGCATAATCCGGCCCGGCAGCGCGCCGATGTAGGTCCGGCGGTGCCCCCGAATCTCCGCTTCATCACGCATCCCGCCCAGGCTCATCCGGGTGAACTTGCGTCCCATCGCCCGCGCGATGGATTGTCCCAGCGAGGTTTTGCCGACACCGGGGGGCCCAATGAAGGCGAGGATGGCCCCCGTGCCCTCCACCTTGCGGCCTTGCAGGTCGGTTTCTTCAATTTCCAGATGGCGATCCATGCGCAGCTTGCGTACCGCCAGGAATTCCAGAATGCGCTCCTTGACATCTTCCAGGTCGTAGTGGTCCTCGTCCAGGATCTGCCGGGCATTGGGGATTTCCAGCTTATCCTCGGTCACCGTTTGCCACGGGATGGCAATCAGCCAGTCCAGGTAGGTTTTGATGACCCAATACTCGGCAGCCTGGGGGGGCATCTTTTCTAGCCGGGAGAGCTCGCGCAAGGCCTCGGTCTTGGCCTCTTCACTCATGCCGGCCTCTTCTATTTTGCGGCGGTATTCTTCCACCTCACGGCGGTTCTCGTCGCCTTCGCCCAATTCTTTCTGGATGGCCTGCATTTGCTGGCGGAGGAAGTACTCGCGCTGAGTCTTTTCAATTTCCTCTTTCGCTTTTTCCTGGATCTGTTGCCCGATCTGTCGCACTTCCAACTCGCGGGAGAGCACTTTGATCAGGTATTCCATCTTCTCGGCCAGGCGATCCATTTCCAGGATCTTTTGAGAATCATTCATTTCCACCCGCAGGTTAGAAGCCAGCAGGTAGACCAGGAGGCGCGGATCCTCCAACTGTTGGACGAAGCGCATCGCTTCCTCCGGGAACTGCGGGATCAACTCCACCAGTCGGCCCGCCACGTCCAGCAGGTTGCGGCGCAGGGCTTCCTCCACCGCGGAGTTGTCCACCCGGTCGGGCACCAGCTGGATGCGAGCGCGCAGGTAGGGCTCTTCCTGTACCCATTCGGTGATCTGTACCCGTTCCAGGCCCTGAATGAAGACGGTGAGGGTGCCGTCGTCGCCGCGCATCACGCGGTGAACGATGGCCACTGTCCCGACGTTGTAGATTTCGGTCGGACCAGGAGTTTCCACTGAGGGGTCGCGCATGGCTACCAGGCCGATCAGGCGGTCGCCTTTTTCTGCATCCTCAATCAATTGAATGGAACGCGGAATCCCTACGGCGAGGGGCATGACAATATAGGGGAAAGCCACCGTGTTGCGCAACGGTAGGATCGGGACCTCCCCTGGAATCCGCCGGATGAGACGTTCCAGGTTTTGATCTTGCATATTGAACCAGGGGAACATTTTTCCCTCCTTACTTTTCATCGTTGTTATTCCAACCCAACCTATCCTTTGTTGTGGGATTATATCACCAAGCTATTAGAAATGCATATACAAAAATGCCGAAACCCTGGTCAACCGGGCTTGTCCTGGCTGGCAAGTGGAGTTACAATGGCCCCGTTGGGCTCCTCTCGGCTAAAGAAATTGCTGCATGGAGTGGTCATGAAGAGATTGGCAAGTATATTGGGACCCGAACGTCGTTATTGGGTTTGGGTGTTGGGAATTGTGGGGTTAGGGTTGCTGCTGCGCCTGGGCTTCCCTACTTTAGCTGAATTTAAGCGGGACGAGGCCACGGTGATCCGTCGCGCGTCAGCAATTGCCTACGCGGGGGATTGGCCGGCGCTGGGGGTCGGCGCGTCGGTGGGTGTGGCTAACCCGCCGTTTTTTCTTTACCTGGCGGCGTTATCGCTCCGGCTCTGGCCTGACCCGGTAGCAGTCGTGTTGGAGATAGGGTTCCTCAATGGACTGGCGGTGCTGGCTTGTTATAGGGTGGGGCGTGCTTACTTTAGCCCCAAGGTGGGATTAATTGCAGCTTTTCTCTTTGCGGTTTGCCCCTGGGCTGTACTCTACGGGCGTAAGATTTGGAGCCAAAACCTACCGCTGGTGACGTTGGGCTTTATGGCCGCGCTGCTGGCGGCCTTTGTGCGCGGTCGGCGCTGGGCGCTGGTCGGTGCCTTTGTCGGCCTGGCTATGCTAATTGGGTTACATCTGGGAGGACTGGCCTTTGTCCCCATTCTGGCCTTGTGCCTGTTGCTTTATCCCCAGCAGGTGGGCTGGAAACCCCTGCTGGTAGGCGGCACGCTGCTGGGACTGGCTTTTGCTCCCTACGTCCTCTACGATGCACTCCATGGTTGGTCTAACGCCCAGGGGTTTTTACACTATGGGGGCGGAGGCAGCCGTTGGTCGTGGGATGCCTTGCGGTATGCTTTCATGCTCACCGGCAGTGCCGGCATAGAGGGGATGGCCGGTGCGCTCTGGCCTCAATTCCGGGCCGGCCTGCCTGACCTGGGGTGGCTTAACGGTGGGTTACAAGGTCTGCTGGCGTTGGCGCTTTGCTACGCGGTTTATCAGGTTGTGCGCGGGCCACAGGAACGGCGGCGCTCGCTTTTGCTGCTGTTGCTCTGGTTTGCCGTGCCCATTTTTCTGCAAAGCCGCCCGGCGACACCAACGCAGCCTCACTACTTCATCCTGCTTTATCCGGTGCAGTTCTTGCTGATTGCGGTGTTGGTCGCCGATGGATGGGAATGGTTGCGACGTCGTTGGACTCTGCCCGCCAGTGGCTGGTCCGTGGTCATAGCCGTGTTACTGGTGGGGGCGTGGATCTGGGCCGGCTGGCAACTCGCCGTAATGGGACAGTTGGCGCGCTTCATGGTTGATCATCCCTCCACCGGTGGCTACGGCATCCCCTTGCGTTACACCCGCGCAGTGGCGCAGGAAGCGCAACAACTGGCCGCCGGGGCGGAGATTATTGTCCTCAGTGAAAGTGCCGATCCTCTGACCGAGGAGACCCCCGCCGTTTTTGATGCTTTATTGCAGCGCGCGCCTCACCGTTTGGCCGATGGGCGGACGGCATTGCCGGTACCTGAAAGTACCCACGCTGTTTACCTGGTGGGCCCGGTGCGCGAATCGTCCCCCTTGGAGCCGCTGCTTCAACGGTTATCCAGCTTGCGCTATGTCCAGCCCGGCCCGGTGGTGAATTTACCCGACGGCGGTGCGCGCTACCTGCTATTTCACCGTCGTGGCCCTGACCGCGAGGATACGCTGGCTGGGTTGATCCCTCTCGGGGGCGGGGTTGCACTGGCCAATCAGGTTGTCTTGGCGGCCTATGACCTGCCGACTCAGAGCCGTCCCGGTGAGACGTTGCCGGTCTGGTTGGCCTGGTGGGTGCGTATTGCCCCGCCTCCAGGTGCCGACTACCATTTTTACGCCCACTTCCTGAATGCGCAGGGGGACAAAGTGGGCCAGTGGGATGGGCAGGGTTTCCCTACCGCAACCTGGCGAACCGGCGACCTGGCCCTCAGCTGTTTCCCGATTTTGCTGCCGGATGATTTGCCGCCAGGGCCTTATACCGTGCGGGTAGGGATGTACACCTACCCGGAGATTGTGGGGATTCCGGTTGTGGACGCGGCGGGCAACCCGGTGGAGGCAGCCGTCACCCTGGGGGCGGTTAGCCTTGCCCCATGAGTAACGGCATTGTCACTTTGCACGGATCAGGTACAATTGACGCAGGGCCGGATGGCCGAGCTGTTGCGCACTCCGTTGGGCAATCATTTGGTCCTGGCCAGGGGGCATCACGCGGGCCGGTTACGCGAATGGGGGGAGGAGCGTGCTCGGCAGCAAATCACCGCAGGAGCAGATTGAGGATGGAACTACGCCAGATGTTCAAGGTGGGGTTACGCTGGTGGTGGCTGATAGTACTGCCAGTGGTGGTGGTGGGCGCTTATGTGGGCCTGACTTACCGGCGCCCGGCACTGGCTTACCAGGTCGTGTTACGGTTTGCGGCCGGAAGTGATCCGGCGGGCCTCTCGGTGGACTATGATCGCTATTACCCGTGGCTAACGTCAGAGTATATTGCCAATGGCCTGGCGGATGTGGCCCGCACCGGCGCTTTTGCCGAGGCGGTGCAGGCACGCCTGGCCGGGCAGGGACTGACGGTGGCGGCCGGGGCGGTTCAGGGGGCTATCAACAGCGATAACACCCAATCCATTTTTGTGATTTATCTCACCTGGCCGGATGCGGCTCAGTTGACGATGCTGGCGGAGGCCGTCAGTGCCGAACTGACCACCAACGGTGCGGCCTATTTCCCTCAGATGCAGGGGGTAGGGATTTTGGCCCGCCGGTTGGATGCACCGCAGCCGGTGCCGGTAGCGCCCTCCCTGCGCGCTCAGCTGCTTGGACCGGGGCTGCGCTTGCTGTTGGCGCTGGCGGTAGGAGGGGCCCTGGCCTTGCTGGCTCACTACCTGGACCCGATGGTGTGGGAGAGGGATGAAGTAGAAGCCTTGGGGGTGCCCATCGTGGGCTCTATTCCTCGCCGCGTGCATTAGGCTTTGCTTTTGCCAATAGACCGCGCCCGGCACAGGCTTGACTTGTGCCGGGCGCGGTTTGTAGCGCCTGCTTAATGGAACCGGGGGATGCCAGTGTTGTCCACGATTTGTAATCTTTCCGAGCGGCGGACCTGGATGGGATCCAAGGTGGTGAGGAAATGTAGTAAAACATCCAGATCAAAGGGTTTCACCATGAAAACGTCGCAGCCAGTGGCCTTAGCCCGCCGGATAGTGGCATCGTCATCGTCAATGGTGGCGCTGATGATGACAATGCTGGGGTCCGCGTCACGCAGCCGACAGGCAACCTCCAGCCCGTTCATGTCGGGCAGGTTAACGTCTATCAGAGCGATATCAAAGCGGGTCTGGCGTGCTTTCTCCAATGCTTCGGCTCCCGTCCGTGCCCCTTCACAGAGAAACCCTTGCGTTTTGAGCGCTACTTCCAGCAAGATCCGGTTGGCTTCGTCGTCATCTAACACCAACACCCGGCGCGCTGTTATCATGAGACACCTCCGTTAGCGTGGATCCCAGACCCGCTCCCTGTTCAAGAGCCGCTTGATTTGAGTGGGAAAGCGGTCAAAATTGAACGGTTTGCCGAGAAAACCATCAAAGCCGGCTATTTCGGCTTGCTGTACATCGTAAGGCATTACATTGGCCGTCGTCGCCGCAATGGGCGTACCGGACAGTTTGGGGTGGTTCCGGAGGCTTTGCAGGAGCATGTAGCCATCCTCACCGGGCATCCGGAGGTCCAGCAGTACCAATTCCACGGCGGGGAGCTCCTCCAGCACCTGGCGGGCCTCCTGGCCTGATTGGCAGACAATGACTTGTCCTGCGCCGATAATTTGCAGCATTTTCTTGGCCAACGCGGCGTTCAGGCGATCGTCTTCTATAACTAAAATAGTGGCTTCGTTGATTTCAGGCATGGGTTGCTGACTCCTGTTGGGGCGCATCGGCGCTGGGACAATACAGCGGGAGCGAAAAATAGAAGGTTGACCCCACTCCTACCTGGCTTTCAAACCAGAGCGTGCCACCATGCATCTCTACCAGTTTTTTGCTGATAGGAATTCCTAACCCTGTTCCTCCGGCTGCGCGGTGGAAAGTCTCGTCCACCTGCCGGAATTCCTCAAACACTTTCTCAAAATCTTCGGGGGCAATACCATGGCCGGTGTCGGTGATAGAAATCACGAGCATAGCCTGTTCCACGCGGGCACGTAACGTGATCCCGCCGCTGTCGGTGAATTTCGCGGCATTGCTGAACAGGTTGAGCAAGATCTGGCGTACCCGCTTGGGGTCAGCGTAGACCAGCGGCAGCTGCTCTGGGACTTCGTCCTTGAGGTATAAGCCCTTATCACGAGTTAGCCCGACGGCGGTGGACAGAATGCCCTTGAAAATCGGGTGGAGATCCACCGGTTCCGGGTAAATTTCCATCTTGCCGGCCTCAATTTTAGCCAGGTCCAGGATGTCGTTGATGAGACCCAGCAGATGTTCGCCGGCAAAGCGCACATAATCCAGATGGGCGTGTTGTTCGTCGTTGACCGGGCCATCATAGCCCTCGGCCACAATCCGGGTGAAGTTGATAATGGCGTTCAGAGGGGTGCGGAGTTCGTGGCTCATGTTGGCGACAAATTGCGTTTTCAGCCGGTTGGCCTCCTCGGCGACCTCGCGGGCCTGCTCGGCAGCGGCGCGGGCATAGGCCAGGGATTCGTTTGCTTTGAGCAGCTGATCGTTCAAATAATCGCGGGATTTCACTGCCTGGCGCAGGGCTTCCCGGCTGATGGCCAGTTCGTTCGCGCGTTGGGCGGCCCGGCGGTAGCCCTCCAGGGACCACTCGGTGGCCGAATAGAGGCTACCCTCGGCCAGGTTAGCGACGCCGGCGGCGATTGCGGCACTCACGAAAGCCAACAGATCGTAGAGGGTGGGACCCCGCACCACAGCAAAGAGCAGTAACCAGATCCCGCCGAGGAGTGTGTATTCCAGTGCCACCCGCGGGGGAAGTAACAGTCCCGCAATAAAAGCGATCAGGATCAAGAGAAAGGGAGCCGAGTTGCGTATGATCTGACCGCCGACCGCCATCAGGGTCGCCATCAGAATGAGCAGACCTGCCGTATAAAATTGGGCGGCCCAATGATAACGTTTTTTGACCTTGAGGCAATAATGGGCGATATAAGTCGTGGTGACCCAACAGAGCAGTGGAAGTGCCCCCCAGGCAGAGAAGCCGGATTGAATGGAGAGCCCGAGCACCAGTGGGCCAAGCAATGCCACTATAAGAGCAAAAGTGCCGTTGATCAGAATCTGAAGGTTTTCCCCCTGAGCATCGGCGATGAGCTCAGGCAGCTGTTCATCCCCAAAAGCGCGACTTGGTTTTAACCTCACAGGCCTTCCTCAACGTGAACATGGGTGTGATATTCAGAGCTTCCAGCTACATTGTAGCATGAGCGCACAAGAATGCAATAGCGGACCGGGGTATATAGAAGACCAGAGGACTGTTGAAAGGGCAATGCAATTTATGTTGTATTACGGCTGCGTTACAAATGGATGGCCGCAGGCGAATTGCGACCGGGAGGGCTTGCTTTCTGCCTGAAATGTGTTATACTGTGTATGTTACGCCACAGATGGCGTTTTTGTTTTATATGACCGCCGTATATGGGGTATATTTGGGAGGGCTAGGCGATGCGCTGTCCATTTTGTCATTCAATGACGACTCGGGTCGTGGACACAGGACATGATACGCAAGGAAATGTGCGTCGTCGTCGTGAGTGTGATGCGTGTGGGCAACGTTTTTCCACGATGGAGCGGGCGATCCTCACGACTCCCCTGGTGAACAAGCGCGACGGGCGCCGCGAGGAATTTGATCGCCAAAAGCTGCTCTCCGGATTGCGGATTGCTTGTGCTCGCCGTCCTGTTTCGGCCGAAGCACTGGAGCAAATTGCCGATCGGGTGGAATATGTCATTCGTCAAACCGGCCGGGCTGAAGTTGCCAGTCATACCATCGGTGACATCGTCATTGACGAGCTGCGCAAGTTAGACGAGGTCGCCTATATCCGCTATGCGATTGTTTATCTGGGTTTGAGTGACCTGGAATCCGTGCGGGCAGAGATTGACCGCCTGCGCGCTCAACGTCCCTGATTTCTCCATAACCGCTCATGGGAGCTCCTACCTGACGCCAAGCTGGCTTGCTGCTGCGTGAGGAATATCTATTTTATTTGCGAATGGAGGTTGCAATGTCTTTAAAAGATGTGCCAATCCTATCGGACGAGGCGTTAAAGGCCCGCTTCTCTGACAATGCCTACACAGTGCTGGCCAAGCGTTACCTGCGCAAGGGGGCCGATGGGCAGCCGGTGGAAACGGTGGCGCAGATGTTTCGTCGCATTGCGCATCACATTGCTCTGGCCGAGGCAGAACTGGGGGGAGACAGCGCCGAGGCCGAAGGACTTTTTTACCGCTTGTTGACCCAGCTACGTTTTGTCCCCAATTCCCCGACCTTCACCGGAGCCGGGACCCCCTTGGGACAACTGGCGGCCTGTTTTGTCCTTCCCATTGAAGATGACATGGGCCGCATCCCCGGCGGGATTTTCCAGACGCTCCGTGACGCGGCGCTGATCCAGCAGACCGGCGGCGGCAACGGCTTCTCATTTTCCCGCCTGCGTCCCAAGAACGGGTTAGTCGTTTCCAGTATGGGCAAGGCGACCGGCCCCGTTGGTTTTTTGCGGGTTTACGATAAAGCCTTTGGTGAAATCGCACAGGGCGGCAGTCGTCGGGGTGCGAATATGGCCGTCTTGCGGGTGGATCACCCTGACGTGGAGGAGTTTATCACCTGTAAGACAGACGAGAACGCCATTACGAACTTCAACATCTCGGTGGGGATTCTGGATGCGTTCATGGAAGCGGTGGAGCGTGATGATCTGTGGGCCCTCCGCTTCCCCGATCTGGCGGCTCCGACCTACCGCGATTTTCGGGGCACGCTGGAGCAGGCTGAACCGGCCGGCTTGCCTGTGAAAACCTACCGGACGGCGCGAGCTCGCGAACTCTTTGAGCAGATCGTACGGCAGGCCTGGCGCAATGGCGAACCGGGGTTGCTGTTTCTGGATACCGCTCAACGCGACAATCCGGTGCCGCACCTGGGCCGCTATGAGAGCACCAATCCCTGCGGCGAGCAGTTCCTGCTCCCCTATGAGAACTGTTGCCTGGGTTCCATTAACCTGGCGGAGCATCTCACTTATGCGGCCGAGGGCCGGCCGGCGGTGGATTGGGAGAAGCTGGCCGAGACCGTCCAGGTGGCCACGCGCTTCCTGGACGACGTGGTGTCGGCCAACGCTTACGTCCCGGCGGTGCCGCAGCTGCGCGAGGCCGCGCTCCGCTCCCGTCGTATCGGGTTGGGCGTGATGGGGCTGGCTGACCTGTTGTACCACCTGGGCGTTCGTTACGGCAGCTCCGAGGGCCAGGAACTGGCAGCCCAGGTGATGGAATTCATCCGCTACCATGCCATGCGGGCCAGCATTGACCTGGCGCGGACGCGCGGTCCCTTCCCGGCGATTGCCGGCAGCATCTATGACCCGGCGGCGCTGGCCTGGCGTCCCCCGCGCTGGCCGGAGTGGCTGGGCGGTGGCCCGACGCACGATTGGGGCCGGCCGCTGTTGGATTGGGAGGCGGTGGTGCAGGGCATTCAGGCTGGCGGAATCCGCAACGCGGCCCAGCTAACGGTTGCGCCGACCGGGACCATTGCGACGGTGGTGGGCGCGGAAGGATACGGCTGCGAGCCGGTCTTTGCCCTGGCCTACACCCGCTACGTCCAGGATGAGGGGAAGACGCTGCCTCTGCGCTATGTCAGCCCGGCTTTCGTTCGCGCCCTGGAGTTGGCGGGTTTGGATGCGGAGACCCGTGAGCAAATTTTCCAGCAGGTGCTCGTCAGCGGCAGCTGTCAGGAGGTTGACGCTGTCCCGGCTGCGATTCGGGAGGTCTTTGTGGTGGCGGCGGATGTAACGGCCGAGGGTCACATTCGGATGCAGGCGGCCCTGCAAGCTTTCACGGATGCCAGCATCAGCAAAACGGTCAACTTCCCGGCCACGGCCACGCCGGAGGAGGTGGGGGAAGCGTTCCGCCTGGCCTGGCGGCTGGGCTGCAAAGGGCTGACGGTGTACGTGGCCGGCTCGCGCGAGAAAGAGGTGCTGGAGACGGAAGCCACCCGCCAGCAAAAGCAAGGCGAGACTGCCGAGACCGGACCGGCCCCCACGCCGCCGACCGGTTTGACGCCGATGGTGCGTCCCCGCCCGGAGTGGCTGCCAGGCCGGACTTACCGCGTCCCCACGCCGCTCGGCACGGCCTACGTGACTATCAATCTGAACGGCCACAGCCAGCCGTTTGAGGTTTTCTTAAATGTGGGCAAGGCCGGCTCCGATACGGCGGCCGTGGCGGAAGCCATTGGCCGGTTGATCTCTTTGGTGTTGCGGCTGCCCTCGCCTTTGGAGCCTCGCAGTCGGCTGGAAACCGTCGCCGCGCAGATGGAGGGGATTGGTGGCGGCCGGCCGTTAGGGTTTGGCCACCAACGGGTGCTCAGCCTGCCCGATGGCGTCTCCCGCGTCCTGCGTGAATATTTGGAGGAGAATGTCACGCCGGGTTCGCCAGCCGGGCCGGCTTCTGCCTCGGAGACCCCGGCGGCCCCGGTGCCGCAAATGCTTTTCCCGATTGGAGACCTGTGCCCTGTCTGTGGCCAGGCGGCAATGGTTTACACGGAGGGGTGTCGTCGCTGTTATGCCTGCGGGCACAGCGAGTGTTAGGCCTTGAGCCTAAAATAAGCGGGCGGGGAATCTCCCCGCCCGCTTATTTTTTGTTGGGGCGCTTGTTTACTTTACTTCCGTGATGCGGAACTCCAGACGACCACGGGGGGCATTGACGGTGACCACGTCACCTTTGATATGGCCCAGCAGGGCGCGCCCTAACGGCGATTCGTTGGATATTCTACCGCGCGTTGGGTCGGCTTCGGTCGCGCCGACGATGTGGTAGGTCTCTGGTTCGTCGTAGCCTTCCTCAGTCACGACCACCGTGCTCCCCAGTGTGACCCGGCCATCACCTTTCCCGCTGGAGTCAATGATGACCGCGTTGCGTAGCATCGCTTTAACTTCCAGGATACGTCCTTCCAGAAAGCCTTGCTCCTCTTTGGCCGCGATATAGTCGGCGTTTTCCGAGAGATCACCCTGTTTAATGGCCGCATGTAAACGGGCGGCCAGCGCCGGCCGGCGCACTTCTTCCAGTTCCCGCAGCTCGCGCTGGAGTGATTTCTTCCCCTCCGGCGTCAAATAGACCGGTTTTGCGCTTTCCATAAAATGTACCCTCCACCTTCATCCAGGTTTGAATATTCTACCACAAACGGTGAGCCTGACAATGTACGAGTGGGCGACCACGTTGCGTTTCTTTTGCTCCATGCTATCATTAGCAAGCACGGTCCGTAGCCAGTATGGCCTTCCGGTCAGACTGAGGCTGACTCGCAGATTTGTTTTCCTGATGGAGGTATAGAGCAGATGCGCCGCATTTTCACCCTTTCTCGGATTGGAGCGCTTTTGTTGCTGGCCGCCTTACTGCTTTCGGCCTGCGGTCAAATTCCTTTCTCGTTGCCTACCGCCGAGGTGCCAACGGCGACGCCGACGGTGATAACTCTCCCGCCGTTGCCGCCGGTGGTGGTAGATTATACACCCCGGAACGGGGCCGAGATCGCCTCTGATGCGCCGATTCAACTGCGCTTTGATCAGGCGATGGATCGTCAAAGTGTGGAACAAGCGCTGCGTCTGGAACCGGCGGTGGAGGGCCAGACGAGCTGGCAGGATGACCGCACGCTGGTCTTCCGGCCGAAGGGGCTGGCGTCCGGGACCCGCTATCGGGTTTCGGTGAGCAGCGAGGCCAGGTCAAGTCAGGGACTTTCGCTTTCATCCGACGTGAGTTTTGCTTTTTCTACCACCGGCCCGTTGACTGTGGCCCACATCAGCCCGGCCGATGGGACCGCTGATTTGCGAGTAGATACGCCCATCCTGCTCTCTTTCAACCGGGCGATGGTTCCCCTCAATTGTGCCGGGCAAAAGGCGGGGAAGACGGACGATTGCCCGCTGTTGCCGCTGACTTTTGAGCCGGCTGTGCTGGGCGATGGGATTTGGGTCAATACCTCTCTGTATCAATTCCGTGCTTTGCCGGGGTGGGCGGCTGGCCAGACCTATAAGGGCACGTTAAAGGCCGGTGTTACCAGTGTGGACGGCGCCGCTCTGGCCGATTCGGTGACCTGGTCCTTTACCACTGCCTTGCCCAACCTGCTTGATGCTTATCCCTCAGATGGACAGACTTACGTGCCGTTGGACGCGGGCGTGCGGTTGAACTTCAACACGGTGATGGAACCGGTGACTACGGGCAGTGCCTTTACCCTGTTGACTGAGAGCGGGGAGCCAGTGGCCGGCGCCATTACCTGGGAAAATGGAGGGGCGACGCTGGTTTTCACCCCGACACAGCCGTTGGCGCTGGGTACCCACTACCTGGCGTCGGTGACCGGCCGGGCGCGGGCGTTGACCAGTGCCCCGCTGCAAAATCCCCAGAGCTGGTCCTTTACGACGGTTCCTTACCCGGCGGTGGTGCGCATTACGCCGGAAGATGGAACGCGCAATGTGGCACTTCTCGCCGATCCAGTACGGGTGCGGCTGGCTGGTGCAATTGACCAGCGGACAATCCAGGCCCACATTTCTATTTCTCCTACCGTCTCAGCCGATGAAGAACAGCCTTATGGCTATTGGGATGATGCAGGGTGGTATACCCTGGTTTGGGACAAACAACCCCGCACACGTTACTGCGTGACCGTCAGCCCGGGGATTGCTGACCAGTATGGGAATACCACGCGGGAAACGACCTCGGCTTGTTTCACCACCGGCGACCGGGACCCCTTCCTGGCCCCGGCGACGACACTGGATCCCCTGACGTTAGACGCAGGAGCCGACGCGACTCTCTATTTCCTTTCCGTCAACGTGCCGCGCACCACATTTTCTATCTATGGGTTGAGCGAGAAGGAATTTGCGGCCGGCTGGGGGGGAGCCGAGGGGGAGCTCTTGCGTCAGTGGCCCTTCACCTTTGAGGGCGCGTCCAATCAAGTGGCGGTAACGCCAGTAGTGGTGTCGCGGCGGGGCGGGTCGCTGCCCACCGGCTTCTACCGTCTGGCCTGGCAGGGCCTGGAGACTTACTGGAAGACCGATCTGCGTTTTGCGGTTGTGGATCGCCACCTGACGATCAAGCTGGCGCAGCAGGAGGCGCTGGTCTGGGTGACCGATCTGCGCAGCGGGGAGCCGGTCACCGGCACCGAAGTGCGGTTGATGACCCGCGATGCGGTGTTGCTGGCGGCCGGCACGACCAACCCTGAGGGCATTGCTCGCATCCCGCTGCCGCCGTTGAATAACTTATGGGAGCAGGTCATGGCGGTGGTGGGCAAGCCCGGCGAGGCCGGGTTTGGCGTGGCGGCGACCGATTGGACGGCCAATGTCAGCCCGTGGAATTTTGACCTCACAATGGAGACCGGACCGTTTGAGCCGTACCGGCTTTACTTGCAGACTGACCGCCCTATTTACCGGCCTGGACAGACCATCTATTTCCGTGGTATCCTGCGCCAGGATGAAGACGGTCGCTATGCCTTACCGACCGCCGGGCAGATGGTGGAAACCTCACTGGTAGATTCTACGGGGAACACCGTTTACTCTACCACGTTTTCGCTCTCGGAGCTGGGCACCTGGGATGGGTCGTTTGTTCTCACGGAGACGGCGACGGTGGGCGATTATTCATTGGTCGCCGGCGTGCCCGGTATGGAACGGCGCGCCTGGGTCTCCGTCTCGGTCGCCGCTTACCGTAAACCGGAGTTCCAGGTAACGGTCACGCCGGAGCAGGAGGACCTCTCCCAGGGGGCCGCCCTGCGGGCCCTGGTGGAGGCCAGTTATTACTTCGGCGGGCCGGTGAGCGGGGCCGCGGTACACTGGACGGTGCGAGCGACGCCTTACACCTTTAATCCGCAACTGGACGGTGATTGGCAATGGGGCCGCACCGTAGATTGGCCCTTGTGGGGGGAGCCGGAAGTGATTACCGAAGGTGTGGCCACGACCGACGCCCAGGGGCGTTGGTTGCTTCAGCTGCCCGCCGATTTGCGTGCCCTGTACGACGCCAAAGAGATCGGCTCTCAGCGTTGGACGGTAGAGGCGACCGTCACCGACGATACCGGTTTCCCGGTGAGTGGCCGGGGTGAGCTAACCGTTCATGCCAGCCGCTTTTACCTGGGACTCCAACCTCACTCCCGGGTCGTTGTGGCCGGCAATAAGGCTGAAGTGGCCGTGCGCGCCCTGGATTGGGCCGGCCAGCCGGTGGCTAACCAAACGGTAGAGCTCGTTCTGGCGCGCCGAACGTGGTACCAACAAGTACCTACGACTCCTTTTGCGGAGGTTACCTGGGGTTATACCGATACGGTGGCCAGCAAACTGACCGTCACTACCGACGCTGAGGGAGCAGCTGTCGCTTCGTTGACACCGCCGCGCAGTGGATCCTATGTCGTCCTGGCCTCGGCCGCTGATGCCGATGGGCACCTGGTGCGCTCGGAGACCGCCTTGTGGGTGAGCGGCCCGGAGACGGCCGCCTGGCAGCTGCCGGAGGGCGAGGTCACGCCGGTGGCCGACGCTCAACGCTATCGCTCTGGGGATACGGCTAAAGTGTTGTTACCGACCCCCTTCGCGCCGCCTTTCCGGGTGTTGATGACGGTCGAGCGGGGCGGCATTCTGAATGTACGCCAGTTCGTGGCCGACACCGGCAATCCATTGGTGGAGATCCCGATCACCGAGGCGTATGTGCCCAACGTTTACGTCTCGTTTGTGGTGGTCAAGGGCGTGGACGCCACTACTTCCGTGCCCGACATCCGGATCGGTTTTGTGAAGCTAACCGTGGAGCCGGTGGCCCAAACGCTGAAAGTGGAAGTCACCCCTGACCGGACGACGGCCTATGCGCCCGGCGAGTCGGCGGTGTTGACGGTGCGGACCGTGGATGCTCAGGGGAAGACGGTGGATGCCGAGGTGGCGTTAGCCGTCGTTGACAAAGCGGTTTTGGCGTTGCGCGATCCGAACTCGTCGCCCATTGTGGAAGGCTTTTACGCCGAGCGCCCCTTGAGCGTTGTGACCGGGGATGGGCTGCTCTTGCTTTTCAACCGGGTGTCGGCTAACCTGGCCGCACTCCAGGCCAAGGCCACCCTCTTGATGCAACAGATGTTGGCCGGCGGTTACGGCGGTGGGGGCGGCGGACCGGCCAGCCCGTCAGAAATCCGCAGTGAATTTCCCGATACCGCTTTCTGGGAAGCCCATCTGCGCACCGGGACCACTGGTCAAACCCAGGTGCAGGTTCCGTTGCCCGATTCGTTGACAACCTGGGTGGCGGACGCGCGTGCGGTGACCGCCGACACCCGGGTTGGCCAGGCCACGGCGGAGCTGGTAGTCAGCCAGCCGTTGTTGGTGCGACCGGTGACGCCCCGTTTCCTGATCGGCGGGGACCGCCCGGAACTGGCCGCCGTTGTGCACAACAACAGCGACCAGGACCTGGAGGTGGCGGCCAGTCTGTTGGCCGAAGGGGTGACGGTAGAGGAGCCGGTTACCCAAACGGTCACCATTCCGGCGGGGGGCCGGGTGCGTGTCTCCTGGCAGGTGCAGGTGCCCGACACCGGTGGCGATCTGGCGGTGCTCACGTTCACCGCGGAGGGCGGCGGTTACGCTGATCGCACGCGCCCGCCGCTGGGACGTGCTGAGGATGGGGCTTTGCTCATCTACCGCTACGCGACCCCTGATGTCATGGGGACTGCGGGCGTGTTGGATGAAGCGGGCAGCCGGGCCGAGGCGCTGTTCGTGCCGGCGGAGGCTACTGCCGGCACCCTGACGGTGCGACTGGAGCCCTCCCTGGCCGCCGGGTTGACCGGGGCCCTGACCTATCTGGAGCGTTTCCCCTACGACAGCACTGAGATGATTGTCAGCCGTTTCTTGCCGAATGTCTTTACTTACCGGACCTTGCGGACGTTGAACATCGCCGATCCCACGCTGGAAGCCAACTTGCAGCTGCGGGTTTCCGATGCGCTGGACCGGCTCTATTCTCGCCAGAACCTGGACGGCGGGTGGGGGTGGTGGCACGAGGCCAGCAGTCCCTACCTCACCGCTTACGTGGCCCTGGGTATGATCACGGCCAGGCAATCCGGCTTCCCGCTGCGGCAGGAGTCCCTGGATAAGGCCGTGCGCTACCTGCAATCGGTGTTGGAGCAGGCCGGCAGAAACAAAGCCCTTAACCAGTCCCATGCTTTTATCGTTTACGTGCTTGGTTTAGGGGCCTACCCCTGGCCCGAGGGGGTGGTGGGGGACCTCTATACGGTGCAGGCGAGCCTGGGTGTGACCGGTCAGGGGTATCTGGCACTGGCGATAGGGCAACGCGATGCCGCCGATCCACGCTTCAAGACGTTGCTGGAACAGCTGCGCGGGGCTGCGGTGACCAGCGCCACGGGCGCTCACTGGGAGGACGTCGCACCCGCCTATTGGGCCACCGATACGCGTGCCACCGCCATCATCGTGACGCTCTTGACCCGCTTTGCGCCGGACGACCCGTTGCTCGTCCCGGCAGTCCGCTGGCTGATGGTGGCCCGGCGCGGTGACGGGTGGACCACCACTCAGGAAACCGTCTGGGCGCTGCTGGCGCTGTCGGATTACATGGCGGCCAGCGGTGAACTCAAGGCCAACTATCGTTGGGGGGCAGTGCTCAACGGGGCTTCGTTGAGCAGCGGACAAGCCGATGCCGCCACCCTCAGCACGCCCGCCGAGGTGAAAGTGTCTCTGGAGCAGCTCTGGCGCGACCGGATCAATGCGCTGGAGGTCACTCGTGGGGAAGGGGAGGGGCGTCTCTACTACACGGCGCACCTGGCGTTGTCTCAGCCGGCCGCCACCGTCACCGCCGAGGCGCGGGGAATCAGCATCCGGCGGGAGTACTGTGCCGTCACCCCGGCCGTGGGCAAGGAACAGGCCGGGGAAACGTTGCCGCCGTGTACGCCGCTTACCAGGGTCCGCTCCGGGGAGCTGGTGGAAGTTCACCTGACCCTGGTTGTGCCTGCGACCCGCTATTTCTTGACGGTGGAGGATCCTTACCCGGCGGGGATGGAGCCGGTGAACCCGGCCCTGTTGACCGAAGCACAGGCTTTGCCTGAGCCGGGGGTGGAGAACGTGACCGACTCACGCCCGTGGTGGAATCCCTTTGACCAGCAGGAGTTGCGCGATGAGCGGGCCGTCTTCTTTGCCCGCGAGGTGCCGGCCGGCACTTACCGGATCTCTTACCTGTTGCGGGGAGCCGTGCCCGGTGTTTATCAAGCTCTCCCGGCGACGGCCTCTGAGCTTTATTTCCCTGAGGTTTGGGGCCGTACTGAGGGGACGACGTTGCAGGTACTTTCCGCGGTCCCTTAACAGGGACGGGATAACACTTGGTTTTTGCGGGCAGCCATGCTGCCCGCAAAAATCTTATCTACCTTGTCTCAGCCGTGGGCTGGCGTATAATGAAAGTAGCATGAAAAAACGATTTTGCGCTTTGTTGTACCCAGCACTGATGGGAGGTTGATATGGCACAGAAGCAACCGAGTCTGGTAAGCAGCCCTTTTCTGCCGGCTGCCCCCCGTTCTATCCGCGATACCGGGCTGAACATCGGCTTTTTGACCGATCTGGCGCTCAAAACCCTCTACTTTGAGAGTTATCTCTCGGGACGCGAACTCTCGGAAAAGATGGCGTTACCGTTTGCCGGTGTCGTGGATCAAATTTTGGATTTTCTTAAGCGCGAGAAGTCGTGCGAGGTGCGCGGGACCGGCGCGGGGGGCCTTTCGGAGGCCACCTACGAATATGTGCTCACCGCCAAAGGCCGCGAGATGGCGCGCGATGCTCTGGAACGCTCGCAATATGCCGGTTGGGCGCCGGTGCCGCTGGCGGTCTACAACGATTCGGTGCGCCAGCAAGGGCTGAAGGAGGTGACGGTCCACCAGCGCCATCTGCGCCAGGCGTTGGGCCACCTGGTCATCAACGAGGCCACCTTTGAACAGGTCGGGCCGGCCGTCAACTCAGGGCGCTCCATCTTCCTGTTCGGCAACCCGGGCAACGGCAAAACCTCCATCGCCGAGGCCATCGGTTCCATCCTCATGGAGGGCGATATCTACATTCCCTACGCGGTGGAGGTGGAGGGGCAGATCATCAAAGTGTTTGACAACGTCAATCATATTCCCATTACCGACCAGACTCCTCAGACCTCCCGCGTGGACGCGCGTTGGCTGCGCATCCGCCGGCCCTACATTGTGGTAGGGGGCGAGCTCACCTTGGAGGGCCTGGACCTGGTCTACGATACTACCAACAAATACTATGAAGCCCCTTTCCAGATGAAGGCCAATTGCGGCATTTTTTTGATTGATGACTTTGGCCGGCAACAGGTACGCCCACGTGACCTCCTGAACCGGTGGATTGTCCCGCTGGAAAAGCGGATGGACTTCCTGACCCTGCACACCGGGCGCAAAATAGAGATCCCCTTTGAGGTCCTGATTGTCTTTTCCACCAACCTGGCTCCGAAGGATCTGGTAGATGAAGCCTTCCTGCGCCGCATCCGCCATAAGATAGAGGTGAACGATCCTACCTGGGACGAGTACCGCGAGATTTTCCGCCGGGTTTGCCAGGCCAAGAATATCCAATTGGACGACCGGGCGCTGGCCTATCTGATCCAGGAGCATTACATCAAGACGCGCCGCCAGCCCCGGGCCTGTCACCCACGGGATCTGGTGGACCAAATCATTGACATTGCTCGCTACCTGAACGTCCCGCCGTTGCTCAGCAAAGAGCTGATTGATCGGGCTGCGCAAGCCTACTTCGTGGAGCTGTAATACATGGCTAAATTTCCTGATACATGGTGGGATCAACGGCCCCTGATTGTGGCGCACCGCGGGGCCAGCCACGCCGCGCCTCAGAACACCCTGGCGGCGTTCCGGCTGGCGGCTGATCTGGGGGCCGATGGCGTGGAACTGGACGTCCATCTCACCGCCGACGGTGTCCCGGTAGTGATCCATGACGCGACGGTGGAGGCCACGACCGATGGCTCCGGCCAGGTGACGGCCCTGACGCTGGCCCAGGTCAAGGCGCTGGATGCCGGCGTGCGTTTCCATGCGTCGTTTGCCGGCGAGCGGGTCCCCACGCTGGAGGAAGTGCTGACCGCGGTGGGACACCGGTTGCTGATCAATATTGAGCTCAAAGATTTCTCCCCACGTGACCGCGGGCTGGAAGCGACCGTGGCCGCGTTAGTGCAACGGCTGGGGTTGACAGGGCGGGTTTGGTTCTCGTCGTTCAACCCGCTGGCGCTGCGCCGCGTTCGTCGCTACGCACCGGACATTCCGGCCGGGATGCTCTATGATGGCTCGTTGCCGCTCCCGTTGCGCCAGCGCTGGCTGGCCCCCCTCACCCCGCATGAGGCGCTCCATCCTCACCACGCGCTGGTGACGCCGGCGCTGGTGGAGCAGGCGCACCGGCGCGGACTGCGGGTAGCCACCTGGACGGTGGACGATCCGGCCCTGGCCGCGCGTTTGGCGGCGTGGGGCGTGGATGCACTCATCACGAACGAGCCGGAGCGGTTGTTAGCGGCTCTCCGGCCCGCGGCAAGCGGCGCGCACTGAGCGGGCCTCCAGGAGGCGGAGTGAAACTGGCAATCTGTTCTGATCTGCATGATAACCTGTGGGTCCTGGAGCGGGCTTTGCCGGGGATGGCCCAGGCTGAAGCGATGATTTTCTGTGGCGACTTGTGCGCCCCGTTCAGCCTCAAAGCGCTCTCGGAGGGTTTTCACGGCCCACTGCACGTGGTGTGGGGGAACAACGACGGCGACAAATGGCTGATGACCGAGATCGCGCATGAGGTCGGCAATGTCACCATCCATGGGGAGATTGCCGAGCTGGATTTCAACGGCTACCGGGTCGCAGCCGTCCACTATCCACGCATCGGCCGGGCCCTGGCGCGCTCCGGCATGTACGATCTGACCTGTTACGGCCACGATCATTTGCAGCATTACGAGCGGGTAGGGGCCGCTCTTCTTCTGAACCCTGGCGAGCTGATGGGGCGCTTTGGGCGGGTTACTTACGCGATTGTGGACACGGTAGCCCGTCAAGTGCAGGTGGTAGAGGTCTCTACCCGTTGAGAGGGTGGGGCGGTCACGGTTTTCCGTCGACCTGGCCGGACAGCTGGCGATAAGCGGCACGGGTTGCCAGCTCGGCCTCGGAAAGGGTCCCGGCGGCCCAGGCGGCGAGCTCGGCACCATCCAGTTGCACGATGTGATATTGCGTGATCGTCTCTCCGTTGGCCGTTAGCCGAATGGTGACCTGTGCCGGAGCCGGACAGCCGAGGCGCAGCATAGCGGCGATGCCGTCCAGGGCCTTCCAGAGCAGTTGCGGAGTCTCGGCCGGCGGGGTGGGCGCGGCGTAATGGGCATTCAGCGTGAGGTCAAGGCGGTCTGGTGTCCAGGCCACGGCCGGTTGTAGCGAGGGCGGCAGGGCTTGGAGAAGCCCCTGGGGGCAGGCCGCTGGCAGGAAGTCAGTGCGGATGGGGGACGACGACCATAGATCGTGTCCCAAAGTGACCCCCAGGGCTATTACCACGATCAGGTCCACTATCCCAAAGATGATCAGGATGCGTTTCTGCCGCCGGTTCATTGGTATGAAGTATATCATGGAAGAGCGGGCGGGCAAAGCGGCAACCGGGTTGGCCCCAGGTTTGCCCTGGGCGCGCCTGGCGATGAAAAAACGTCATAGGGATGGTCACAGTGGGCGGGCATGAGGAGCGGCGCGCAGAGGACCTGCACCGGCAGCGAGGCATCTATAGCGCTTTTCTGGCCTCGTTTTTATTGGGGTGGGCTCCTATCCTGGGGAAGTTTGCTTACCGGGCTGGGGTTACCTCGCTGAGCCTGGCGACGCTGCGGACCCTGGTGGCTGCCCTGTTGCTCTGGAGCTTCTATCTCCTCTTCTGGCGGGCCTTCATTCGGCTGCGTTGGGGCGATTTGCTTTATTGCCTGCTGGTTGGTGTCATCAACGGCCTCGGCTCGCTCTTCTACTATAGCGGCTTGGGACGGCTGGACGCTTCACGGGCGGCGTTGTTGAACGCGCTTTATCCCCTCTGGGTGGTCATTTTCCTGGCGGCCTCCGGGCAGCATATCACCCGGCTAACTCTGGCTCGGATGCTTCTCTCGTTGGGCGGGGCGGTGCTGGTGACCGCTCCCTGGGCCAGGCAGAATCCCCCCAACTACCTGGGGGTGATGCTGATGATCGCTTCCGCGGCTATGTATGGCTGGCATCTGGTGATGGGGCAGTGGGTGCTGGCCGATGTCCCTTCGCCTTCAGCGACCCTTTACATTATCACTGGCATGGCTTTGACGGTGGGCGTGGCCCGACTGGGGGGTGGGGGGCCTATGGCGACCTATACCTTAGCCGGCTGGTGGCCCATTGTGACCCTGGGCCTGACGACGGCCCTCTCGCGGCTGGCGATGTTCTTGAGCCTGGAGCGGTTGGGAGGAGTGCAGACCGCCATCCTCAACCTGACAGAGCTGGGTATCAGTCTGGCGCTGGCCTTTTTGCTGCTGGGGGACCGGCTGGCGTGGGAGCAATGGCTGGGCGCGATCTTGTTGCTCGGCGGCGGTATCTCGGCTCGCCTGGATGTGGAGCGGGGGGGTACTCCCCCGCCCTCTTTCAATCCGATGGACACATAGCGCGCGGTCAGACCACGGGCCGCCGATGACAGACCGCTCTCTCTGTCTATATTGTGGTTCGCGTTTACGGCCCACTTACCAGCCGGGGCGAGGGCGAGAAGCTGATATAAAAATCACGGCTGCAATCGTCGTAATCGGCCCAGGCCGGATACCGTTTGAGCGACGCGCCTGACGGGAAGGGCGGCTCTGGCAGCGGGAAAGGTATCGCTCCCAGACGCGGTGCGCCGTTCCAGGCCACGCTATCCACCATCCCCCCGGCCTGGTTGTGGAGTACGACCTCGTCCTGCGTGTTACCCAACGCCAATCCAAATCCCTCCCACGTGCCGACCGGTTGGAGATCGGGGACGGTGGGGCTGCAGTTGGTCCACTCGTAGTCGGGGTTGAAGCCATAGGCAGCAGCAAAGTTGGTGGTGCAGGCGGCTACCACGATCACCTGTTGCGGTAGCAGCGCCGCACCGGCCGGGAACTGATACCGCCCATCGCCATAGTCGCCGGCGTTGATCGCATCGCCTAAGAGCCAGCCGGCCAGACTCACCGCCGGGCCGGGATTGTAGAGCTCAATCCACTCCTGGTTGGCGTCATCGCCATTGGGATTGATGAAAACCTCTGAGATGAGCGGATATTGAGCAGGCCCCCGGTAGTCGCGCAGCACTAAGGGCAGATAGACATGGACATCGTAGGGTGGGTGGCTGCGAGCCCAATCATACTCAAAGACCTGATTGAGGGCGCCGTGGGCCGCCGGGGAAGCCATTTGCAGCGCCACCTCGCGGTTGGCCTTGTTGGAGGTCTCGGTCCCGTTGAGGCTGCCCAGATGGACCCAATGCTCTGCGCCGGTCTGCACCAAAAAGAGCTTGGCGTGAATGCCCAGCCCGGCCGGGTTGGCCAGCCGGCAGCTGAGGCTGAGCGACTCGGTGCGGGCCAGGCCGTTGAGGTAGAGGCAGGTGGCAGTATTTTTGCCGTCTTCGTAGTAGTCGTCCAGCAGGAGGCGCACGGCTGCGCCCCGGCGCGCTGCCGCCAGTAACGCCTGCACGCGCGGGTTCAACCCTACCTCGCCAATGCCCACGGTCCAGGTAGTCGGCTCGTTCATTTGCAGCGCCGCAATAGTATCGCCGGAGCCGGCCTGGCCCAGCAGTCCCAACAGTGCATCTTGAGCGCGCAAACTGTGCTCCGGGGCGTGCATCACGGTCAGGTGGGTGGCGGTGGCGACGAGGCTGGCGGTGAAGGGCGCGGTGTAAGTGGTCCAATCGGGTGGCGGCAGCGGGACAAAGCCTTCCGGCGGCGCGTAGCTGCTATCATAGGGGGCCACATCCAGATGATGGAGCGGGTCGCAATCCAGCCGGAAGAGCCGGTCCAGGGCGGCAATCACGTCTGGCTGGTCGGTGACCACCGCAAAGCCCCGATGGCCTAATGTGCCGTTTTCTTTGGGATCAGAAGGGAGCGAGTTCTCCCCGAAGTTATCGCTGCTCACCAGCGCCAGCTGGTCATCCACCAGGATGAACTTGGCGTGCTGGTAGCGGTAGCGGGCCGCCGTCTTGCCTATAAAGTAGACCGTGCTGGTCGGCGGTTGGTGCAGATGCTGCGCGATCCATTTCCCTTCGTTGGAAAGCCCGCCGGCCGGTGCGCTTTCCAGCAGGATAGTCACTACCACCCCGGCCTGCAGGCGTTCTTGCAGGGCCTCGTAAACCGGGATACTCTCCAGCGTATAGCCTTCTAACCGCAGACTGTTCCGGGCCGCGGCGATGGTTTGGGTGACCAGGGGAAGGAGCCCGTCGGGGGCTACTGCTATCGTCAAAGCGGCGGTGGCGCTGATTTCGGTGGGGAAGAAGAGCGTTTCCAGGTCCCAACCGGGGTAACGGAGCTTGCGCCCGTTGAAAGGATCGGCGGGATCCTGGGCCCAATCGGTGGCCTGGTCTGTATCCGTGACCGGCCGGCCGGTGGTGGGGTCCAGTTTGCGGTAGAGCACCTGTCCGCTGCCAAAACCCGCGTAGGGGTAGGGGACGGCTGTCCCGGTCCAGCCCTGGGTGGCGCTGCCCTTCCCATAAGCCAACACATCCTGGACCTGCCCGCTGGCATCCAGCAGGTAGGCCGCCTCGCCGTCGTCGGTGAACCCCGGCCATTGACCGGTGAGGGTGGCGGTGGTCCATTGCGGGGCAAAGCCCCAGACCGGTGCAAAGCCTGTGGCATTTTCCGCCAACCAGTGAATCTCACCGGGGGGTAACGTGGCTGCCGGCGGGAAGCAGATGCGGTTGGCAGAACTGGCGCTATCATCCAGGCACCAGCCGCCCACGGTGGCGGTGTAGGGGCTGAGGTTGATGAGCGCTGCCGCTTCGCCGCTGCCGGCATAGTTGGTCGGTGCTAACGCATAGAGCCGAATGGTGGGCGTTTCTACCGACTGAAGTGTGGCAGTCGCCGTCATCGGTATGACAATAGTTCCGCTGAGTTCGTCGTCCAGAGCGACAACAAGCGTAAAGGTGGTGTAGGTCGTGCTGATGGGAAGATTACCGGCTTCCCAGATTAACGTTTGCGGGGTGAGCAGGGTGAAAGAAAAGGGCGCAGTTTGTGTGAGCCAAGTGATGCCTGCGGCAAGGCTGGCCGTGATGCGAGTATCCATGGCAAGACGGTTGCCGGCGTTGCGTAGCCGCAGGGTATAAGTCAAAGTTGCTCCGGGGAGGGTGTCTGTGAGACTGTTCCCTCGTAAGAGCAATTCGGCGGCCGGCGTTGCCACCGAATTGCGGCAGCCGGGCGTCCCGGTAAGCGGCTGGCCGTTGGCATCCAGCCCGTTGTAGATCAGGCCGGTGTTGGTGCTCCAATTGCTGTCGCTATCGGCGGCGGTTGGCTCCACCCGTTCCATCGTCGCTTTGGGAGTGTTGGTGCCGCCGGCCCAGGCGCCTCCATTACCGTTGGCCGTATCTATCACCTGACTGAGGGCATCGGTCAGGGTTAACGTATCGCCGGTGTTATTCAAAGCGCCGGTGTAAATCTGGTCGGCCGGAATGTCAGACAGCGTGGTATCGTCGGTGCGCTCCAACAAATAATAGCCGCCGGCCGGGATGGCGCCGGTCAACACAATATTGGGCGTCCCGCTGCCGGCGCGCAACCGCCATCCGTTCAGATTGAGCGCCTGGTTGGTGGTGTTGTAAAGCTCTATCCATTCGTCGTTATAGTCCGCAGCCGTCCCCATCCAGGCTACTTCGTTGATCACCACATCGCCCGCCTGAGCCATCCTGACCTCCAACCGCCGGGCGCGCAGAGGGAGAGCATAGGCGTATAACAGGGCGGCCAGTGAGAGCAGGCCACCCCCTGCGGCTACCAGTAAGCGGACCCAGCGGTTGCTCATAGGATTCACCTCCGGCATTAACTCTTTTAACCCAGGTTGTTACCTTTCCGGTTGATAATGGGTTATCTTATTCAACTACTGGTCAGCAAAGCGGTGACGATGCGCGATGCAGCCTGACCGTCACCGTACAAAGCGCGGGGGATGGCCATCGCGTCATAGCTGAGTGATCAAAGCCACAGAATGGCTGCCGCGACTCCGACGACAAGCACCAACGCCAGCCCGTCCGCCGCGTGGAAGTGCAGTTCCACCATGGAGGTACGTCCCTGCCCCCCGCCGTACCCGCGCGCTTCCATCGCTAACGCCAGGTTCTCTGCGCGGCGCAATCCGGTCAGAAACAGCGGGACGATTAACGGCAGGGCCTGGCGCACGCGGCGCAGCAATCCGCCGCGGCCGGTGCCCCAATCGGCCCCGCGTGAGGCCTGGGCCTTGGCAATGCGCTCGGCGGCCTGGGCCAGGAAAGGCAGGAAGCGCAGCGTCACCTGGATCACCAACACGACGTCGTGGGTGGGCAGCCCCAACCGGGTCAGCGGGCGCAGTAGCGCTTCCAGTCCGCGTACCATCTCGGTTGTGGAGAGACAGGCGGAGGCCAGGCTCAGTCCTAAGATGAGCGACGCAAAGCGCAGCAGCAACGCCGCTCCGGCCCACAGACCGGCTCCCGTGATCGCTACCGGTCCGGCCTGGAACAAAGCAGGTGACTGGTTGGCCTGCGGGCTGAAGAATACTTGCAGGAGCCCTAAGATCAGCAGGAAGGGCAGCGGGGGCAGTAGCCCGCGGAGCGCATAGCTCAGGGGAATGCGCGCCAGGCCCAATGCCCCCAGCACGGTCACCAATGCCAGGCCCAATCCCCACCGTTGTACGGTGAAAGTGATCGCGGCCAGGAACAATACGGTTGCTATCAGCCGGGTCCGGGGGTCCAGCCGGTGGATGACCGACCCCGTGGGCAGGTATTGCCCGATGGTCACGAAACGCAGGAACTCAAATTCATTCTGCATCAGGGATGACCTGTTCCTGCATCAGAGCTGCCAGCAACCGGCGGGCCTCTCCAATAGCCGCCTCCGCACGGCTGCGCAGCACGTCCGGCGTGCCTGGACGGCGAGCCAGTCCCTCCGCCTGCGCCGCCAGTGCAGTGGCGACCGCCACGCGCGGCACGCTTTCCGTCTCCTCCATGGTTGGCAGGATGTGATTCTCGCGCAGCCCGCGCAGCTCGGCGCAGCGGGCCAGCTCCAGCGCGGCGGCGACCGCCATCCGGTCGGTGATTGCCGTGGCCTGCACGTCCAGCACGCCCCGGAAAATCGCCGGGAAGGCCAGGGAGTTGTTGACCTGGTTGGGGAAATCGCTCCGCCCTGTGCCGACGATCCGTGCTCCCGCCGCGAGCGCCTCCGCCGGCCAGATCTCCGGGGCCGGGTTGGCCCCCGCAATGACGATCGGATCGCGCGCCATCGTGCTGATCCAGGCGGGCTGGATCGTTCCCGGCACCGGGCGGCTGAAGGCGACCACCACGTCCGCGCCGCGCATAGCCTCCGCCGCGCCGCCGGTGCGACGGTCGCCGTTGCTTTCCTGCGCGATGGCCCACTGCGGCACGCTCCCGGCCTGCGCGGCCAGGTCGGCACGTCCCGGGTGGAGGATGCCCCGCTCGTCACAGGCGATGATCGCGGCGGGATCGGCTCCGGCGGCCTTAAGCAGCCGGTAGTTAGCCACATTCGCCGCCCCCATCCCTAACATGGCAATTGTCGCGTTGCCTAACGTCTTCCCCACGATCTGGAGCGCGTTCAGCACCGCCGCGAGCGTCACCGTTGCCGTCCCCTGCTGATCGTCATGCCAGACCGGGATGGCCATGGTGGCGCGCAGCTCATCCAGGATGCGGAAGCACTTGGGCTGTGCGATATCTTCCAGGTTGATGCCGCCGAACGACGGCTCCAGCGCGCGGACTGCCGCCATGAACGCTTCCGGCTCTGTGGCCCGCAGCACCAGCGGGACAGCGTCCACCCCGCCGAGCAGCTTGAAGAGCAGGGCCTTGCCCTCCATCACCGGCAGCCCGGCCTCCGGGCCGGTGTCGCCCAGCCCTAAGACGCGCGTCCCGTCGGAGACGATGGCAATCGTGTTGCCCCGATTGGTCAGCGCCCACACCTGTTCCGGGTCGGCCTGAATGGCCCGGCAGGCTGCGGCGACGCCTGGCGTGTACCAGATGGCGAAATCGGCCAGCCCGTGGACCGGCACTTTGGGGGCCACCTGTACTTTACCCCGGTACTTTGGATGAAGCCGCAACGCCAGCGCGTCGTAATCGTTACCCATGGACTCCTTTGAAAATAGAAACTAGTTAAGTAGTGAGCAGAGAGCAGTAGCAGAAGTGCCTGTTTCCTGCTTACCGCTCACTGCTCACATTTTCATCCCCCTGCTGGTGAACGCCAGTTCATGAGGAATTCCTCTGAAAGAAAATAGAAACCAGTTAAGGAGTGATTAGAGAGCAGCAGGTAGCAGTTCCTGTCTCCTGCTCACCGCGCACTGCTCACATTTTTCTGCTCACCGCTCACTGCTCACATTTTCATCCCACCGCTCTTGAGTTTGCGATCCTTACGGGTGAGTATAAAACGAGACCGCTCCAAGTCAAGACCCCGACCTGGAGCGGCCCTCTTCCTGATGGCTGACAGCTGACGGCTGATTGCTGACGGCTACTTCAGCGCCTCTTCCCCGCCGAAATTCCGGTAGAGGCTCAATCCGGCCAGCACCCGCTCATCCTCTGCCGTGGTGGTTTGGGTTGCCAGCTTGACCAGGTAGGTCGCCAGCCCCGGCCCCAACATGAACCCTTGCCCGCACATTCCCACCGCATTGATATACCCCTCTATCTCTTTAACCCGGCCCACGATGGGCGAACCGTCAGGCGTCATGGGGTACATCCCCCGCCAGGTGCGGCGGACCATCACGTTGGCGAGTTTGGGCATCACCTGGATCATGCGTGGCGCGATCATCGGCAGGAACTCCGAGGTCTCGCTGCGATCCTCGCCCCAGATGGAAGGCGACGGCGTGATGCAGAAAATCACCTGCCCTCGTTTGTATTGGTAGAAATAGAAATTCTTGGAGCCTTCACAGGGGCGTAGATCCACGATCATGGGGCCGACAAAGGGCGCAACCGGTGCAGTGATCCCGGCCTCGTGCAGGTCGGGCCGCACGGGGACATCCAACCCGACCAGCCGGGCAATCTCTTTCGCCCACGCCCCCGCGGCATTGATGACACATTCGCTGGCGTATTCGCCCCGGTCGGTTTTGACGCCCACGACCTTGCCACCGCGCGTCAGGATTCCGGTCACTTGCTCCTTGAAGTGGAACTCGGCCCCGCGTTCCCGCGCCCGCCGGAAGAAAGCCATCGCCGAAAGCAGCGGCGAGGCACTGCCATCCTCCGGGCTGTAGGTCCCGCCGAGCAGCCCCTCTGGATTGAGCGCCGGCACAATCTCCAACAGCGCTTCCTTATCGTACCAGTCAATCTTCAACCCGTAGGGTTTTTGGAGGGTTAGCAACTTCTTGAGTGTCTGCTCTTCCTGCGGGCGGTAGGCGACAAAGCAATAACCATTGGCTTGCCATTCCAGGTCGTCGCCGTAACGCTCCTCCCAGGTGGAAAAGATCTCAATGCTTTTCAGGCAGAGCGTAATCTTTGCCAGGTCGGAGTGGGTGGCGCGGATGCCGCCGATGGCTGCCTTGTTGGAACCCTGGCCGGCACTGGCAAATTTCTCTAACACCAGCACCTTCAGGCCCGCCTCGGCCATGAAAAACGCCGCCGGTGTACCAACCGAACCGGCTCCGATGATAATCACGTCATAGGTATTGCTCATGACTGCTTGACTCCTGACTTTGCGACTGCCCGATTACAGGCTGTGGGACTCAGCGCCCTCGGTGCTGAGCTCACACTGCGTCCATGGTGCTTCGCCCTGCTCCGACTCGGTGCCGGCAAAAATACCGAGCGGGACCTCTACGAAGAGCGGCCGCACTACGTTGGGGGTGATTTCGCTTACCGGCACACCCTCCTCGCGGAAGAGCCGCCGGATCAACGGCGTGCAGGTTTTGCCGCCGCAAGCGCCCATCCCGGCCCGCGTTTGGGCCTTGAGGGCGTTCATATCGTGCACCCCGGCGCGGATCAACGCGCGGAGCTCGCCCACGGTCACCCGCTCACACCGGCAGAGAATCTCGTCGTCGGCCAGCCGCTCCACCGGAAACTCCAAAGGCTCCACGATCTCTTTTTCCCGTTGGACGACAATCCCGGCAATCTGTCGGGCGATCTCTGCCGGCGCGCGGACTCTGACCAGCAGGCGGCGGTCGGCGCTCTTGGGCGCGCGGACCTGCGCGACCTCCACTTCGCCAAGCGGATTGCCCTCCATGTCTACGACCGCTACCCGGTCGCCGACCTGGATACTTTCGCGCCCGTATTCGTGCGCGATGGTGACGAGTGGCTGTTGGGCATTCTTGCGGTAATCCACAGTGGTGATGGCCAGCCCCGGACAGATGGCGACGCACTGCTCGCAGCCGGTGCAGGTCTTGCCGATTTCCCAGCCGACATACTCCGGCAGCGCGCGCAGATCGGTGCTCTTGATGACGATATCACCCTGCGGGCAGACCGAAACGCAGGGATTGCAGGGAATCTCCTGGACACAGTGCAGGACGGGGAAGACACCTTCTTCGCGCTCCGGCAGCTCTTCAGCTACCGTCGCGCCGGGACGGCTCTTGAGGATCTCGGCGGTCGTTTCCCATTCCGGCGGGACCGGTGCCACGGCACAGCCTAAGAATTCCGCGACCTGTCGCCCGCGCATCCGCCCGGTGAACATGGCTGCCGATGCTTCGGCGATTTCCTCGGCGTCACCGGCGGTGAAAACCGGCAGTCCGAAAGCCTTCGCCTTCTCGGTGAACTCGTTGACCGGTTCCAGCCCGACCGCGATGAGCACGGTATCGCAACTGAACGATTTTTCGGTGCTGGGGATGGGTTGCCACTGCTCGTCAATCCGCGCAATCGTGACCGATTCCACCTCGTCCACCCCGTTGGCGCTCAAGATGGTGTGGGAGGTGTAGATGGGAACTCCCATGCGTGCCAACTTATCCCGGTGGACCTTATAGCCGCCGCACTCCGGCAGCGCCTCGCACAGTCCCGCCACGCCGATCCCGGCCTGGAGCGCATGGTACGCGGCAATCAGCCCCACGTTCCCGCCACCGACGACGAAGATGCGGCCGGCCGAGCGGATCAGGTCGCGGTTGACGAGCGTCTGGAACGCGCCCGCCCCGTAGACGCCGGGCAGCGTGTTCCCTCGGAAAACGAGCGATTTCTCGCGCGCCCCGGCTGCCACCAGCAATACTTTGGGCTGGACCAGCACGTAACGGTGGTTATCGCGCAGCACGCCCACCTTATGATCGGAGAAGACGGAGAGCGCCACGCTGTTGAGCCAGACCTCCACGCTCGCCATGCGCCGCACTTCGGTCTCTAAGCGGGTGGCGATGTCAATCCCTCGCGTCCCGGCGTAGCAGGCCTCAATGGAGCCGAAGAACTTGTGCGTCTGGAGCACCAGCTTTCCGCCCAGTCGTTCTTTGTCATCCACGATGAGCGTCTTGACGCCCACCTGGCCTAATTCCAGCGCGGCCGAAAGCCCGGCCGGCCCGCCGCCGATGATCAGGCAATCCACCGCTAAAGTCTCAATCGTCCGCAGGGGGGGGACCCCCGTCACATCGGGGAGAGGGGGGCGGTCATCGGCCGGTTCCACAGCCATCCCTGGCTGCACGGGCGTGATGCACGACTTGACCGGTTTCCCATCGGCGATGACCATACACTGGGCACATTGCCCGTTAGCGCAGAAAATTCCCTGGGGCGCGCCGTCTTTGGTGTGATGGCCGAAAATACGCACCCCGTTGGCAAACAGCGCTGAGGCGATCATCTCACCCGCCTTGGCGACCAGCGGCCGCCCTTCCCAGGTAAAGGGCACGTCGGGGCGTTCTGCTACGGGGAGGATGGGATGTTCCCGAATCCGATTATCGCTCATAAAGGTTACTCCTTAAATTTGACGTTTCACGGTTCACGTTTGACGTTTGACGTTTTGCGTTTGACGTTTCACGTCTCACTATAGGCCCGCCGTCGCCGCCGGGCAAGTGTCAGGCGTCACCCGTTGGCGGGAAATTCTACGAACAAGTCTCCCTTCATTTTCATCTTCATCCTCTTTGTCCTCCTTAAATTACCATCAATCATCATTACAAGAGAAAAAAACATAAAGTCGGGTATAATAGGCACGCATCACGTTTTACGTTTCACGTTTCACGTTTCACGTTTCACGTTTCACGTTTTAAGAAAGGAAGAAAGTCACAACATGGATCAATCCTGGTGGACCTGGTTGGTTTTGGGCGGTTTGATGTTGGTCATGCTTTTCCTGCCGCAGTGGCAGGCGCGGCGGCGTGAACAAAAGAAGCGGGCCGAGCTGCAAGAAGGGGTGCGTGTGGTCACCATCGGTGGCTTTATCGGCACCTTGACCTATTACAATCCAGATGAGAATCGGGCGCGCATCCAGTTGGCCGAAGGGTTTGAGGCGGAGATTCTCGCCGGGGCCATCGCCCGGCGGATAGAAGACGCTCCTGAAGCGCCTCGGTCGTGACAAAGCCCCCGTGTTATTTCGCGTAGTCAAAGAGGCTGACAGAGATCAAATTTGGGATTTTGGTTTACTTAAGAAAAATAAAAAGGCTATGCGAAATCGCGCCGTTTGTGGTGGATAGGGTAGGGGAACGTCAGTTTCGGGATCAACGTGGCGCGAACGCAGACCACATTCCGGGCCTACCGATAGAGCTGGCGCAGGGCCTTGTATATCTGCTCCAACGGATAGCCGAACTCGGTAGCGCGGCGGGCCTGGAGGATCAAGGGAGGCTCCTGGGCAAAAAGCAGGGTGACGGTGACCAGCTGCCTGGCCTGGGAGCCCTGACCGAAGTGGGGCTGGATTTCCACCAGCGTGTCCATGTCCCAGCTGCGACGGCGCCACAAATAACGTGCCTCAATCCGGTCAGCAGTGCAGCGTAACCAGAGCGGCTGGCCAGGGTTAAGGGTGCCCACGGCGCCACCGATGGCGAAAAGACCAACAATCACAGCCATGAAAGCACCCATTTGAGGATTGGCTCCCTCGGCCAGGGCCCCTGCGGTCAACAACGCGAAAAAACCAACCAGGGCCGCGATTCCGCCGATCAGCGAGCGCCAAAAGGTTGGTTGCAAGCGCAGTTCCCACGGCCAGGTCGGCAACGTCAGCTCCCGCACGCTCAAGCGTTGATCCAGCGCTGCATACAGGTAACTGAAATCCTTACCGGCGGTGCTGAAATGCAACGTGCCGCGCTTGCTGCGCACTGCTAACGCAGCTGGCTCTCCCCAGCGCGTCTCCAAACGGACGATCTCGTCATAGGGCAACACCCGCCGGCGTCCCCAGCGTTGAACTACCAGGTCCGTAGGAGTGCAAACAGCCCAGCCCACATGGCGCAGGATCAGGCTCAGGCCAAACGGGAAAAGGATGAGAAAGATGGCCGCCAGAACTGCCAACGCCGGCAGATCAAGGGGAGAGTGGGTCAGCCAGAAACCGATCAACCACAGGGGGGGCTGAATGCCAAAGGCGCACAGCATCACCCCTAAAGCCACTAACGAGCTGTTCGCCAGGTTAAACCGTTGCCCCGCCGGCAGGGAGCGCGGCGGTGTTTCCAGCCAGCGCTGGATAGGGGAAGCAAACAGAAAAAGCCCCAGGAACGGCAACGCCAGCGCATCTATGATCCCAAACACAAAGAGATCTGTGGTGGTGATCTCGCTGCCGGTTAGCCAGACCAACAGCGGAATCCCATTGAACAGCAGAACGCCTAACAACAACCAGAAAGCAGTCCAGTTCCAGCGTGGCATGGCTTATCCTCCCGGCCCGGTCAACAGGTGACAACCTCTGTTTCTTGTGGTATGATAGCCCTCACGTTATTTACGGAGGAGGTGCTACTTTATGTCCAAATCGTCCCGTGCGCGTGCCCCACAGCGTGCCCCCAAGATTGCTCGCCCGGCCCACCGTCGGACTTCTACCGCAAGTCGCTCCGTTTCCCCTGGCCTCTTGCTTGCGCTGATCCTGGTAGGGATGGGGGTGGCCGCTTTCTTGCTCTGGCAGGCTTTTGCTCCCCGTCCGGCCACAGCCCGTGAACAATTTCTCGGCCTGGAGGGGACCGCTTACGATCATGGTTCTACCGAGGCGCTGTACCCCGATCCTGAACAAAAAGGGGCAGGACACCGCTGGCTCCCCGCTTTAGGCCGGGAAGATGCACCGGTCACCATCATGGAGTTCAGCGACTTCCAGTGTGGTCACTGCCAGGCCTTCAATCAGCAGGAATTGGAGCCCTTGCTCAAGGACTATGTCGCCACAGGTCAGGCACGTTATGTGGTCCATTATTACAGCTTCTCGCAATCCCTGGACCTGGCCGAGGCCGGAATGTGCGCCGCCGAACAGAGCCGTTATTTTGCCTTTGAACATGCTCTGTTTGCCGGCAAGACGGTAGAGCAGGCCGCCCGCGCTGCCGGCATTTCCGACCTGGAAGCATTCCGCGCCTGCCGCCAGGAACATCGTTATCTGGACACCCTGCAGAACGATGCGATCCCGGATGCTGAGCAGATGGGGGTAAACGGCACCCCCACCTTTTTCATCAACGGCCAAAAAGTGGAGGGCGACAAACCCACCCAAATCCGGCAGTTGATCGAGACGGCACTGGCTGAGAAATAGGCGAGTTGCTGTAGTGGCCGCTCTTAGCCTCTAAGAAACGCCTGAAGACGCCACTGAACTGCCCTGAAACAGGCAATGGCGCGAGGCTAACCTCGCGCCATTGGAAAAATGGCTATCGGGATCGGAAAATCAAAAACCGGTTGTTTACCGCTTGCCCTGTTCCAGGGTGCGACGGTAAATATCTTCCAGGTCGTCCTGACTGTCGCGGCGGTCATACCGGCGGGCACTCCCCTTGTCGCGCCCGCGACGCTGGCGGGCCGCTTCCTGGGCCTGGCGGTAGGCCAGTTCCATCGGCGAGACGAATGGCTGCTCGTCCTTCAGATCGTCGGCACTGGGGGTATCGCCCAGGTCTAACGTCACATCAATCTGCCGCTTGGCGCGATTGAGGGAGAGGATGCGCACTTCCACTTCCTGATTCTCTTTGACGACCTCGGAGGGATTGCGCACGTAGGGCCCCATCTCTTTAACGTGCAACAGGGCTGGCCGCTCGGCGCCAAGGTCCACGAATGCACCATAGCGCTCCACGCGCACGACACGCCCTTTGCGCACTTGCCCTTCGGCCAGTTCGCTCCACTCCACGGCCGGCGGTTCAATCATGGTCAGCGCAATGCGCCCTTGCGTGGCATCCACGCTGGTCACCCAGACGGTGACCTTATCGCCGGTCTTGACGACATCCGTCACTTTGTTGATCCGCCGGGGCGCCAGCTGGGAGATGTGGATCATCCCCTCGCGCTCCAGCCCAAGATTGACAAAAGCTCCGTACAGTTCAGTACGGGTGATAACTCCCTCCAGGCGCATTTTGGGCGTTAGCTCCTGGATGGACGTGGGTTGAGTGGTGGTACCTGCTTCCGACATCCATATTCTCCTTAATTTGATGCAGGGCGCATTATAAACCATAGGGCAGCTTTGTCAAATGCCCGTAGGGGCAAATTAACCGCTACCCGCGCAGCTGCTCCTTCCACTCGTAACGCATCCGGCGCTCCTCGTCACGTTTGGCGATGGACTCGCGCTTATCGTATTGGTGCTTGCCGCGCGCTAAGGCCAGCTCTACCTTCGCCACCTTGCCCTTGAGGTAAAGGCGCAGCGGGATCAGCGTGTAACCCTTGATCTGGATCTGATTCAGCAGCCGGGTGATCTCCTTGCGGTGCAGCAGGAGTTTGCGTGGCCGCTTCGGGTCATGACCGAAGCGGCCGGCCTGCTCGTAAGGCGCAATGTGCACGTTCATCATCCAGAGCTCGCCGTCCTGGATCTGGACGTAGCTGTCTTGCAAGCTCACCTGCGCCGCCCGCACCGACTTGATCTCGGTGCCGGAAAGGACGATGCCGGCCTCCAACCGATCCTCTATGAAGTATTCGTGGAAGGCCTTGCGGTTGGTGGCCACCACTCGGATTTCGCTCATCCCTCTCTCCTCACTCCCCTTACTCCTTACTGCTCACTGCTCACTATATTCACTGCTCACCCAACTATCACTGCCCCTTCAGCAAATACTCTATCGCCCGCTGGAGCTGTGGATCTTCGCCCGCCGGGGTATCGGTAGGGAAGGGAGCTTCTACATCGGGCTTCAGGCCTTCGCCGTGGATGGTGTGATCGTTTGGCGTGAACCAGCGGGCGATGGTGACCCGCAGTTGCGAGCCGTCGCTCAGGTCGTGCGGCCGCTGCACGGAGCCTTTGCCTAAGGTCTGTTCGCCGATCAGGACCGCCCGGCCCCGGTCCTGCAACGCCCCGGCGACGATCTCCGACGCGCTGGCACTGCCCCCATTGACCAGGACAACCATGGGGATATCCTCGCCCAGGTCGCCGTTGTAGGAAAAGAACTTTCGTTCGCCACCGCTGCTGTCACGTTCAATGAGGACCAGGCCCTTGTCCAGGAAAATATCCCCAACCTTGATCGCCTGACCCAGCCAGCCACCGGGGTTGTCACGCAGGTCAAAAACCAGGCCTTTGGGATGTTCTGGGAGCAGCGCCTTGAGCGCGGTTTCCACCCGGTCGGCGGCGTTGGCGTCAAACTCGGTCAGCTGAATGTAGGCGATGCCGTTATCCAGCATTTTGTATTCCACAATGGGCATTTCAATCCTGGCCCGGGTAATGGTGACGGTAAACGTATCCTCCTGGCCCGGGCGGGCAACCTCCAGCGTCACCTGCGTGCCGGCCGGCCCGCGGATTAGGCTGAGCGCCTCGTAGAGCCCCAGGCCAACAATGCTGGTGTCGTCTACCTTGATGATCAGGTCGCCGGCCTTGATGCCGGCCGCTTCCGCCGGATGGCCCGGCAGCGGGCGGACGACTTCCAGGTAGCCATCCTGGCGCATTCGTACCGTCGCGCCGATCCCTTCAAACTGGCCGCTGGCGTCCTCGTTGAGGATGGCCGCCGCCTGCGGCTCAATGAATGAGGTGTAGGGATCGTCTAACGTCAGCAACATCCCCCGGATTGCCCCGTAGGCCAGCGTCTTGGCGTCGGGAATTTCGCCGTAGAATTCCTGCTTGAGCAGGTTCAGCACGTCCTGCAAGAGCTCATAGTCAAACGCGCCCCGGTTGGCCGCCGGCGTGGCCGAGCCGCCCGGTTCGGTAGTGGCCGGTCCGGGCCATTCTGTTGGCGGGACGGCCGTGGCCGCGGGGGTCGCCGGCCGGCGCCCGATCCAGCCTAGCGCGCCGGCAGTGATCACACCGCCGACGAATGCACCGCCGATGAGCACCACAACCGCCACAATACCCAGTGCCCAGGCTAAGGTTTTACGCATGATATCCTCCTGATAACAAGTTAAGGGTTAAACCCCTATTCGCCATTTGCCATTCGCTATTCGCCATTTGCCATTCGCTATTCGCCATTTGCTATTCGCTTCACCGCAACAACCGCCTCAAGGCGGCCTCCAACACCGCATCACGGCCCGGCTGATCCTCCACCGTTTGATCCGGTTCCAGACCCACACCGTCCAGCGGTTGCCCGCCTGGCGTCAACCAGATCGCCGTCGTGATGTGCAGCGTGGAACCATCGCGCAGCGGGTAGAGCGCCTGGATGGAGCCTTTGCCGAAGGTCTGCCGGCCCACTAACGCGGCGCGCCCGTGCTCGTGCAGCGCCGCGGCTAAGATTTCCGCCGCGCTGGCCGTGCCCCCGTTGACCAGCACTACCAGCGGGCCGGTGAAGGGGGGGCGGTCCAGGTCGGCTGCCGTGACCGTTTCCTCGTTGCCGCGCTCCGTCACCCGGTAGAGCGGCGTCCCCGGCGGGAGGAAAAGCGCCCCGATGCGCGGCAACGGCGCGATCACGCCGCCGCCGTTGTTGCGCAGGTCCAACACTAACGCCTGCAGCGCTCCGGCCGCCTGTAACCCGGTCAGCGCCGCCTGCAACTCCTCCGGCGTCTGGTCGGTGAAGAGCGAGACGCCAACGTAACCGATGCCGGCGGCCTGATCCAGCACACGCGCCTGCACCGAAGGGTGCAAGACCTCAGCCCGGACTAAGGTCACGGTCAGGGTGGGGGGCCTCAGCACGGTCAGCGTGACCGGGGTACCGACCTCGCCCACCAGCTGCCAGGCCACTTCGTCTAAAGAGTGTGCGGTGGTGACATCCGTGCCGTTGACCGCCAACAGCCGGTCGCCCTCCTGTAGCACTGTGGCCGGGCCGCCGGGAGTGGGGGAGAGCCCAATCCCGCCTCCGGGGAACCACCAGAGCGTGACGCCAACGTCGCCATACCGGCCGGCTAATCTCTGCTTTTCTTGCTGTGCCGGCTGTGGATCAACTAAAATTGTGTAACGGTCACCCAATGTTTCCAGTAAGCCGCGGATGGCACCCCGGGTCAGGGTCTCCGATGGAGGCAGCGGCCCGTAGAACTCCTGCGCCAGCCAGTACCGGGCCTCGGCCAGGGGCGGGAGCGGTTGCCGCCAGGTGGCCCAGCGGGCCTGCACTGCCGGCGCAGCCCGCCAGCCGCCCAGAAAAGCCAGCAGCACGAGAAGCGCAATGGACGCAATGGAAATGAACAGGACCTTCCGTTTCACAAGGGACTATTGTAACACAGCCGGGCGAGGATTCAAGTGGCAGCGCGGGGTAGCGTTTCAGCGGTGTAGCGTCTCAGGCTTTTTGTCGCAGCCGCTTGAGACGGCGCTCAAGCGCCTGACTACAAACAGAGTGGTCTGCGGTCTCTGTGTGGTCCGTGGTCTGTAGTCCGCGGCCGTTTTATCTTCCGACTATATATCTTATGTTAAGTTGAGAGGCGCGGGGTGGAAGTTATCTGTAGTCGGAAGTTGCGGGGGAGACCACGGACCACGGACAACAGACCACGGACGACGGACGACGGACCACAGCATCAGGATGAGAAAGCTGCTTGCAGGAGCACGCTGGACGGCGCTCAAGCGGCTGACTACAAACGACTACCAATCTACAAACCTGGTTCCTTGGATGCCGGCCCCCCACCCTGCAATTGTTCCAGACGCGGCGCGATGATCTGTGCAACCAGGTCAGCCAAACCGATAGCCAGCCACAAGGCAGAAGCTTCCTGGTAACAGGCGCGAGCCTGCTCACCATTCCCTTGTTGCCTGGCGCAATCGCCCAGCCGATAGAGCGCCCGGGCCTGGCTATAACGGTCTCCAATCAGGCGATACAGCTCAAGCGCCTGGGATAGTAAAGCCGTAGCCTTATCAATATTTTCTGCTTCATATTCTAAAGAACCCAGAGGCAATAGCACGTTGGCTTCGCCCAGCCTTGACCCGACCGCGCGGAAGAGCGCCAGGGCCTGCCGGTAGGAGTCCAGCGCCGCGTCCATCTCGGCGCGGAAGCGCTGCACGTCGCCGAGGCTTTGCAGCACGTTGGCTTCGCCCAGCCGATCCCCGACCGCGCGGAAGAGCGCCAGGGCCTGCCGGTAGGAGTCCAGCGCCGCGTCC
>CAYTGR010000004.1:138502-141804 GCA_964437445.1 uncultured Anaerolineales bacterium | reverse complement strand
CGCGGAAGAGCGCCAGGGCCTGCCGGTAGGAGTCCAGCGCCGCGTCCATCTCGGCACGGTAGTAGTGGCGGCGACCAGCCCGGTAGACCACCTCCGCCTGTTGGGCGGGGGCCAGCGGCAGTTCCGGCGCTTGCGCTAAGGTGGTCAGCGCCGCCCAGCGTTCGTGGTCAAAGTGAAAAGCGGCCTGCGCCTCCAACTCTTGCCAGAGCGCAAAGGCTTCCTCAGAGGCAATGAAGAAGTGGTGGTAGAGCGCCAGAAGGGATTCGTCCCGGGCCAGGAAATAGTCGCGGGCGCGGGTGTGGAAGTCGCGCAGCGCCCCCGGCCGTTCGCGCTGCAGGTAGACGGCCTGCACCCGCCGCACCAGATCGTGCCCGGCCCAACCGTCGGGAACCCGGCGGATAAAGGCGTAGCCGGTCAGCGCGCGGAATTCGTCCGCCGTCAGGGGGCGCGGCAGGTCCAGGATGGCGGTTAGGCTCTCGGCGTTGAAGCGGGGCAGCAGGACGGCCCAGCGGACGGCGCTCTTGAGCGGTTCGGCCAGCCGGTCTATGATCCGCCCCTGGAGCCATTCGGCGGCCGCTTCGTGGCCGTGGAGCTGCGGGACCTGCGCTGCCGGCAGGCCGCCGGGGGTGGCGTGCCAGGCCTCGGCCGCGATGCGGGTCAACAAGGGATGGCCGCCAGCCAGTCGGGCGTAAACGGCCTGGCGGAAAGCGGGGTCGCTCACGCCCAGCGCGCGCAACAAACGGTCACTGTCCTCCGGCATTAGCAGCTCCAGGGCTGCATCGGTCAATCCGGTCTCTAACGGTCGGATCGCGTTGACGTGCCGCACCGGCTCGCGGCTGGCCAGGATCACGCGCAGGCCAGAGCAGCAGTGCCGGGCGCGGGCCAGCAGCTGCCAGAAGCGCTGCAATTCCTCCAGGCCGTTGCGTTCCTGAAAGGCGTCGTAGTTGTCCAGCAGGAAGACCGGGCGACCGGCGGCGGGCAGCGCGCTCAGGCCTTCCAGCCAGGCATCCTCCAGTTCCTCGGCGGTCTGGCGTTCAATGGCGCGCAACGCTTCGGCCAGTCCCACCGTCATGGTCTGCTGGCCGTCGGGCGAGCCGCTCATGGTCTGGTGCAGATTCAGGGCCACGGTGCGCGCATTCTGGCGTTCCAGCGCGGCGCGGCGGCGCGCGCAATAAGTTTCCCAAGTCGCGCGCGGCAGCGCTGCCTGCACGGCAGGCGCTTCCAGCAGGGCGTGCAGGGCGCTATTGACGCTCAGCGCTGCCTCCAGGCCAAACAGCGCGTAGAGCTGCCGGTCGCGGCGGCAGCGGTTGGCCTCCAGCCACTCCAGCAGCGTGGATTTGCCGTTGCCCGAGAGGCCGGTGTAGGCCAGGATCCAGGGCGTCTCGTGCTCCCAGAGGTGGTCAAAGGCCGCAATCGCGGCCTCGCGGTCGGTGAAGTAATCCAGGTGAGAGGACATGGTAACCTCGCTGTAAAGGTAAGGCAAACTGAAGTTTGCCCTACTCCATCCGCTGCTTGCCGCGCGGCGAGTCGCTCATTTTCTGCGATTGGTCGCCGCCGCTGTGCTTCATGGATTGTTCGCCGTCCGGCGAGCCGTTCATGCTCTGGTCTTGCCGGGAGCGCGGCGCTGGCGCTTTAGATTTGCCCGGCGATTGGAGCTCGCGCCATGTTTTCAACACACCCAACAGGCCCCCAGCCAGAGCGATCACCGCCACGGCAGCCACACCCAGCAGCTTCCAGAAACCGCCGGGTTGCGTCTGCCAGTCCGGAAAAACGATCCAGCTGACGACGACGACCCCGATCAGGGCCAGGCCCAATAACAACAGAGGCTTCAAAAACGGCTGTAGCGCTTTCATCGTGTACCCCCCAACACCAAAGAACTCATGGCCCAATGAATTTTATCTCAGGAGCTGCTGCAAATCATCTACTGGGAGCTCGCAGTCGCGTAAAATTTGAGCTAACAACCCCGGTCCCAGCATTTCGCCCCGGTGGACCGGCACCACGGTAATGATGGCTGCCACGCACGCGTCGGACGACGAAGCCGGCCCGGTGCAACACAGCCACCATCTGGCGACCTGTAAGGCGGGGATGATGAGGCGTCATGCGTCTATGATGACTCGCTGCACTCCGATGAAATCGGCCGGCAGTTCTATCGGTGGTGTTTCCACCTCCAGACAGAGCTGGATGGCCTCGCGGATGCGTTCCATGAGCAGATCCAGCGAGCGGGCCTGCGTATGACAACCGCGCAACGTCGGCACCGATGCGACGTAATACCCTTCGGCATCGCGCTCTATGATGACGTTAAAAGTTCTTTGCATTATTTACCTCGCCTTCAACGATTCATCCCAATTATAGCATCAATGCAACGCAATACGCAATACGCAACAAGCGCCGCTTGCCGTTCAGACCTCCCCCTCGTAGACGCGGTAGCGCCGCAGCGGTTTGACGGCGAGGTGGCGCAGCGCGTTGTTCATGGGGACGTTGTCCTCCAGGACGTAGTTGATCTCCAGCCGGACGCCGCGCGGGGCGAGCGCCTCGTAGGTGTGGCGGTAGAGCAGCGCATCTATCCCCTTCCCCTGGTACTCCGGGACGACGCCCAGCGCCCACATCCGGTACTGGCGCAGGCGCGGCAGTCCCACCAGCAGCTTCAGCCAGCCGAACGGGAAGAGGCGGCCGTCCAGCCCGTGCAGCAGCCGGTTGATATCCGGCAGCGACATGGCGAAGCCGACCGGCGCGCCCTGCGCGTCCTCGGCCAGTAGCAGCGCCGCCGGGTTGACGACCTGTTTGAGGTCGTGGGCCAGCGCGCGCGCCTCGGCCTCCGTGACCGGGTAGTAGCCCCAGTTGCCGGCCAGCGCCCGGTTGGAGACGGCGACGAGCGTGGCGACCTCCTCCTCCAGCCGCGCCATGTCCAACCCCCGGACGGTGACGCCGTACCGCTCCCGCACGCGGTCGGTCAGCGTCAGGTAGCGCGGCGGGATTTCGTACCCCTCGGCCCGGTCGCCGTAATAGACGAGCAGATCCTTCGCCTTGGTCAGCCCGTTGGCGACCAGCTGGTCGTTGTAATAGGGCGGATTGTAGGGGGCCAGGATCACCGGCGGCGGCGTGAAGCCCTCCACAACCAGCCCCCACTCCTGCGAGGCGAAGCTCCAGGGGCCGCGCAGCCGGGTCATCCCCCGCGCGCGGAGCCAGTCGCGCGCGGCGCCCAACAGCAGCGCCGCGCCGGCCGGGTCATCCACGCACTCGTAGGAGCCGAAAAGCCCGATGGGCCGGCCCCAGTGCTCCAACGCCAGCCGGTCCACAAAGGC